>NZ_JAJNHW010000001.1:0-1062253 GCF_022386695.1 Mammaliicoccus sp. D-M19 | reverse complement strand
ACACCTGTTCCCATGCCGAACACAGAAGTTAAGCTCTTTAGCGCCGATGGTAGTTGGGCTTACGTTCCGCGAGAGTAGGACGTTGCCGGGCAAATATTTATAAATGGATGCGATGAGCCGCACTCGAGACCTGTTAGGTCTCTTTTTTTTGCTTGAAAATTGTGAAAGGAGATATAACATGAAAAAATATTTTGATGTGATGTTTAAAGTGAATAAAAATAATCTTGCAACTAAAAAAGCATTTATGCAAGCTATTATTGTTTTTATCATTTTAGCTGGAAGTGTATTATTTGGAAGATTCGATCTAGGACTAACTGCTTTATTAGGATCATTTAGTAATATCTATATTATTAATGGATCATATCCTTCACGAATTAGAAAAGTTATAACTGTGTCTATAGTATTAAGTATTTGTATCATGTTAGGAACGATTACAATCACCATTCCATTTTTATATGCATTAGTTTTAGGGCTCATAGGGATGGTAGGTCATTTTGTTTTAAAAGCTTTTCAGATACCTGGACCTTCTTCTCTATTTTTTGTACTTACATATAGTGTAGCTTCTATTATGCCAATTATGCCTGAGGATTTCCTGAATAGAGGATTACTTGTTTTATGTGGTGGTATTGTTAGTACAATTGTTGTAATAGTTGATGCAATGTTTAATCATAAAAAGCCGGAAGCTGAAAGTGTATCAAATATTTATAAAAATTTAGCATTTTTAACTGAGAATTTTAGTGGGAAAAAATTTGATGATGCACGTAGTAATACTTTAAATGCGATACATCATGCAACAAATACTTTGACGACAGCTAATGCTTTTTGGAATAAAACGCATGGTTATAATAGAATGTTGCAGTTAAAAGGACGTGCTGAAGCTATATGGTCTGCTTGTTTAGAATTATCTTCACAAGGTTATGAAGTGTTACCAAAAGAAATAAGTGAAGCACTGACTTATATTCAGCTTAGAATTGCAGAAAATGAATCGACTCATTATGTACCGATTGAATATGATGGAGAGAGCACTTACATAAATTCATTAGCAGAATTAATTAATGATACAGTCATGATACTTAACGATAAGAATTTACAATTTGATAAACAAATTATTTATAGAAAACCGATGTACTCCAGAATTATTAAAGAAAATTTATCAAGAGATTCTTTAGTTTTAATGTCTTCTATGCAATATGGAATTATATTATTTACTTCAGTTATCATTGCATTTGGTATGGGGTTTGAAAGAGCTTATTGGATACCAATATCTTGTTGTTCTGTATTATTAGGTTCATCATCACTAACTACAATACAAAGAGCACTGCAAAGAACAGTAGGTACAATTACTGGTATGTTAGTCGCAATTTTAATTTTAGCATTCGAGCCTAATACTTGGACTATTGTCATATTAATGGCGATTTTGATGGGAACAGCTGAGTTATTAATCGCATTTAATTATACAATTGCAGTCACATTTATCACGCCTAATGTTCTTTTAATGTCAGCAGCAATCACACAACATTTCGATACATATTTAGTGATGCCAAGAATTGTTGATGTAGTAATAGGTTCAGTAATAGGTTTAATTGGTGTACTGATAGTAGGAAGAAATCAAGCGTCTAAAAAATTACCTAAGACGATTAATAATACGTTAAAACTACAAGCAAGTTTGTTTCATGCAATATTTTCTTCTAATAAGTATCATCATAATATTGCAAAATCAAAAGTTATCACAGATTTACACACTGAGATCATGAATACAAAAGCAATGTACCAAGCTGCATTGAATGAAATGGATAACAAAGTTAAAAAGATTGAATATGTTTATCCGATTATATTTACAGTTGAACAATTAGCATTTACGTTAGAAAGAGCTTATGCACAAGGTAAGATTACGACGCTATCAGATCATAACTTAGGACTTTATTTAACGACATATGAGAATATTTGTAAAAAAGTGGTCTTTAATGCAGACTATGAAAAAATTGATTTACCAGAATTAAAAGAATATACAAGCATTAGAAATGAATTAATGAAATTACAAAGTTTAAGTCATACCAAATAAAAAAGACTTCGCAATGAAGTCTTTTTTTATTTGGTTAAACATTCTATTAAACTATTAATATGTGCTTCAGCATCTTCAATATTAATTCCACCAAATCCAAGAACAAAGTGGGGTTTCTCGTCAGTTTGTTTAAAGCGATAATGAGAGAGGGGCTTAATATCGATATTGCATGCTTCAATTCTTCTTATACATTCTTCTAAAGATAGACCATTATGAACATTTAATATAAAATGCATTCCCGTTAATTCCCCTGAAATAGAAAAGGTTTCAGGATATTTTTTGAGTTGTTCGAGTATAATATCTCTTTTAGTTCGATAAATTTTTCTCATGCGATTCAAATGTCTTTCGAAATGTCCTTCATTCATAAATCTAGCTAACATATATTGTGTATGTCTTGGAACGGTGCCACCTTCTATGTTTGTCTTTTTGTGATATAAAGCAATTAAATTTTTTGGAAGTACAGCATATGCTACACGCAACGAAGGCGAAATAGATTTAGAGAAAGTACTGACATAGATGACGCTACCTGAATGATCTAAACTTTGTAGTGCTGGTATCGGTCTTCCACTATATCTAAACTCTGAATCATAGTCATCTTCAATAATAAAACGATTGTCTTGTTCTGAAGCCCATTTAATGAGTTGTGTTCGTCGTTTTAAGTCCATAATGACACCAGTTGGAAATTGATGACTAGGTGTAATATACACAACATCACTATCCGTCTTGATAATTTGTTCTATATCAATCCCATTTTGCATAACTGGAATAAAGTCAAATGGGATATGTTTTCTTTTTAATAAATCTCTTACTTGTTTATATAGAGGGTCTTCTATCATATATTTAGACTCTGAAATGATATCCGTAATAATGGATAATAGCTGCTCTGTTGACGACCCAACGACAATTTGATCTGGAGAACAATTTACGCCACGACTATGAAAGACATAATAGCTGATTTCTTTTCTTAAATTAAAATCACCTTGCTTATGGCCACTATCTAATAAATCTATTTGTTGTTCATCAAATGCTTCTTTAGCGTATTTTCTAAAAAGGTCATTTGGGAAATGCGTTTTGTCTATTGCACCTAGTTTAAAGCTATATTGATACTTTTGTTCTTCTATGTAGTGGGATTCAGGGATTTTTGTTTTATAGGTTACCGGTAGATTAACGATGTCATTAATATAAAAGCCAGAACGATTTTTACTATAGATGTAACCTTCATCGCAAAGTAGTTGATAAGCGTGTTCTATCGTTGTTTGACTAACCGATAAATAATGACTTAATTGCCTTTTTGAAGGTAATTTCTCGTTATATCTCATAACGTCGTTAATAATATTCTTTTTAATATTTTCATATAATTGTATGTATATAGGCGTATTAATCTTTCTATTGATATCGAACATGAGCATTTCCATTTTATTCACCTCAAAACTGACCACTAATTATTTGATAAATCTGACTCTTTTACCAGTTCAGAATTTAGTATAACCTACTAGTAAGCGATTTAAAAGGAGGAAGTTTTTCGATGTCAAAAATTACTGGTTCAGATAAAGTTAAAAGAGGTATGGCAGAAATGCAAAAAGGTGGCGTAATCATGGATGTGGTTAATGCCGAACAAGCTAAATTAGCTGAAGAAGCAGGTGCTGTTGCTGTAATGGCATTAGAACGCGTACCATCTGATATTAGAGCAGCAGGTGGGGTAGCAAGAATGGCTGACCCACGTATTGTAGAAGAAGTTATGAATGCTGTATCTATTCCTGTTATGGCTAAAGGTAGAATTGGTCATATCACAGAAGCACGTGTATTGGAATCAATGGGCGTAGATTATATTGATGAGTCAGAAGTGTTAACACCAGCTGATGAAGAATATCATTTGAAAAAAGATGAATTTACAGTGCCATTTGTTTGTGGTTGCCGTAATTTAGGTGAGGCTGCACGTAGAATTGGCGAAGGTGCTGCAATGTTACGTACGAAAGGTGAACCAGGAACTGGTAATATAGTTGAAGCAGTTCGTCATATGAGACAAGTAAACTCAGAAGTGCGTAAATTAGTTGTGATGAGTGACGACGAAATTATGACTGAAGCTAAAAATATTGGTGCACCATATGAAATATTGAAAGAAATTAAAGATTTAGGTCGTTTACCAGTTGTAAACTTTGCAGCAGGTGGGGTTGCAACGCCAGCTGATGCTGCATTAATGATGGAATTAGGCGCTGATGGTGTATTCGTTGGATCTGGTATCTTTAAATCTGAAGCACCAGAAAAATTTGCTAAGGCAATTGTTCAAGCAACTACACATTATCAAGATTATAAATTAATTGCTGAATTGTCTAAAGAATTAGGACCAGCTATGAAAGGTTTAGACATCAATCAATTATCATTAGAAGAACGTATGCAAGAGCGTGGATGGTAATATGAAGATAGGTGTCCTAGGTTTACAAGGTGCTGTAAGAGAACATATTAAGCATATTGAAAAAGCTGGCCATGAAGGTATTACAATTAAGCATGTAGAGCAATTAGATGAAATTGATGGTTTAGTCTTACCTGGTGGAGAATCAACGACTATGCGTCGTTTAATGGATTTATACGGCTTTACTGAAGCACTTAGAAATAGTTCATTACCTATGTATGGAACTTGTGCTGGGTTGATACTTTTAGCAAAAGAAGTAGTAGGTCAAGAAAGTCATTTAAATAAATTGAATGTTGTTGTTGAGAGAAATTCATTTGGTAGACAAGTAGATAGCTTTGAACAAGATTTAAATGTTAAAGGTATTGAAGAAGCGGTTAATGCAGTATTTATACGTGCACCTCATATACAATCAGCTCATGAAGGTGTTGAGGTATTATCTAAGGTTGAAGATAGAATTGTAGCTGTAAGACAAAATCAATACTTAGGTATTTCATTCCATCCGGAACTTACTGAAGACTACAAAATTATGGCGTATTTCATTGAAGAAATCGTAAAACAATATCAAACAGAACAAGTATAACAAACAAAAAAGCAGTCTACAGAACGATTATTGTTCTGTAGACTGCTTCTATTTATTATAAGAAAAATCCTGCGATTGTAGCTGATAAGAATGATACTAATGTTGCACCGTATAATAATTTAATACCGAAGCGTGCGACATTATCCCCTTGTTTATCATTTAATGATTTAACAGCACCCGCGATGATACCAATAGAACCAAAGTTTGCGAATGAAACTAAGAATACTGAAATGATACCATTTGCTCTTTCTGAAATATCTGCATCAGGTAAGATACCCATCGCAACAAATTCATTTGAAAGAACTTTAGTAGCCATAATACTACCTGATTGTACTGCATCTGCCCAAGGAACCCCTGTTAAGAAGGCAAATGGTGCAAATACAAAACCGATTAATGTTTGGAAGTCCCATGATACTGAACCGCCAGAAACGAAACTTAAAATGTTAGACGTAACACCATTTAATAGTCCGATTAATGCAACATAACCGATTAACATTGCTGCTACGATAACGGCAACTTTGAAACCATCTAAAATATATTCACCTAACATTTCGAAGAATGATTGTTTTTCTTCCGATTCTTGAATCATGATGTCGTCTTCTTTTGGATCTACTGTATATGGATTAATAATGGATGCCATAATAAATCCACCAAATAAGTTTAATACGATAGCTGTTACAACGTATCTCGGTTCAACCATCGTAAAATATGCACCAACGATTGATGCAGATATTGTAGACATAGCTGAAGCTGTTAATGTATACATACGATGTTTAGGAATTAATGGAAGTTGTTTTTTGATAGAAATAAACACTTCTGATTGACCTAAAATTGCAGATGCGACCGCATTATATGATTCTAATTTACCCATACCATTAACTTTAGAAATGACTAAACCTAAATATTTAATGATAAGAGGTAAGATTTTAAGATATTGTAAAATACCGATAAGTGCTGATACAAACACAATTGGCATTAATACGTTAAGGAAATAAACTGAAACAGGCTTATCTGTCTTAGGATCGATATTTGCAATACCCGCAAACACGAAGTTTATCCCTTCCATAGCTTTTGCTATGATGTAGCCAAAACCACTTGAAATACCACCTATGATAGTTAATCCACCTGTTGTTTTTAATAATAAGAAAGCAAATATAAACTGGATTACGATCATTAATCCTATATACTGCCATCTAACACGCATTTTATCAGAGCTTACTAACCATGCTAGAAATAGGAATAATAAGATACCGATAATCCCGATAATATAATGCATAATTGACACACCTTTCCCTTCGTTTATACTCAATCATAACCTACTTTATATGATAACTTATTTCTTTTGAAAGCGGTATAAAATTTTTAAAATTTTTAAATAAACAAATTAATTGAAATAATAAACAACAGAACATATAATATAGTCAAAGAAGGTCAAAAGAGGTGATGAATTAATGCACAACATGTCGGATATCATTGAGCAATACTTAAAGCAATTGCTAGAGGAGGCTCAAGGAGATGTCGTTGAAATTAAACGTGCACATATTGCTGAAAAGTTTGATTGTGTACCTTCCCAATTAAACTATGTTATAAAAACAAGATTTACAAATGAGCACGGATACGCTATTGAAAGTAAAAGAGGCGGTGGTGGTTACATTCGTATTTCAAAAGTTGAAACGAATAGTCAATCAGCATTCATTAGACATCTAATTGAATTGACAGGTGATCAAATCTCACAAGCAAATGCATTTAGAATTGTGGATGGTTTGTATGAAAATGACTTAATTACAGATAGAGAGAAAAAAATGATTATTCAAACGCTTCATAGAGATACATTGCAAATAGAAATACCATATAGAGATATTATTCGAGCAAATATATTGAAACGTATACTTGCCGTCATACATTATAGTTAAAAAGGAGTGACAGTATGCTTTGTGAAATTTGTGGTAAAGAAGAAGCAACAATACAATTAACATCAACAGGTAAGAAACATAAAACTGAACAATGGATATGTAAAAACTGTGCTTCAGAACATTTTTATTTCCAAGATGATCAAATGAGTGATCAAAATCTTGACCAAGAATTTGTTGTGAATCAATTTCTACAATATTTAGTAGGTAAACATGGTATTAACTTTAAACAAGTTCAACCACAAGAAGAAAAGCACTGTCCTACTTGTGGCATGACTTTAACAGATATTGCTAAAGTTGGTAAATTTGGTTGTCATGACTGCTATGAAACTTTTAAAGATGATGTACCGCAAATTATTAGAAGAGTTCAAGCGGGCAGTGGGGCGCATACAGGTAAAATACCTGTATCTTCAAGAAGTAAAATACAACTCAAACAACAAATTGCTGAAAAAGAAAAAATACTACAAGGCTTAATTGAAGAGCAAGCCTTTGAAGATGCAGCTGTTCTAAGAGATGAAATTAAAGCATTGAAAGCAGAAGGTGAGGTCGAGTAAATGGAAGAGCATATGAATGAACATATTAGCGATTGGATGAAAGAAACAGAAGATACGCCAATTGTCATGAGTTCTAGAATAAGACTTGCACGTAACCTTCAAGACGAAGTTCATCCGCTCAAATATGAAGAAGATGACGAAACAGGGAATAAAGTAATAGAAAAAGTGAGTAAAGCATTATCAGAATTGAAATTGACGAAGTTATCAGATTTAAGTGAACTTGAACAGAATAAACTCGTATTCAAGCATCTCATTAGCCCAGCACTGACAAAACAGAAATTTGGTGCAGTATTATTAAATGATGATGAATCAACAAGCGTTATGATCAACGAAGAAGATCATGTTAGAATACAAGTTATGGGTCACAACCTCGTACTAAACGAGTTGTATGAAACGGCATCTAAATTAGATGATGAGCTTGATAAACATCTAACAATTTCATATGATGAACAACACGGATTTTTAACGACTTGTCCAACAAACATTGGAACAGGATTAAGAGCGAGTGTTATGTTGCACTTACCAGGATTAAGCATTATGAAACGTATGAAGAGAATAGGACAAGCTATTAATAGATTTGGATATACTATTCGAGGTATTTATGGTGAAGGTACAGGCGCACTTGGTCATGTGTATCAAATATCCAATCAATTAACACTTGGTAAGACTGAAGAAGAAATCATTGAAGATTTAACGCAAATTGTTGAACAAATCATTAGTGAAGAAGAACAAATTAGACAACGACTTGATCGTTTTAATCATATGGAAACAAAAGACAGGGTTCATCGTGCGAAAGGTATATTGAAATCTGCACAATTAATATCTGTTGAAGAAGCTTCATTAAGGTTAAGTGAAATGAAACTGGGTATAGATTTAGGACATATCGAGAGTAATAACTTTAATTTTGATAATTTAATGGTTACAATACAAACACCATTCTTTGAAGGTAATGACTCGGAACAATCTGTAGATGAACAAAGAGCAACCTTTTTAAGAGAACATATATAAAATAGGAGGTTAGTTTATGCTATTTGGTAGATTAACAGAACGTGCGCAACGCGTATTAGCGCATGCACAAGAAGAAGCAATGAGATTGAATCATTCAAATATAGGTACAGAACATTTATTATTAGGTTTAATGAAAGAACCTGAAGGAATAGCAGCTAAAGTGCTAGATGCTTTTGGTATTACTGAAGAAAAAGTAACAAAAGAAGTTGAAAATTTAATTGGCCAAGGTCAAGAACAAGTTGGTGCGATTCATTACACACCAAGAGCTAAAAAAGTGATTGAACTTTCAATGGATGAAGCGAGAAAGTTAAACCATACATTTGTTGGAACAGAACATCTCTTATTAGGGTTAATTCGTGAGAACGAAGGTGTGGCAGCACGTGTATTTGCCAATTTAGATTTGAATATCACTAAAGCAAGAGCACAAGTCGTTAAATCATTAGGCAGTCCAGAGCAAGGTTCAAAAAATGCTCAAACGACTAAAAATCAATCAACACCAACTTTAGATGGATTAGCAAGAGACTTAACAGTCATTGCGCAAGATGGTACGTTAGATCCAGTAGTTGGTCGTTCAGATGAAATTACGCGTGTCATTGAAGTGTTAAGTAGAAGAACTAAAAACAATCCAGTATTAATCGGTGAACCAGGTGTTGGTAAAACGGCTATCGTTGAAGGATTAGCACAAGCAATCGTACAAAACGAAGTACCAGAAACATTAAAAGGTAAACGCGTTATGTCATTAGACATGGGTACTGTTGTAGCAGGTACTAAATATCGTGGTGAATTTGAAGAAAGACTTAAAAAAGTAATGGAAGAAATTCATCAAGCAGGCAATATCGTGTTATTCATCGATGAGTTACACACACTTATTGGTGCGGGTGGAGCAGAAGGTGCTATCGATGCATCAAACATCTTGAAACCAGCATTGGCTCGTGGTGAACTACAATGTATCGGTGCAACTACATTAGATGAATACCGTAAATATATTGAAAAAGATGCAGCATTAGAACGTCGTTTCCAACCTGTAACAGTTGATGAACCAAATACTGAAGATTCAATTTCAATTTTAAAAGGTTTGAGAGATCGTTACGAAGCGCATCACCGTATTAATATTTCAGATGAAGCGATTGAAGCGGCCGTTAATATGAGTGACCGTTACATTTCAGATAGATTCCTACCTGATAAAGCAATCGACTTAATCGATGAAGCAAGTTCTAAAGTAAGACTTAGAAACTATACAACACCTCCAAGTCTTAAAGAACTTGAATCAGAATTAGAAACAGTTAAGAAAGAAAAAGATGCTGCCGTACATTCTCAAGAGTTTGAAAATGCAGCTAATTTAAGAGATAAACAAACTAAACTTGAAAAACAATTAGAAGATACTAAAAACGAATGGAAAAAAGCTCAAGGTGAGAAAAACACATGTGTAACTGCTGAAGATATCGCAGTCGTTGTCGCAAATTGGACAGGTATTCCAATTACGAAATTAAACGAAACTGAGTCAGAACGATTACTAAACTTAGAAACTATCTTACATGAACGTGTAATCGGTCAAAACGATGCAGTTAAATCTATTTCTAAAGCGGTAAGACGTGCTCGTGCTGGTCTTAAAGATCCTAAGAGACCAATTGGTAGCTTTATATTCTTAGGACCAACAGGTGTTGGTAAAACTGAACTTGCACGTACATTAGCTGATGCGATGTTCGGTGAAGAAGATGCAATGATAAGAGTGGACATGAGTGAGTTTATGGAGAAACACTCTGTCAGTCGTTTAGTAGGTTCTCCTCCAGGTTATGTAGGTCATGATGATGGTGGACAATTAACTGAAAATGTAAGACGTAAACCATATTCAGTTATCCTATTTGACGAAATTGAAAAAGCACATCCAGATGTATTTAATATCTTGTTACAAGTGTTAGATGATGGTCACTTAACAGATTCTAAAGGTCGTAAAGTAGACTTTAGAAACACTGTTATTATCATGACATCAAACGTTGGTGCACAAGAATTACAAAATGCTAAATTTGTTGGATTCGGTGCTAAAGAAAGTGGACCGGATTACGAAACTATCAGAAAAACTATGATGGATGAATTAAAACAACAATTTAGACCAGAATTCTTAAACCGTGTAGATGATATTATTGTCTTCCACAAACTTGAAAAAACACATCTTAAAGAAATTGTGAATAAAATGGCTGGTAACTTAACGAAACGATTATCAGAACAGGGTATTCACATTACGCTTTCAGATTCAGCACAAGAAAAAATTGCTGATGAAGGATTCGATCCAGAATATGGTGCAAGACCATTAACACGTGCTATTCAAAAACACGTCGAAGATAATTTAAGTGAATTAATCTTATCTGGACAAGATTTAGTAGGTAAAGATGTCATTGTAGATTATAGAGATGATGAATTTAAATTTGATTTATCAGATCATAAAGAAGATAAAGAAGCAGAAGAAACTTCAAAAGCTTAAAAATTAACAATGTTAATTTAATATTATAATAAGTCCGCAAGCTATTTATCATAATAGTTTGCGGGCTTTTATATTGATTTTAAAGTATATTAATTTGTTTTTAATGTCAGTCAAGTTTAAAATATAACTATTCAATTAATACGGAGGTAACATGAATGGCCAAAAAGAAAGTAATATTTGAGTGTTTAGCCTGCGGATATCAATCTCCAAAATGGATGGGGAAATGCCCTAATTGTGGTGCATGGAACCAAATGGAAGAATCAATAGAACATAAAGAAACTAAAGGTCCTAAAAATACATTCAAGTCAGATGTACCCGCACAAAAAATAGAAAAATTAAAAGACGTTAAAGAAGAAGATACACCTAGAATTAAGACTAAAATCAATGAATTTAATCGTGTATTAGGTGGCGGTGTTGTAGAAGGTTCGCTTGTACTTATTGGTGGTGACCCTGGTATTGGTAAATCCACATTATTATTACAAATTTGTGCGGCTTTATCTCAACAAAAAAATGTCTTGTATGTTTCAGGTGAAGAATCTGTAAGACAAACGAAATTAAGAGCTGAAAGATTAGTTGAAGATTCAGGAGAATTAAATGTTTATGCTGAAACGAATTTAGAGATTATACATAGTATGGTTCAAAAAGAAAAACCAGATGTATTAGTTATAGATTCCATTCAAACTGTCTTCCACCCTGAAGTTACTTCTGCTCCAGGTTCTGTTTCTCAAGTTAGAGAATGTACACAAAATTTAATGCATATCGCAAAACAAATGAACATTGCTACATTTATTGTAGGACATGTAACGAAAGATGGACAAATTGCTGGGCCACGTTTGTTAGAACATATGGTTGATACAGTATTATATTTTGAAGGCGATACACATCATGCATACAGAATATTAAGAGCAGTTAAAAACCGTTTTGGTTCGACAAATGAAATGGGTATTTTTGAAATGAAGCAAACGGGTCTTAATGAAGTTAAAAATCCGTCTGAAATGTTCTTAGAAGAAAGAACGAAACATGTATCGGGTTCGACTATTGTGGCAACTATGGAAGGTACGAGACCTATTTTAGTTGAAGTACAAGCTTTAGTAACACCAACGACTTTTCATAATCCACGAAGAATGGCAACAGGTATTGATCACAATAGATTAAGCTTATTGATGGCTGTATTAGAGAAGAAAGAGAATTTCTTATTACAACAACAAGACGCATATATCAAAATTGCCGGTGGTGTAAAATTAAGTGAACCCGCTGTAGATTTAAGCATTGTTATCGCGATAGCTTCAAGTTTCCAAGATAAACCTACTAAAGGTGATGATTGTTTCGTGGGTGAGGTTGGCTTAACAGGTGAAGTAAGAAGGGTTGCTAGAATTGATCAACGTGTACAAGAAGCGGCTAAATTAGGATTTAAACGTATTATCATACCTAAAAATAATATTAAAGGTTTAGAATTCCCGGAAGGTACAGAAGTTATTGGCGTATCAACAACAAGAGAAGCATTGAAAATTGCTTTTAATGCATAATTAACCATTAGGAGGTTAACGTATGAAAATTTTAAAAGGACTAATCATACTGTGTTATTTAGTCATAGGTTCCTCACTAGGCATTATGGTGATTCCAGAACTGATTAATGCGTTTAGTATCCAACCCGAACAAGTACTCACAAATCCATATATCGATGGTCTTATAGGTGCGGTTGTTATTTTCCTATTGTTTGGGTTTTTGATTGATAAAATTGTAGACATGGCTGATCAAGGAGAAAAATACTTATTAAAAAGGAGTATTCTTGAAATATTCTTCGCTACTATTGGTGTCATGATAGGCTTAATGATCGCGGTTATGGTTTCGTTTATATTAGAAATGATCGGTGCACCAGTTCTGAAACATATTTTACCTATTATTATTGCTGCTTTTTTATGTTATTTAGGCTTTCAGATTGGTTTGCAAAAACGAGAAGAAATATTACGATTATTTCCAGAAAGTATATCAAATTCTTTAACGAGACAAACAACTTCGAAATACGCCAAAATTTTAGATACAAGTGCCATTATTGACGGGAGAATATTAGACGTCGTGAAGTGTCATTTTATAGATGGAGAAATCCTTGTACCTCAAGGTGTTATTGAAGAGTTACAAGTCATCGCGGATGCGAAAGACAGTGTTAAACGTGATAAAGGACAACGTGGGTTAGATATATTAAATGAATTGAAGAAAACAGATTTCTCGATTTCAATCATTGAACCAACGTCTACACATAAAGATGTAGATGCGCTTTTAATCAAATTAGCTAAACGATATCAAGCAAGTATCATTACAACAGATTATAATTTGAATAAAGTATGTGCTGTACAAGGCATAAAAGTTCTAAATGTAAATGATTTATCTGAAGCGATTAAACCAGTACTACACCAAGGGGATATTTTCGATTTATTAATTACGAAAATAGGTAAAGAAGATGATCAAGGTGTTGGTTATCTTGATGATGGTACAATGGTTGTCATTGAAAAAGGACGAGAATATATAGGAAAGACAATTCCTGTTGAAGTGATGAGTTTGCTACAAACTTCATCTGGTAGAATTATATTTGCGAAGAAGGTGTCATAAATTGGGGTTTACGACAATCATTCCTGCAGCTGGACAAGGTAAAAGGATGGGAACTGAAATTAACAAATTATTTCTAGAAATTAATGGTGAAACAATTATTCGTCAAACTGTTGCTGTGTTTCAAGAAATAGATTCATGTGAACAGATTTTTATTGCTGCGCATCCAGACGAAGTTGAATTAATGGAAGAACATTTAAAAGATTTTAGTAAAGTTGCTGGTATCATTCCAGGTGGTCAAGAAAGACAACATAGCATTAATGAAGTCTTGAAAGTATTGATTGATACTGAAGTTGTGATGGTTCATGATGGTGCGAGACCATTTATTACACAAGAAAAAATCGACCAATTATATCAAGATGCCCTAACAAAAGATGCTGTGATTTTAGCAGTTCAAGCTAAGGATACAATAAAGCAAGTTATAAATGGTGTTGTTGAACACACTTACGATCGCTCAACGATGTGGCAAGTTCAAACACCTCAAGCGTTTAAAAGAGACATTATCTTAAAAGCTTATGAACAAGCAGAAGCACAAAATTACTTAGGTACGGATGATGCTTCGTTAGTAGAGAGAGCAGGGTATAAAGTACACATATCAAATGGTGATTACGACAATATCAAAATTACAACCCACGAAGATTTAATAATTGCACATTCTATACTAGAAAAGCGAGGTATTTGCGATGTTTAGAATAGGTTACGGTTATGATGTGCATGAATTTGATCCGACAAGACCATTGATCATTGGTGGTCTTGAGATTGAACATACACATGGTTTAAAAGGTCACAGTGATGCAGATGTGTTGCTCCATGCAATTACGGATGCTATTCTAGGTGCTGCAAGTCTAGGAGATATAGGGAAACTATTCCCAGATACAGACCCAGCTTTTAAAGATGAAGATTCAAAGTTATTGCTTAAAGAAGCTTATGAACAAGTTTTGAAAAAAGGATATAAACTTGGGAATGTAGATGCTACAATTGTAGCGGAACAACCTAAATTCAGACCTTATATAGATCAAATGAGAAGTCTAATTGCTTCAGTATTAGAAGTGTCTATCGAAGATATAAACGTAAAAGCAACAACGAATGAAAAATTAGGATTTCTAGGAAGAGAAGAAGGCATACAAGCACAAGCTGTGGTATTATTAACAAGTAAAGAATAAAACAGGAGTGAGACGATGAGTAACAAAGTAAGAGTAAGATACGCGCCAAGTCCGACTGGTTACTTACACATCGGTAACGCAAGAACCGCATTATTTAACTATTTATTTGCGAAACATTATAATGGGGACTTTGTTATACGTATTGAAGATACAGATATAGCCAGAAATTTAGAAGATGGAGAAGCATCGCAATTTTCTAACCTTGAATGGTTAGGTTTAGATTGGGATGAGTCTGTTAATAAAGACGGAGGATACGGTCCATATCGTCAATCTGAACGTGGCGACATTTATAAGCCATTAATTGAAAAATTATTAGCTGAAGATAAAGCATATAAATGTTATATGACTTCAGAAGAATTAGAAGAAGAACGCGAAGAGCAAATTGCAAGAGGTGAAATGCCTCGTTATGGTGGTAAACACGCACACTTAACAAAAGAAGAACAAGAAGCATTTGAAGCAGAAGGTAGACAACCAAGTATTCGCTTTAGAGTGCCACAAAATAAAGAATATAAATTCGATGACATCGTAAAAGGTGAAGTATCATTTGATTCGAATGGTATCGGTGACTGGGTAATCGTTAAAAAAGATGGCATCCCAACTTATAACTTTGCAGTTGCGATTGATGATTACTACATGGAAATTTCACACGTTATTCGTGGTGATGATCATATTTCAAACACACCTAAGCAACTTATGATTTATGAAGCATTTGGATTTGAGCCTCCACAGTTTGCGCATATGACATTAATCGTTAATGAAGAGCGTAAAAAATTAAGTAAACGTGATGGTCAAATTCTACAGTTTATAGAACAATATAAAGATTTAGGTTATTTACCTGAAGCAATCTTTAACTTTATTGGTTTATTAGGCTGGTCTCCTGAAGGCGAAGAAGAAATCTTCTCTAAAGAAGAATTTATTAAAATCTTCGATGAAAAACGTCTTTCTAAATCACCAGCATTCTTTGATAAGAAAAAATTAGAATGGATTAATAACCAATATATGAAAGAAAAAGATTCTGAAACAGTCTTTGAAATGACAATTCCACATATGGTTAAAGCAGGTCTATTACCTGAAAGTCCATCTGAAGCTGAATTATCTTGGGCAAGAGACTTAGTAGGTTTATATCAACAACAAATGAGTTATGCAGGAGAAATTGTTCCTTTATCTGAGTTATTCTTCAGAGAACATCTTGATTTCAGTGATGAAGCACAAGAAGTTTTAGATGGCGAACAAGTTCCAACTGTTATGGCTGAACTTGTTAAACAACTTGAAACTTTAGAGCCATTTGAACCAGCAGAAATTAAAAAATCAATTAAAGCTGTACAAAAAGAAACAGGCATCAAAGGTAAACAATTATTTATGCCTATACGTGTTGCTGTTTCAGGTCAAACTCATGGCCCTGAATTACCTAATACAATTGCGTTATTAGGTCGAGATAAAGTACTTAACAGATTAAAACGTTTTGTTTGATTTTTTTAGAACGAGAAATTATTATATAAATGACTTGAAGGACAAGTAGATGAGTTAATGTGAAATTAGAGAGTACATGGTTGCTGAAAATGTGCCACATTACTTAAACGAATGCACCTTTATTACAAATATGATGATGTTAATATTTAAAAGAGTGAGCATTTTTAAATGCTAAAAAGAGTGGAACCGTGCAAAAAGGCACCTCTAGCAATTATTGTTAGGGGCGCCTTTTTGTTATCTGAGGGGGGGATTTAAATGTTTAAACGAGTCAAAGATGATATTCAAATGGTATTCGATCAAGACCCTGCAGCAAGATCTTCATTTGAAGTCGTTATGACTTACTCAGGACTACATGCTATATGGAGTTATTTGATTGCTAATTGGTTCTTTAAGAAAAAAATGTACTTTATAGCAAGATCTATATCCCAAATTGCACGATTTTTCACAGGAGTTGAAATTCATCCAGGTGCTACAATCGGCAAGAGGCTATTCATCGACCATGGCATGGGTATTGTAATAGGTGAAACATGTCGTATCGGCAATAATGTAACGATCTACCAAGGTGTAACACTTGGTGGGACAGGTAAAGAACGAGGCAAAAGACATCCAGACATAGGTGATAATGTACTGATAGCTGCTGGTGCCAAAGTATTAGGTAATATTGAAGTCGGCAACAATGTAAATATTGGCGCGAACTCAGTCGTACTCAAAGATGTACCAGATTATTCTACAGTAGTTGGTATTCCAGGTAGAATTGTTAAACAAGATGGCTTGAAAATTGGTAAGAACTTTAATCATACAAATTTACCAGACCCAATATATGAACAATTAAAAGAATTAGAACGTCAACTTGAAAAGACGAAGAATGGAGAGATTGTTGATGATTACGTTATATAATACGTTAACAAGACAAAAAGAAGAATTTATTCCTATCGAAGAAGGAAAAGTAAAAATGTATGTATGTGGACCGACAGTGTACAACTACATTCATATTGGTAATGCAAGAGCAACAGTAGCATTTGATGTCGTAAGAAGATATTTAGAATACCGTGGCTACGATGTACAATATGTATCTAACTTTACAGATGTTGATGACAAATTGATCAAAGCTGCAAATGAATTAGGTGAAACAGTTCCGGAAATTGCGGATCGTTTTATTGAAGCATTCTACGAAGATACAGGTGCTTTAAATTGTAAACGTGGAACAGCGAACCCAAGAGTAATGGATCACATGGATGATATTATTGCTTTTATAGCTGTATTAGTCGAAAAAGGCTATGCGTATGAAAGTGGTGGTGACGTTTATTATCGTACAAGACGTTTTGATGATTACGGTAAGTTGAGCCACCAATCATTAGATGACTTAAAAGTTGGCGCTAGAATAGAATCAGGTGAACAAAAAGAAGATGCACTAGACTTCACTTTATGGAAAAAAGCTAAACCAGGTGAAATTAAGTGGGATAGCCCATGGGGAGAAGGTAGACCAGGTTGGCACATCGAGTGTTCTGTAATGGCACAAGTACATTTAGGCGATACGATTGATATCCATGCTGGTGGAACAGATTTACAATTCCCTCACCACGAAAATGAAATTGCTCAATCAGAAGCACACAATGATAAGACATTCGCGAATTATTGGATGCACAACGGTTTTGTAAATATTAACAATGAAAAAATGAGTAAATCATTAGGTAACTTTATTTTAGTTCATGACATCATAAAAGAAATTGACCCTGATGTATTAAGATTCTTTATGGTAGGTGCGCACTATAGAAATCCAATAAACTATGATTTAGAACTTGTACAAGCAGCTAATAGAGGTTTAGAAAGAATTAGAAACAGTTATCAATCATTAGTTGATAGATCACAACATGCTGTATTAGAAGAAGATGAAACAGAACAACATATCGAACGTATTAATGAAATATTAAATGACTTTGAAACATCTATGGATGATGATTTCAATACAGCTAATGCAATGACTGCATGGTATGACTTGAATAAATTAGCTAATAAATATTTACTTGAAAATACAACTTCTACAAAAACAATTAATCGTTTCAAAGAAGTGTATGAAATCTTTAGTGAAGTTCTCGGTGTACCATTAGTAGGTAAACAACAAAATGAATTACTTGATGAAGAAATTGAAGCATTAATTGAAGAACGTAATGAAGCAAGAAAAGCTAAGAACTTCCAGAGAGCGGACGAAATTAGAGATGCACTAAAAGAACAAAATATTATTCTTGAAGACACAGCTCAAGGTGTGAGGTTTAGACGTGGATAAATTAACAATTAAAATGTTAAATCCGTTATCCTTAGCTTATATGGGTGATTCGATATTAGATACGTATGTCAGAAAGCATATTATCCTTAAAATAAAAGGTAAACCTAATCGATTACATCAATTGTCTAAACAATATGTTTCTGCAAAGGGACAAGCTTATGCACTTAATATTTTGATGGAAAATGAATTTTTTACAGAAGAAGAATTAGAAATTATACAACGAGGTCGTAACGCAAAAAGTTATACGAAAGCGAAGAATACGGATATACAAACGTATAGAAAAAGTTCAGCGATTGAAGCGGTCATTGGTTATTTATTCTTAATAGATGAAACAGAACGCTTAGAAGAACTCGTTAATAAAATGATTGAAATAACAGAAGAAAGGGTGGGAGCCAATGGATGAATCGATTATAGTTGGTAGACATGCGGTCAAAGAAGCGATAACTTCAGGTCATACGATTAATAAAGTATTAATTCAAGAAGGTATCAACAAGAAACAAATTGGTGAAATTTTGAAAATTGCAAAATCTGAAAAAATAGTCGTCCAAACTGTACCTAAATCAAAAATTGACTATTTAACAGATGTTCCACATCAAGGTATCGCTGCTCAAATTGCGCCATATCCATATAAAGAATTAGAAGATTTCATTTCAGAAACTAAAGATATTGACCATGTACCTTGTTTATTGATGTTAGATGGTTTAGAAGATCCCCATAATTTAGGTTCTATTATGAGAACAGCTGATGCAATAGGTATTGATGGCATTATTATTCCGAAGAGAAGGTCTGTACAGTTAAATGCAACAGTAGCAAAAGCTTCAACCGGTGCCATTCAACATGTTCCAGTTATTCGTGTGACGAATTTACCGAAAACAATTGAAAGACTTCAAGAAGTAGGGTATTGGGTCGCGGGTACAGATGCAAAGAATGCGACTGATTATAGACAAATGGATGCTGGAATGCCACTTGTTATCGTTATAGGCAGCGAAGGCGAAGGTATGAGTCGACTAGTGAAAGATAAGTGTGATTTTTATATTAAATTACCAATGGTTGGACACGTTAATAGCTTAAATGCTTCTGTTGCAGCGAGTCTGCTTATGTATGAAGTATATAGAAAAAGGCATCCAATAGGACAATCATAATGAAAGATATCTATTTAATTATTGATGGCTATAACTTAATAGGACAATCAAACGAATTGTCTTCCATTGCTCAAGTTTCTTTAGAAGAAGCGAGAGATAAATTGTTAATCACACTTATCAATTATAATACCCAACATGATGGCGAAATGATTGTTGTTTTTGATGCTTATGGTGTAGAAGGTACTGAATCAGTAGAATTTAAGCACGGTGTGAAAGTTGTTTATACGAAAGGAAAAGAAACAGCAGATAGTTATATTGAAAGATTAACGTATGAATTATATCGAAAGCATATTACGCATATTACAGTAGTCACAAGTGATATGAGTGAACAACATGCTATTTTTGGTTCTGGTGCGTATAGAATCTCATCTAGAGAAATGTGGTCAACAATTGCAAATCAAGAATCTGTTGTGACAAAGCACCTATCAGAAATTAAAACTAAGACACCTAGAAATAGATTGAACTTGCCAGATGAAGTGTTACAGCAATTTGAAAAATGGAGAAGAAATAATCGATAAATATGATTTTTTGGAGTTTGATTTATAAGGAACGCGCCCTGTAAAATATGCTCAAAACGATAACAAGGGATGAGCTTGATGAATGATTTGAATATGGACAAGCAGTTGTTAAAATGGATTGATGATATTCAGCGTGGTGACAAAGAAGCGTTTAATCAATTATTAAATGTTTTCGAAAGTGACATTCAGAAGCGGGTAAGCACATTGAGACTACCTTATAATGATAAAGAGGACATCGCACAAATTATAAGATTTAAGTTGTATAAGCAAGCACTCACATTTGATTGTGACAAGCATGATTCGTTTATACATTGTGTGAATGTCATTATTAAAAATGCTAAAATTGATTATATAAGAAGAGTTAAAAGTACAAAGTATCAAATATTAAAAGCGTCATTAAGTATTGATGAAACAAATAGTGATTCGGTTAATTTAATAGAATGTCTTAGAGATGGTCATGGCCAGGATTTTGAAGATCAAATGTTAACAGAATGTTCGCTATCCTATTTGATGGATTCTAATAAGCTATCACCTATTGAATCGGACATTCTAAAATTAACAGTACAAGGAAAAACAAAAAAAGAAATATCAAATGAACTAGATGTACCAGTAAAACATGTATATAACGCACAATACAGATTAAAAAAGAAACTGAACAAGGCTGAAATTACTTCAGCTTTGTTTGACAATTAGGTGTTTTGTTTTGTATATTAATCTAGGATTAGAATGAATTAGGTGATAAGATGAGAAAAGTCCCTTTAAATTGCGAGAAATGCGGAGCTAGAAATTATACAGTCCCTAAAAAAGATACAGATCAACGATTAGAGCTAAAAAAGTTTTGTAAAACTTGTAATACGCATACATTGCATAAAGAATCCATCTAAAAGGAGGAAAATCAATGGCTAAAAAAGAAAACTTCTTTCAAGGCGTAAAATCAGAAATGCAGAAAACAAGTTGGCCAACTGGCAAAGAACTTGTTAAATATACAACAATAGTAGTGTGTACAGTAATCTTTTTCTTAATCTTTTTCTATGCATTAGATTTAGGAATTACAGAATTAATTAATTTGATTAGATAGTAAGGAGTGGCAAAATGTCAGAAGAGATAGGCGCTAAACGATGGTATGCAGTGCACACTTATTCAGGTTATGAAAATAAAGTCAAAACAAACCTAGAAAAGCGTGTTGATACAATGAACATGCAAGAACAAATTTTTAGAGTTGTGATTCCAGAAGAGGAAGAAACATCTATTAAAGATGGTAAAGCGAAGACACAAATCAAGAAGACTTTCCCTGGATACGTATTAGTTGAGTTAATTATGACTGATGAATCATGGTATGTCGTAAGAAATACACCTGGTGTTACAGGTTTCGTCGGTTCTGCTGGTGCAGGATCTAAACCAAATCCATTATTACCAGATGAAGCGAAATTTATCCTTAAACAAATGGGTATGGCAGAAAAAACAGTCGACGTAGAAGTTGAATTAGGTGAACAAGTTCGCGTAACAAGTGGACCATTTAGTAACCAAGTTGGTGAAATCAAAGAAATCGATGTTGAGAAGTATAAATTAACAGTACTTGTTGACATGTTCGGTAGAGAAACACCAGTCGAAGTTGAATTCGATCAAATTGAAAAGTTGTAAAAAAACACTTGAAATTTCATGATTTCAATGTTATTATTTAAAGGTCGCGCTCGGACTATGCGCAACCATTTCGTCACGAAATGAAGAGTGGGAGGGTAAAATATCATTACCCCATGACCACATCACGATATCAAGGAGGTGCACATCGTGGCTAAAAAAGTAGTTAAAGTTGTTAAATTGCAAATTCCTGCAGGTAAAGCAAACCCAGCACCACCAGTTGGTCCTGCATTAGGTCAAGCCGGTGTGAATATTATGGGATTCTGTAAAGAATTCAACGCTCGTACACAAGAGCAAGCAGGTTTAATCATTCCAGTTGAAATTACAGTATTTGAAGATCGTTCATTTACTTTCATCACTAAGACACCACCTGCAGCAGTATTACTTAAAAAAGCAGCTAAAGTAGAAAAAGGTTCTGGTGAACCTAACAAAACTAAAGTTGCTACAGTAACTCAAGACCAAGTACGTGAAATTGCTAACACTAAAATGCCTGACTTAAACGCGGCATCTGAAGAAGCAGCTATGCGTATCGTTGAAGGTACTGCACGCAGCATGGGTATTGTCGTAGAATAATTGAGTTTTAAAGTTTAAGCAGGCGGCTATTTCGCTGTCTGCTATTGCATTGTCTTGATGATAATGCACGTGGGAGGTAACATTCCGCTAAAACCACTAAAGGAGGAAAACAAAATGGCTAAAAAAGGTAAAAAGTATCAAGAAGCAGTTGCTAAAATCGATCGTACTGCAACATACGCTGTTGAAGAAGCGATTAAATTAGCAAAAGAAACAAGTACTGTTAACTTTGATGCATCTGTAGAAGTTGCATTTCGTTTAGGCATTGATACACGTAAGAATGACCAACAAATCCGTGGCGCTGTAGTATTACCACACGGTACTGGTAAAACACAACGTGTATTAGTATTCGCTAAAGGCGATAAAATCAAAGAAGCAGAAGAAGCTGGAGCAGATTATGTAGGTGAAGAATACATTAACAAAATCAACCAAGGTTGGTTCGACTTTGATGTAATCGTTGCAACACCTGACATGATGGGTGAAGTTGGTAAACTTGGTCGTGTATTAGGACCTAAAGGTTTAATGCCAAACCCTAAAACTGGTACAGTAACAATGGATATCAAAAAAGCAGTAGAAGAAATTAAAGCAGGTAAAGTAGAATACCGTGCTGAAAAATCTGGTATTGTTCATGCATCTATTGGTAAAGTATCATTTGACGAGCAACAATTAGTTGATAACTTCAAAACAATTCAAGATACATTAACTAAAGCAAAACCAGCATCATCTAAAGGTACTTATTTCAAATCTGTTGCTGTTACAACAACAATGGGTCCTGGTATCAAAGTTGATACTTCAAGCTTTAAATTATAATATAAAAATATTGACTTCAACTCCAAAACGCGTTATAGTTTTGGATGTGTAATATTTAACCTAAGACAGTAGGAGTTCAATTTTGAACTTAAAAAGCGATCCTACCGAGGCTTAAATTGACTTGAACGTATAAAATTCAAGCACTTTTTGCCGTGGGTAAAAAGTGCTTTTTTGTTGAGAAACCTCATCATAAAAGCACGGACAATTAATATGGAGGTGTAGAGATGTCTAATTCAAAAATCGTTGAAGCTAAACAACAAAAAGTTGATTTAATTACTGAACAACTTAAAAATTCTGTTTCAACAATTATTGTTGACTACCGTGGTTTAACAGTTGCGCAAGTTACTGAATTACGTAAACAATTACGTGAAGCAGGTATCGAATATAAAGTTTACAAAAACACTTTAGTTCGTCGTGCTGCTGAAGCTGCTGGTATCGAAGGTTTAGAAGAAACATTAACTGGTCCTAACGCAATTGCTTTTTCAAACGAAGAAGTTGTTGAACCAGCTAAAATTCTTGCTGACTTCGCTAAAGAAAACGAAGCGTTAGAAATCAAAGCAGGTGTTATTGAAGGACAAGTTGTATCTGCAGAAGAAGTTAACACTATCGGTTCATTACCATCAAAAGACGGTCTTGTATCAATGTTACTATCTGTATTACAAGCTCCAGTTCGTAACTTTGCTTATGCAGTTAAAGCTGTTGGAGAACAAAAAGAAGAAAGTGCTGAATAATTCAGCAACAAATAAAACTATTTAATGGAGGATATATATCATGTCTAATGAAAAAATTATTGAAGCAATTAAAGAAATGTCAGTATTAGAATTAAATGACTTAGTAAAAGCTATCGAAGAAGAATTTGGTGTAACAGCAGCAGCTCCTGTAGCAGCAGCTGGCGCAGCTGGTGGAGACGCAGCAGCTGAAAAAACTGAATTCGACGTTGAATTAACTTCAGCTGGAGATTCAAAAATTAAAGTTGTTAAAGCGGTTAAAGAAGCAACTGGCTTAGGCTTAAAAGAAGCTAAAGAAATCGTAGACAACGCTCCTAAAGTTGTTAAAGAAGGTTTATCTAAAGAAGACGCTGAAGCTTTAAAAGAAAAATTAGAAGAAGTTGGCGCATCTGTAGAATTAAAATAATCTCTGTATTAAATCAAAAAACCCGTTATTATCATGATAACGGGTTTTTATTTACTCATTTAATCAATAAAGAGGTGGCGTAATGAGTCATTATTTTGATAACGATCCAAACGTGAAGTCGGAACGAGAAAGTTTCGATTATTTTTATCGCGATAACAAACTCTCTCTTCAGACAGATCATGGTGTTTTCTCAAAAGGGAAAATAGACTTTGGGTCTGATTTACTCGTAACAACTTTCTTAAATGCAAATCCCCCTGGTCCTAAAAAGAAAATATTGGATGTGGGCTGTGGTTATGGCCCGATAGGTTTAATGTGTGCGAAAGTACTTCCACATAGTGAAGTAACTATGGTAGATGTGAATGAACGCGCATTGGATTTGGCAAAAGATAATCAACAATCTAACAACATTCAAAATGCTCAGTTGAAAGCAAGTGACTGTTTAGATGATGTATTAGATTTAGAGTTTGATTTTGTATTAACAAACCCTCCGATAAGAGCAGGGAAGGAAATTGTTCATAAAATTCTTGAGCAAAGCATCGAAGTATTATCGAGTGGCGGACAGCTTTTAGTTGTTATTCAGAAGAAGCAAGGTATGCCTTCTGCAAAGAAAAAAATGCAAGATATTTTTGGTAATGCAGAAATAATCGAAAAAAGCAAGGGTTATTACATTTTAAAAAGTGTAAAAGCTTGATTTTGGTGTTTTGTTCTGATATAGTAATAGAATGTTAAAAATTATATTCAATAAGTGTGTACTTTTGCGTCGCCCTTAATTGAATGTTAGGAATAAGTCGTACGAAATAGAAAATGGAATCATTGACTTTCCGTTTTCTTTTTGTCTTATTATATTTATTTTGTAAGGCGCAAAGTTATATTCACAATATTTGAGGGGTGAATCTGTTGACAGGTCAACTTATCCAGTATGGAAGACATCGTGTTCGTAGAAGTTATGCGAGAATTTCCGAGATTTTAGAACTACCTAACTTAATAGAGATTCAAACGAAATCATATGAATGGTTTCTAAAAGAAGGTTTACTAGAAATGTTCCGCGACATTTCTCCAATTGATGATTTTACAGGTAACCTTTCTTTAGAGTTCGTAGATTACCGTCTAGGTGAACCAAAGTATGATTTAGAAGAATCTAAAAACCGTGATGCAACATATGCAGCACCATTACGCGTTAAAGTCCGTTTAATTAACAAAGAAACAGGCGAAGTGAAAGATCAAGAAGTATTCATGGGTGATTTCCCATTAATGACTGACACTGGTACTTTTGTAATAAACGGTGCAGAACGTGTTATTGTATCTCAACTTGTACGTTCACCATCCGTTTACTTCAACGAAAAAGTTGATAAAAACGGTAAAGTGAGTTTTGGAACTACTGTAATCCCTAACCGTGGTGCATGGTTAGAGTATGAAACAGATGCTAAAGATGTTCCTTACGTAAGAATAGACAGAACACGTAAATTACCAATTACAGTATTAATCCGTGCTTTAGGATTCTCATCAGATCAAGAAATCATTGATTTACTTGGTGACAATGAGTATTTAAGAAATGCGTTAGACAAAGATAATACTGAAACAACAGACCAAGCATTGCTTGAAATTTATGAGCGTTTACGTCCGGGAGAACCACCAACAGTAGAGAACGCTAAAAGTCTATTATATTCACGTTTCTTTGACCCAAAACGTTATGATTTAGCGGCAGTAGGTCGTTACAAAATGAATAAAAAATTACATCTTAAACATCGTTTGTTCAACCAAACTTTAGCTGAGCCTATCGTTGACGTTGAAACAGGTGAAATTGCGGCTGAAGAAGGTACTGTTTTAGACCGTCGTAATTTAGATAAAATCATCGATGTTTTAGAATCAAACGCTAATATTCATGTTTATGAACTTAATAGTGGTGTCTTAGATGAGCCAGTAGAAGTTCAAACAGTTAAAATTTATATTCCTGGTGATGAAGAAAAACGTACGACAACAGTGATTGGTAATGCATTCCCTGATGAAGCAGTGAAATGTATTACACCAGCAGATATTATTTCTTCACTATCATATTTCTTTAACTTGTTACATGGTGTAGGTTACACAGATGATATCGACCATTTAGGTAATCGTCGTCTACGTTCAGTAGGAGAATTACTACAGAACCAATTTAGAATTGGTTTATCACGTATGGAACGTGTTGTGCGTGAACGTATGTCAATTCAAGACACTGATTCAATCACACCTCAACAATTAATTAATATTCGTCCAGTAATTGCATCTATTAAAGAATTCTTTGGTAGCTCTCAATTATCTCAATTCATGGACCAAGCAAACCCATTAGCAGAGTTGACGCATAAACGTCGTCTATCAGCATTAGGACCGGGTGGTTTGACTCGTGAGCGTGCTGGTATGGAAGTACGTGACGTTCACTACTCTCACTATGGTCGTATGTGTCCAATTGAAACGCCTGAGGGACCAAACATTGGTTTAATCAACTCATTATCAAGTTATGCAAGAGTTAATGAATTTGGTTTCATTGAAACACCTTATCGTAAGGTAAACATCGAGACAAACCAAGTTACTGACAGAATCGACTACTTAACAGCTGACGAAGAAGACAGCTATGTAGTTGCACAAGCAAACTCTGTACTTGATGAAACAGGTAAATTCGTTGATGATGAAGTTCTTTGTCGTTTCCGTGGGGACAACACTACGAAACCTAAAGAACGCATGGACTACATGGATGTATCTCCTAAACAAGTTGTTTCTGCAGCGACAGCATGTATTCCATTCTTAGAAAACGATGACTCTAACCGTGCGCTTATGGGTGCAAACATGCAACGTCAAGCGGTACCTTTAATGAACCCAGAAGCACCATTTGTTGGTACTGGTATGGAACACGTAACTGCACGTGATTCAGGTGCAGCTGTTGTTGCTAAGTACAAAGGTAGAGTTGAGCACGTAGAAGCAAAAGAAATCCTTGTTAGACGTATTGTTGAAGAGAATGGTAAAGAGATCGAAACTGAATTAGATCGTTACCCATTATCAAAATTTAAACGTAGTAACTCAGGTACTTGTTACAATCAACGTCCAATCATTGCGAGTGGAGATATTGTTACTAAAGGTGAAATTTTAGCCGATGGTCCTTCAATGGAACTTGGTGAAATGGCACTTGGACGTAACGTAGTAGTTGGTTTCATGACTTGGGACGGTTATAACTATGAGGATGCTGTAATCATGAGTGAACGTCTTGTTAAAGATGATGTTTATACTTCAATTCACGTTGAAGAATATGAATCAGAAGCTCGTGACACTAAATTAGGACCTGAAGAAATCACACGTGATATTCCTAACGTTTCTGACAATGCACTTAAGAACTTAGATGATCGTGGTATCGTTTATGTTGGTGCTGAAGTTAAAGACGGAGATATCCTAGTTGGTAAAGTAACGCCTAAAGGTGTAACTGAATTAACAGCTGAAGAAAGATTATTACATGCAATCTTTGGTGAAAAAGCTCGTGAAGTTCGTGATACATCATTACGTGTACCTCATGGTGCAGGTGGTATTGTATTAGATGTTAAAGTATTTAACAGAGAAGAAGGCGATGATTCATTATCTCCAGGTGTAAACCAATTAGTACGTGTATACATCGTTCAAAAACGTAAAATACATGTCGGAGATAAAATGTGTGGTCGTCACGGTAACAAAGGTGTTATCTCACGTATCTTACCTGAAGAAGATATGCCTTACTTACCAGATGGAACACCAATTGACATCATGTTAAACCCATTAGGTGTACCTTCTCGTATGAATATCGGACAAGTATTAGAACTTCATCTTGGAATGGCAGCTAAGAATTTAGGTATTCATGTTGCTTCACCAGTATTTGATGGTGCAAACGATGATGATGTTTGGTCAACTATTGAAGAAGCAGGTATGGCTCGTGATGGTAAAACTGTACTATACGATGGTCGTACTGGTGAACCGTTTGATAACCGTGTATCTGTAGGTGTGATGTACATGCTTAAACTTGCACACATGGTAGACGATAAATTACATGCGCGTTCTACTGGACCATACTCACTTGTTACACAACAACCACTTGGCGGTAAAGCTCAGTTTGGTGGACAACGTTTCGGTGAGATGGAAGTATGGGCACTTGAAGCTTACGGTGCAGCATATACTTTACAAGAGATTTTAACTTATAAATCTGATGACACAGTAGGTCGTGTTAAAACTTACGAATCTATCGTAAAAGGAGAAAACATCCCTAAACCGGGAGTTCCTGAATCATTCCGCGTATTAATGAAAGAGTTACAAAGTTTAGGTCTAGACGTTAAAGTTATGGACGAACACGATAACGAAATCGAAATGCGTGATTTAGAAGATGAAGATATGATGGACAAGAAAGTTGATTTAGGTGTTTCACAAGATGCATCAATAGAAGGGCAACAAGTAACTGACTAAAAGTTAATAAAGCGCATTTGATTAAACATTTGCGCTTTACATTTGTTATACATTATCAATCAACCGGCACAACTAATTTAAATTGAAGGAGGTAGGCTCCTTGATTGATGTAAATAATTTCCATTACATGAAAATAGGACTTGCTTCACCTGAAAAGATCCGTTCTTGGTCATTTGGTGAAGTGAAAAAACCAGAAACAATTAACTACCGTACGTTAAAACCTGAAAGAGATGGTTTATTCTGTGAGAAAATTTTTGGTCCAACTAAGGACTGGGAATGTAGTTGTGGTAAATATAAAAGAGTACGCTATAAAGGCATGGTCTGTGACCGTTGTGGTGTAGAGGTTACTAAGTCAAAAGTGCGTCGTGAAAGAATGGGGCATATTGAATTAGCAGCACCAGTTTCACACATTTGGTACTTCAAAGGTATCCCAAGTCGTATGGGACTTTTACTTGATATGTCACCACGTTCACTTGAAGAAGTTATATACTTTGCTTCTTACACTGTAATTGATCCGGGTCCAACTGGATTAGAGAAGAAACAATTATTAACTGAAGGTGAATTCCGTGAGTATTATGATAAATATCCAGGTAAATTCACAGCAAAAATGGGTGCAGAAGCAATCCGTGACTTATTAAGCGATATCGATTTAGATAAAGAATTAAAAGAATTACGTGAAGAATTAGAATCAGCAACAGGACAAAGATTGACAAGAGCAATTAAACGTCTAGAAGTTGTTGAGTCATTCCGTCACTCAGGTAATGACCCATCTTGGATGATCTTAGATGTATTACCAATTATTCCACCTGAAATTCGTCCAATGGTTCAATTAGACGGTGGACGTTTCGCAACAAGTGATTTAAATGATTTATACCGTCGTGTTATCAACCGTAATAATCGTTTGAAACGTTTATTAGATTTAGGTGCACCTGGTATTATCGTTCAAAATGAAAAACGTATGTTACAAGAAGCTGTAGATGCTTTAATTGATAATGGTCGTCGTGGTCGTCCAGTTACTGGACCAGGTAACCGTCCATTAAAATCATTGTCACATATGTTAAAAGGTAAACAAGGTCGTTTCCGTCAAAACTTACTTGGTAAACGTGTTGACTATTCAGGTCGTTCAGTTATCGTAGTTGGACCAAACCTTAAAATGTATCAATGTGGTTTACCGAAAGAAATGGCGTTAGAATTGTTCAAACCTTTCATTATGAAAGAACTTGTTGAACGCGAAATTGCAACGAACATCAAGAATGCAAAAGGTAAAATAGAAAGAATGGAAGAAGAAGTTTGGGATGTACTAGAAGATGTTATTAAAGAACATCCAGTACTATTAAACCGTGCACCAACGCTTCACCGTTTAGGTATTCAAGCATTTGAACCTACACTAGTTGAAGGTCGTGCAATCAGACTTCATCCACTTGTAACAACTGCTTATAACGCTGACTTTGATGGTGACCAAATGGCTGTCCATGTTCCATTATCAAAAGAAGCACAAGCAGAAGCACGTATGTTAATGCTTGCAGCTCAAAACATCTTGAACCCTAAAGATGGTAAACCAGTCGTAACACCTTCTCAAGATATGGTATTAGGTAACTATTACTTAACACTTGAACGTAAAGGCGCTACAGGAGCTGGTGAAATCTTTAGTGAAACAGATGAAGTTATTAAAGCGTATGTAAATGGCTATGTTCATTTACACTCACGTATAGCTGTTCATGCAAGATCATTAAAGAACCCAACATTTACAGAAGAACAAAACAATAAATTACTTATCACATCTGTTGGTAAGATTATATTCAATGAAATTATGCCGGATTCATTCCCGTACATTAATGAACCAACGAATTTCAACTTAGAAAAATCAACACCTGACAAATACTTTATTGCACCTACTGATATTCCAGAAGGTGGATTAATCGAGTACTTACAAGATGTTGAACTTGTTAAACCATTTAACAAGAAATTCTTAGGTCAAATCATTGCGGAAATCTTTAATAAATTCCACATTACAGATACATCAGTAATGCTTGATAAGATGAAAGATTTAGGATTTAAATACTCATCTAAAGCTGGTATTACAGTTGGGGTTTCTGACATCGTGGTACTTCCTGATAAACAAGAAATTATTGGAGAAGCAGAAATCAAAGTAGATAAAGTACAAAAACAATTTACCCGTGGTTTAATTACTGAAAGCGAACGTTATGCTGCTGTAATTGAAATTTGGACAAAAGCTAAAGATGATATTCAAGCTAAATTAATGATGTCATTAGATAGCTTAAACCCAATCTTCATGATGAGTGACTCTGGTGCCCGTGGTAACGCATCAAACTTCACTCAATTAGCTGGTATGCGTGGTCTGATGGCTAACCCATCTGGTCGAATTATCGAGTTACCTATTAAATCTTCATTCCGTGAAGGTTTAACAGTACTTGAATACTTCATCTCTACTCACGGTGCGCGTAAAGGTCTTGCCGATACAGCACTGAAAACTGCCGATTCAGGTTACTTAACACGTCGTCTAGTTGACGTAGCACAAGATGTTATCGTTAGAGAAGAAGACTGTGGAACTGACCGTGGATTACTTGTTTCAGATATTAGAGAAGGATCAGAGTTAATCGAACCATTCATTGAACGTATTGAAGGTCGTTACTCTAAAGAAACATTACGTCATCCTGAAACAGATGAAGTAATTATTAAAGTTAATGAATTAATAACTGCTGATATTGCTAAACAAATAGTTGATGCAGGTATTACTGAAATGCATATTCGCTCTGCATTTACATGTAACACTCGTCACGGTGTATGTGAAAAATGTTATGGTAAGAACTTAGCAACTGGTGAACAAGTTGAAGTTGGTGAAGCAGTTGGTACAATTGCTGCACAATCAATCGGTGAACCAGGTACTCAGCTTACAATGCGTACATTCCATACAGGTGGTGTAGCAGGTGCCGATATCACTCAAGGTTTACCTCGTATTCAAGAGCTATTTGAAGCACGTAACCCTAAAGGGCAAGCTGTTATTTCTGAAATTAATGGTGAAGTAACTGAAATTACGATCGTTAAAGATCGTCAACAAGAAATTAAAGTTAAAGGCGAAAATGAAATCCGTACTTATAACGCGCCAGGTACTGCTCGACTTAAAGTTGAAGAAGGTCAATACGTAGAACGTGGTGAAGTTATGACTGAAGGCTCAATCGAACCTAAAGGATTACTAGCTGTTGCAGGCTTAAATGCTACTCAAAAATACTTACTTAAAGAAGTACAAAAAGTTTACCGTATGCAAGGTGTTGAAATTTCAGATAAACACGTTGAAGTTATGGTTAGACAAATGCTTCGTAAAGTAAGAATTATTGAAGCAGGAGATACTAAATTATTACCAGGTGCATTAGTTGATATTCATACATTTACTGATGCAAACAGAGAAGTATTTGCGACGCGTAAACGTCCAGCAACTGCTAAACCTGTATTACTTGGTATTACGAAAGCATCTCTTGAGACTGAAAGTTTCTTATCAGCTGCTTCATTCCAAGAAACAACAAGAGTACTTACAGATGCTGCCATTAAAGGTAAGCGTGATGACTTACTTGGACTTAAAGAAAATGTTATCATCGGTAAATTGATCCCTGCCGGAACAGGCATGAGAAGATATACTGGTGTTGACTTTGAAAAAGTTGAAAAAGAAGTAGTACCTGAAGAACAAGTTGTGACTGACTAATATATATGGGCTGTTCTAGGTTCCTAGAACAGCTTGTATTTTATTATAAAAACACCTTAAAAATGATTGACTTTATAACTGTGCAATGTTATTATTGTTAAGGTTGATGAAAGCAGACGCTTTGGAGGATATGAAATGTCTAATGAAAAAGCCTTAAGCTTAAATCAAGACAGTTATGTCATTGGTTTAAAACAGACCACTAAAGCATTATTGAAGCATGATGTACGTCAAGTAATCATTGCTCAAGATGTCAATATTCATATTTTGTCGAAAGTGTTAACAATAGCATTTGAGACAGGCGTTCCGATAAGTTATAGTCCTAGTCGACAAGAACTTGGATCACGCTATGGAATAGAAGTTAATGCGACAGTTGTTGCATTGCTTAAATAAATGTGTAAGCTGTGCTTACTATTTTTATTTGACTTAAAATGAACCACCTGGATGTGTGGAATTAAGAAATGAAGAGAGGAGGACATTAAAGATGCCTACTATTAACCAATTAGTACGTAAACCTCGTACTAGTAAATCACAAAAATCAACTGCACCAGCATTAAACAGAGGTTACAATAGCATGAAGAAAAAAATGACTACTGTATACTCTCCTCAAAAACGTGGTGTATGTACTCGTGTAGGAACTATGACACCTAAAAAACCTAACTCAGCGTTACGTAAATATGCTCGTGTTCGTTTATCAAACAACATCGAAGTAAACGCGTATATCCCTGGTATTGGCCACAACTTACAAGAACACAGTGTTGTACTTATTCGTGGTGGACGTGTAAAAGACTTACCTGGTGTGCGTTACCATATCGTACGTGGTGCTTTAGACACTTCTGGTGTTGACGGTCGTATGCAAAGCCGTTCACTTTATGGTGCTAAAAAACCTAAAGCTGCTAAAAAATAATTTGACATTAAATTTCTGTAAATAACAGTTTTTTAAATGACGATAAATCAATTAAACTTTATAATGAGGAAGGAGGATTACGATTATGCCTCGTAAAGGTCCAGTTGCAAAAAGAGATGTTTTACCAGATCCAATTCACAACTCTAAATTAGTAACAAAATTAATCAACAAAATCATGCTTGATGGTAAACGTGGTACTGCTCAAAGAATTCTTTATTCTGCATTCGAACTTGTTCAAGAACGTTCAGGTAAAGATGCTATGGAAGTATTCGATGAAGCTATCAACAACATCATGCCTGTACTTGAAGTTAAAGCTCGCCGTGTAGGTGGTTCAAACTATCAAGTACCTGTAGAAGTACGTCCAGAACGTCGTACTACTTTAGGTTTACGTTGGTTAGTTAACTACGCGCGTCTTCGTGGTGAAAAAACTATGGAAGAGCGTTTAGCTAATGAAATCTTAGATGCTGCCAATAACACTGGTGGTGCTGTTAAGAAACGTGAAGACACTCACAAAATGGCAGAAGCTAACAAAGCGTTTGCTCATTACCGTTGGTAAGATAGAACTTAGAACCCTAAGCGTTAAAATTATAAAGAGGCTTATTTATAGGTCATCTATAGTTTTTTAAACACTTAGGGTATCAAAGTATCTATATAAACAACAACCAAATATCCAATGTTTTGGAAGGAGTAAGAATACTATGGCAAGAGATTTTTCTTTGAAAAACACTCGTAATATCGGTATCATGGCTCACATCGATGCTGGTAAAACTACTACTACTGAACGTATTCTTTATTACACAGGCCGTATCCATAAAATTGGTGAAACACATGAAGGTGCTTCACAAATGGACTGGATGGAACAAGAGCAAGAGCGTGGTATTACAATCACTTCTGCTGCGACTACTGCACAATGGGATGGTCACCGTGTAAACATCATCGATACACCAGGACACGTAGACTTCACAGTTGAAGTTGAACGTTCATTACGTGTACTTGATGGTGCTGTAACTGTTCTTGATGCGCAATCAGGTGTTGAACCTCAAACTGAAACAGTTTGGCGTCAAGCTACAACTTACGGAGTACCTCGTATTGTATTCATTAATAAAATGGACAAAATGGGTGCTAACTTTGAATATTCAGTTGGTACACTACATGAGCGTTTACAAGCAAATGCTCACCCAATTCAGTTACCAATTGGTGCGGAAGACGATTTCAACGCTATTATTGATTTAGTAGAAATGAAATGTTTCCAATACACTAATGACTTAGGTACTGAAATTGATGAAATTGAGATTCCAGAATCTCATAAGCAACAAGCTGAAGATGCTCGTGAAGCTTTAATTGAAGCTGTTGCTGAATCAAACGACGATTTAATGGAAAAATACTTAGGTGGAGAAGAAATCACAATTGATGAGCTTAAAGCGGCTATCCGTCAAGCTACTTGTGACGTTGAATTCTACCCAGTATTATGTGGTACAGCATTCAAAAACAAAGGTGTTCAATTAATGTTGAACGCTGTTATTGACTACTTACCATCACCATTAGATGTTAAACCTATTATCGGACATAGAGTTGATAACGAAGATGAAGAAGTAATTGCTAGACCTGATGACTCAGCGCCATTCGCTGCATTAGCGTTTAAAGTTATGACTGACCCATTCGTAGGTAAATTAACATTCTTCCGTGTTTATTCTGGTACAATGGAATCTGGTTCATACGTTAAAAACTCTACTAAAGGTAAACGTGAACGTGTAGGTCGTATCCTACAAATGCACGCTAACTCTCGTGAAGAGATTTCAACTGTATATTCTGGTGACATTGCAGGTGCTGTTGGTCTTAAAGACACTGCTACTGGTGATACTTTATGTGATGAAAAAGATAACATTATCTTAGAATCAATGGAATTCCCAGAGCCAGTTATTCACTTATCTGTTGAGCCTAAATCAAAAGCTGACCAAGATAAAATGACTAACGCATTAGTTAAATTACAAGAAGAAGATCCAACATTCCATGCACACACTGACCATGAAACTGGACAAGTTATCATCGGTGGTATGGGTGAATTACATCTTGATATTTTAGTAGACCGTATGAAACGTGAATTCAAAGTAGAATGTACTGTTGGTGCTCCAATGGTATCTTACCGTGAAACGTTCAAAGAATCTGCACAAGTTCAAGGTAAATTCTCTCGTCAATCAGGTGGACGTGGACAATATGGTGATGTTCATATTGAATTCACACCTAACGAACAAGGTGGCGGCTTCGAATTCGAAAACGCTATCGTCGGTGGTGTAGTTCCTCGTGAATACATTCCATCAGTTGAAGCTGGTCTTAAAGATGCTATGGAAAACGGTGTATTAGCTGGATATCCATTAGTTGATGTTAAAGCTAAACTATATGATGGTTCATATCATGATGTCGATTCATCTGAAATGGCCTTCAAAGTTGCTGCATCATTAGCACTTAAAGAAGCAGCTAAAAAATGTAACCCTGTAATCTTAGAGCCAATGATGAAAGTTGAAATCGTTATGCCTGAAGAATACATGGGAGACATCATGGGTGACGTAACAAGTCGTCGTGGACGTGTTGAAGGTATGGAAGCACGCGGTAACGCTCAAGTTGTTCGTGCATTTGTTCCACTTTCAGAAATGTTCGGTTACGCTACAAACTTACGTTCTAACACTCAAGGTCGTGGTACTTATACTATGGTATTTGACCACTACGAAGAAGTTCCTAAATCAATTTCTGAAGAAATTATCAAGAAAAACAAAGGTGAATAATACATTCGCTTTAATAAATTGATTTTTTCATCAAAATGATTTATAAATTAACTATAGGTTATCCTCATGATGGTGAGTAACCATCATGAGGCTTAAATAAAAAATAATTTTTAATATGAATAGGAGAGATTTCATAATGGCTAAAGAAAAATTTGATCGCTCAAAAACACATGCCAATATTGGTACTATCGGTCACGTTGACCATGGTAAAACTACTTTAACAGCTGCTATCGCAACTGTATTAGCAAAACGTTCTGGTGACGGAGAAGCTCGTTCTTACGACCAAATCGATAACGCTCCAGAAGAAAAAGAACGTGGTATTACAATCAATACTTCACATATCGAATACGAAACTGAAAAACGTCACTATGCGCACGTTGACTGCCCAGGACACGCTGACTATGTTAAAAACATGATCACTGGTGCTGCTCAAATGGACGGCGGTATCTTAGTAGTATCTGCTGCTGACGGTCCAATGCCTCAAACTCGTGAGCACATTCTTTTATCACGTAACGTAGGTGTTCCTGCATTAGTAGTATTCTTAAACAAAGTTGACATGGTTGACGATGAAGAATTATTAGAATTAGTTGAAATGGAAGTTCGTGACTTATTATCTGAATATGACTTCCCAGGCGACGACGTTCCTGTAATTGCTGGTTCAGCATTAAAAGCATTAGAAGGCGACGAAGCTTACGAAGACAAAATCATGGAATTAATGGATGCTGTTGATACATTCATCCCAACTCCAGAACGTGACTCTGACAAACCATTCATGATGCCAGTTGAGGACGTATTCTCAATCACTGGTCGTGGTACTGTTGCTACAGGCCGTGTTGAACGTGGTCAAATCACTGTTGGTGAAGAAGTTGAAATCATCGGTTTAACTGAAGAATCTTCTAAAACAACTGTAACTGGTGTTGAAATGTTCCGTAAATTATTAGACTTCGCTGAAGCTGGAGATAACATCGGTGCATTATTACGTGGTGTTGCTCGTGAAGACGTTAACCGTGGTCAAGTATTAGCTAAACCAGGTTCAATCACACCTCACACTAAATTCAAAGCTGAAGTTTATGTATTATCTAAAGACGAAGGTGGACGTCATACTCCATTCTTCACAAACTACCGCCCACAATTCTATTTCCGTACTACTGACGTAACTGGTGTAGTTAACTTACCAGAAGGTACTGAAATGGTTATGCCTGGCGACAACGTTGAAATGGACGTTGAATTAATTTCACCAATCGCTATTGAAGACGGTACTCGTTTCTCAATCCGTGAAGGTGGACGTACAGTTGGATCAGGCGTTGTTACAATCATCGAAGCTTAATTCGATATTGAACAAACTTGATTAAACAAATTTAAAGCCGAGACATTAAGTTGTCTCGGCTTTTTTTATGGTTTATTTTTCTAATTCATCACTATGTTCAATAATAGATAAGAATAATTTGACGCTATTTTGTAATGCTTGTTCATCTAAATCGAATTTTGGATGGTGATGCGGATAAGTCGCTTTAAGTGCTTCATTACCTACACCAGTAAAGAAATATGTTCCTGGAACATGTTGTAAGAAATAACCAACATCTTCGCCACCTAAAGAAGGAGGGAAATCGAATGCTTCATCAACTGAATCAATTTCTGATGCAAGTTTTTTAGCCCATTCTGTTTCTTTCTCATGATTTACTACAGGCGGATAACCGTCGTGATATTTCAAATGGCATTTAACACCATAGCTTGATTCGATACCGTTTAATATGCCGTTCAAACGTTCTTTAATTTGATCTTTAACGTATGGTAAATATGTTCTAATTGTTCCAGATAATTGAACTTTATCCGCGATAACATTGAACGCATTACCACCTTTAAATGTGCCGAACGTTACGACAGCCGATTCTAAAGGATCAACTGTTCTTGAAACGATACTTTGTGCTTGGACAATCAATGAAGATGCAGCAACGATAGGATCTTTAGCTAGTTGTGGCATAGCACCATGTCCACCTAATCCTTGTATATCAATTTCAAATGAATCAGCTGCAGCATACGCTGGTCCAGAACAAAATCCAACTTTATTTGCGTCAATATGACTTGCTGTATGTGTTCCGAAGACATAATCCACACCATCAAGTGCACCGGCTTCTACCATCGCTTTAGCGCCACCAGGAAGTGACTCTTCAGCATGTTGATGGATTAATACGACATTCCCATGAATATCTTGCTCGTGCTTTTTAAGTATTTTTGCAGTGATGAGTAAACTTGCCGTATGCGCATCATGACCACAAGCATGCATCACACCATCGACCTTAGATTTATAAGGTACATCTTTTTCGTCTTGAATAGGTAATGCATCAAAATCAGCTCTTAATGCAATCGTTGGTCCTTCATGTCCACCGTTTATATAACCTAATAAGCCGTTACCACCGACATCTCTTTTAACTTCGATTCCAAGGTTTTCAAGATAATCAGCTATGTATTTCTTTGTATTTTCTTCTTGAAAAGAAAGTTCGGGATGTTGATGTAAATGTCTTCTAATTTCTATTAATTCATCCATATATTGATTAACTTCAGTCGTTAATGTCATGAATATCATTCCTTTCCATAAACTTAAATGTTGTGAGTAAGAAGATACGTACAGCGTTTATTAAGCCTTGCTCATCAATATCAAACTTAGGATGATGATGAGGGAAGTCAGCTTTGAAATGTTCGTTTCTCGTGCCTGTATAGAAAAATGCACCAGGAACACGCTGTTGATAATAAGAAAAATCTTCTCCACCCAAACTTGCTTCTAATTCTACGAGTTCTTCAACGCTATCAATCTCTTTGGTCGCTTCTAATATAAGATCAGTTTCCCGTTCCGTGTTAATTACGGGTGGATACCCTTTACTATATTTCAAGTCGTAAGTAACATCAGTAGAAGTCGCAATGCCTTCTAATACTTTCTTAAAGCCTTCTATGACACTTGTCTGTGTGTCCGAGTCGAAAGTCCTAATCGTCCCACCAATTTTACATGTATCTGGTATGACGTTATTCGTTTCTCCAGCATTAAACATTGTAATGGATAGAACGGCAGGAGAGAGTGCACTTGTTTTACGTGAAACAATGTATTGTAAATCGTTACATAATTGTATACCTGCAGCGAGTGGATCAATCAATTGATCAGGATGTGCAGCATGTCCACCTCTACCTTTCAAAGTAATCCAAAAATCATCTGGGATACCTGTCGTTGTACCGTATTTATAGCCGATTTTACCAACATCTAAATGACTAGATACATGTTGTCCGATAATCGCATCAACACCTGTTAAACACCCATCAGCAATCATTTGAATGGCACCACCAGGATCGACTTCTTCAGCATGTTGATGAATAAAGACGACACGGCCATTAATTTCATCTTTATGTTCGGATAAAATTTTCGCAGTCATTAGCAATACAGCCGTATGGGCATCGTGACCACAAGCATGCATGACGCCATCAACAGTTGACTTGTAAGGTACTTCCTTTTCATCTTGGATAGGTAATGCATCAAAATCAGCTCTAATCGCTAATGTAGGACCTTCTTTATCTTTATTTAATGTACCTACAACACCACGTCCACCGACTCCTTCACGAACGTCAATACCTAATTCTCTTAAGTAATGTGCAATATAAGCAGGTGTCTTCACTTCTTCAAAAGATAATTCCGGATTCATATGTAAATATCTTCTGATTTCAATCATTTCATCATAATAGTCTTCAACTTTTTGTAATAAAATATTTTTCATTCTTATAGAACACCTTCTATCTCAAGTACTTGAATAAACATTTGTGTCGTCGTCTTCATCGCTTCTTCGTCTAAATCAAACATAGGATGATGATGAGGGGCAGTTGAGCCTTTATCTTCATTACCGCTACCTGTTAGGAAGAAACAACCTGGACGATTAAGTAAGTAGTATGAGAAATCTTCACCAATCATCATAGGAGGGATGTCTTCATAAGTTAAATCTAAGCGCTCAGCAGCTTCTTTAACCACTTCATATTGTTCTTTGTGGTTGACGACTGTAGGATAACCTCTACGGTATTCAAAGTCATAAGTCGCGTTATTTGCTAAACAAATCCCTTTTAAAATACGTTCAAGCTCAGCTTCTATTGTGTCTTTAACTTCTGGTTTAAACGTTCTAACTGTACCCGCTAAAGTAGCTGTATCACTTATAACATTAAAAGCAGTACCCGCATCTACTTTCCCAACTGTAATAACTCCTCTGTCAATTGGATCTATATTTCGAGAAATAATTTTTTGGATGCTAGAAATATATTCTGCAACGATTACAATTGGATCGATTGATGTATGAGGTTTAGCGCCGTGACCACCTTTACCTTGAATGGTTACTTCAAAGTAGTCAGGTGATGCCATCATTTCATTAGGACGTGTCTTAATTGAAGATGTTTCATGACCGCTCCAAAAATGGTTTCCATAAACTTTATCGACACCTTCTAATGCACCATCATCAACCATTGGGCTAGCACCGCCAGGACTTAATTCTTCTGCATATTGAAAAATAAAAACAACATTCCCTTTAAGCAAATGTTGATGTTCATGCAGTATTTCACAGAATGTTAAGAGTGTAGCGGTATGACCGTCATGACCACATGCATGCATAACACCATCCACAGTCGATTTATAAGGTACGTCTTTTTCATCTTGAATAGGTAAAGCATCAAAATCTGCGCGAAATGCAATCGTTTGACCAGGTTCGTTCCCTTTTAATTTAGCGACAATGCCACGTTCCCCGACTGGCGCTTTAATCTCTAATTTATCTAATTTCTTTAATTCAGATAAAATAAAATCATGAGTTTTCTCCTCATGATAGGATAGTTCAGGATTTTTGTGCATATGTCTTCTGATGTCTACAAGTCGATCGAATTTTTTATCTACTTCTTCTTTCCAATTAACCATTAATAAACCTTCTTTCAGTTCTTTAAAAATATAATATGATAATTGTAGCAAAATTTATAGAAAATTTAAACAATTCAATTTGAGATGATAACGCTTAATTCTTTGATTTTGATGTGTTATGATTGAGAAAAAGTGCTAAAGGAGAAGGTTTAAATGGTACAAACATTAGATTCATTCTTACAAACAAATCTAAATGAATTAAAAGACAATGGCCTATATAACGAGATTGATGTCGTTGAAGGTGCAAATGGTGCTGAAATCACAATTGGAGGTAAAAGTTACATTAACTTATCTTCAAATAACTATCTTGGATTAGCAACAGATGAAGATTTAAAGAAAGCTGCTAAAGATGCAATTGATTCTCACGGTGTAGGTGCGGGGGCAGTACGTACAATTAATGGTACGTTAGACTTGCATAGAGAACTTGAAGAAACTTTAGCTCAGTTCAAAGGTACTGAAAGTGCAATCGCATATCAATCAGGCTTTAACTGTAACATGGCTGCCATCTCAGCTGTTATGAATAAAAATGATGCAATCTTATCTGATGAATTAAACCATGCTTCAATTATTGATGGTTGTCGTTTATCTAAAGCGAAAATTATTCGTGTTAATCATTCAGATATGGATGATTTAAGAGCGAAAGCTAAAGAAGCGGTTGAATCAGGTCAATATAATAAAGTTATGTACATTACAGATGGCGTATTCTCAATGGATGGAGACGTAGCGAAATTACCTGAAATTGTAGAAATTGCTGAAGAATTTGGTTTAATCACATATGTTGATGACGCGCATGGTTCTGGTGTAATGGGTAAAGGTGCAGGAACAGTTAAACATTTCGGACTTCAAGACAAAATTGATTTCCAAATCGGAACACTTTCAAAAGCAATTGGTGTTGTAGGTGGTTATGTAGCTGGTACTAAAGATTTAATAGACTGGTTAAAAGTTGCTTCAAGACCATTCTTATTCTCAACTTCATTAGCACCTGGAGATACTAAAGCTATTACAGAATCAGTGAAAAAATTAATGGCTTCTACAGAATTACATGATAAATTATGGGATAATGCTAATTACTTAAAAGAAGGCTTAAAAGCAAAAGGCTTTGATATCGGTCATTCAGAAACACCAATTACACCTGTAATTATCGGTGAAGAGAAAAAAGCTCAAACATTTAGTAAGAGATTAATGGACGAAGGTGTGTATGCGAAAGCAATCGTATTCCCAACAGTTCCAAGAGGCACTGGCCGTGTAAGAAATATGCCAACAGCCGCTCATACTAAAGAGCAACTAGATCAAGCAATTGATATTTATGAAAAAATCGGTAAAGAATTAGGATTACTATAATTAATATTTCATCAAGCGCATGGGACAAATGAATACGTCCCATGCGCTTTTAATTTATAACGATTGAGGCGACAGTTTGTAACAGAACTTGCGTGTTTTGTAATTAAAGGTGCCGTTAGTAACAAATCTCCATACTTTTGTAACGAAATGTACCGAAACTAACATTTTATTCTCGACTTATGTATTACAATACGATTGTTTTTTGTATAAGGTAACTTTATTTATCAATAGTATGTACTTCTGAAGTATACAAAACGCTAAAAATATAGTAAAATATCATTGAAGAAAGCGTTTTTGTATTTCTTGAGCGTACAAATGAACATTTCAACAATACAGGAGGATTTAAAATGAAAAAGATAATAATCACTGGGGCGTTAGGACAAATAGGGACAGAATTAGTTATAAAGCTAAGAAATAAATATGGTAATGAAAATGTATTAGCGACTGATATTAGAGAACCAGAAAGTGACAGCGAAATTAATAATGGACCATTTGAAATTTTAGATGTTACAGATCAAGAAAGATTTCATGAATTAGTTAAAAACTTCAATGCAGATACTTTAATGCATATGGCGGCATTACTTTCAGCAACTGCTGAAAAGAATCCACTATTCGCTTGGAATTTAAATATGGGTGGATTAGTAAATGCACTTGAAATAGCACGTGAATTCGATATGCAATTCTTCACACCAAGTTCAATCGGTGCGTTTGGACCAAATACACCTAAAGATATGACACCTCAAGTTACAATTCAAAGACCAACTTCAATGTATGGTGTAAATAAAGTAGCTGGGGAATTATTATGTGACTATTACTACACGAAATTTGGCGTAGATACTAGAAGTATGAGATTTCCTGGGTTAATCTCTTACGTTAAAGAACCAGGTGGCGGTACAACTGATTATGCAGTGGAAATTTATTTCAAAGCTATCAGAGAAGGAAGATACGATAGCTATATAGATAAAGGTACATTTATGGATATGATGTTCATGGATGATGCTATTGATGCAATTATTAAATTGATGGAAGCGGATAGTTCACGATTAATTAACCGTAATGCATACAATGTGAGCGCAATGAGTGTTGATCCTGAGACGATTAAAGCTGCTATCCAAAAACATATGCCTGATTTCGAATTAGGTTATGATGTGGATCCAGAAAGACAAGCAATTGCTGATAGCTGGCCAAATTCAATTGATTCAACTTGTGCTAAAGAAGAGTGGGATTTCTCACCAGCTTATGATTTAGAAAAAATGACATCATTAATGCTTAAAGCCATTGAAGAAAAAGATAATTTAGCTAAACAGTAATTTTATTGTGTATATTTTTTAAATTTTCCAAAAATTCATTGAATAACGCCTCTATGACTGATATACTTGATAACATTAATTATTAATTAGCCTAGGAGGAATCATTATGACAGAAACATTTTACGTAGAAAAGCGTGAACAGCTTAAAGAGAAACCGGATTTTTCAAATTTGGTCTTTGGCGAAATCTTTACTGATTATATGCTATCTATGTCATATAAACAGGGTGAAGGCTGGTCAGAGCCTAAAATAATTCCATATGGGCCGATTACGTTGTCACCAAGTGCACAAGGTCTTCATTATGGACAAACAGTGTTCGAAGGAATGAAAGCATATAAAGATGGTGATGAAGTTACGTTATTCAGACCTGACCAAAATTTCAAGCGAATTAATTTATCTTTAAAAAGACTTGAAATGCCTCAAATCGATGAAGAAAAAGTGTTGAACGGCTTATTACAACTTATTGATTTAGAGCGCGATTGGATCCCAAGTGGAGAAGGACAATCCTTATATGTTAGACCATTTGTATATGCAACTGAACCATACTTAGGTGTGCGTTCTTCTACGGACTACGAATTTTTAGTAATACTTTCTCCAGTAGGCGCTTATTACGGTGATGATCAAATGAAACCAACAAGTATATATGTTGAAGATGAATATGTACGTGCTGTAAGAGGTGGCGTTGGATTTGCTAAATGTGGTGGTAACTACGCAGCAAGTTTAATCGCGCAAACACGTGCTAATGAACTTGGATTTGATCAAGTATTATGGTTAGACGGCGTTGAACAAAAATACATCGAAGAAGTCGGAAGTATGAATATATTCTTCGTCATCGATGGCAAAGTTGTAACACCTGAGTTGAATGGTAGTATTTTACCAGGTATTACGCGTAAAACAGTTCTCGAACTTGCTCGAGAGTTAGGTTATGAAACTGAAGAGAAACGATTATCTATTGATGATATTATAAATGCCCATCATGACGGTCGTTTAACAGAAATTTTCGGGACAGGAACTGCAGCAGTTATTTCTCCAGTAGGATTCCTAAAATACGAAGAAGCTGAAATAACAATTAATAATAATGAAATCGGTCCGGTTACTCAAACGTTATTTGATGAATATACAGCAATCCAAACAGGTAAGAAAGAAGATAAACACGGTTGGAGAGTTGTCGTAGGACAAGAAAGCCACATTGAAATTGTTTAAATAAATTCAATAATAAGAAGAGAGTCTGAGACAGTATCTGTAGCAGACTCTTTTTTAAAGGAGTAAAGTGATGATTAAATGGTTATTATTTGATAAAGATGGGACATTGCTTAAGTTTGATGAAACATGGTCTGAGATATCACTTGTGATGATTGATCGCTTTGTTGAGAAATATCATATAGAGCAACAACAAGCATTACAAGAAGCGTTAGGATATGTAGATGGACAATTTCTATCAAGTGGTATATTAGCATCAGGAACATTAGCTGATATCGTACGTGTGTTTGCAAAATTTGCAGAAAATGCTGATCCAAAAGAAATTGAAGACTGGACAGTACAACTAAGCAAAGATTTAATCGAAGAGTACGAGCCAGAAACCATCGTTATAGAAGGAATGGTAGAAACATTAACAGCATTTAAAGAGAAATCATACCAAATCGCAATTATAACAAGTGATGATATCGACGGGACAAATCGATTTATTCAAGATGCAGGTGTAGGTCATATAATAGATGAAAAAATAACAGCATCTATTAACGGTTATCAAAAGCCAAATCCTAAAATGGTAGAAGAATTTTATGAAAAATGGAACGTATCACCAGATGAAATTGTGATTATAGGTGATACACCAACTGACATACAAATGGGTAAGAACGCTCACTTCAAGAAAGTTATTGGCGTTCTGAGTGGTACGGGTAATAAAGAAGATTTATCAGATGCAGACTTTATTTATCAAGATATTAATGAATTTTACGCACAAGAAGCGGAATGGAGTAAATAAAATAAAAGGCCATAAATATGCTTATAACAGCATGTTTATGGCCTTTTTATTATTTTACGCGTGTATCGATTGAACGGTGTGTCTCAATGACATGCGCAATTTTATCTATAATATGGATAATGGAATCTGGATCTTCGTATAAGTCATAGTCGTTAATATTTACACGTACAACTGGACATTCTGTAAAATTATTAATCCAATTATCATAACGTGAGAATAATTTTTTCCAGTATGCTTCATCTGTTTCGATTTCCATTTGACGTCCACGTCTTTGGATACGTTGAATGACGTCATTATAGTCACATTCTAAATAGATTAATGCGTCTGGTTTAGGAAAGTAAGGCGTCATAACCATTGCTTCAAATAATTCTCTATACGTCGCATAATCTTCTTCAGTCATTGTGCCTTGTTCTTCGTGCATTTTAGCAAATATATCAACGTCTTCATATATTGAACGGTCTTGAATAAATCCGCCACCATATTCGAACATTCTTTTTTGTTCTTTAAAGCGTTCTGCTAAAAAGTAAATTTGTAGATGAAAGCTCCAACGTTCAAAGTCGTGATAAAATTTTTCTAAATAAGGGTTGTTATCGACTTTCTCAAAAGAAGTCTTGAAGTTTAGTCGTTCGCTAAGTGCTTGTGTTAAAGATGATTTTCCAACACCAACAGTACCAGCAATTGTGATGATAGCATCATTTGGTATGACTTTATTTGTCATGTATAATCTCTCCAATCAAAGGTTGTAATAAGTTTAAGACTTGTTGATAATCTGCGGTGTTATTCACGAAATCTAAATGAGAAGTATCGATTTGAATCGCATCAATTTCATTTTTTACTTCTTCATAAAATTGATTATAGTCACGTTTAAGTTGAGCTAAATAATCATTTTCAATTTGAGTTTCGTATGATCTATTTCGATGGGCAATTCGTTGTTGAAGTACTTCGAGGGATGCATCGAGAAAGATAATTTGGTCAGGCATGCGAATATCTTCAGTTAAGATATCATAAATTCTACTAAATTTATCAAATTCAGTTTCATTTAATGTGTTTTTAGCGAAAATCTTATTTTTAAAGATATGATAGTCGCTCACAATACCGTTAATATTTTCTAAATCGGTTAACTGTTTGTAACGATGACACAAGAAGAACATTTCGGTTTGAAAGCTCCATTTAGAAATATCGTCATAAAAATCACTTAAATATGGATTCTCATCAACAATTTCAAATTCTTCAGTGTAATAGAGCGCTTCAGCAAGCTTTTTCGTTAAAGAGCTTTTCCCGACGCCGATTGGTCCTTCAATTGCGATAAAGGTTTTTTTCATATATATCTCTCCAGATGTTAAAATAGACATACTTATTCTATCACAAATTAAACGGAGTGAAATGTAGCGTGCATGAAAAATATATGAAACTTGCAATTGAAGAAGCAAAAAAAGCTTGGGCAATGGATGAAGTACCGATTGGCGCAATAATTGTTTATAAAGATGAAGTAATTGGCAGAGGACATAATTTAAGAGAACATGATCAAAGCCCTGTAGCGCACGCTGAAATGATTGCGATACAAGAAGCGGCCAAGTACCTTAATTCATGGCGTCTCGAAGAGACAACATTATATGCTACGTTAGAGCCTTGTGTTATGTGTTCAGGCGCTATTGTTATGAGTAGAATTCCTCATGTCGTATACGGCGCGACAGATTTAAAAGGCGGTTGTAGTGGTAGCTTAATGAATTTAATAGAAGATACACGCTTCAATCATCGAGCTACAGTTGAAAGAGGGATACTCGAACAAGAATGTGGTGACATGTTACGAACATTTTTTAAGGAAAAAAGGATTTTAAAAAAACAAATTAAGCAGAATAATACAGATTCATAGAGATTATTACTGTTATTTGTTAAAATTTATGTTGAATATAAAGAAAAGAGGTTACTTTCATGATTAAGTTAATCGCAACAGATATGGATGGTACTTTATTAAACGCTGCACATGAAGTTTCTAATGAAAATTATGAAGCAATAAAGTATGCACAATCTAAAGGGATAACTGTCGTTATAGCTACGGGTAGAGCATTTTATGAAGCAAACAGTCCAATTGAAAAAACAGATTTAACATTACCATATATTTGTTTAAATGGTGCAGAAGTAAGAGATGAAGAATTCAACATCGTTCATACATCTAAATTAACGCGTCCATTAATCAATAAAATTACAGGCGTCTTAAATAAAGAAGATATTTATTATCAAGTATATACAAACTTCGGTATATATACAGAAGACCCAGAAAAAGATTTAGAAATATACGTTGATATCGCTGAAAAAGCAGGTCAAAAAGCAGATGTTAAAAAAATTCGTGCCAACATTCAAAGTAGAATTGACAACGGTACTTTAAAAACTGTCGATAGTTACGATGAAATCGAAAATAGACCAGGCGAAATCATTTTGAAAATATTGGCCTTCGCGAGTGACTTAACTAAAATTGATAGAGCTAAAGCTGAAATTTCAGAATCAAAAAGTTTAGCTGTATCTTCTTCATCAAGAGGGAATATCGAAATTACGCATTCAGATGCTCAAAAAGGTATTGCTTTAGAAGAAATAGCAAATCAATTAAACATTCCAATGTCAGATGTAATGGCAATTGGTGATAATTTAAATGACGTTTCTATGTTAGAAAAAGCAGGATATGCAGTTGCCATGGAAAATGGTGCACCCGAAGTTAAAGAGATAGCAGATTATGTTACAGACACTAATGAACATAGTGGTGTAGGTAAAGCGATTATACATGCACTCAAAGATTATGACCGCTAAAACATCGTCCAAAAGAATGATTTTTCTATAAATTTGAATTCATAGTTTTTTTGTATGTTATAATGGTCGGTAATGATAATCATTAAAATTTTGAGGTGACAACATTGAAAGTATTACTTATTGTAGGTAGCGCAAAACAATATTCACATACACATGCACTAGCACAATTTGTTCGAGGTAATTTAGAAGAACAAGGTGCGGAAGTAACATTGTTTGATTTATATGATAAACAAATACCGTTTTTAGATGTATCAGGCAAGCATTTAAATGACGAACGCGTTAAAGATAATGTAAATGAATTACGTGAGAAAGCTGAAGACGCCGATGCAATTATTATCGGTACACCAAATTATCACGGTTCATATTCAGGGATACTGAAAAATGCATTAGATCATTTAACGATGGATCAATTTAAAATGAAACCTGTAGGCTTAATATGTAATAGTGGTGGTATGCGCAGTACAGAACCATTATCACATTTACGTATTATTATGAGAAACTTATTAGGTATTGCAGTGCCAGTCCAAATCTCAACACAAGATGCAGACTATGGTAAAACAGAAGACGGCACATATTATGTAGATGTAGATGATATTAAATTACGCGTTAAATTATTTACAGAACAAATCACAAAATTAATACAAAATAACCCGTGGATTGAAACAGAAGAAGTAAATTCATAATAAGAGGAGAGCAACAGCTTAGGCTGTTGCTCTTTTCTTTATAGAGAATGGTGGGAATATCGGGCTGGGGTGAGGAATATAGACCGATATGGAAAATTATCGGTCCAGAAACGAGAAATATGGACCGATAAGAAAAATTAACGATCCAAAAACGGGAAATATGGACCGATAAAATAAATTATCGACCCGAAAACAGGATTTACAGGCCGATAAATAAAAATATCGACCCGAAAACAGGATTTCCAGGCCAATAAAAAAAATTTATCGACCCGAAAACGGGATTTCCAGGCCGATAAAATAAATTATCGACCCGAAAACGAGATTTCCAGGCCGATAAATAAAAATATCGACCCGAAAACGGAATACCAACTTATACAACATCACAAACGACCATAATAATGTATAATTACCTTATTATAATAATATGGACTTTTGATAACTTGATGATTAAGCAATAATAGGGGGTATCACCATGGAATATTCAATAAAGAGAATACCTAACAATGAGGATTTACAAAAGTTATATTTAAGTGTCGGTTGGGATGTATATGTAAAGAATAATGAAGATATGACGGTGCTATTAAAAAATACTTGTTACTTTGTAACTGTATGGGATAATGATCAATTAGTTGGATTGACTAGAATTATAAGCGATGATCATTCAATTGCATATGTACAAGATATTCTTATAGATCCTGATTATCAAGGTAACGGAATAGGTAGCAAACTTTTAAATATGATTAAAGAACGATTTAATCATGTCAGACAAGTTGTATTAATGACGGACACATCAGAAAAAACTATCAATTTTTATGAAAAGAATGAGTTACTGTCATTAGATAAATATGGCTGTACTGCTTTCATGAAGATCAACCAATAGCCCTCCCGCATCCACAACCAAAAAACGGACCGACTTTTCTACGTCGGTCCGTTCTCTATTTAAATTACTTAGTATATTTTAATCTTGCGAATGCGTCGTGTTGATGTATAGATTCTTCGTTTCGGCATTCGATTTCAAATCCTTGAATCCATTCTAATTCTACTAAATCAGCTGCTACCAATCTAATTAAATCTTCTACAAATCTTGGATTCTCATATGCTCTTTCTGTTACGGCTTTTTCGTCAGTTCGTTTCAAGATTGGATATAACATTGAACTTGCGTTAGCCTCCATACCGTCTAATACAATATCTTTATAGTTATCTGGTAGGCTTACTTCTGGATCTAAATCAATTAGGACTGTGATAATACCACGCTGATTATGAGCGGAGTATTCACTAATTTCTTTAGAACATGGGCATAACGTTGTTACAGGTACTTCTATACCTAAAGATTTCTTTGTTATTTTATCTTCTGAAACGGATAAGATATATCTAATATCTGCATGACCGACTGCCTTTTGGTTTGTAACTGGGCTAAAGCGGTTAAAGAACCATTTTGCTGTTACATCTACTGATGCAGTATTTTGAATCATTGCAGTTTGTAGTGTATTTAATAATGTTGTTAGATGATCGAAATCTAGTTTTACACCGTTATCATAATGTTTTTCAACACTTTCGATAATACGGCTCATATTAATACCTTTTTCGTCTTGATTTAAACTAGTTGAAAATTCGAAGTTTCCAACTGTTTGAAAATCATCAATTCTTACAGGGTAAATTAAGTTCTTGATACCAACATGTTCAATTTCGAACAGGAAATCTTTCTTAGAGCTTTGTAAATCAGGCATCTTTTCTTTTTCAGTTGGTTTCGTACCTTTAATAGGGTCAACTGAACCGAAATATTTCCAGCGCGCTTCACGTGTTGATAAATCTAATTGTGTCATTCACATTGCCTCCACTATCTATTCAATATGATATGTCCAGAAATGTTCTGTCTTCATCCACATATCTTTAGCCGCTTCACCTTCTTGAGTATTTGAAGCAAGGTTTTGTAACATTGGACCTGTTTGAGACGCATGAGCTTTAAGGACTTTCATCTTGCGTTCTTCGTATCCAGTAATATCTATATTAATATCCGGTTCTCCTAAATCGCTGTATGTGTCATTACTAAATGCCACAAGGTGTAATTTAGGTCTTGCTGATGCTTCCATACGACTGACTGTTCTTACAACTGATTCTGCAGTTGCTTCATGGTCGGGGTGAACGGAATAACCAGGATAGAATGAAATAATCAATGATGGGTTAAGTTCATCTATTAATGATTTTACCATATTATCTAATTCATCTTTAGGTTCAAATTCGATTGTTTTATCTCTATAGCCCATTTTTCTTAAATCCGTGATACCGATCGCTTCAGCTGCTGCATCTAATTCACGTTCTCTTATAAATGGTAAAGATTCACGTGTAGCAAAAGGTGGGTTACCTAGGTTACGGCCCATTTGTCCTAACGTTAAACACGCGTAAGTTACAGGTGTACCATTGTCCACGAACTTACTTAATGTACCAGATGTTCCAAATGCTTCGTCGTCTGGATGTGGAAAAATAACTAATACTTGTCTTTCGTCATTCATTGTATTCACCTCTTAATCCTTGAAAGGATTGCTACTAATTTCTAAAGTTGCAGCAAGTTGTCCTTCATAATTTAGTCCCGCTATTAATAGTTCGTTATTTTCAGTTACTTCATAATGTGTTAATCCTTGAACATAAACCCAACCGTTGTTGTCTAATTTTAAACCAACACGATAAGGTTCTTTATTACCGCCCGTTAAATGTGCGTGTGTAAAAGTAACTTGAATATTTCTTAAAAATGTACCAGCATTAAATACTTTGCTATCAAAATGGTTTGCATAAGCACCATTTGTTGTTTCTACATGGAGATAAACTGGCTTATTTTCATATTCCGATATTAGTGATTGTACTTGATCTACTTGAATTAATTCCATGCCTTTCACTCCTCATAGTATATACTTTACTATTCTACTAAATTCTTGAGTAAATTTATATACATTCTGCTCACAAGTTATGATTTATTGTCTTGAAGTATGACGTCTCTCGTATGCTGATAAAGATTCATATTATCTTGTCGCTCTAACAATATATAACTGACAACATCAATCAAGAAATGTGCTGAAATTTGTGTGTTAATGAATTGTTTATCGTTCACTCTCGTTTGATCAATCGTCATGATGACAATGTCAGAATAAGCAGTCAGTTCACTGCCAGCATAGTTTGTAATCGCAATAACAGTTGCCCCTTGAGATTTAGCAATTTTAGCAGCATTAATGAGTTCTTCTGTCTTGCCACTATTAGAAAAAGCAATTAACGCATCATTTCGATTTAATAGCGAAGCACCAATTTTCATTTGATGCGCATCAGTTACAGAACTTCCAGCTATGCCCATTCTCATCGTTCGATAATAGAATTCAGTTGCTGTTAAACCAGAACTCCCTAAACCTGCAAAAAGCGTTTGACGACTATTAGTTAAAATATCAATCAGTTGATTAATTTTATCGTTAGATATAAATTCACCAGTTTGTTGTATAAGCGTTTGATGATATTCGTGGATTCTTTTAATGAGTGGAACGTTTTGAATATCCGTCTTCTCATAAGTTTGTTGAATATTGAACTTCATATCTTGAAAATGTTGATAGTTCAATTTATGACTAAATCTTGTAATGCTAGAAGTTGATACACCAATTGCATAAGCTAAAGAAGTAATTGTTGAAAAATGATCGCCAACTGGATGATCGAGTATGAATCTAGCAATCTTTTCATCAGACTTTGTGAAAAGGTATGAAAATTGTTGAATACGATTTTCAAAATTCATGAAGGACACCTCAATTTATAGAATAAATAACATTATAATTGAAAATATTTTTCAAAACAAATAATAAAGTTGACTATAATTTTCACGGTGTTATATTTAGGGTAAATAGGGAGGTAGGTGTTCGAATGAGTAAAATTTTTGATAAAGCACAGCAATTCGGGAAATCATTTATGTTACCCATAGCAATTTTACCTGCAGCAGGGTTGTTATTAGGTATCGGGGGTGCTTTAAGTAATCCAAACACAATTAAAGCATATCCGATTTTAGACGTAGATTTATTACAGTACATATTTATTTTAATGTCATCAGCGGGGAATATCGTTTTTGCGAATTTACCAGTATTATTCGCAATCGGGGTTGCGATAGGCTTAGCAAGAAGTGATAAAGGTACAGCAGGTTTAGCAGCAATGTTAGGATTCTTAATTATGAATGCGACGATGAACGCATTATTAACGATTACGGATAATGTTGCAGCACCAGAAGAGTTAGCTAAAGCAGGACAAGGTATGGTACTAGGTATTCAAACTGTCGAAACAGGTGTGTTCGGTGGGATTATCGTCGGTATTATGACTGCCATGCTACACAATAAATATAACAAAATCACATTGCCACCGTTCTTAGGATTCTTTGGTGGATCGAGATTCGTACCGATTGTAACGTCAATTGCGTCAATCGTACTAGGTGTTATTTTGTTCTTTGTTTGGCCAACGATTCAAGGTTGGATATTCAATGCGGGTGGTCTTGTTAATAAAACGGGTGTTATCGGGACGTTTATTTATGGATTTATATTACGTATGCTTGGGCCATTTGGCTTACACCATATATTCTACTTACCATTCTGGCAAACTGCACTTGGTGGTACGATGGAAATTAACGGGAAAATCATTCAAGGGACTCAAAATATCTTCTTTGCACAATTAGGAGATGCAGATTTAACACATTATTATTCAGGTATTTCTAGATACATGTCTGGTCGTTTTATTACAATGATGTTCGGGTTGCTTGGTGCAGCTTTAGCAATTTACCACACAGCTAAACCAGAGAAGAAAAAAGTAGTAGGGGGCTTAATGCTTTCTGCAGCATTAACATCATTCTTAACAGGTATTACAGAACCACTTGAATTTAGTTTCTTATTCATAGCACCAGTATTATATGTTATCCATGCAATATTTGATGGTTTAGCATTTATGATGGCTGACATATTTAACATCACTGTCGGTCAAACCTTTAGTGGCGGATTCATTGATTATATCCTCTTCGGTGTGTTACAAGGGAATAGTAAGACGAACTATTTATTAGTCATTCCTATCGGTATAGTTTGGTTCTTCTTATACTATGTAACATTTAGATTTTTAATTACGAAATTTAACTTTAAAACACCAGGACGTGAAGATAGTGAAGCTGTGCAAACTGTTGAAGCAAGTGAACGTGCCGAAACAATTATTAAAGGTTTAGGTGGAAAAGAAAACATAGATACAGTTGATTGTTGCGCAACAAGATTACGTGTAACGATTAATGATGAACATTTGTTCAACGAAGATCTCATTAAGACGACAGAATCTAGAGGGATCGTTAAAAAAGGAACGGGTATTCAAATCATTTATGGTCCGCATGTTACGACTATAAAAAATGAAGTAGAAGAAGCATTAGAAAATCAATAAGGAGTGTTTTTATAAATGTTACCACAAGGATTAATCGTGTCATGTCAGGCTTTACCGGATGAACCATTACATTCATCTTTTATCATGAGTAAGATGGCATTAGCTGCATCTCAAGCAGGTGCTAAAGGTATTAGAGCGAATACTAAAGAAGATATTATCGCTATTAAAGAAGAAATTGATTTACCTGTAATCGGAATTGTAAAACGTGATTATGAAGGTTCAAAGGTATTTATCACAGCAACTTCAAAAGAAGTCGATGAATTAATTGAAAGTGGTTGTGAAGTCATTGCGTTAGATGCGACTAAACAAGAAAGACCAAAAGAATCACTTGAAGAACTTGTATCATATATTAGAGAGAAAGCGCCAAATGTTGAAATTATGGCAGATGTCTCTGATTTAGAAGAAGCCATTCAGGCAGATAAATTAGGTTTCGACTATGTTGGTACAACTTTAAGAGGCTACACAGAATATACAAAAGGTCATGTATTATACGAAAATGATTTTCAATTTTTAAAAGATGTATTAGACAATGTTAACGCAAAAGTAATCGCAGAAGGAAACGTTATTACTCCTGAAATGTTTAAACGTGTAACAGAATTAGGTGTACATTGTACAGTCGTAGGTGGAGCTATTACGAGACCTTTAGAAATAGCGAAAAGATTTATAAAAGAAATAGAGGGATAATTATGCAAATCATAAATTTAGGATCTAAAGAGGAAGCATGTCACTATGTTGCGAATGAGTTATTAAAGCAAATTATTTCAAATAAAAAAAGTGTACTTGGATTAGCAACTGGTGGAACGATGGTTCGTGTATACGAACAACTTGTGAATCTGATTAGAATTAATGAAATTGATTTGAGTGAAATCACGACATTTAATTTAGATGAATATATTGGTATCGATTATGATCATCCAGAAAGTTACTACACATATATGCATGACGTGCTCTTTAATCATTTACCATCTTGGAACGAATCACGTATACATTTACCAAACGGTTCGGCAGAAGATTTAGAAGCAGAAACAAAACGTTATGAAGCATTATTAGATCAAGAAGGACCAATAGATGTTCAAATTCTTGGTATTGGAGAAAATGGTCATATTGGTTTCAATGAACCAGGAACTTCATTTGATAGTTTGACAAGTATTGTTGATTTAACAGAGTCTACAATAGAAGCGAATAGTAGATACTTTGAAACGATTGAAGAAGTCCCAGAGCAAGCCATTTCTATGGGTATTCAATCTATTATGAAAGCTAAACGTATTATTCTATTAGCTTATGGACCGAAGAAAGCAGAAGCAATTAAACGATTACTAACTGGTGACATTACAACGGACTTACCTGCTTCTGTTTTGTATAATCATCCTAATGTGGAAGTTATACTAGATAATAATGCGTATTTAAGTGAAGAAGACGACATATAGAGTAATAAGTCGTAGTAAAAATTCACTTGAATGATGATACTCTTTAAAGTACAATTACAACTGAGATTAGCCTCAAGAAATGGCGGGTGGAATTATTGGAAACAATGCGCATTTCATTTAACGATGAAGCGGTTTTAGATTATTGTAATATAATGGGATATCAGTACTATGAAGAAGTACCAGTTCAATATTTGTTAAGCGTACTTCGAGAGTTTAATAGTTTTAAGCCATTTATGAGAAATGATACAAAACTTAAACAAATTAAAAGTCAGTTTGAACAGACAGAACGTATTATGACATTAGAAAATTACATCGCAGAATTAGAATGTTTAAATGAAACTAAAGAGGGAGATAATGCATTTTATCAATATCAAATGACATTATTTAAGAACCGTAAAGAAGTGGCAAAAGTCACAGCAGAATTTAGTATCATGAAATCATAATAGAAAAGCTGTACGCATGTGCGTATCGTATTGAATGGAGCCGAGACACGAAAAGTTGTCTCGGCTTTTGCTTATATTTGGGTGTTGGGTTTGAGAAGCCCATGTGGTGGACTCTTGTCGTTATTAGCAGTTTTGGCGAGAAGTGCAAATACTGGGGCTGTTAAAAGCAGTTTTGGTTGAAAGTGCAAATACTGTGTGTCATATTTACAGTTCTGACGCGTTTTGTAATTAAGGAGGTCCATAGTGACACTTCGACCGAGTTTTGTAACTATGGCTATCCTTAGTAACACTTCAGCAGAGTTTTGTAACTAAGGCGACCGTTAGTAACACTTCAGCTGAGTTTTGTAACTAAGGCGACCGTTAGTAACATTTTAGCTGACTTTTGTAATTAACGCCCTCGTTATGAACAAGTTTAGCCAGAAGTGTTTATAAGAGCCACCAAAATAGTACCACTTCCCTATCATTCCCACAAAAAAATGCCAACAAAGTCTAAGACCTTGTCGACATTATGAAGCTGTACGCACACGCGTACAGCTTTTTATTATACTTCTTCAGTATATACTTCTATTTTTTCGATACGGTTTGAAGCGCCGTGATCTACTGGACCTACGAAGTCGTTCATTTTCCAACCGTTTTTAATAGCTGATGCTACGAATGCTTTTGCATGTATGATTGCATCTTCTGGTGATTCGCCGTTTGCTAAGTTAGCTGTTGTTGCAGCTGCGAATGTACAACCTGCACCGTGGTTATAACTTGATTGGAATTTATCTGTTGATAATAGGACGTGCTTTTGTCCGTCATAATATAAGTCATAAGCTTTATCTGATTCTAAAGCTTTTCCACCTTTAATGACAACATATTGTGCACCAAGTTCGTGGATTTTTTCTGCTGCTTTTTTCATATCATCAATTGAGCTTAGTTTACCTAAACCTGAAAGTTGACCTGCTTCAAATAAATTTGGTGTAACGACTGTTGCTTTTGGTAATAGTTCTTTAATCATTGCATCAGTATTTCCCGGGTTAAGTACTTCGTCTTCACCTTTACATACCATTACAGGGTCAACTACGAAAATTTCAGCGTCTGCTTCGTCATATGTTTGACGTGCACGTTTAATAATATCTTCAGAACCAAGCATACCTGTTTTAATTGCATCTGGTCCGATTGAAATAGCTGTGTTTAATTGTTTATCTAGTAAATCAAGAGGTAATGGTGTTACGTCGTGTGACCATGTTTGTGGGTCCATTGTAACGACTGCTGTTAATGCAACCATTCCATATGTGTCATGCTCTTGGAATGTCTTTAAATCTGCTTGCATTCCAGCTCCAGCACTTGTGTCTGATCCTGCTATTGTTAAGACTTTTTTTAATGCCATTGATGATTCCTCCCAATAATTCATATATTTTATCATATCACGTTTTTTAATTGTAAAAAATAGTTATGACCTTTTCTTGAGTGCTATGTTATCATTTTTATTGAGGTGAATAATATGGATTGGCAACAAATATTTCATAAAATAAAATCCGAACATGATTTTTCTGAAATGGAGTCATTTTTAGAAGAAGCATATAGTAGTAAGACGATTTATCCTGATAGAGAAAATATTTATCAAGCATTTGATTTAACACCTTTAGATCATGTGAAAGTGGTTATTCTCGGGCAAGATCCTTATCATGGTCCGAATCAAGCGCATGGCTTAGCTTTTTCAGTACAACCAGACGCAAAATTCCCACCTTCATTAAGAAATATTTATAAAGAACTAGAAGACGATATAGGTTGTAAGAGAACGACACCTCACTTGCAAGATTGGGCTAAGGAAGGTGTATTACTTTTAAACACCGTCTTAACAGTAGAAGCACATCAAGCACATTCACATAAAAATATTGGCTGGGAAATATTTACTGATGAAATTATTAAACATGTTTCCAGTGAATTAGAAGATGTTGTGTTTATACTTTGGGGTAAACCTGCACAATCTAAGATCAAGCTTATTGATACAGAACGCCATCATATTATACAATCTGTACATCCAAGTCCATTATCGGCTTATAGAGGATTCTTTGGGTCTAAACCATTTAGTAAGACGAATGAATATCTTATTGCGAGTGGTAAAGAGTCCATTAATTGGTGTGGAGGTGACATTTAATGATAAGTAGATCACAATTAATTGCTGCAATAGAAGAAGAACTCGTTGCTGCTGACAATGCTTCAACAAATGAAGTCTTTAATCGCCACATGCACGCCATTCATACGTTAAGTGGATTGGTAGATAAAGAAGACGATTTAACGCACGATATTAAAGTAGAACAAAATATTTCTTCAACACCTAAACCAACACCAAAAGCAAAACCACAAATTTCAGATGAAGAAATTAGAAAAATGGGTGGTAAAGTGCGTAACGAACCATCTGTAAATAAAGCAGAAAATCAATTAACAACAGATGATGGCATAGGTAACGGAGATTCAATATTTGATTTTTAAATAAGAAAGGGAGATAACAAATGAAATTATTTATTATAATAGGTGCAATTAATGCAATGATCGCTGTAGCAGCAGGTGCATTTGGCGCACATGGTTTAGAAAATAAATTATCGGCTAAATACTTAGATATATGGGGTAAAGCAACAACATACCAAATGTATCATGCACTCGGTTTAATTTTAATTGGTATCATTATGGGCACAACATCTATTAGTTTAAACGTAGCTGGATGGTTGATGACATTTGGTATAGTATTCTTTAGTGGTTCATTATATATACTTGCTGTAACACAAATTAAAATACTTGGCGCTATTACACCAATAGGTGGCGTATTGTTTATAGCAAGTTGGTTATTACTCGTAATTGCTGTTTGGAAAATTTAATTAAAGGTTAATTACGTTTCACGAAATTTAAAAATAAGGGTGGAACATGTATGGCTAGGAAAAAGAAAGATTTATCAAGAGGAAATTTAGATCAGAACTTATCAGAAAAATTTGTATGGGCCATTGCTTACGGCTCAAGTATAGGTTGGGGTGCATTTATACTACCAGGTGACTGGATTAGTCAGGCTGGACCATTAGGTGCTTCAATCGGTATATTTATCGGGGCATTATTGATGATTGTTATTGCCGTTAGTTACGGTGCATTAGTTGAAAAGTTCCCAGTATCAGGTGGTGCTTTTGCATTCGGATACTTAGGATTCGGTAAATATGTATCATTCTTCTCATCATGGTTTTTAACATTTGGATATATTTGTATCGTTGCTTTAAACGCCTCTGCATTTAGTTTGCTTTTTAAATTTATTATGCCGGGATTTTTAGAACAAGGTAAATTATATACAGTAGCAGGTTGGGATGTGTACATAACTGAAATTATACTATCTTCACTTATATTGTTAATATTTGCTTGGATAAGTATAAAAGGTTCTAGTTTTTCAGGAAGTCTGCAATATATATTCTGTGTGATATTAGCAGTTGTTGTCATACTTTTATTTGCAGGATCATTTTTCACGCATGATTTTTCATTCTCAAATCTTAAGCCTGTTGTCAATAATGACATGGGATGGCTTGCCTCAATCGTTGTAATTCTGGCAGTTGCACCATGGGCATATGTAGGCTTTGATAATATTCCGCAAACGGCAGAAGAATTTAACTTCTCACCAAGTAAGACGTTCAAGTTAATCGTATTTAGTTTGATTGCTTCAGCACTTACTTATGTGATGATGATACTTTTAACAAGTTGGTTATTTAAAGATGCATCATCTGTAGGTGGAGATTTATGGGTGACAGGTTCAGTCGTTCAAGAAGCATTCTCGTTTGTTGGTTTAGCAGTATTAATCGTCGCAATATTGATGGGGATATTCACAGGATTGAACGGATTCTTTATGAGTTCAAGTAGATTGTTATTCTCTATGGGTAGAGCATCTGTTATGCCAAGCGTCTTTAAAAAGTTACACCCAAAATATAATACACCGTATATTAGTATTATATTTATTTTAGTATTGGCACTCGCTGCACCATGGTTAGGTAGAACAGCATTAACTTGGATTGTAGATATGTCATCAACAGGTGTTTCAATCGCTTATTTCATAACATGTTTATCAGCATTCAAATTATTTTCATACGATAAACGAAGCATGATGTATCATCCAAAATACAAAACATTTGCGATTATCGGTGCAATTATCGCTGGTATATTCTTAGGTTTATTACTTATCCCAGGATCACCAGCAAGTTTATCATTACCTTCTTATATCGCGTTGTTCATTTGGTTAGTGCTTGGTATTGTATTCTTTATGATAAGATACCCATCACTTAAGAAAATGACGAACGATGAATTAAACTATTTAGTATTAGATAAGACAAAAGAAGAAATGATAGACTTAGAAGCCAAAACAGAAGTGAAAAAATAAATAGATAGTAAACCAGCCTAGCGAGAGACGTTAGTCTGGTTTTTTGTTGGTGATATTTTGTAATAAAACATTTTTATACTAAGCTTTTTGTAAAAATATTTTATTTTTGTTTTATAGAAGGTAGCATTCTGTACTTGAGATAGGTATAATGTTCATCGGGCTTTGAAAACGATTTCTTAAAAGAAATACAAGGATATAAGGGGGAACGATGATGTTACAGTTTGATGCTGTCACAACTTTAGCTATAGCATGTGTCTTACTTTTATTAGGTGAGGGTATTGTAAATAAAGTTTCTATATTGAGACGTCTATGTATTCCTGCGCCAGTAATAGGTGGCTTGTTATTTGCTATTGTAGTTGCTATTTTACAATCATTAAATGTCATTACAATTAAATTAGATTCTGATTTTCTACAGGACTTCTTTATGTTGGCATTCTTTACAACAATAGGTTTAGGTGCTTCATTAAAATTATTGAAACTTGGTGGAAAAGTACTGATTTTATATTTTGTTTTTTGTGGAATTTTAGCATTTTGTCAAAATGTAATCGGTGTTTCATTATCTAAAGTATTAAATATTCCACCACTACTTGGCTTAACTGCTGGATCAATGTCCATGGAAGGTGGTCATGGTAATGCAGCGGCATACGGTAAGACATTAGAATCATTAGGTGTAGACTCTGCGGTAACAGCGGCACTTGCAGCAGCGACATTAGGACTTGTTGCAGGTGGATTAATAGGTGGTCCTGTGGTTCGATATTTAATTAAAAAGTTTGATTTGAAACCTGGAGATGCTAAAGATACAGGTATAGATTTTAGCGAAGTGGGATATAACGAGAACTTACATAGTAGAATGAACCCTACAACAGTATTTATTGTTCAATTTACAATTATTGCAGTATGTATGGCGATTGGTACATATATTGGAGATGGATTTACGAATTTAACTGGAATAAATATTCCGGTTTATGTTGGCGCAATGTTTGTAGCAGTTATCATAAGAAACATCTCTGATTACGGAAACTTAAACATCATTGATATGAAAATTACTAACCAAGTAAGTGATGTTTCATTAAGTTTATTCTTATCAATCGCGTTAATGAGTATTAAATTAACAGAAATTTATCAATTGGCGCTACCGTTAACAATTATTGTATTAGTACAAATTGTATTTATCGTACTATTCTCAGTATTTGTCGTGTTTAGAGGACTAGGTAAAAATTATGATGCAGCAGTTATGATAGGCGGATTTATCGGACATGGACTAGGCGCAACACCAAATGCCATGGCTAACTTAGATGTTATAACTAAAAAATTCGGTGCATCACCAAAAGCATATTTAGTAGTCCCAGTAGTTGGCGCCTTCCTAATAGATTTACTAGGCGTACCAATTGTTACATTATTCATCAATATATTTAGTTAAATATAGATGGCAATGAGATTGAGGCTGGGATATTATATTATGTCCCAGCCTTAATTAATATTCTGGACCGATAAAATAAAATATCGACCCGAAAACAAGATTTCCAGGCCGATAAAAATAAATATCGACCCGAAAACAAGATTTCCAGGCCGATAAAAATAAATATCGACCCGAAAATGGGATTTCCAGGCCGATAAATAAAAATATCGACCCGAAAACGGTATTTCCAGTCCGATAAAATAAATTATCGGACTGAAAATGAACATCAATAGCACTCAAAATATGAAGAGCCTGGAATTTCACTCAGTTCCAGGCTCTTTCTATATTATTACAATTTAAAGAATGTATCCAATTCATCAATATTTAATATATTACCTACATAGAATGCTCCGAAGTCACCATATCTTGCTGATACTTCGTCGAAACGCATTTCATAGATTAATTTCTTGAATTGTAACATGTCATCACTGAATAATGTTACGCCCCATTCGTAATCGTCTAGTCCTACTGAACCTGTAATAAATTGTTTTACTTTACCTGCATAACTACGTCCGATTAAACCGTGTGAGCGCATTAAGCTACGTCGATGATCCATATCTAACATATACCAGTTGTCTTCGCCGTCACGTCTTTTATCCATTGGGTAGAAACATACGTATTCTGAACGTGGTACTTCTGGATATAATCTTGCTTTTACATGTGGGTTTTCGTATGGATCTTCGTTAGAGTCACCTGCAAGATAGTTTGAAAGTTCTACGATTGATACGTATGAATATGTTGGAATTAAGAAGTCACTGATATCTAACTTGTTAAATTCATTTTCTAAGGCGTTTAATTGTTTAACGTCTGGTCTTAAGAACCATAACATTAAATCTGCTTTTTGTCCTGTTATGTTATAGAAAGCATGAGAACCTTCTTTATTATTATGAACTGTTTCCAACGCTTCAAGGAAAGTCTTGAATTCGCTGATCATTGTGTTTCGATCTTCTTCAGGTACAGTTTTTAAGCTTGCCCAATCAATTGCATAAAATAAATGTAAGCTGTACCAACCATCTAATGTTTTTGCTGCTTCGTTCATTTTACTTTCGCTCCTTTTAGAAAAGATATCTTCATTACAAGTCTATCATACTAGATAAGGTTGAAAGGACTCAACTTTTTACATTGTTGTGAAAGAAAGAATACTTAAATGTATTAATTGATATTGATTATCGATTTCAATTATTGGATAATGAAAATAGATTTCCTTTTTAAAATAATTTTACAGGAGTATAAAGTTGTATAAATTAGAAAATGTTTCAAAAAAATATAATGACAATTTTGCTTTAAAAGATTTTTCTTTAACGATAGAACCAGGATCTGTTACAGGTATTGTCGGAAAAAGTGGTTCGGGAAAGTCGACGTTACTGAGATTACTGAATTTAATAGAACAACCAACAGAAGGGCGCATTGTTTTTGACGGGAAAGATACAGAAGCGTTATCAAAGCGTGTTGTAAGGAAGTATAAAGAAAAAATAGGCATGGTATTTCAAAATTATAATTTGTTGAATAACCTTAACGTTCAGCAAAATATCGCTTTGCCTTTAAAAATTATTAATCAGCAAGATAAAGCAAAAGTAGATGAATTAATAGGGTTTGTTGGGTTAAATGATAAAAAGGATTATTATCCAGCACAATTATCCGGTGGAGAGAAACAACGTGTTGCATTAGCAAGAGCGCTCGTGAGAAACCCGGATATTTTATTGTGTGATGAGGCGACAAGTAGTTTAGATGAACATAACACTGAAATCATCATTAAGATGTTGAAGAAAGTGAATAAAGCATATAATATTACGATTATTTTTGTGACGCATGAATTGAGCGTTGTTAAACAATTATGTGAAGAAGTATGTGTTATGGAGGACGGTCAATTGTTAGAGGTTATGGATAATAAAGTAGTAAGTGTAGAAAGAAATACGAATTCTTATTTAGAGAATGTTAGGCAGAGTTTAGAAGAATGACATTTTTAGAAAAGATAAATTACTACTTACCAGAATTGATTCAGTCCTTACAAGAAACGTGCATCATGTTAGGTTATTCCATGCTCATCACTTTGCTAGTTGGACTACCTCTAGGAATCGCATTATTTTTATCAAACCCGAGTATTAAAGCTTTAAATATCAATTATTATTGGTCATTTAATTTCTTAATTACATTTATACGTTCATTCCCGTACTTACTATTTGTAATCAGTTTAATCCCGCTTACACGTATGATTTTAGGGAGTGCGTTCGGTCCATACCCATCGATTATCCCTTTAAGTATTGTAGGTATCGCGATATTTTCAAGGTTGGTTGAGCAAGTATTATTAGATATTCCTGGTGATATTAAAGTCTTGGCAGAATCTCTAGGTGCGACAACATATAAATATATTTGGAATTTCATATTAGTTGAATCACGTAGCGGCATTATATTGGCATATACAACGACGACAGTAAGCATGGTGTCTTATTCAACAGTCATGGGTATTGTTGGCGGTGGTGGAATAGGTGATTTCGCAATCAGATACGGTTATCAAAGTTATGAAAATGAAATCATGTATTTCTCAATCATCATCATCATTATCAGTGTGTTTATCATACAAATGTTAGGAAACTTTATAGCTCGAAAAATAGATAAAAGAAAGTAGTGTAGAAATGAAAAAAAGTTTATTTGTTATGTTATTAATGTTAAGCATTATCATCGCAGGCTGTGGCGCGAATAAAAAAGATAACGAAGACAAAGTCATTAAAGTAGCTTCTCAAGCACCACCAATGACAGACGTCGTTAAAGAAGCAGCAAAAGAAGCTAAAAAGGACGGCTGGGAAATTAAACTTGTCCAAGTGAATGACAACGTTGCTTATAACGATATGGTAAGTAGTAAAGAAGCGGATGCAAGCTTTGCACAGCATAAACCATTTATGGAAAAATACAACTCAGAACGAAAAGCAAATTTAGTAGCGATTCAACCGATTTATGATGCAAAAGTTGGTTTTTATTCTAAAAAATATAAAGACATCAATGACATTCCAAAAGGTACAAAAGTAGCGATACCAAATGATATTTCAAATGAAGGTAGAGCATTAGCGATTCTTGAAGAACAAGGTCTTATTAAATTGAAAGACGGCGTTGGTGTAAATGGAACTACGAAAGATATCGTCGAAAATCCTAAAGATTTCAAATGGTTGAAAGTAGACTTGCTGAACTTAGCAGAAACGTACAGTGAAAAAGATGTATCACTTGTCTATAACTATCCAACTTATATTTCTAAAATTGGCTTAAAACCTGCTGATGCACTGTTCTTAGAGAAAAACATTGATTCACGATTCTCAATTCAACTCGTTGCAAGAGAAGATAATAAAGACTCAGAAAAGATTAAAGAATTACATAAAGTTATGAAAAGTGATGCAGTTAAAAAATATCTAAAAGAAAAACATGAAGATACGTTAATTCCATCGTTTTAAAATAAAAATATGAGGTGTAGAAATGAAAAAATTATTAAGTTTTGTATTATGTTTAGCGTTATTGTTAGCAGCATGTGGTAATAAGAACGAAGCATCAAGTAGTAAAAGTGACAGTAAAGAACGAACATTTACGACTGAAAGTGGAGATAAAGTAAAAATCCCTAAAAATCCAAAGCGTATTCTATTACTGACAGCTAACTATGGTAACTTGAAAAAATTAGGTGTAGAACCAGTAGCGATCACAAGTGTATTCCCAGATTCTAAATATTTAGATATGAAAGATGTTAAGAAAATAGATCCAGAAGATGTTGAAGCGGCAGCGAAGCTTAAACCAGATTTAATCGTAACGTATAAAGAAAATAAAAATAATAATAAACTTTCAAAAATAGCACCAACCGTATCATTAAAAGTACAAGACACAGATTATAAACAAACGCATATCGAATACGGTAAATTAGTGAACAAAGAAGAAAAAGCTAAAAAACAAGCAGACGAACTATCAGATAAACTTCTAAAAGACGGTAAAGAAATTAAAAAGCATATCGGAGCAGATAAAACAGCTTCAATTATGGACGTACAAGCAAAAGATATTTATCAGTTCGGCGCAAGATTCGGTAGAGGTAGTGACGCACTATTCGATGGTTTCAAATTAAAAGAAGATCCAGAAGCTAAAAAAGCAATGCCAAAAGAAAAATTCATGAAAGTACCTCAAGAAAAATTTAACGATTATTCAGGAGACTACTTATTTATACCAACACAAGACGGCAAAAAACCAAATAATGAATTTACAAATTCAACAATTTGGAAAAATAATAAAGCAGTGAAAAATAATAACGTCATTTACTATACAAGTAATGAAGCATTGTACGGAGATTTAATCTCAGTAGAGAAACAAGCAGAAACATTTAAAAAAGAATTATTAAAAAAATAAAGTAATATACAAAAAAGAAGCTCGAGTTGAGCTTCTTTTTTGTTCTAATAAATTAACTTAATTCATTATCATTTAAATCAATTGCAAATATTTTTGTACTCAGGCTACTAAATAGAAAAAGCACAATTCCACTAATAATAAAAATAGTAGTGTAACTAAAGTAATTGAATATTTGACTATAGAATAGTATTCCTAATGGTAAAAGAACTTGTGATAGAACATTCAATAAATTAAATATTCTTCCTTGATATGCGTTTTCAATATTGATCGTTAACCAACTGGTTACTGGAATACTCGCAAATGATATAAAAATTCCTATAATAAAGTTAAATCCACAAAATAAAAGTATATATATAAAGCGATTAAATTCAATCATTAATAATGAACCTAAAAGAATTGTTAAAAAACTCATTCCAATTACACTCAAATATGAGAATTTCAAAGGATATTTTAAACTTTTAGAAATTGATAAAAATATACCTGATGCTATCAGTCCTAAAGAAAATATACTTTCAGTAAGTCCGAACTCTATATTTTTAAAATCTAATACATTTACTTGAATGTATGGAAGTCCGATTAGATAAGAACATAGGATGAAATTCACTATTCCCGCGAAAAAAAGTGAGAACATAATTTTCTTGTGTTTAAATGAATATTTTAATCCGTCTAAAAACATGCTTAAAATTCTCTCATCACCTGTGTTATCTGTGATTCTTCTATTTTTAATATGCAAACTCGTAATAAATAAGAGACAAATCATTTCGCAAATCAATTCAATAAATACTAAAGATTTTAAGCTAATTACAGTGAAGAATATGGCACCTAGTAATGGAGCCATAATATTGATTAATGCTAACAATACCTGTTGTAATGATTTTATACGCTGAACTTCATCTTCTTCAGTTATTAATATGATAGTAGATGAAATAGTGGTTGTGACAATATTATCTGTAATTTTTAGAAAGACAATAATCATTAATAATAGATAAAGATTGTGATGAGAGAAAGTGAAAAAATATAAAGATAGAGCTGTTATTGAAATAAATTGACCAATAATTAATATTTTCTTCTTAGATAGTTTATCTATTATTGGACCTAAAAAAGGCATTAAAGCCAGTGTTACAATAGGGCCAATAGCTTGGCTCCATCCAAACAAAATAATATTTTCAAATTCTTTCAAGATATATAATCCAATAATAAATATTAAAGTACTACTAAAAAAATTCCCCCAAAAAGTAATAGATAATATTTTGAAAATATTTTTATTCATATGTAAGTTCACCCCATACTTAATTTAAAATACTGATACTCATGGTTAAATGTCAGTATTTTGTCTTATGAATACCAATTCTTATAATGAATTCATAATACTTATATTCAGTATGTTTATATGTATATACAATTATAGAAATGGATAAATTGTTATATCTATAGTCGTCTATTTATCTTATGTTAATTATACTAAATTTTCAGAAAATATAATATATAAATTTAGTGGCATTTAATAATTTAAGTTTCTACTCGCTCATCACTCTTCATATTACATTCATACAATACTCATACTATCTTTACATAGGGTTAAAATATGATTGATACACTTCTTAATAGATTGCTTTTTAAATCACTATAGGGTTAATTAGGAGGAAGTGTACATGTATAATCAGTCAATAGCAAAGAGATTCATTAGTGGTACGGCTTGTATGATGTTATTATTAGGGATTTCTACTTCTGGTACGGTTGAGGCGAGTGGTGCTGGTGGTTCGGGATCTGATTCGTCTGTTGTGAAGCAACAATCTCATTCGGATATTAAGGTGATGTCACAGAAACCGGAAGTAGCGCCTGTATCTAAGAAAAATCAGCCGAATCGTATTATTACGAATTTTAATGGTGATACGAAAACAGAAATGGCTTTTAATTGGTATACGACAGATCAATTTAATGATGCTAAAGTTTGGGTGTCAGAGTCGGGTCAATTTGATGATGCACAAGCGTTTGATGCAACTTCTAAGCAAGTGGATTCTAAATATGTTGAACGAGATAAGAACGGCAATTTCATCTTTGCGGATGTAGAAAAAGATGATGAAGGTGAACCTGTAAAAGATGCTCAAGGTAAAGAGAAAATAAATGGATATTATACAGATGAACATGCACAAGGTGCTGAATGGACGCGCGGTGATAAACATGGGAAGTCTGAACTAATGACAGTTCCTGAATATAATTATAAAGCGAAAGCAACGGGATTAAAGCCGAATACTACATATTATTATCGAGTAGGTAGTGCAAGTGGTCCTCAAAGTGAAGTTGGACAATTTAAGACCTCTGGCAACAACGGCGATCCTTTCCAATTTGTACAGTATACAGATACACAAAATGCTTATTGGAATGAACACGTAAGAAATGAAGCACAATTTGGAGCAGATACGTTAAGCAATGCTATTCAAACAGCAGGTAATCCAAACTTCGCATTACACACAGGAGACTTTGTAGAAACTGCAGAAATTGAAGATGAGTGGTTAGATTTATATGATCAATCACGTCCATCATTTATGTCACTACCTGTAGCTTCTGCACCTGGTAACCATGACGAATATGCGTTAAGTGAAGATGATGAAAAATTACTGACAAAGTATAACGAACATGTCAATGTACCTAAAGAAAACAATGCGGTCAATGGTGGATCTTATTATTCATTTGATTATAATGGTGCACACATGGTTGTCGCTAATACGAATGATAATAAGAAATCTAAAGATAATCCTGAAGAAAAAGCAATTGGCAAAGAACAAATGGAATGGATTAAACAAGATATTAAAGATGCCAGAAAGAATGGCTCTAAATGGGTTATCTTAAACCTGCATAAACCAATGTATTCTAAATCGTATCATGCATTATCAGATGAAGATGTTGCTAAAATACGTGACGAACTGACTCAACAAATTGATGATTTAGATGTGGATTTAGTATTACAAGGTCATGACCATGTGCTTTCTCGTACGAAACCACTAGAACATACATCGACTAAAAATAGCTTTGTAAATGCTAAGAAAGAAGATGCCAAACAAATTAGAGGTCAAGATAACATCACATATTATGACAACCCAGAAGGTTCAGTCTACGTACTGCCTAATACAGGTGGTACAAAAGCGTATGACAGTATATACGACCGTCCTTTAGAACATATTAAGAAAGTTAGACCAGAGCTAGAAGATTTAACTCAAGAAGAATTAGATCATTATAATAGTTTATTTGCGATAGGTGAGCAACCTCATAAGACAGATGCTTTTAACGATAGTCATGAAAATAATCGTGATTCATCTGATCAGAACTTTTCAGTTTATGATGTATCTGAAGGTAAATTAGTCGTTAAAATTTATCAATTACATGGCGATATTAGTAAAGGTGAACAAAGAACAGTTAAATTAGTCGATGAATTCGGTATTAAAAAAGACTAATCATAGATTTTAAAGTTAAATAAATATCCATAAGGCGTCTCCTTCAAATATGATGATATGGAGGCGCCTATTTGTTAATAGAAGGAGCGGTTACTTTGCGACGTGTATTCAATTATTTAAGTGTGGCAGTAGTGATGATCTTAATATTAAGCGGTTGTCAAAATAGTTCACAAGAAGAGACAAAGCAACATAGTGAAACGAAACATGCTGAAACTAAGCATATTCAACTTTCAGAGCAAGACAAAGATGAATTGAAACAAAAGTTACTAAAAATTGCTGACGAATATGGCCAAGATCAACATAAAGCAGTAACTAATCGTTATTTTAGTCGAAATGAACAAATGGAAGGTGATGGCTATGCGATTAGTGACGATGGTGAAATACAAATAACAGATCATGATAAACCAGGGTGGAAGCATTTTAATATCCATAACGTTGTTGGATTAACGATGTATCAAGGCAAGCATAATCAAGGTGGTTATGATGAACAGGCACAAGATTTAAATAATATTCAAGGATACAGTAGTGTCGCTAAAATGGATAAACCGATTACGAAATATTTGTTTGCAGATAACGGTAAAGTATACGAATATCAATTCAAGCCAAATAGTGAACCATCCCTATCAACAGGATTTGCAACTAAAGATTACAACGGCAAAGATCCAAATTTAAAACCAAACGAAAAATTTACAGTTTCAAAGGATAAAATTTTAAATAAAAAATGGAAAATGTTGCTTTCAGAATATAAATGATAATATTTTAAAAATATCCAATATAAATTCACAGTTTAGATACGTGAAAATTTATGAAAAAATGTTATAATTGTGAATGGAAAAATAATAGCAATCATATATAGGAGGCAATTATGTCTAATTTACTTAATGTTCTAAGCGACAAACTATCAGGTAAAAATGTACGTATCGTATTACCAGAAGGTGAAGATGCGCGTGTATTAACAGCAGCAGTTAAATTACAATCTACAGATTTGGTTGCACCAATCGTACTTGGTAATGAAGAAAAAATTAAAGAAACTGCAGCTGGTGCAGACTTATCAATCGATGGTCTTACAATCATCAACCCAGAAACTAGTGAACTAAAAGCAGATTTAGTAGAAAAATTTGTTGAACGTCGTAAAGGTAAAGCAACTCAAGAACAAGCTGAAGAATTGTTAAATAACGTTAACTACTTCGGTACGATGTTAGTTTACACAAATCAAGCTGACGGATTAGTAAGTGGTGCAGCACATTCAACTGCAGACACTGTACGTCCAGCATTACAAATTATCAAAACTAAACCAGGCGTTACAAAAACATCTGGCGTATTCTTCATGACTAAAGGTGAAGAACAATATGTATTCGGTGATTGTGCAATTAACCCAGAACTTAATGCACAAGACCTAGCTGAGATTGCAATCGAAAGTGCTAAGACTGCTCAAGCATTTGGTATGTCTCCAAGAGTAGCAATGTTAAGCTTCTCAACTAAAGGTTCAGCTAAATCACCTGATACTGAAAAAGTATCTGAAGCAGTTTCTATTGCTCAAGAGAACTTAAAAGAAACAGATTTAAAAGATGTTGTATTAGATGGTGAATTCCAATTTGATGCAGCAATCGTACCAGAAGTTGCTGCTAAGAAAGCACCAAATTCTGAAATTCAAGGTGATGCAAATGTATTTATCTTCCCTAGCTTAGAAGCGGGTAATATTGGATACAAAATTGCACAACGTTTAGGTGGATTTGATGCAGTTGGTCCTGTATTACAAGGCTTAAACGCACCTGTTAACGATTTATCTCGTGGCTGTTCAGCTGAAGACGTATATAGTCTTTCAATCATTACAGCTGCTCAAACATTATAATCATGGCTAATTTGCAAGATTATTTTACACAAGAATGGCGATACATTGACCACACTTCAGGACTGCAGCCAATGCAGTCCTTTAGTTTCGATGATACATTTTGTGATCAAGTAGGAAATGATAAAAGTCCAAGTGTTGTTAGGACATGGATACACAATCACGTCGTGATATTAGGCATACATGATTCTAGATTACCTTATTTAAAAGATGGTATTGCATATTTAAATGATGTTAGAGGTTATAGTGCAATCGTTAGAAATTCTGGTGGATTAGGTGTTGTGCTAGATAAAGGTGTGCTTAATATATCTTTAATTTTTAAAGGTAAGCATGATGTATCCATTGATACAGGATATGAAGTGATGTTACGTCTTATTCGTGAAATGTTTAAAGAAGATACTAATGAAATTGAGAATAAAGAAATTACCGCATCATACTGCCCTGGTAGTTATGACTTAAGTATTCATAATCAAAAATTTGCTGGTATATCACAACGAAGAGTAAGAGGCGGTATAGCAGTTCAAATCTATTTATGTGTGGAAGGATCAGGCGCTGAACGTGCCGAAATGATGAAAGCATTCTATGAACATGCACTGAAAAACGAAAAGACAAAATTCATTTATCCGACTATCATACCTGAAAGCATGGCTTCCTTGAACGAATTATTAGGCACTGAATATACAACTAACGACATATTATTTAAATTGTTAGGAAGTTTGAAAAATTTAGGTGCAACTTTGAATATGGATCCTGTCACAACGGAAGAATGGACATTGTACGATAAATATTTCGAACGAATGATTGAACGCAATGATAAAATGATTCGAAATATGGAAAAACGATAAAATGACATTCTCAAACAACTGTTAAGGTGGTATAATAATTTATTGCAAAATTAACAATTAAGAAAGGTGGGGGAACAAATGCGAAATAAATTTCAAGTCTGCGATGATTGCCAAGCTGTTAACTTGCCATCACTTTTGAAAAAAATTAAAAAATTAGACCCAGAAGCTGAAATAGAAGTGGCATGCCAATCATATTGTGGACCAGGTAGAAGAAAGACATTCGCATTCGTAAATAACCGCCCATGTGCCGCTTTAACAGAAGACGAATTAATGGAAAAAATCCAAAAACAACTTCAAAAGAAACGCGATCCAGAAGAAGAAGAAAGATTGCGACTTAGAAATGAAGAACGAAAACGTCGACAAAAAGAATTAGACGAGAAGTTAAATAAGAAGTTGAAAAAGATACAGTCATAATATAAATATTAGCTATAATCCCCTCACTACAACATGAAGTGGGGGGTTTTTTATACCATATTATATATTTGCTAACTTTTTTAATTCATCTTTTTTTAATATGCTATAGTTATTGTTCTCTTTTGCTAAATATCCTTTTTGTACAAATTCTGCGATAACAAATAATAAATGTCGATAAGATACACCTAAGTATTGTGCGACTTGTGTATGTTTTTCTTCATATTTACCATTTTGTTCTGTAACTAAAATAAAAGAAGCAAGTCTTTTAGACAATGGATATGATTGATTTCGTGTTGAAGTTCGAATATTTTTCATGTTCTTATGTGCGATATAAGATAGTAAATTCTTTAATAATACTGGATCAGTTAATAAACTGTCTTTAAGTTCATAAAGTGGTACTGCTAAACACCAACAATCTTCTATTGCTTGGACATTAAGAGGTGCGGCGTGTTCATCTATCAGTTCCATTTCTCCTATAAAAGAAGAAGGATCAAAAAAATCGATTAAAGAAACTTGGCCATTTTCCATGTATTCGTATAATTTTGTCTTTCCTTTAACAAGATAAAATAAATATTCGGGTTTTTGAGTGTCTTGGATGATATGATCTTTTTGAGAAATGAAAAAGAGTTTTACGTGTTGTTGCACATCAAATCCAAAGAGATCGAGATAATTGAATTGGTCTATCATATCTTGTTTAAGTTTGTTATTATAAATTTCTCTCAATATTTCACACCTCTTATATGATATTTCTCATACTTACTTTAATCTTTGCAGAAGTATAATACAAGAATAAAGAAAAGGCTTACAAAGAGGAGAGGAATTATAATGGAAAAACAAAAAATAATTTTAGATTGCGACCCTGGTCATGATGATGCAATAACGATGTTAATGGCATACATTCATCCTAATATTGATTTACTTGGTATAACAATTGTTTCAGGGAATCAAACGCTTGAGAAAACGGTTAAGAATGGCTTGAGTGTTGCACAACACTTGAATATGGACGTTAAAATATATAGTGGGGCGTCTGAACCTATAGTGAGAGAACGTGTAGTAGCTGACAATGTCCATGGAGAAACAGGTATGGATGGTCCTGTATTTGATGCCTTAAATAGAGAACCGGAAGATAAAAGAGCGGTACAATTTATCATTGAAACGTTATTAAATAGTGAAGGAGATATTACGCTAGTACCAACTGGCCCATTAACAAATATTGCTTTAGCGATGAAATTAGAACCATCCATCTCATCTAAAATTAAAGAGATCGTATTAATGGGCGGTGCATATGGTAATGGTAATTTCACGCCATCAGCAGAATTTAATGTTTTTGCTGATCCAGAAGCGGCACATATTGTTTTTAAATCAGGTGTACCAATCATCATGATGGGTCTAGATGTAACAAACAAGACACTATGTACACCTGAAATTATAAAACGTATGGAATCAACAAATAATAAAGCTGGCCAATTGTTTAGTGATTTAATGAATTTTACTTTAAAAACACAATACCAAGAATTTGGATTAGAAGCAGGTCCATTACACGATGCAACAACAATAGGATATCTCGTAAATAAAGACTTATTTGAAGTTCAAGATATGTACGTAGAAATCGACATTAATCGCGGACCAAGTTATGGACGAACAGTATGTGACGAATCGGACGTACTCAAAAAAGAACATAACGTTAAAGTAGCAAAAAACGTCAAAGTCGACGAATTCTTCGATCTTTTATATGAATGTATACGTATGTATTAAAGAAAGAATATATGTGTAAAATATAAATAGAAAAAAGGCTGCGCTTTTATAAGTGTGGCCTTTAAATTAAATATTTAATTTGAAAAAGCTTTTCACCGCTAGTCTTCGTGCGATCAGCTCCGCGAATTCACTATTCAAACATCAGCTCACTCAAAATATTCCATTCAAGTTTAGATTCATAACTTTATTCCAATCTTCAAATGTGAGTTCTTCTTCTGTTACGTTGTATGTCATCCCAACTTTATTGACTAACATATCAATTTTGCCAAATTGTTCTATGACGTTATTGAGCATTTGATTTACCGATGTTGGATCGGTTATGTCTACTTTTAATGCAACTGTTTCAAAGTCTTCACTCTGTTTAATTCCTGAGAGTGTTTCTTTAATTGATGAGGCGTTATGATCTGCAATGATAATCTGAACGCCTGCTTGTGTTAATGCTAATGCCATTGATTGACCTATTCCTATTGTGCCACCGCTAATGATTGCAACTTTACCTTGTAATTTGAAGTGCTCTAATATATCTGTGATAGCATATCACCTTTTTATTCATGATTGGACTGCATTATTGCTATCGTCGAGCTTATAAATTGTTTGAACATGGCTAAATTATGAAGAAATATTAAAGATAAATGAGTTTAAATCGCCTCTGTATTTAGAAACAGAATATTCTATTGGTACATGATCCTCTATATAACCCACACTATGGAAGTAGAAGAGTGGGGCATCAATCTCTACAGATAATAAATCACTTAGTGACATTATAAATTATTCTGTAATTACATATTAAAGAGTTTGGTGGTTTACTCTTTTTATAGTGAGGGGATTATTATATGGTAAAAATGATTGTTAGTTTTTCATTTTTTATATTTTGACGTTCTGTATTTTAAATTTGTGTTAACATACTTAACAAATATTACATTTCTGTAGGGTTTTCGGGTATAATTAAGTATTCTGAATATTATAGTTTTTAATATATAAATGATATAATTATTTATAACGTGAGATATAAAGTTATTTAAAATGTGTACATTAGAACATTATTAAACGGGGATTTACAAACTTAGATTAATAGACATCATGAATTGACGATTGATGTGTAAGGTAGATAGAGGAGAGATATTTATGGCAAATGTAAGAAAAGCAACAATTGAAGATTATTCAGGTATTAAAAATGTAGCGTCTAAGGCTTGGTATGATACGTATACCAATATTTATACTGCGAGCACTGTGACGGCATTTTTAAATGCGTCTTATTCTAAAGAGATGCTTCAAAAGCGCATTAATGATTCTGATTTCTTTGTTGCAGAAGATGAAGATAAGATTGTAGGTTTTGCTAATTTTATCAAAGGTACTGAATTGTATTTATCTTCTCATTATGTTCTACCTGAAGCGCAACGTGAAGGGTATGGTAAAGCTTTATTACAGGCAGGTTTAGATCAATACAAAGATTCATATCATGAAGTTTATTTAGAAGTGGATGGAAAGAATGATATCGGTATAGCCTTTTATAAAAAGGAAGGTTTTGAAGTGATACGTGAATATGAGGAATTACTTTTTGGTGACACAATGCGCACGACGTTAATGAAAAAAACTTTTTAGGAGGTTGATTGTAATGGAACAATCACTAAATAAATGGATTTCACAATTTTATGAAGCTTATGAGAATCAATCAATTATTCCAAATGGTGTTTTACCATCGAATATAACTGAACATGCTGCATATGATATTCAAGAAGGTGTGTTGCAGCGTAAGGAAGAAACTGAAATTCATAAAGGTTATAAAATTAGTTTAACGAGTCAAGAAACGAGAGATATCTTTTCTTCAACAACGCCATTATATGGTGCGATGGGAGAAACAACTATTTTGGACAAACATATTTATTTAAATGACTTAAATGAACCTTTAGCAGAGTTAGAATTAGTCTTTATTGTACAAGAAGAATTAACAGAAGAAGATAGCCTTGAAGATATTATGAATAAATGCTTGATTGCACCAGGAGTAGAGATTCCAGATTCACGTTTTAGTAATTGGTTCCCTAATTTATCTGTAACGGAAATTATTGCTGATAGCGCAGTAAGTGGTGGCGTTGTATACGGTGAACCTAAGAAATTAAGTTATGAAGATATAGATAACATTAAAGGGACATTATATTTAGATGGTAAAGAATTAGCTTCTGGATTTAGTACAGAAGTTGAGGGACATCCTGCTAAAGCTGTTAAGTGGTTGATTAATGAAATTAAAGAATATAATCGTTCATTAACACCTGGCATGTTTATTTCAAGCGGAACATTTATTTTGCCAAAACCTTTAACACAAGGAGAGTATAAAGCCGTATATGAAAATGTCGGCGAAATAGAGTTTATTGTAGAATAATTGGATGAAATGGAGGGAACAAAGTGACACAGGAAGCTTATGGAACAAAAAAATTACCTGAAGAGAAAGTTTTTAAAGACCCTGTTCATCGTTATATACATGTAAGAGACCAATTAATTTGGGATCTTATCAAAACGAAAGAATTTCAACGCTTAAGAAGAATTAAACAACTTGGAACACTCTATTTATCTTTCCATACAGCTGAGCATAGTCGCTTTGGACATTCTCTAGGTGTATATGAAATTGTACGACGTATGATAGATGAAGTATTTGAAGGGCGTGCACATTGGGATAATAAGGATAGACCACTCGCATTATGTGCAGCACTTTTACATGATTTAGGGCACGGTCCGTTTTCACATTGTTTTGAAAAAATCTTTCTAACGGATCATGAAAAATTCACACAGCTGATCATTAAAGGTGATACAGAAGTTAATGAAGTGTTGAGTAGAGTGTCGCCTGATTTTCCAGTTGAAGTAGCAGAAGTGATTAATAAGACACATGAAAATAAATTAGTCATATCGATGATTTCATCTCAAATAGATGCAGATCGCATGGATTATTTACAGCGAGATGCTTATTTTACAGGTGTTAGTTATGGTCAATTTGATATGGAACGCGTACTTAGATTGATGCGTCCGTCTAAAGATGAAGTGTTGATTAAAGAAAGTGGTATGCATGCAGTAGAAAACTTCTTAATGAGTCGTTATCAAATGTATTGGCAAATTTATTTTCACCCGGTGAGTCGAGGTGGAGAAGTATTGCTTAATCGCTGCTTTAAGCGTGCGAAAGTACTTTATGATCAAGGATATTCATTTAAAGAGCAACCAAAATATTTAATTCCATTTTTTGAAGAAGATGTTTCAATCGCTGATTATATTCGTCTAGATGAAGCGGTCGTGATGTATTATTTAGAAGAGTGGACTGAAGAAGATGACCCGATCTTGAGTGATTTGAGTAAAAGATTTGTTAATCGTGATTTGTTTAAATACTTACCATTTGATGGATCTATAATTACGATTGGTGAACTGACAGATCTATTTGAAAAAGGTGGCATTGATCCAGAATATTATTTCGTTTGTGACTCGTTCTCAGACTTACCGTATGATTATGACCGACCAGGATCAAATAGACAGCCGATTCATCTATTACAGAAGACAGGTCGTATTAAAGAAATTAGTAGCCAATCAGTCATCATCCATAGTATTACAGGGATTAAACGTTTAGACTATAAATTGTATTATCCTAAAGAATTAATTATAGAAATGGAAGATGAAACGATTAAAGGCGATATTATCAATATATTAAATGAACTCGTGTAGATTACAAACTTGAATGTCAGTCTGATACTCTAGTATGATGTAATCATGAATTAAATGAGGTGAAACAAGTGGCTGAAAAGAAAGGATTTCAATTTAATATCATTAAAAATGATCCATTAGATGGGCATAAAGGTACAAATATAGGCTCTATAAGTTTAGACAACGTTGCGCCTGTATTTATCGATGTATCAGAACAAACTGCATTTATCGATATTGGTGCCATGCATGCTAGAGCTGAAGTAGAAAAGCGTGTGAAATGGGTTAAAGATATAGAAGAAGTCAAAGGTGAAGAAGCAAAAGAATATTGGCTTTGCTGGGTTACAACTGAACGTGGCGAACAAGGACCATATTATGCAGGGCTAACAGGTTGCTATTTAATGGTCAATAAACCTAAGAAGCGTGGATATAAAAGTATGCCGGAGCACGTGAATATGATGGATAAATCTATGAAACATCAAGTAAAAATTGACCAAATTGGTGATGGAAATAGAGCTGTTCTTAAGAAATTCCTTCAAGAACATAATTCTGAAATGTGGCATAACAGTAGTGATGAACTAAAATCATCTTTAGAGATAAATTAAATATGTCTATTTTGTGACTTAATTGTGAATTATCACAATTCAACTAAATAGCTATTGTCTTTTCACAATATCATAAGTAAAATAGTTGATAGCTACTATAGCTAGGACACTAAAAAAAGCAGGCGCTTTTCGCCCTGCTTTTTTTAATTTTAATAGTCAAATATGCTATAATGATATACGTTCTTAAACGGTGAGGTGGCCAATTATGAAAGAAAATATTAATATAAATATTAAACAAGTCGTGAAACAAAATGGCGAGAAAGAAACATTTCAAACAAAAACATCAGGTACATTTCATAGAAGAAATAGCGATATAATTAGATATGAAGAAACGATTGATGAACAAATCGTAAAAAATATGCTTAAAATAGAAGATGATGGCGTAAAAATCCACCGTACTGGCGCGGTCAAAACAGTCTTTCATTTTGTTGAAGGACAAGAAACGATTAGTTATTATGATACAGAAGCAGGACGCATGACCATGCACGTTAATACATTATCAATCAAACACTTTATAGACGATCAACAAGGTAAACTCAGGATACATTATCAGCTAAGTGATCAAACTGGGTTACTTGGAACATACCAATTTCAAATTAATTATAAGGAGATAAATGAATGAACATTATTAACCAAGTTAAAGAAACGTTAATTGAAGAAATTAAAGCAAGTATCATTAAATCTGAACTTGTAGAAACAGTTCCAGAAATTAAAATTGAAACACCTAAAGACCCTGCAAATGGAGATTATTCTTCAAATATTGCGATGGTATTAACAAAATTAGCGCGTAAAAATCCTCGTGAAATTGCGAATCAAATCGTAGAAAATTTAGACACAAATAAAGCAAATGTTAAGAAAGTAGATATTGCAGGTCCTGGATTTATTAATTTCTACCTAGATCAACAATATTTAACTGAAATTATTAAGACAGCTTTAACAAAAGGTGAAACATTTGGTCAAACAGAAGAACGTAAAAACGAAAGTATCATCGTTGAGTATGTATCTGCAAACCCAACAGGAGATTTGCATATTGGACATGCACGTAATGCAGCAGTAGGTGATACGTTATCAAACGTGTTAAGCTCAGCTGGTTATGATGTAACACGTGAATATTATATTAACGATGCAGGTAAACAAATTGAAAATTTAGCGCACTCTATTGAAGCGCGTTATAATCAAGCGTTAGGTTTAGATGCTGAATTACCTGAAGATGGTTATTATGGTAAAGATATTATCGCAATCGGTAAAGACTTAGCTGAAAAACATCCTGAAATTAAAGATGAAGCTGAAGAAGAACGTATTAAAACATTCCGTAAACTTGGTTTAGATTATGAAATGGAAAAATTAAAACAAGACTTAGCAGATTTTAATATTCATTTTGATAATTGGTTCAGTGAAACATCATTATATGAAACAAACAAAATTTCAGCTGTCTTAGATAAAATGACAGAATTAGGCTATACTTATGAACAAGATGGCGCAACATGGTTAAAAACAACAGAATTTGGTGACGATAAAGACCGTGTGTTAATTAAACAAGACGGTACGTATACGTATTTCTTACCAGATATTGCTTATCATTACGATAAAGTAGAACGTGGTTTTGACAAATTAATTAATTTATTTGGTGCTGATCACCACGGTTATATTAATCGATTAAAAGCATCTCTAGAAACATTTGGCGTAGATTCAAAACGTCTTGAAATACAAATTATGCAAATGGTACGATTATTACAAGACGGCGTTGAAGTAAAAATGAGTAAACGTACAGGTAATGCTATTACATTACGTGACATTATGGATGAAGTAGGCATTGATGCTGCTCGTTACTTCTTAACGATGCGTAGTCCTGATACACACTTTGACTTTGATATGGAATTAGCTAAGAAAGAATCACAAGATAACCCAGTGTATTATGCACAGTATGCACATGCGCGTATATCATCTATTATTCGCCAAGCAGAAGAAAAAGGTATCACGATTGATCAAAACGTCGATTTATCTTTAATTACACATGAAAAAGCATTTGATTTATTGAAGAAAATTGCTGAATTTGAACCAACAATTGTTTCTGCTGCAGAATCACGCAGTCCACATCGTATTACGAATTATATTCAAGATTTGGCTGCACAGTTCCACAAGTTCTATAATGCAGAGAAAGTATTAACAGATGATGCAGAGAAGACTAAAGCGCATTTAGCTTTAATTGAAGCGGCACGTATTACACTTCGCAATGCGTTAGCATTAGTAGGTGTGTCAGCTCCAGAATCTATGTAATTTTAATCATTATTTTAATTGAGGTGCAGCTCAATCTTATTTGAGTTGCGCCTTTTTGTGTACCATTTTTTAAATAAATATATGGAGGAGATTAAGTATGAAAATAAACAAAATATTTTATTTAATCTTTGCTGCTATGATTATAGTGACGGGTTGCCAAAGCGGAGATAAGACGGATAACAAAAAAGAAACGAAACAAGAAACAACTGATAAGAAAGAATATAAGCGTATTGTGTCGCTTATTCCAAGTAATACAGAAATATTATACGCATTAGGACTTGGAGATAAAGTCGTTGGGGTATCAACTGTTGATGATTATCCTAAAGATGTGAAAGATAAAAAACAATTCGATGCCTTTAAACTCGATACAGAAGCATTATTAAAAGCAAAACCTGATTTAATTTTGGCGCATGAGTCGAACAAATCTACACAAGAAAAAGATTTAAAAAAATTAAGTGATGCAGGCGTGAAAGTCGTCTACATAGATGATGCAAATTCAATTAATGAAATGTATGATACATTCAAGCAAGTTGGAAAAGTAACAGGTAAAGAAAAAGAAGCAGATAAATTAGTAAGTAAAGTGAAGAAAGAAATAGAAGATGTTGTTAAAGATGTACCAAAAGACCAACAAGGTAAAAAAGTGTTTATGGAAATTTCTTCTCAACCTGACATTTACACTTCAGGATCAAATACGTTTTATGATGATATGTTAACTTCTATCAAAGCTAAGAACCTTTATCATGATCAAGAAGGATGGATTAAAACGGATAAAGAAAGCATTCTTAAAAGAAATCCTGATGTGATGATTACAACTAGTGGACAGTCTGAAGCAGAATATCAAAAATTAAATAACAATAGAGATGGCTTTGACCAAGTTAATGCTGTTAAAGAGAAACACGTTCATGCACTAAATGCAGATATGATTTCTAGACCAGGACCAAGATTAGCGAAAGGGCTAAAAGAACTTTCTGAAAAAGTTTATGACTAATAATCATAAAGTTTATCGCCATGTTGTGATATGGTTTCTCGTTCTATTGTTTGCAATTGGTATTTCTTTATTCGTAGGATCTACGGGTATAACATGGAAATTTGATAATCAACTTGAATGGACAATCTTTTACAAGTTAAGAGTACCGCGGACACTTTTAGCATTAATTGCTGGTATGGGGCTAGTCATGAGTGGTCAAATCTATCAAACGATATTAAATAATCCACTTGCAGATAGTTTTACGTTAGGTTTAGCAAGCGGTGCAACATTCGGAAGTGCGCTTGCCGTATTTATAGGTGTTTCCATTTGGTTTGTGCCATTATTTTCTATATTCTTCAGTTTGTTAACACTTATCGTTGTTGTACTCATTACAGAAACGATGGTCAAAACATTTCATGTAGCAACGATGATACTTTCAGGTATTTTTATTGGTGCGTTCTTTAGTTCGGCACTCTATATACTTTTATTGCTGAAACCGGATAAAGTAAATAGCATGGTGTCGTATATGTTTGGTAGCGTTTCATCTGCCGAAAAAATAACTGTAGAAATAACTGGTATTGTTTCTTTAATCTGTATCTTAATCTTGTTTATGATGAGTCATTATATTAAAATGATTCAATTAGGTGAAGATAAAGCGACAACACTTGGCGTGAATGTTCGATTGATATCATGGACATGTTTGCTATTAGCTGCTATAATGACAGCCGTTATTATAAGTTTCACGGGTATTATTGGATTTATTGGTATGATTGTACCTCAAGTTGTTAGAAGGGTGTACAAGGTACCTATTAACGTACAAATGTTTTTGAATTTATTAATCGGCGGTGCACTTTTATTAATTGCAGATACTGTTGGCAGAATTATCATAAGTCCGATACAAATTCCGGTTGGCATTATACTCTCAATTATTGCCATACCAATTATTATGTATTTAATGATTACAGAACAACGAAAAAAAGAAAGAACTTACTAAATATTTAAGGTAACAATCAGTATTAAATGACAATCAATAGCATACGGACACCAATCCTTTAAACATTATGATAGAGGGTTGGTGTTTTGTATGTAAAAATTGTATTGCTTTCTTTATGGAATAGTTTAAAATGTTTCTATGAAAGGGATGATGACATGTGTTCGTGTGATATTCAAGCGATTATTTTTGACTTAGAAGATACGCTTGTAGATCGTGAGAAATCGCGAATGAAGTTTTTGGAAGAACAATTTGAGAGATTTCATGAGTTAATGGTAACAGTCCAAAGACGTGATTTTGAAAAAGTATATTTAACGTTAAATCCCTATGGTATAGAAGATGTTGAATGGGTATATCAAGAACTTGTTAAGAGATTAAATATAGAAAGGATATCGTGGAAGACATTTTATAACGACTATAAAATGCATCACTACAGATACCATTTTCCTTTCTATGATACATTGGTAGCATTGGATAAATTACGCAGCATGGGTTATAAATTAGGTGTTGTAGCGAATGGTAAGAGTGAAGAAATTACACACGTTATGAATGCAATCGGTATTTATCCATACATTCATTATGTTTCAACTTCTGATGAGGTGGGCGCTATGAAGCCAGACCCAATCATATTTGAAGATATATTGAAACATCTTGGCATAACGGCGCATCATGCATTATATGTTGGAGATTGTCCTTTAAATGATATCGCAGCAGCACATGCTATGGGCATGAAGACTGCATGGATGGCTAATTCAGTCATTGGTACACCAGAGGAGCACGAATTAGATTATACAATCGAAAGCTTAAGTGATCTCATAGAAGTTTGTAAACAAATCGAAAGAGGTGAAGCATGATGAATTTATATTTAACGAAAGAAAATGTTGCCATACACTATAAAACAAAAGGTAGCGGCTATCCAATTATCTTGTTGCATGGTGTTTTTCAAGACATGGATGTCTTTGAACCACTTATTAAAAAGTTAAGTAAAAATTATCAGGTTATATCTATTGACTTAAGAGGTCATGGTTTAAGTGATACACCACATGATAGTAGAGTAGATGACTATATTTCAGATATTCAACAACTATTAAATGCATTATTCATTAATTCAGCATATGTGATTGGCCTAGAACTTGGCGCAACAATTGCAACAGGTCTCACATATAAGAATCCTGACTTAATCAATGGCATGGTGTTAATTAATCCTACAGACAATCATTCAACGTTTCCAGATAATCGTATTTATGATAGACATGCTGATGAAATTAGAACGATGTCTGATGAAGACAAAGAAAAATATTTATTAAGATTCAGGTATAAAAATATTAAACAAGCTAAAAAGTTTGTAAAGTCACATATTCCTTCAAATGATCTTCAAACGATGGAAGAGGAAATTGCTGTTAAGCGTTCTTTTAAAGACTTTGATATTATATCGTTACTTCCAGATATTGAAACACGTACGCTCGTCATTTCTGGTCAATACGATGGCAAAATATTATATAGCGAAGGTAAAAGAATAAGTGAACTGTTACCGAATGCTGAATTCAAACTGTTTGAAGGTTCAGGAGAACTGCCTTTTATTGAGGAAAAAGAAAAATTCATTGGAGTATTGGAAAAATTTTTAAGTTAATCAAGCGATATTTCACGGTTTTGTTACATGATTGTAACAAAAGTGGTCATTTTGTAATCTGTATGTTATAATTAACGCAGTTCAATGCATAACATATAAGACACAGACTGAAGGAGAACCTCATATGAAAAAATGTCTCTTAATAATTGCAATGGTACTTATGGTTCTGCCATTTTCAACTTTTGCTGAGGCAAATGCTGCAACTAAAAATCAATTAAATATTAACGAAAATAATGTGCAGACCTATAAAGACGGTACAGTAACAATCGAAGGTATTAAAATTGGTGATAAGATTTCTAAAATTAAATCAAAGTATCCTAATTTAATGTTCTCATATTCTGATGATAGTAACGATAGAGAAAATTATTACGAATTTGATACTAAAAATGGACATATGATTATTACTGCCAAAGTTAACGGTAATAAAGAAACGGTTAAACGTGTTACAATGATTTATGACAAATTAACAAATGTGAAGTTAGATCCGCTTGTCTCAATTCTAGGTGACAATACAACTAAACGTGTACAAAATAATAAGTATACAGGCGGTTATGCTTACGTAAATAATGGACAAGCACACTTCCAGCTTTCAAAAGCAACACCTGATAGTAAACAATTTAAAGTATATCGTATTGATATAGGTAAATACTAAATCAATAACGAATTTAATCCCCTGTTATGTTATATACATATTGCATAATAGGGGATTAATTTATACAATATTATAATGAAGGTGGTGTATTTATTTGCGTCCGAACAATAATGTATTGCTGGAAAATGTAAATGACTATTTACAGCATGTCGGTGTATTACCTAAACAAATTGATAAAGTTCAACATTCATTAAAGAAGGATATGAAAAAGTCAGATGAGAAAGATATAGACTATGCAGAATATCGACACAAATCTCACGCTGAAATACTTCAAATCATAGAGAGAAATATTGTGGTTGTAAATTATAATCCAATCATTTTTTATACACTACACTTCTTATTATTGGCATATTTATTTGATAAAAAGCTCATTCCGTTTAATGCTGTAACGGGATTGTATATATTTTATTTTGTGATCATACTATCGATTACACTTGTTATATATTTAATTATAAAAAAACATAGTTATCTCTATCCTAATCAGAAATTGATGATGACCAATATTTCCTTATTTAGTATAGGTATTGTTCTATGTATGCTTAAAATATTTAATGTTACGTTAGGAATGTATGTATTACCTTTACAAGTATTTCAAACCATATTTGGCGTCGGGATCATTCTCGTCATACTCGCAATATTTATCAAAAAGCTTGAAGTCGCTGCAATGGGATTAGCTGTTATTCAAAAAACAATTGCATCTGTAACGTTGAACGAAACAGTCATTATGATTGTTACATTTGCGAGTTGGACGATTATACTCGTTATTATCCTTTATTTTGTAATGATGTATTCAACAAGAAAATATGTATAACATAAATGCAGGAAATGATGTATTGGCTACAATCATTTTTTGCATTTATTTTTATGACATTAACTTAATATTATAAGTGTGAAAAATTGTTAAATGGGTATATTATTACTGTAAAGTAGGGAGGTACTCATTATGGGAGAATTATTAACAAGGGATGGTACTCATATAGTGTATGAAAAACACGGTAAAGGGAAACCATTAATTATGTTACATGCATTAAATATGAATTTAGCAACATTTAATTCAACAGTACAACTTCTGAAAGATCAATTTACAATATATACAATGGATTCTAGGGGACATGGTAAATCAGATAAACAACAAGAAATTTCCATCCAAAATCATATAGATGACATTGTAGATTTAATGCATAATGAAGACTTAGAATCAGCTTATATATTAGGACATGATATGGGTGGCGTAATTGCACAAGAATTTACAAACCAACATCCAGATAAAGTAGAAAAGTTAGTACTCGTATCTTCAATTTCCAATCAAGGTAAACAACCACTTATTAAATTAATTGCCAAACATAGAGATAAAGTCGCAGGATTTAGTAAAGAAGAAGCAATGTTAATATTGTTCAATGAAATATTTCATGATGTTAAATCGACTTTTAAATGGTATCAAGAAGTGAAAAAATATTATCGAATGACACCAGAAGAAGATGCAATTTCTGTTAGATCTATAAATGGTATAAATATCAAAATAGATCATATAGACATACCAACACTTATAGTGAAAGGTAAACATGATCCTTTTGATATTGATAATGATTCGGAAAATATAAAAAATGCCCAAACAGAAATATTCGAACATTCAGGGCACGCACCATTTATTGAAGAAAGTGAAAAATTCAAACAAGTCGTATCATCTTTTTTAAACCAACCAGTAAGAGATAAACAAGTTATATAATAAAGCGAGCTAGGGCATTTGATAATGTCTTAGCTTTTTTTATTGGTAGGGAGAGGAAGGTGGTGGTGAAGTGGTTTTGAGTAGGATGAGTGGTTGAGAAGTCGTGGTTTAAAGGGTGAGTAAAGCCACGAGATAGCTGAAGTCATGGCTTAAGTGGTGAATAAAGCCAAGAGATAGCTGAAGTCATGGCTTAAGTCCTGAGTAAAGCCAAGAGATGAGCGAAGTCATGGCTTAAGTGTCGAGTAAAGCCAAGAGATCGTCGAAGTCGAGGCTTAAGTGGTGAATAAAGCCAAGAGATCATCCAAGTCATGGCTTAAGTCCTGAGTAAAGCCAAGAGATCGCCCAAGTCGTGGCTTAAGTCCTAAATAAAGCCAAGAGATGGTCCAAGTCGTAGCTTAACTCCTGAATAAAGCCAAGAGATTACTAAAGTCATGGCTTAAGTCCTAAGTAAAGCCAAGAGATGAGCGAAGTCATGGCTTAAGTCCTGAGTAAAGCCAAGAGATCGCCCAAGTCGTGGCTTAAGTCCTAAGTAAAGCCAAGAGATTGTCTAAGTCATGGCTTAAGTGTCAAGTAAAGCCAAGAACACCCCCATAACACACCCCTACACCACACAAAAAAGCGGAGACATCATAGAATGTCTCCGCTTCGTTCATATTAATTGTTAATTTCAGTCTTAGCGATTTCGTTATCGATTTTTTCAAGAACTTCTGAAATTGATTTACGTTGTTTTTTATTAACTAGAATTAAAACTGTACGCTCGTCATATTCATTTCTTCTTTTTGTAAAGTAGTCTTGTTGTGATAAGTTTTTAACTGCTTTTACAATTTGTGGTTGTTTGTAGTTTAACTTGCTAATGATTTTTTTAAGATGATATTCTTCATCGTCTGTTTCATTAATGTAAGTTAATACTGCGAATTCTTCAAAGCTAAGTGAAAAATCCTTTTTAATGATAGATTTTAATTTGTCCACATATGTTACAAGTGCTAATAAATCTGAACAATTTTCTATTTTAGAAATTGCCATTTTGAATCCCCCTAGAAGTGAGTATTTTGCTTCTGTAATTGAAATAATACAGTTAGGTGGTAAAGCCTCGCATTATCAACATGGAAGCGTTTTAAATTTTTAATTCATAATTATAGTTTATCAATTATTTACTTATTTTAGCCTAAAAATAACTGTATGTAAACTAATAAGAGTAGGATTTAATTAAATAATAATATAAATAATATAACTGTCACAAACGAAAGGTAGGTATAATATAATCTCAAAAAATTAAAGTGCATGGTTATTATTAATTCTTTCAATAAAATAAATTGAAAATTACGAAATATGCCGATATTAAATGGGAATATTATAAAATTAGCCATATAAAGAAGTCGTATTTTACATACGACTTCTAGAATATTATTTATTGATTGAAGTATATTGAATAATAACTTCTTCGATAATGTCTGATTCTAATTCTGCATATTTACTTAAGAACTCAGCAACGCTATGTTCCTTGATATAGTCGTTTTTCTCTACTGTTTCTTTATCATTTTCATCTTGATATTCTAATAAATAGCAAAGTGCTTTTACGAGTCCAGAATGTTTCTTATTCGTTTTAGATAATGCTACTAGAGGTTTGACGATACGATCATTTGGTCCAACTTTACGTAATACACCACGTCCAACTCTTGTTACATCATCAGATAAATATGGGTTTTGGAAACGACCAATTATTTTTTCAACATAGTAAGATTGGTCTTCTTTCGTAAATTCATCGAAGTTAGAAACAAGATATTCACTTGTTTCTTTTAATACTTCACGTAAACCTGCATTAATTTCTTCATCTTGAATAGCTTCAAGAATTGTATGGTAACCTTTGTATTGGCCAAAGTAAGCTAAATAAGCATGACCTGTATTAACTGTTAATAATTTTCTTTCGATATAAGGTGTTAAATCATCAACATAGTGTACATCTTGTAATTGTGTACCTTGCCATTTTGAAGCTTCTACAACCCATTCAAAGAAAGGTTCAACTAATACATCTAATGATCCTTCTTTTTGACCTTGAGGTACAATACGATCAACTGCTGAGTTAGGGAAGCTAATGTCATCAGATAATGGACCTGTAATATCTAAAATGGCTTTTTTCAGTTGATCTGTTGCCATAATAGCATTTTCACAAGCAACGATATTTAATGGTTTACCAGCTTCACGTTCTTTTAAGAATGATGCAAATGATTTAGCGATAATAGGTAAGATGTTTACACCAACAGCTGTCGTAATGACATCTGCTTCTAAAATCGCTGCTTTTAATTTGTCTGTTTCAGTAATGCTATTGATACCTTTAACACCTGCAACAGGTTCTTTAGTATTTTCTTCATTTGCGATAACAACTTGATAAGCTTGTTCTTCATTAATTTGATTAATAATTGTTTCGTTAACATCGACGAATGTTACTTCATAGCCATTATCATTTAATACTTTACCTATGAAGCCACGTCCGATGTTACCAGCACCAAAGTGAATGGCTTTCATTAAAGTTCAACCTCCTCAAAGATTGCAAGAATTTCATCTTTAGATTGTGCATTGATAACACGTTCAACATTTTCTTCTTCACTAAATACAATAGCGATTTGAGAAAGAATATCTAAATGCTCGCCATCTTTACCAGCAATACCAACAACTACTTTAGCTTCATTGCCGTCCCAATCTACGCCATCTGGAATGTGAAGTAATACAAGACCTGATTTTAATACTTCAGTTTTAGCTTCATCTGTACCGTGTGGGATAGCTAAGAAGTTACCCATATATGTTGTAACGATTTGTTCACGTTCTTTCATTGCAGTAATATATTTGTCAGTTACAGCACCTTCTTCAACTAATGCTTGGCCAGCTTTTTCGATAGCTTCCTCTTGAGAATTTACTGAAAGATTCATAAAAATGTTTTCTGGATTAAATAATTTTGTCATTTTAATTCACTCCGTTTTCGTTAGTTTTTGTTTTAATTTATTTAAGAAAAATGATTTGAGTGTGTTCTCTATCTTTACTCTATCATTTAACAACTGATCAATATCATCCAAATGTTCTGTAATTAAGGATGACACTTCGCTCATAAGTTGTCCTTGTTCCGAATTTCTCGGAATAAACATACATACAAGCCAATTTACTTCTTGATGTTCATTTTCAATCGTTTTTAGCCTTAATGGTTTTGTTAACTCCGTAATAATTAATTGTGGCTTTTTGATTGATTCATCAGAAAGGTGAGGAATAGCAACTGGATAACCAGTTAATGCAAAGCCTTGTAAATTCATACGGCTGTTAAGCTTTTCACTGAACGTATGTGTATTGTCAATCACACGATGCTTCGACAGTGTTTGAATGAGATATCGTTCTAACTGTGTTACTTTTTTCTTTTCAACGATCATATCTTGAATCAGTGATAAACTTTCTTCTATAAAAGTTACAGTGCGATCATAATCTTCATATGATAGTGGTTGTTCTTGATTCTGCAAATTTTGAGGTTCATGGACAACAGATTGCTGTAATTTCAAAAAGTATTTCACATTTTCAGCGTCTTGCTTTGGTAATAAAGGATTTACTGTAATGTGTGGGTATTTCGTATCTACAGCTACAGTTGAAATCATGCCATCATACTTTGAAAAATCAATCGACTTTAAACTACTGACAGAAACTTCGGTAGTTTGCGTGATTTCAGAAAAATGCTGTTTCAAACGATTGGATAGAATACGGCTTGTACCAATTCCACTGCTACATACAACGAGAACATGTAATGAACGTCTTTGTTTTGCTTGTAACATGCCACCAAAGTGAAGTGCAATATATGCAACTTCGCTTTTTGGAAAATGATAATTCATGAATACAATCTTTAAACCTGATGAAACGGCTTCAAATAACTCTTGATCATAGGTTTCTATCATTTCGGTAAGCGGATTGTAGGTTTCAATGTTTGCCTCAAGTCTATTAATCGCAGGTTCTAAATGTAAATTTAATCCTTTGAATAGGGCTTCTTCATCTTTAAATGAAAATCCTTGATCTTTTACAAATTCTATAAGTTCGGTAACGCGCTGCTTATGAATATCATTGTTTTCATAAGTTGTTTCATGGCGACGTCTTGCACCTCTTAAATGCATTGTAATAAAAGCAATTTCAGAATGATTAAATGTCACATCATATATATCGCTTAATACATTGGTAAGTCTCTCTGATACTTTAAATTCATCCGTCGAAATCAATTCATTTAAAATATCATTCTCAATTTCTACATGTCCATCTTGCTTAATACGTTCAATTGCTAAAACGATATGAATCGTTAAAGTAAGGTAACTGGCTTCAGTTAATGTATAAGGTAATGTACCGAGTTCATCCATTAACAAGCGTTCAACATTAAACAATCTATCTATATCAACGATTCCTCGAAGATGTGTTTCGTTTAACGTATGATATACGAAATGATCTTCTACTACAGAGTACACGCTGTCACCATCTAATTTTTCTAACATGATTCTAGCAAGTAACTGTCTTTTGTTGACTTCTTCACCATTCAGAATCAAACCTTCACCACGTCTTCGCTCTAATGAAAGTTCAAATGTGTGTAATTCAGGTTCCAATTGTTCAATGATTTTGTTAAGTGTATGCGTAGATGAACCAATTTCATTCGCAAGACTATATAATTTCACTGGATCTTTAGATTGAATAAGGTTGTATAGAATAATAACTTTTCTTTCTTCATCAGATAAATCAATTGTATTTTGTTCAGTCAATGATTGTACAAAATTGTCAATGTCTTCTGGTTCTCCTTCAATACGTAATCCTAATTTAGGAACTCTTGTCAGAGATAAGTGATATTTATTCAGTGTATCTTCAACGCTTTTCATCTCTCTATGAACAGTTCGAGACGAAATACCAAGTGCTTGTGCAATATCATGAATTGTTAAAAAAGAGTGAAGACGCTCAGATAGTAATTTGAGAATACTCTTTTCCCGGTTACTGATCATCATCGTTCTTCACTCCTTTGTGTAAAATTATTTTTTCAGTTCGTTAATTAATTCTTCATATCTTGGTGAATTTAAGAAGTTATCTACTGAAATATGAATTGCTTTAGGATTTTTCTTAATTGCTCTATCTGTTAATGTTTTTTGCGTAATGACAACATCAGCATCGTCTGGTAATTGGTTAATAGCTGTATTTGTAACTTCAATATCAGTTAATTCAGCTTTTTTGAATTTATTTCTTAACATACCAGCACCCATAGCACTTGAGCCCATACCAGCATCACAAGCAAAGATAACTTTTTTAACATTAGAGAAATCATGTGCATCAATATTTTCTGTGTCATATTGATCTAACAGTTCTTCAGATTCGTCTTTTTCTTCTGTTTCTTCAGAAGCTTCACCTTTTTCTTGTTCTTTAGAACCAGTTAAAGCACCGCTAACAGAAGATTTTTTACCTTTACGAGCTTCCATATCAGCAGTAGCTGATTCAATGTCGCCTTCAGGGTCTTTAGTGAATTTTAAGATGATAGATGCAACTACAAATGAAACTAATGTTGCTAAGAAGATACCAAGTAACATAATTAAGTAACTACCTTTAGGTGTAATAGCTATATAAGCTAAGATTGAACCTGGAGATGCTGGTCCAGTAGTACCGAAGTCGAACATACTAAATGTTGCAACACCAGTCATACCACCTAAAATAACGGCAACTAATAATAAAGGACGCATTAAAACATATGGGAAGTAAATTTCGTGAATACCACCTAAGAAGTGGATGATACCAGCACCATATGAAGTTGCTTTTGCAGTACCTTTACCGAATACCATATAAGCTAATAGAATACCAAAACCTGGTCCAGGATTTGATTCTAAAGTATAAAGAATAGATTTACCAGCATGAGCTACTTGTTCAGATGCAAGTGGTGTTAAGACACCGTGGTTAATTGCATTGTTCAAGAATACTGTTTTAGCTGGTTCAATAATAATACTTACTAATGGTAATAAGTGATGAGAAACTAAGAAGTCAACACCCATACCTAAGACTTTCATAAGTCCTTCAACTAATGGCGCTAATCCTTTGAAACCAACAATCGCCATGATGAAAGCTAGAATACCAGCTGAGAAGTTATTGAATAACATTTCAAAACCTTGTGGAGTTCTAGGAACTAAGAATTGGTCAACCTTTTTCATTAACCAACCAAGTAATGGACCCATAATCATTGCACCGATTAACATCGGCGTATCTGGGAATGCCGCGATAACACCCATAGTAGCTGTCGCACCAACGACACCACCACGTAAACCGTGAACTAAACGACCACCACTAAATGCAATAAGTAATGGAATTAAATATTTAATCATTGGATCAACCATTGAAGAAAGTTCTTCGTTAGGTAGCCAACCATCTTTAATAAACAGTGCTGTAATTAGCCCCCAAGCAATAAAAGCACCAATGTTTGGCATAATCATACTACTTAAAAATGAACCAAAAGCTTGAACCTTAGGACCAATGCCTTTTTTCTTTTCAGATTGTTCTGCCATATTGAACACACCTTCCCTTATATAAAAAGTATTTTGTAACTTAATCATACGAAGATGTATGTACATATACAATGATTAGTAAATGCAACTTTGTCACATCCATTTTGACATGCGTGTCATAAACATTTATTTGGGGGATTAAAATAGCCTATACACACTTGTAATGTAATTATACACTTTTGGAGATATGCTTCATACTGTTATGGAATATAAAATAGAAAATAAAGGTGAAATAGAAGAAGGGGAAGGAAGAAGAGGAGGTTTCTGGACCGATTCGTGGGAATTACCGGTCCAGAAATGAGAAATATGGACCGATAAAAATAAATATCGACCCGAAAACGGAATTTGCAGGCCGATAAATAAAAATATCGACCCGAAAACGGGATTTTCAGGCCGATAAATAATAATATCGACCCGAAAACGAGATTTACAGGCCGATAAAATAAATTATCGACCCGAAAAACGGCTGGGACGATAAAATTCGTCTCAGCCTCACCTATATTCTTTATTTTTCTTTCGTTGTATCTGTACCGAAGTATTTATCTGATAGGTCAGATAGTGTGCCGTCTTTTTTAAGTTTTTTAACGCCTTTATCGATGTCTTCTTTTAGATCTTTATTTTCTTTTGTGAATGGGAAACTTGTTCCGACTACATTAAATGGTTTACCTACAAATTTAATTTCTTTTCCGCGCTTGTTTTTATCTGCAGCTGATACTGAGTCTGAATTGACATAGCCGTCTAATCTTTGGTTTTCTAAATCAAGTAGGGCGCCTTCACGGTTTTCGTAAGTTTTAGTTTTGAATCCGTAATTATTTTCTTTATTAAAGTTCTCTAATGCTTCTGTGTGATTTGAACCTAACACGCCTGCAACTTTTTTACCTTTTAAATCTTTATAGCTATTAATATCTTTATTTTTAGATGATGTAATGATTTGGCTACCGATATATGAGTATGCATCTGTGAAGAGATATTTCTCTTTACGCTCATCTGTTGTTGCCACAGCATTTGCTATTGTATCAATTCTTCCTGATTCTAATTGTCCCATAAGTCCTGAGAAGTCAGCTTTTACCCATTTAACTTTATAACCAGCTTCGTGAGCGATTTTTTCAAATGCTTCGATGTCGTAACCAACTAATTTACCATCTTTTTCATATGAATTTGGATAGCTTTGTCCTGTAGTACCAGCGACAATTGTACCTTTATCTTTTTTGCCTGAATCGTTTGAACAGCCTGCCAACACGATGAGGCCAATTAGTAAAAATGTTAATATTTTTTTCATATTTTATATTTCTCCTTTAAATATATAGTTTTGTAACATTTTAGTATCTTTAATTTCATAGAAATCATGAATATTTTCCCAATGTTTATAAGATGCATGTTTGAGTTTAGTAAGATGTTCGTCTTTCGTTAATGGTTTATATGGACTACCTTTAGGTGCATTCACTCTTTGTTTAAACTGTTCACCCGTCACTAAAGTTATTTCAACGATTGTAAATCGATTTTTCGGTAGGGCATGTGGACTTGGTTGAATGTCATCATCATAGTGTCTAACGATTTTCTCCATAAGTTGATTAACGTCATGACTAATAGGTTTATTTAAAAATTGATCCACTGTTAATTCTTGATTCAGTAATAAAAGTGCTGATACATATTCAGCACTAAAAGCACCTTCTAAGCCAGTTTCTGGTGATTTAAACTTCAATGCTGCATCACCGTTCGTAGGAAAAGTAATTTTGACAGATTCTACTTTTTCCGGGGAAATATGATGTGTTTGTTTAATAGTATTAATAGCATCGATTAAATGGTAATTTGCTGAGCAACATGGATAAAGTTTGTACCACATTCCTGGATGTGTAATTGACCATTGATCGCCGAAATTTTCAATAATTTGCGTAAATGAACGATTTGATGTACCAAATAATTCATAAAAAGTAGGCATCATATTTTTATTACCTTCAAGTACACGTTTCTGTGAGATACGTGCTGCTAAATAGGCTTTTTGAGATGCAAGTCCAACATGGAATGGTTTAACGTCAGAACCGAATTGGTTACGTAAACCACTTGCTTGTGTAACAGCTATTCCAATAGCATTCGCAAATGAAGGAGCATCTAAATTTAAATAGTAACAACATGCAGCAGTTGCACTTAATAAGCCGATTGTTGATGTTGAGTGCCAACCTTGTTCGTAGTGACAAGCACCAATTGTTTCGCCAATTTGAGTCGCCATTTCGACACCGATAATATAACTATCAATAAAGTGTTTGAAAGTTTGCGTATCGTTTTCTGCAACTGCTAATAAACTCGGTAGTATAACAGCTGTAGGATGACCTCTCATACTTGAGTGAACATCATCAAAGTCTAATATATGTGCAATAAAACCGTTCACTAAAGCAGCATTTGAATGTGACAATTGAGCTTCATATCCTATGATAGATGCATTGCCTGATCCTTCTTCTTCTTGAATGAAACTTATTAAATCATTGACTTTATGATGATTGTTAGCACTGTAAGTTGTTGCTATAAAGTCAAGTATGCCAGTGATGGCGTTATCTCTTTCAATAGTAGAAATATGTTTCGACTGACGATAAATCCTTTCAACTAATGCTTCTGTATCTGTCATTGTAGAACCTCTTCATCTTGTTCAGTTTCAATTTTATTGATGAATGATTGTGTTCTAGAATTGTGAGACTGATTAAACACTTCGTCAGTTGTTCCACTTTCAATAATGTTTCCATCTTCCATAAAAATGATTTTATCTGCAACATCTTTTGCAAATGACATTTCATGCGTTACGAGAATCATTGTTTTCTGCATTGAAGCAATGTCTTTAATGATTTTTAGAACACCTGAAACAAGTTCAGGGTCAAGCGCAGATGTTGGCTCATCAAAAAGTAATAATTCTGGGTCCATAGCTAATGCTCTCGCTATACCAACACGTTGTTGTTGACCTCCAGATAAAGTTGCAGGATATTTATCTTTGAATTTTAGTAAACCGACTTGGTCTAAATATTTTTCGCCAATTGAATATGCCTCATCTTTAGGTAACTTTTTAGTCGTAATAAGTCCTTGTGTTACATTTTCTATAACGGATTTATTTTTGAAAAGATTATAATGCTGAAATACCATTGTTGATTTTTGAATAAGTTGTTGAACTTGTCTCTTTTTATAATTTTCGGCATCTACTGTTACATCATCTATTGAAATAATGCCTTCATCTGGTACTTCTAACCAGTTCAAGCATCTTAACAAAGTGGACTTTCCTGATCCAGACGGTCCAATAATCGCAAGGACTTCACCTTTATTAAGTTCTATATCTATACCTTTTAATACAGGTGTTTTGTGGAAAGATTTTTTAATACCTCGTATTGAAATCATGAATGTCACCTAACTTTCATAAGGTTTGTTGAGTTTTTTCTCTAATAAACTTTGCAAGTATGTATATATAATCGTAATTAACCAATATACAATTGCGACAGCTAAGAATGTTTCTAAATATTTATATGAAGCGGCAGATAATAATTTACTTTTAGCGAATATTTCAGTAACACCTAATGTAAATACAAGTGATGTTTCTTTAATTAACCCGATAAAAATATTACCTGATGCTGGTATGGCATTACGTGTTGCTTGTGGCAGTATAATTTTAAGATAAGTTTGGAATTTGTTGAGTCCGATAGAATGGGCTGCTTCAAATTGACCTTTATCTACTGATGTAATAGCCGCTCTAAAAATTTCTGCTAAGTAAGCTGCATTTTTAATACTTAAACCTATAACAGCTGCTGTTAAAGCATCAACAACTCTCATACCTGGAATAAGTTGTGGTAGTCCGTAATAAATTAAGAACAGTTGTACTAAACTCGGAATGGCTCTAAAGAACGAAATATATAGTAGGGCGAGTTCTTTAAGTACGGGTAATTTAGTACGTAAAATCAATGCAATAACTAATCCACCTAATATTGAAATGACTAGTGAAATTACAGCTAGTGACAATGTGATAGGTAAATAGGGCATTAATTTTGGAAATGTTTGTAGAAAATATATTGGATCAAATTTCAATTGTTTCACCTTCTTCGAATATGACTTGATTAAATTTTTCTTTAAGTTCTTCAGTGCCTTTAAATTTGTCTTGGTTAAGGACTTTCACTAAATATTGCGTAATATGTCCTTTTTTTAAGTCTTGCTTACCAAATTTTTGGTAGCCTTTTTTGACGTACATATCTATTAACCATGGATGATGATCAGCAGTTCCGAGTGAAACGGCTGGAACGTTTAAATGATTCAGTAAGTAATCATTTTCTACATAATTTAAAAGTTTTGACCCGAATTTTTTGTTTTTATATTTAGGTGATGTTGCGAACCACCATATATGAGGGAAATAGTATGGTCCAGGATTGTCACTCCATGGCATCCTTAATGAAAGTGTACTGACAATTTCATCACCAGATTCAAGTATGAAACAAATATTTTCTTCTAAATTTTTACGTATTGAAGCTTCGGTTGGGTTAGCAGACTGAAAGTTAATACCTAGTGCTCGAATGGGCCCGTAGGCTTCGTACATCAAATTGATTAAGTCATATATATCATCTTCAGTTGCACGTCTAACAATTGTTTCCATTGCGCACCTCTATTCATTTTCTAAGCCTAATTTTTGTCGTAATGTGCCTTCTGAATAAGTTTCTTTATATAAATTTCTTTCTTGTAAAATTGGTATAACGTTATTGATAAATAATTCAAATTGTGAAGGTAGAATAGGTGGCATAATGTTGAAACCATCTGCAGCAGAAGATTTAAACCATTCTTCCATCTTATCTGCTAATTGTTCTGGTGTACCGACAAAGATATGGTGACCTCTAGAACCAGCAACTTTTTTATAAACTTCTTCTAAAGTTAAATCGTTTTTAATCGCTTCTTTAAGAATTATTTCAAATCGACTTTGAACACCGTTACCTGTTGATAGATCTAAATCAGCAAACTTAGTATCTAAGTCATACTGTGATAAATCGATATTTCCAACATAAGGTGCCAATATACTTAATCCAACTTCAGGTAAGATTAAGTCTTGAATTTCTTGATAATTTTGATGCGCTTCTTCTTCAGTGTCACCTAAAATAGGGAATAAACCTGGCATGATATATACTTCTTCAGGATTACGATTTTGTTTAGATACTTTCTCTTTTAACTGTTTATAAAAGTTCTGAGCATCTTCAATTTGAGTTTGTGCTGTAAAAATAACATCAGCTACTTTTGAAGCTAAATCTGTTCCTGTAGGGGAAGAACCAGCTTGTATTAATAATGGTCTTCCTTGTGGAGAACGTTCAATATTTAAAGGACCTCTAACTTTGAAATGTTTCCCTTCATGATCAATCGTATGTAATTTTGAAGCATCAATAAAAGCTCCAGTTTCTTTGTCGCGAACTAAAGCACCTTTATCCCATGAGCGCCATAACTTATTCGTTACTTCAACAAATTCATTTGCTCGTTCATAACGTAATTCATGTTCCATTAACTTAGTACCATTAAAATTTTCAGCAGTAGAAGTTATTGAAGAAGTTACAATATTCCAAGCAGCTCTTCCATGACTTAAGTGGTCTAAAGAACTAAATTGACGTGCAATATGGAAAGGTTCACTGTATGTAGTAGAGGCAGTAGCAGCTAATCCGATATTAGTCGTTGCTGTAGAAAGAACAGATAAAAGTGTAAACGGCTCAAATCTACTTAATATATTTGGATGTGAACTTTCAGATACGAATAAGCTATCAGCAAGAAAGACTAAATCGAATAAACCTTTCTCTGCTAATTGCGCAGTATTTATTAAATGAGTTAAATCCATAGGACCCTTTTCAATAGCATTTTCATGGCGCCAACTCGCCACATGATGACCATATCCCGCTAAAAAGAGACCCAGTTTTATATGTTTATGTGTTGTCATAATATCCTCCCAAACATTTTAATCCGATAGTTTTAATAAGATATAAAGAATACCACTTAATTTTAACAATTGTCAATAAAATCTGACTATTTTATTAGGGATTAATATTAAAATAATGTACTATTTGTGAACATTTGTAAGATGATATAAAAAATTGAATGTCATGCTTGTTAAATCGGTTTTTTGTAAGTGTGATTTGATTAATAATATTATTAAAATATATTAAAATAGGGTGGAGGGATTGAGGGAGTTATGTTGGCGGAGATTTCTGGACCGATAAAATAAATTACCGGTCCGAAAATGAGATTTATAGGCCGATAAAATAAAATAGCGGCCCGAAAATGAGGTTTGCAGTCCGATAAATAAAAATAGCGACCCGAAAACAATGTTTCGGGTCGCTCAATCTTTAAGATTCAATCAATTTTTCGTTATGTAAATTAATATAATATACTTCGTTATCTGTCCATTCATCAAATTCATAAATAAAGTTCTTTCTTAATACTTCAAATTCAAATCCTAATTTTTTAATGAGTTTCTTAGAAGGTTCGTTATCTATATTAATATGTGCTTCTATTCGATGAAGATTTAATGTTTTATAACATTGACTGATGACTTCTTTCATAGCTTCATATGCATAACCTTGATTCCAAAATTGGTTGTGCAAGAAATAGCCACATTCTCCCCATTGAAAGTCTGATCTGCTTAATACTTTAATATCCAACATGCCTACATGTTTGCCATTTTCTAAAAATATTCCAAATATAAACGTATCGTCTTGTTTAATGAGCGTTTGTTGTTTATCAACAAGTTCTATAAACCATGTTTCGTCGCATTCTTCCATATTGATTTTCCCTTTGTCATGTTTATATTGCGAAGGGTAGCGATTTTCAAAGCCTTCAATCCAACCTTTGTGGTCATCATAGTTTAAAGGTCGAATCGTCAACCTATTTGTACGGAAAGTTAATTCTTTATCTGTATACATTAAAAATCCCCTTTGTAAAAATATGTGTAATTAATCATATTATATACTTTAATTTCCTAGGTTTATAGAGGAAGCTTACAATAACGATGCATGCTATTCATGAATTATTAGAGGTAATGAATACTATCCGATATAATTTAGTTATATAACGTCGAGTAAATATTATAGTAATAAATTATGATTAACCATGTAAGGAGGGAATGGAATGATAGATGATTTAAATAAAGCATTAGATTATATTGAAGATAATTTAACAAATGACTTATCTATTGAAAATATTGCTAAATATGTAGGTATATCGGATTATCACTTTCGGAAAATATTTCAGGCAATATCTGGTATGCCCTTGAGTGAATATATTAAAAAGCGTAAATTGTCATCAGCTAATGTTGATTTAAAAAATGGTGAATCTGTTACTGAAGTAGCCTTTAAATATGGTTATCATTCATTAGATGGATTTAGTCGCGCATTTAAAAATTGGACAGGTTCTTTGCCATCAAATGCGATTCATCTTGCAAGTATAAAATCATTCCCTAAACTTACTTTTACGCTAAGTATAAGAGGAGGTATAGATATGGAATACAGAATTGAAAATAAACCTGCTATTAAATTTGTCGGGGTTTCAACAAAGATACCTATGCAATTTGAAGGTGTAAATCAAAGTATTGTAGAGCTTGCAAATAGTATTTCAAACGAACAAAAATCATATATGCATACACTTAATAATATTGAACCAAAAGAAGTATTAAATATTTCTTATGATGCTGATGCATATTTTGAAAAAGAAGAAGGATACTTAACTCATATGATTGGTGTAATTACTGATAAAGTAGAAATAAATCGTGAGTTATTAGATGTTTTTGAAGTTGAAGCACATACTTGGGCTGTATTTCCTAATGAAGGACATTTCCCAACTACAATGCAAAATACTATGGCAAGCATTTATGCAGAATGGCTACCATCTTCTGGGTATGAATTAGAAGATGTACCAAATTTCTCATTTACAAAAATGAATAGCCAGGAAGAAACAGCTTACAGTGAAATTTGGATAGCAGTTAGAAGTATAGAAAAAGTCTAGGGTGCCATACCCTAGACTTTTTCTCATCAATAAGCTTTCTCTATATCATCTAATTGTTTAATTGTTGAACTAATGCCACCAGAACCGAAGAACCATGTGTTGGAATCAAATTTCAGTATATCTTTATTTTTGATGGCACTAATATTTTTAATAACTGGATTTTTAAATTCTTGTGGTAATCCTTTAGAATCATCATCTGTTCTATTTATATAGAAGATTTTGTCTGGATTCTTTTCAGCGATATATTCGTATGACACTAACTGTCCACTTGAGTTTGCAGGCATGTCTGGATCAATATGTTTGATACCTAAATCACCACTTAAAAAGCCACCATATCTACCAGTTTTACCGTATGTCTTAATGCCTTTTTGGTCAATATTCGCAAACATAACGGTATCGTCATTCACTTTACTTTTTACAGTTTTAATTTTTTGATCGAGTTTCTTTATGAGTGATTGAGTTTCATTTTCTTTATCGAATATTTTTCCAATATTTTGTGCATTTTCCTTAATAGATTCTATGTAACGATCATCATCAGGACTTACGTAAAGTACTTTTGCATTTGGCGCAGCTTTTTTAAATTCTTTTAAGTTTTTAGTATAAGCTTGCCTAAATGATATTAAAATTAAATCCGGATTTTCTTCAGCAATTTTTTCAAAATTAGGTCTACCAGGATTTCCTAAATTGGTATATTTATCATTTTTAAACTCTGATAAATAACTTGGTAAGAAATCACCATTTGGACCTTTAGGAATAGCCGTTATATGTTTTTGTAATTTCAAATCTTTCATAATATCTAAAGCACCATAATCCATGACAATAACTTTTTTAGGATTCTTAGGTATTGTTACGTTTTCAGTTTTTTTCTTGCCTCTATTATGATCTTTATTCTTTTCTTTGTATTCAAAAGTCTTCTTGATTGTGACAGTATCTTTATGACTGACTTCACTTTTACTATTACTACATGCAGATAATAATAAAAGTACACAAACGATGACGGTAATATACTTTTTCATGCTTGCCTCCCATTTTCTAATTGATAACATTTCTCAATTATACAAAATAATTTAAGAATAACAAGTGCTATTTTTAAAATTTTGTGATGTTTTAATAAACATAAGACGGGAATATTAATAATATAAAATAGAAATGGGGGATTTATTCATGACAGTCGTAAAAAGTTATATCAATGATGAAACATTGGAAAATGACATTAACAAGCTGAAAGAACTAAATATTAACCCAACAGATATTTTTGTACTATCACATGACGATGACAGAACAGCAAGAATCGTTGAGCATACAGACTATGACAATATAGATTACAACAACAAAGACTTAGGTCGAACATTTGATAAACAAGGTGACGAACTAAGAGCTAAATTAATAGAAATAGGTTTGTCCAAAGAACAAGCAGAAGATTACGAAGAAAAAATGGACGAAGGAAAAGTATTCCTAATTTCCAAAGATGATAAAGCAAAAGAAGTATTGGAATAAAGTATATATATTAAATCCCAACTCGAAAATATCGGGTTGGGGTTTTTTAATGTCCATATAATTACTTATTCCACCCATAGGATAATTTGTATATAATTAAAGTAAGTCATGATATGGTGGTATGCAATATGAAGAAAAACTATATATTTATTATTTTATTTACCTTTTTTAGCATTATTGGCAGTAAATTATTTACTTTTGCGCTTTCATTTCATGTTTTAAAGATAACAGGGAGTGTACAAGCTTTTTCTAATATTATGATTATATATTCGCTCATATTTATATTGGGCAGTACGTCTATTGGATATTATATAGATAAGATTAATAAAAAATCATTTATTATATCTATGCAGTGCATTTCGATTTTATCAATTATAAGTATTTTCTTAATACCAAATAGTTTAAACCAACTTCTATACATATACATAATTGTAATCATTTTGACAGTTACAGATATGGCTGTTTCACTCACTTTTAACAGTGGCTTGTTAAGTTTAGTTAGTGAACGTTTCATTGATCAAACAGTTTCATATAGAAACGTCATTCAGAATGTATTACAAATAGGTGCTCCAATTTTAGGTGGAATAGTATACGCTTATTTCGATATTAAGACCTTTATGATTATTATGTTTGTGACTGAGCTCATTTCATTAATAATAGTGCTTAATATTGCGTTTAATAAAGTTCTAGCAAAAAAAGTCTATGAAGAAGTTAAGGATACATTCTTTAACAGTTATAAAGTCGTATTTAAATTTTTGAAATCAAATAAAGACATATTTTTAATTCTATTATCAGGATCTATCATTAACTTTATGTTTGGTTTCGTTACGGTAGGTATACCAGGAAGTTTTGTCACTATATTTAATATGAATTCTAAACAGTTAGGAATCATTGAAACAGGATTTCCTTTAGCAGGTATATTGTTTGGTTTGATTTATCCTAAATTGAAGAATAAAGGAACACTTGTAGCAAATATGCAAGTTGCCATGATTACTTTAGCTGTGGGAATACTCATTTTATGTATTCCGTTTATAACAGATTTTTATAAATTATCGATACTTGTAATATATTTTATAAGTATATTTATTATCGGAAGCGGTGTTGTACTGAGTAATGTACCGATAAACATTTATGTACAAAAAAATGTACCAGAGCAAATAAAAGGTAAATATTTAGCATTGTCACAAACAATGTCACAAGTAATGATGCCTTTTGGAATTTTAGTTGCAGGTATACTCTTTGACTTTAATTCAGTATTCTATATTATTTCGTTCAGTATTACAGCAATATTATGCTTTATCTTGGCATATCTTTACACATTTATCAAAAAACATGACGGTGTAATTTGAGACATTATTGACAAAGCAAAAGAAGTATTAGAATAAAGTATATATTAAACCCCAACTCGAAAATATCGGGTTGGGGTTTTTGAATTTATTGAAATGATTACTATTAAACAAAAGTAATAAAAACAAATAAATATTTTATTTAATATCCCTTGTAATTGAATTTTAAAAGTGTAGGATGAAGGTGTATCATCTTATGATACATAATCTATATAAAGGGAGAGTAATCGAATGAACAAATTTTTAAAAGTTTTTGTTTCAACCGGTTTAGCAGTAGCGACAGTATTTACGGTAGGCGCAGCGGGTAACGGTCATTCCGTTGATGCGGCGAGCAACAGTAATATGGATAGCCAAGCTTCTCAACCTTATACTTCTTATTACAATGGATATGTGAGTTATGATCCTGGATTTTTCATAACGGATACATTCAAAAAAGGATTTGAGTCAGGTAATTTCACGTTAAATGGATATGAAACACCTGCACATGAAGATTATGCTAAAGAACATCAAGATGAGGCTAAAAATATAAATTTATATGATCAAAATTTAAATGTATATAGTAACTACGGTTTAGATGCTAATGCACAACCAACAAATGCAAATCAATTTAATTTATCGATAGATGATGTTGTTGATTCTTACGGTACAGATTTCAGTAAATCAGGTAGTCCGAGAAGTGTTGAAGGTCAATATTCTTGGAGTTTAAATGGTTATAAAATTGCCTTTACTTCTGACGAAACAGGTACTGTAACGAGAATTGATTTCTATACGATTGTTGAATAATGCTATAGATTATTAAATTGTTCTATACGATATTGAAGTTCATCAAAGTCTATTATACGGGCTTGTCGGTGAACTTCTTTTTGGTTGTAATAAAGTAATACGACAGGTGAAGTGAATAAATTTAATTGTCCGACTGCTTCTGGCATTTGGTTAGCAACAATTTCGTATGCTGGAATGTCATAGTCTTCCACCATTTTTTGTACGATGGGATGATCCGCTTTACATACCGAACAATTCTCGCTAGATATGTAGATTAGTGTGAATGTATGTGCATCAATCTGTTTATTTAATTCATCAAAAGTTGTGATGATTTTCATGAAATTTAGCTCCTATCATTTAATTATAATGGCAAATATTATACCATTATATGAGAAAAGGAGGAAAAAATATGTTTGGTAACAAAGATAATGATTCAAAAGATAATAATCGATTTTTTGTTAAATCGGTAGATAATGTTAAAGGATTAGGTCGCATTTCGATTCTTGTTGATCGTGAAACAGGTGTTAATTATATCAATGCTTGGGTAGGTACAGGCAGTGGTTTGACACCATTGTTAGACGAGAATGGAAAACCTGTAATAGATAAAGTTTAATAAAATATGCATCAATGACAAAGGAGTATTTAAATGTCTAGAAGATTTCTAAAAATGATGATAACAGTCGTGACGATGATGCTTATCATTAATGTATCATCTGAAAAAGTAGAAGCGGCCCAAGAAGAGGGTACGATGGGTCATGGTTATAAGAAATACATAGAAAATGAAAATCAAAATACTTTTAGAAACAAACAAGAAATAGAGGAATCTTCGACAGTAGCTAAAGATGATTCAATACTTGATTTATCAGAATGGCAAGGAGAATTAACATCAGCACAAGTTAAAAAGCTTAAAGCCAATTATGATTTTATTATTTTAAGAGCACAATATGGTTCAGACTATAAAGATGCAGCATTTGATACAAATTCAAAATTACTTTCTGCCAATAATATGAAGTATGGTGTTTATACATATAGTATGTATGAAAATGCAAGTGAAGCAAGAACAGAAGCGAAATCGCTATATAATAGAGCACCTAATGCAAGTTTTTATATCAATGATTATGAGGAAGAATCAGTTGCTTCAGGAGATACAAATGCAAGTACACTCGCTTGGTTGAATGAAATGAGGAAGTATTCAGGTGATAAGAAAGTATTACTATACTCTTATGAAGACTTTATGGTTAATCATACAGCGAATGCTGTCGGCTCTTATGATGGTTATTGGTTAGCTTCATATCAAGAAACACAACCTGAAAGAGAACATGTATTATGGCAATATACAGATAGTTACTATTCATCAGAACTTGATCAAAATGTCGATGCCAATGTACTAGGACCAAATGTGCAAACAAGCTGGTTTATAAATTAATGAGCATTATGATATCTCTTTTGTAAAGTGAACGGTATAATCACTTGAAGAAAAGAAGGTGAATATAATGAACATATTAGATGAATACTTTATCTTATTTGATGGAGCAAGATACAGTGAAGAAAGTTTTCATAAATTAAATGAACTATTTCATGATGATATAGAATTTGTATTAAATAAGAAGACTTTTAAAGGTAAAGAAGCTTGGAAGCAGTTTGTTAAAAGTGTTTATACAACAAATAAAGATTTAAAACATATGCATAACGGTTGGACACAAAACGAAGATGGTAGCTATGAAACAGATTGGGCAATTTGTGGTAACCGATATGAAACAGGTGTTTATACACAAGAAGGCAAAGATATCGCAAGATTAGATGAGAACGGTAAAATTACCTACTTAGAAAACCAACCTAAAGATGATCAATTGTTTTCAAATCAATCATAAAAAATTAGAACAGTTCCTAAAATTATTTTGGGAACTGTTCTTTTTCCATTAATGGGACGGGCCCATTATTGACGATGGTTGTGAAATGATTGATTAAATGAGATTTATCGATTCTATTTTCGTCTTGTATCCAATGTTTAATAAAGGAAATACCTGCACCTGATACATAGCTTGTGAAATATAGTAATGGAATATCTCCAATAGTGTTGTTGATATTTTTATATGAACTTAAATGATCAAATATCAATTGGTAAAGCTTTTCTCGTAACATAGAAACTTGTCCAATATTAAACATCGTCTTATAAAACTCTAAATGATAATCAATATGTTCAATTAAATACGCCATAATATTATGGACAATATCTTTAGGAGAATCATAGAAAGCATTTTTATTTTGCTCAGCGATAAATGTTTGAATATCATTTATTTTTTCATTCTCCATTTTTTCTAATAAATCATATTTATCTACATAGTGAAAATAGAATGTACCTCTATTAATATCAGCAATATCAGCTATTTGTTGAACCGTAATGTCATAAAATGAATATTTTTGTAGTAAATTTAGAAAAATCTCTTTAATAGCATTTTGAGTTTTTCGGTTCCTTCTGTCTTGTGCCATTCACAACATCTCCTCTTATCAAGATTTGTATATTAAGTATATAGAATTATCTTAAATAAATCATAAATTGTCATTTCAAACATAGTTAATGAACAATTTTAATCAGTTTGTTCATTTTCAAACACCTTTAGTTGTCGTGATTATTGTGTAATATGTGCTTGAGGATTAAGCTTTATATGTATTCAAAATAACACTATATAAAGAAAGGGTTTGAAATATATGACTAAACAAATGCTAGGTAATCCAAAATTAACAGTAACACCTATTGAAAATATTAAAGAAGGCATCAATCATATTGTTGTTGATAGCATTCAATATGGTAATCAAGAAATGATTATGGAAAAAGATGTAGCTGTACCAATGTCAGACGGTGCAGTATTATATGTAAACGTTATTCGCCCTAATAAACCTGGGAAGTTCCCAGTTGTCATGTCAGCTGACACATATGGTAAAGATAACAAACCAAAAATTACAAATATGGGATCATTATGGCCAACACTTGGTGCAATTCCAACATCAAGTATTACACCGGAAGAATCACCAGACCCAGGTTTCTGGGTACCAAATGATTATGTTGTCGTAAAAGTTGCTTTAAGAGGTAGTGCGAAATCTAAAGGTGCACTATATCCTTGGGGTCTTTCAGAAGCGAAAGATTATGCAGAAGTTATTGAATGGGCTGGACAACAAGAATGGAGTAACGGCAATGTCGGTACAAATGGTGTTTCATATTTAGCTGTAACACAATGGTGGGTAGCTTCATTAAATCCATCACACTTAAAAGCGATGATACCTTGGGAAGGTTTAAATGACATGTACAGAGAAATTGCTTTCCATGGTGGTATACCAGATACTGGTTTCTATAGATTCTGGTATGAAGGAATTGTTGCAAGATGGCCAGAATCAGAAATTGAAGATTTGAAAAAAGAACAAAAATTGCATACGATGTTTGACGAATATTGGAAAGGTAAACAAGCAGATTTATCAGCAATTAAAGTACCAATGTTTGTATGTGCAAGTTGGTCAACTCAAGGATTGCATAATCGCGGTACTTTTGAAGGATTTAAACAAGCATCATCAGAAGATAAATGGCTAAAGATACATGGCCGTAAAGAATGGGAATCATATTATGCACGTGAATCTCTTGAACAACAAAAAGAATTCTTCGATTATTATTTAAAAGGTATTGAAAATGATTGGAAAGATACACCTAAAGTAAGTTATGAAGTAAGAGATAAATTCTATAGAGGTAACACTAAAACAGCAACAAACTTCCCATTACCTAACACTAAAGAAACTGCTTTATATTTAGACGGATTAGACATGACTTTAAAAGATTTGGAACCAGAAACATCAACTAAAATTTCTTATAATAGTGAAGTTGAAGGCAAAGATGAAGTGAGATTTAATAAAGTATTTAATGAAGATACTGAACTAACTGGTAATATGAAATTGAAATTATGGGTATCTGCAGAAGAAGCGGATGATATGGATTTATTTGTAGGTATTAAAAAATTCAATAAACAAGGTGAAGAAGTAAACTTCCCAGACTTCAACCATATCGAACATGGTCAAGTCGCATCAGGTTGGTTACGTGTATCTCACAGAGAATTAGATACTGAAAAATCAACACCATTACAACCATGGCATAAACACGAATCAGAACTTAAATTAGCTAAAGATGAAATCGTGCCAGTTGAAATTGAAATCTTACCTTCAAGTACATTATTTAAAAAAGGTGAACAACTTGAAGTAGTCATAAAAGCAAGTGAAGTTGTTAAAGGTAATAGTACACCTGGACTCAAAACACGTTATGAACACGAAGAAACAGTTAATAAAGGTATTCACAATATATACGTAGGCGGTAAATACGATTCTCATATTCTTGTACCAGAAATATGTCATAAATAATCTATAGTTGTAGATAAGGGAACTGCATTATTACATTTAGGTGGCGAACAAGGTGGAAAAGTAAGTGTAGAAGCTGGAGATGTTATGATTGTTCCTGCAGGCGTAGACCATAAATTATTAGAATCTTGTTCGGATTTTGAAGTAATTGGGGCATATCCAAATGGATAAGATTAAGACGTATGTACAGAAGAAGATACAAATATAGAAGAGTAGAAGAAACGCATTCAAGAGGTTGGATTACGAGAACAAGACCCTATATATGGGGAAACAGGACCGTTGTTCACATATTGGGAAAATAGATAAAAATTAAGGCATAATCATTATGTTCCGTTATGGTACATTTCTGATTATGCCTTCTGTCATTACGATTCATTTTTCTTATGTTCAATAATCTCTGTGTCACGATTGCTAGCGATGTTTCGAGCGCGCTTCACAGCATCTTCTTTCTTATCAAAGGTTTCGCTAGCTTGTTTAGCACCATCAGTTTTTATCTTCCATTGATTGTCTTCATAATAGACATGTATATCTTTATCGTTTAACTGAGGATTGGCAGAACTGTCTTGTTTATGTTGTGTAATTTTCTTATCTTTCAATTCATTTAATTCTTCTTTAGTAGCGTTCTTGTACCAGTCTTCTGCTTGTTTCGTTGCAATTGGAATGGCATCTTCTTCTTTGTACCCGTTGGTTAACATTGCGTTGCCAATATCAATAGCTTTCTTTCTTTCAAGTTGATCAAAGTTTTTCCAAGTTTGAGGATATTCGTCCATAGTCCATGGCATGTTTCATCATCCTTTCATAATATACACACTTATTGAATACCACTATTTTGATTTATCAAACGGGTACAATTGTGCAGTGTATAAATTATTTACGGTATTTATTAATAAAGTTTCGTGTTTCACCTGTTATAAGTGGACCTCCTGTGTAAATATCACGGGTATCTTGATTTTTTAATCTCATATCAGGACGAATGCCATGTGCATGTATACCGATGACATGGTTATCATGATTAAATACTGGAGAACCTGAAAATCCTATTGTTCGATGCATGTGTCCGATATATTCGATATGTTCGTGAGTTGGTTTGAGATAGAATCCTTTTGATTGGTACATATATTGACCATCAAATGGTTCTTCATTTGGATAGCCTGTCATAGATAGTGTTGATTTAGGTTTCAAATGATGAATTTTACGTTCTGATGCTATAGTTAAAGGTTTAATTTTGGGTGTTAATGATTTTTCAGTAATGAGTACTGCGACATCTCTTTCGTTTGATTTATAAAATTGCTTAATCTTGAATTTCATCGGTGTATATTGATTAGATTTAGCAGGAAAGAAATAAAATTGTTTCTTTTCTTTATTTCCGTCATCATCACTTGCGACATGTGACGCGGTGATAACTGTATGATCATCGACGACAAACCCTGTTGCGCCATTTCCTGACTTGCCTGTTTCATCAGATGTGACTTTACCAACTGCTTGACTGGTACGTTTATCTTTTGAATGAAATGGTTTAATTTTAAGATTCTCATTTGAAATTTGTGAACCTAATTTAAAAGCTTCTTGATAATCATGATGTGTGGCTTTTGTAAATGTATCTTTATAAGACGCAGGGACATCAGGTGGTATAAATAAATAATTGAACGTCGAAATTATGAGTATTAAATATAATTTAAGGTATAACAGCATTTAATCACAATCTTTCTCAAAATTGAATCATAACTATGTTATACCCTTATATTTCAATTATAAAAATCCAACAACAATAAACGTGATTACTGACAACACAACTGACGTTATAAGCATTGCTATCATTGGTTTGAATGCTTTTGTTTTTAAGTCACTGAAAGATACATTTAAACCGATACCGACCATTGCCATAATTAATATAAGCGTTGTAAATGTACTGATTACATTTAATACTGCTTCAGGAATAGGAATGAATGTATTCACGGCGCTCATGATTAAAAATCCAATTAAAAAGTACGGAAAGTCTATTTTTTGTGAAACTTTATGTGATCTCTTTCTATTAACGATGATTAAGAAAATAATACTTAATGGTATTAATAGAAATACTCTACCCAATTTTGTTAATAAGCCAATGCCTAGTGAGGACTGGCCACCAACATCTGCTGCTAAAATAACGTGCGCAATTTCATGTAAGCTTGCACCTGACCAAATACCATAAAATTCAGCGTTCATTGGAAAAATAGCGAATAATAATGTGTAAGCTAAAGAGAATATTGTACCCATTATGGCCACTAAACCTACACTAATTCCAACATCACTGTCTTTAGATTTAAGTATAGGTGATATCGCGGCAATCGCAGCTGCACCACAAACGCCAGTTCCAACACCTAATAACAAGACTAAATTGTTATCTCCTTTAACGATTTTATTTAAAAATAAAATAAACAATATCGCAAAAGCGACGACACCAACATCTAGTAATAACAATGTGCTACCTTGGTTAATAATTGTCCACAAATTTAACTTAAGCCCATATAGAATAATCGCAAATCTTAATAATTTTTTTGATGAAAATGCAATTCCCGATTCGATTTGCGTAGGGTATCCCCTGAAATGTCTATATAAAATAGCTGTAATAATCGCAATTGCGAGCGCCCCGACTTTGTTAAATACAGGTAAATACGATAAAAGTATACTGACAATAGCAACTAAAAAAGTAAATCCAATACCGAGTAAAAAACGTTTATTAAATTTTTCCCACATAATGCTCACCTCAACGTAAGTTTAATCGCAAGATGAATATTTGTGAAATGCTATTTTTAAATATATAATATAACAAAAATGATATGAGGTGGTTGCAATGGAAGATAAATTACAAATCTTAAAAGTTATTGTAGAAGAAGGAGGGTTTACGAATGCTGCAGAAAAGTTATATAAATCACAGCCATCCATAAGTAGAGATATCAAGACACTAGAAGAGAAATATCAAATCAAAATTTTTGAAAATACGAGAAAGCATATTATTTTGACAGAAGAAGGAAGAGAGTTATATAACTACGCATGCCAATTAGCTATATTAGATGAGCAACTGCAAACAAAAATTAATCAGCATAAAGAAGATGTGAAGGGGAAGTTTGTCATAGGGACGAGTCACACATTCGGCCAATCGATGTTATTAGACTTAACAATCTATCTACAAACGAAATATCCTAAACTGAATATTCATATATATGTCTATAACTCAGCTGATATATTAAGTAAGTTGAAAGATTACTCACTTGATCTAGGCATTATCGAAAAGCCAGTACTGGACGACAAAATCAATAGTGAAGTCCTAACAAGAGATAAATTATTACTCGTGAAAAATAAACAAACAAACCAAAATTTAAATCAATTAAGATGTTACGTTAGAGAAACAGGATCAGGAATAAGGTATTATCAAGATATGCTATTACAGCAATTGAATTTAACATCTCGTAAAGTAGTCATTAATGATAACCAATTAATTTTAGAACTCGTTAAACAAAATATGGGCTATACGATATTATCCAATTTCTCTATAAAATCATTTGATGAAGATTATATCGTCACAAACGACCTAGATTTAAATCGGAATTTCTTTGTAGTGTCTAACAAATCAAGATACAAGACAAATAAATATAATACGATTGTAAATGAAATTAAGAATTATGAGTTTAGATAATAAATAAGCCTATCACTTAACTGATTATGTCAGTTTTAAAGTGATAGGCTTGTTTTTGTTTTGAGTATTTTAATACATCCAAATTTGGATACTAGCTTAACGTAAAACCATAACGCACGAAGACTGAAAGATATCGTGCGCTAAGGTGCAAAATCAGGGTGTAACGCACGAAGACTAAGAGATATCGTGCGCCCCCTATATTATGGCCCAATCTCTTAATGATACCCAAGTAATCTAGAAATTTTGTTAGCACATGTTTTTAATTCTTCTAAAAAGAACTCTTTCTTATCTAATTCTGTTGTAGGGAATGAGAGGCTGATAGCACCTTGGACTTCATTTCGATAGTTTACGAAGTAGGTACTTACGCAATATATGCCTTTTTCATTTTCTTCGTTATCAACGGAATAACCTTGTTCCCGGATGACTGCTATTTCATCGATGAATTGATTATAGTCTGTGATTGTATTTTCGGTTAGTTTAACAATATTCGATTGATTCCATATTTCTTGGATTCTTTCATTCTCATACGTCGAAAGTATAGATTTACCTACTGCTGTGCAATACATAGGTGCTCGTTTCCCGATTTTAGATGCCATCGATCGATTGTTATTGCTTGGTATAAATTTATCTATATATACCACTTCGTTATTGTCTTCCACTACTAAATGACATGTTTCCCCAACTGTTGTCATCAGCTGACTAATCATACTTTTAGCTACATTTAAAAAATCAATATTTTGTACACGTTTATTCCCAAGTTGGAACATTTTAAAAGTTATTTCATATTGATTGGTCAATGCGTTTTGTTGAACGTAGCCATTGCTAATCAATGAATTAACAAGTCTATGTACAGTTGCTTTAGATAATTGAATTTCATCTACTAAGTCTTTTAATGATATTTGTTCTTTTTCGGATATGATTTCTAAAATGCTTAATGCGCGGTCAATGGATTGAACGTTAGAAGCCATAATCATCACCTCTTTGATAAAAATATAGCATAAATTAATCTATGAATTAAGTAACATAGATGAAAATAAATAATTGACAACGTTTTCACAAACGTTATAATAATACTAAATATTACTATATAATACATTGTATCACAATATGGAACGGAGGGCTATTTTGAAAAAATATAAAATTTTAAACCAGCTACATGAAAATTACCTCGTTGCAGTTGTTAGAGGAAATGACGAGGATGAAACAAAGAAAATTGTTGATGAAATCATTAAAGGTGGATTTAAAAATATAGAAATTACGTTTACTGTACCGAATGCTGAAGAAGTGATTAATCAAGTACATAAACAATATGGTGATGATATCGTACTTGGTGCAGGTACAGTGTTAGATGCTGCTACAGCACAAATTGCGATTAATAAAGGGGCTCAATATATTGTAAGTCCACATTTAGACACCAATATATCTAAATTATGTAATATATATTCCATTCCATATTTACCAGGTTGTAGTAGTGCAACAGAAATTATAGAAGCATTACGCTATGGTTCGGATTTAATCAAACTGTTCCCAGGAGGACAATTAGGCGCTGGATTTATTAAAGATATAAAGGGTCCAGTACCCAATGTTGAACTCATGCCTTCTGGAGGTGTGAATTTAGATAACGTATCAGATTGGATTGAAAAAGGTTCATTCGCTGTAGGTATTGGTGGCGACTTAACGAAAGAATTTACAGGAAATAATTTTGAAGTTATTTCAGAAAAAGCTCAAAAGTATGTAGAAGCTGTTAGAAATCGATGAAAGTGAGTGGTAGAAATGAGGCTTTTCACAATTGGTGATTCCATGATAGCCATGAATCCGAGTAATAAAGGACCATTGAAATTTAATCATACATTCCAAAGGACAATTGGAGGCGCGGAATTAAATGTAGCAATTGGTGCGAGTAGATTAGGGTTAGAAACAACTTTTTATTCAAAAGTTGGTAAAGATGAATTTGGTCAACATATTATCAATAATTTACGTGGAGAAGGTATTGATACAGATCATATCGAACAAGTATCAGGAAAAAACACGTCTGTTTATTTTAAACAAATAAATGCAGATGGAAGCGGTGCTTCATTTTATTATCGAGACAATGCACCCATTAAAGACTTAACAGAAGAAGATGTCGCAAATATTAACTTTGATGATATTGATTATTTCCACGTCAGTGGTGTGTTTGTCGCATTATTACATCATAAAATTGAACTGATTCAAGCGATGATGAAAAAAGCGCAAAAAGCAAATACAACTGTAACTTTAGATCCTAATATTAGACTAAAAACTTGGACTAAAGAGACAGCAAGTGAAAGTCTAGGCGCATTATTACCTTATACAGATATTCTGTTAACAAGCGATGAAGAACTAGAAATTCTTAAAATAGCGACACCATTTGAAAATATTGAAGATTTATTAAAAGAACAAGACTTACAAGAAATTATTATCAAACGTGGACATTTACCAACACAATATGTAAGCAATGAAGAACAATTTGAAACAGAAGTCTTTCCAGTAAGTCCAATCGATACAGTAGGCGCTGGAGATGGCTTTTCAAGTGGATACTTGTTCGCTTTAAGTAAAGGATATACAGCAAAAGAACGCGTAAGATTCGCAAATGCAGTTGGTGGAATGGTTACAGAAGTAATAGGCGATAACGAAGGATTGCCATATTTAGAACAAGTAGAAAGTTTCTTGAGTGGTAAAGGTATAATAGAAAGATAATCGGCAATTAGGAGATGGATAAAATGGAAATGACATTTCGTTGGTACGGAAGAAACAATGACACAATTACATTAGAAGATATTAAACAAATACCTAATACAACTGGGATTGTATGGGCACTTCATGAAAAGCCAGTTGGTGCTGTTTGGGAAAAAGAAGAAATTAAAGATGAAGTTGAATATATTGAATCACATGGATTTAATGCAAAAGTTGTTGAAAGTGTAAATGTTCATGAATCAATTAAATTAGGTAATAGTGAACGTGATGAATTAATTGAAAACTATAAACAAACAATTGAGAATTTAGCTGAATATGGTGTGGAAGTTATTTGTTATAACTTCATGCCAATATTTGATTGGACTAGAACAGATATGTTCCATCCATTAGAAGATGGTTCTACAGCACTTTATTTTGATTATGAAAAAGTGAAAAATTTAGATCCGAAAGAGTTAATAGAAACTGTTTCAAATGCGAGTAAAAATCTAACAATGCCAGGTTGGGAACCAGAAAAATTAGATCAAATTTCAGAACTATTTGAAGCATATAAAGATATAGATGAAGAAAAATTATGGGATAACTTTGCTTACTTTATAAATGCAATCATTCCAACTGCAGAACGTTGTGGGATTAAAATGGCAATTCACCCAGATGATCCACCGTATTCTATTTTTAACTTACCAAGAATTATAACTGGCGCAGATAGTTACGAGAGAATGTTTGAAATCAATAATAGCCCAAATAATGCGATTACGTTATGTACAGGTTCTATGGGTGCTAGTAAAGATAATGATATGGCAGAAATTGCTTTGAAATATCATGAGCATGCACCATTTATGCATATTAGAAATGTTCATATCTATGAAAATGGCAGTTTTGTTGAAACTTCTCATTTTACAGAAGACGGTAATATTGATATTTCACAAATTATGAAACATTTATCAGATGCAGATTATAAAGGGTATATTCGACCAGATCATGGCAGACATTTATGGAACGAAGAATGCCGTCCAGGATACGGATTATATGATAGAGCATTAGGTATTATGTACTTAAATGGATTATGGGATGCATATCAACTTGAAAAGGAGTCTGGTAAAAATGTTTAGTAAACATGAAAGTTTAAAAGATAAAGTTGTTGTAATTACAGGTGGCAGCGGAGTTCTTTGTAGAACAATTGCGAAAGAATTAGGCAAACAAGGCATGCAAATCGCCATTTTAAATCGTACTTATGATAAAGGTGCAGAAGTTGTTAAAGAAATAGAAGCTGAAGGTGGTATGGCTCGTAACTATTCAGTTGATGTGACAAATGAAGAATCGCTTACAAAAGCTAAAGATGAAATTTTAGAAGCATTTGGAAAAATTGACTATTTAATTAATGGTGCAGGTGGTAATAACCCTGACGCTATTACAGATTCAGAATCATATAATGCTGAAGATAAAAAGAACTTTTTCGATTTAGAACAAAGTGGATTTGAACATGTATTTAATAATAATTTTATTGGTTCATTTGTTGCTGCTAAAGTATTCGGTAAAGAATTACTGAAGTCAGAGCATGCCAGTATTATTAATTTTTCTTCTATGAGCAGTTATGCACCAATGACTAAAGTCCCAGCATACAGTGCAGCAAAAGCTGCCATTAATAATTTTACGCAGTGGTTGGCTGTTTATTTTGCAGAGGAAGATATTAGAGTCAATGCGATAGCACCAGGATTTTTCTTAACAGAACAAAATAGAGACTTATTATTAAATGAAGACGGAAGTCTGACGGCACGTTCAGAAAAAATATTAAGCCAAACACCACTTGGAGAATTTGGAAAACCAGAAGCACTTATCGGTACGATTTTATGGTTATTAGATAAAGAATATTCATCATTTGTAAATGGCATTACTGTACCAGTTGATGGCGGGTTTATGGCATACTCAGGGGTTTAATAGAACTATAATTTTAAACTCATTTTAGCAATTTTGTTAAAGTGAGTTTTTTTGTGCGCAATTTTAATTGGTATGCAGGCTTTTTACAGATGTAGAAGTGTAAAAGAAGTTAATTCATTACTTTAGTAACGCGATAGTTTATAATGAATGATATTTTAATGTCTATTGTAATGGACAAACAAAAGTAAAACGCTTACATATATTTGTTTTATGATAAAGCTACAGGGAGGTTGTAAAAGTCATGGAAGGTGATAATCAAGAGAAGTTAATTCATTACTTATTAAATGCGCATTCATTTGTCGATTCAAATCGATTGGCTAAACATCTAGATGTTTCTACTAAAACGATTTATCGACTTGTTAAACGTATAAATGATTATTATAAAGAGCCTCTTATTATATCTGAAAAAGGTAAGGGCTATCGTATTGATGATAAAGAATATATTGAACAGCTCGAAACGGGGCAACTTTATCAAAATGATTTGTTTTCTCCTATTGAAAGACGAAATATGATGACAAAAGATTTATTATTAATCTCCCCTAAATCGATATCTATCTTTAATATTATCGAACGTTATTATATTTCTGAGAGTGTTCTGAACACAGATGAGAAAAAAATTGAAGAGATGTTAAAACGTTTTAATTTAAATTTAGAAAGAAAGAATCGTCATTTATCTATAAACGGTGATGAAAGTGATATTCGAAATGCATTGTTAGAACTTATTGGAGATGGGCAACTGTCTAATTTCTCTGCATATAATGTTATCGATCAAAATGAAGATAAAGATGCACATTTTGTTCAAGAACAAATTAATAAGATTGAGAATTATAAAGATATGATTATTCCTTATCCTTATAATGTGAACATTTTCTCTCATTTATATATCTTGATCATGCGCTTTAGAAAAAGAGGTGTGATTAAACAAGACAAAGATAGAAAGACAGCTGAATTGATAAAGTTAAAAAATGAGTATCAATCATTTTATAGAATGAGTGACATGATTATTGGCAATGTTGAACAATATCTTCATACTCAATTACCTGAAAATGAACGAATTTATTTGTTTGAATATCTCATTTCTTCTAGATTTGAAACGCAAAATGTTCAGCATAATCAAGAAGACATGCAATATTCACAAGGAGTCATCGATATAACAAATGCATTGATAGATGGTGCGAGTCAGGAATTAAATCAATCATTTAAAAATATTGATTTAGAGCAACAACTTCTTAAACATATTAAACCGATGCTAAATCGAATTGAACATGGGTTAAATGTTAGAAATGCTTTAATAGAACAAATTAAAATTGAATATCCACATGTATTTACAGTTATTCGACAGATTTCAGATCAAATTTCTGAAACGTATCATATTAAAAAAATGAATGACGATGAGATAGGCTTTTTAACATTGTATTTTGCGAAAGAACTTGAGAGAAATCCGAAGAAAATACAAACACTGATTACATGTACTACAGGCATAGGTACTTCTGAATTATTGAAAACAAAAATAGACAGAAATGTACCTGAAATTGAGATTGTAGATGTTAAATCTTCTTTTGATTTACAAGAAGATGACTTGCATAAAATAGATTTGATTATTTCAACTGTTCATATACCTGAAGTAAAGCAAATTCCAATCGTAGTCATCAGCGCAATGTTTAATAAGAATGACCAAATCAAATTGCGAAAGATGATAGAAATGTTAGGTGATCACAATGAATGAATCGTTATTTTATGAAATTAATACAACTAACGCAATGTATCAAGATGTCATAGAAGAAATAGGTAGTCAGTTAAAGAAGAATCAATACATTCAGTCTGAAAGTGTTTTTATTGAAGAGGTACATGAGCGAGAACATCATGGGAATATTGAAATTTTCCCAGAAGTGATTTTACCGCACATTCAAAGTGAGAACATTTTAAAGACTAAAATATTTTTAATTAAAAGTGAGACAAATATTATCAATTGGCATGACCAGTCATTGAAATTGATTATTTTGCTAAATCTTAAACCACAAGAAGATCAAGCAGTATTGCAAGACATTCAAGTATTTATGAGAAATTTAGCAGACGAAGACTTTGTAGAATCATTATTATAATTGGAGGAATGAAATATGAATATCGTGAGTATTTGTGCATGTACAGTAGGTATTGCACACACATATATCGCAGCTGAAAAGTTAGAAAAAGCAGCTGAAAAGAAAGGTCATAATATTAAAATCGAAACACAAGGCACAATTGGTGTAGAAAATGAATTGTCACCTGAAGATATAAAACAAGCTGATATCGTGTTGCTTGCTGTAGATGTAAAGGTAAGCGCTAAAGAAAGATTTGAAGGTAAAAAAGTCATCGAAATACCGACAGATGTCGCAATAAAATCTCCAAATAAATTAATAGAAAAAATCGAACAAATTTCAAAACAATAAAGGAGATGCCATATGAATTTAATAGATGTATTAGATGAGAACACAATCTTAACAGAACTTGAGACAAATAATAGAGAAGAAACTTTAGAAACACTCGTTCATTTATTTGATAAAGAACAATATATAGACAATTCAGAAGCATTTTTAGAAGCGGTTTATAAAAGAGAGTCAGAAGGCGTAACAGGTATTGGTAACTTTGTGGCGATTCCACATGGGAAAAGTAGTAGCGTTAACAAAGTTGGTATTGCAATTGGCGTCTTAAAAGATGAAGTAGAGTGGCCATCTTTAGATGATACAGGTGCGAAAGTCGTTATTTTACTTGCAGTTGGTGAAGATAACGACAATTCTAAAGAACATTTGAAACTCTTATCATTAATCGCAAGAAAGTTGAGTAATGATGAAGTGATTGAACAATTATTAAATTCTAAAAATAAAACAGAAGTTGTAGCAATTTTATCTAACTAACAAAGGGGGAGATAACGTGAAAACATTTTTTAATCAGTTGAATTTAAAAGGTCATTTACTTACGGCAATATCTTATTTGATTCCAGTTGTATGTGGAGCAGGATTCATGATTGCAATTGGAATGGCGTTAGGCGGAGATTCATCAACAGATTTAACGAAGACTGGCTATTCATTCTGGGATGTACTTGCAACACTTGGTGGAGCTGGACTGGGTATGTTACCAGTCGTTATTGCAACAGGTATCGCTTATTCAATTGCTGATAAGCCGGGTATAGCACCTGGACTCGTTATTGGTTTAACAGCTAATGCAGTTGGATCAGGTTTTATCGGAGGTTTAATAGGTGGCTTCTTGGCAGGTTATCTTGTTGTATTAATTATTAAATATATCAAAATGCCAAATTGGGCAAAAGGCTTAATGCCCATGCTTGTAATTCCATTTATCGCTTCACTTATAGGTGGGCTTATTATGGTCTATGTAATCGGCGCGCCAATTACACAATTTACGCATATTTTAACGGAGTATTTGCAATCACTCAGCGGTACTTCTAAATTAATTTATGGCATTATCATCGGAGTATTAGCAAGTGTCGATTATGGTGGTCCAATTAATAAGACAGTATTTGCATTTGTATTAACTTTACAAGCACAAGGTATTCATGAACCTATAACAGCATTGATTGTCGTTAACACAGCTACACCAATTGGATTCGCATTTGCATATTGGATTGGAAGATTAATGCGTAAAAATATTTATAAAAAAGTAGAAGTAGAAACATTAAAAACAGCATTCCCAATGGGGATTATTGAAATTGTAGAAGGCGTCTTACCGATTGTTTTAAATGACATTATTAGATGTGTTATTGCTACAGGAATCGGTGGTGCAGTAGGTGGCGCGATTTCAATGGTGATGAACGCTGACTCGAAAGTACCGTTTGGTGGCATGTTGGCAATTCCAACAATGTCTCAGCCATTAGGTTTCGTCATCGCTATCGCAGCAAATGTTATTGTTACGGCTCTAGTACTTGTGCTACTTAAAAAACCTGTAAATGAATCAGAAGAAATGGTCGATGAAATCGAAGAAGATGACATAGAATTAGGCGATATTAAAGTATACTAATGGAGGTTTAACATATGGAGAATGTAAAGTTTTCACCATCATTAATGACGATGGACTTAGATAAATTTAGCGAGCAGATTACATTTTTGAATCAGCACGTAGAATCTTATCATATAGATATTATGGACGGTCATTATGTCCCGAATATTACACTTTCACCTTGGTTTATTGAACAAGTTAAGAAAATTTCTGACGTACCCGTTTCTGCACATTTAATGGTCACGGAGCCTTCATTTTGGGTGGATGAATTATTAAAAGTAGATACAGATTATATATGTATACATGCAGAAGTCGTCAATGGTGTCGCTTACCGATTGATTCATAAGATTCATGATCAAGGTAAAAAAGTAGGGATCGTATTAAATCCAGAAACACCCATTGAAGTGATTAAACCATATATTCAATATTTAGATAAGATCACAATTATGACCGTTGACCCAGGGTTTGCTGGAGAAAAATTTATCGATGAAACATTAAATAAAATAGTAGAATTAAGAAAGTTAAGAGATGAACATCAATACAAATATTTAATTGAAATGGATGGTTCTTCAAATAAGAAGACATTTAGTAAAATTCAAAAAGCCAATCCAGATATTTATATATTGGGAAGAAGCGGGCTATTCGGTTTAGATGAACGTATTGACGAAGCATGGCACAAAATGATAGCAGACTTTAATAATGCATTAACTGAAGTATAACTAATAATACCGCCACCTGAGTTGGACGACAACTCAGGTGGCGGTTAAATTATATTTAAACTATTTAATTATATCTATTAATTCTTTCTTAGATGCTGACCTTGCTGGTATCCAACCAAATACAATACCAATTAATGTTGAAACGCCGACAGCTAGTAAAATAGATCCTAGGCTCACAACACTTTGAACCATATCAGGCGTAACGGCTTCTACAAGTTTAGAAATCAAGATACCTATGATTAATCCTATAATGCCACCGATTAGACATAGCACGATACTTTCTATTAAGAATTGAATTTCAATGTCTCGACCTTTAGCTCCAAACGCACGTCTTATCGCAATTTCTTCTGTACGTTCAGCGACTGAAATATACATAACATTCATCACACCTATACCCGCAATGAATAATGAAATACCTGCTACTGCTGCAACAAAGTACGTAATCGCATCGAATACTTGTGTGATACTTTTCATGATTTCTTCCATATCTGAATACTGATAACTACCTTCGCTCATGCCTGAACCTCTTTTATTTAAGAGCTTAGCTGCCTTATTAGCGATTTCTTTTTTGTTATCATCGTTATCTACTTTTAATTCAAGTTGTGGAAGTTCCTGACTTAAGTCGCCCATATATCGATTGAATGTTTCGCTAGGCATATTGACTGTATTTTCATACATAGGATTATTGACAATACCTATAATTTTAAATCCTTGGTCATCTATAAATAACGTCTTGCCAATCGCGTCACCTTTGAACGCTTTTTTAGCGATCGTTTGATCGATTGTGACGACTTTTTCTTTCAATTCATTATCTGATTGTGTGAACCCTTTACCTTCAGATGCATTGTCGACATGGTCTTTTTTAAAGATATTGATGTCAGATTGCTTTTGTGAATTGGTCATTTTTGCTCCATAACTTTGACTGTCATCTTCTTTAATTTTAGCATCTGTGACACCATCTATTTGTTTGACGAGCTCAATATCTTGTTTGTCGAATGGATTTTCTTTAGAGCCTTCCATATTTTCAGGCATGAAGCTAATCATAGCTTGTCCTTTACTCGCACCCGTATCAGCAAATTCATCAGATGCCGTCTTTTTAAAACCATTACCTAAAGACATAATGGTAATGACGGCAGCTATACCGATAATAATACCAATCATCGTAAAGATGTTACGGCGTTTATTCTTCATGATAGATTTGAGAGAGACTGATATGATATTCGGTAAGTTCTTCATTCTATCACCTCTTCTCGCTGAACACGACCATCTAATATGTGTATCACGCGATCAGCTTGTTCAGCTACTTTACGATCATGTGTAACAATAATCATCGTTGTATTTTGTTCGCGATTAAGTCGTACAAATAAATCCATAATATCTTTAGAAGTTTGAGAATCAAGCGCACCTGTTGGTTCATCAGCGATAATGAATTTAGGTTTGTTGACAATCGAGCGCGCGATGGCGACACGTTGTTGTTGACCACCCGATAATTTATTCGGTACAAGATGTTTTTTATCTGCTATTCCAACGTCTTTTAAGACAGATTCAACACGTTGTTTACGTTCTTTTGAAGACATACCTGAATATAATAGGGGGATACTAACATTCTCCATAATCGTATTATTTTGTATCAATTTAAAATTTTGAAAGACAAAACCGACTGTTTTATTTCTAATAAAGGCAAGCTTATTATCTGAAACTTGTTGATAATTCTCATCATCAAACAGATATTCACCTGTGTACCCTCTATCTATAAACCCTAAAATATTAATTAGTGTACTTTTCCCAGAACCTGAAGGTCCCATAATCGCGATAAATTCACCTGTATCAATAGATATATTAATATCTTTCAATATATGATTTGTTTCTTCTCCGTTTTTAAAGTGTCGATTCACATTAACTAAATTAATCATGATGCTATCTCAACCTTTTCACCATTATTTAATGTTTTCTTAGGTGAAATGATCAGTTTATCGCCAGATTTAAGTCCTTTCTCAACATAGATTTCACCGTTTTGTCGTTTAATATTAATATGTCGTTTATGAACTTTATGATTTTTATCGACAACAAATACATGATTACCTTTTGTTAATACAGATTTAGGTAATTTAATCGTATCTAAAGGGATTTCTCCTTCAGTTGAGAAACCACTACGTACAGAAATGTCTAATTTACCAATCGTTACTTGATATTTAGAGTTGCCTTTACCAACACTTGGATTATTAGAAACAGGATTAGATGTCTGCGTTGTTTCACTTTCTGGATCTGCAGTATTCATCGATTCACTTTGGTTACTATCATCGTAACTTGTAGGTAATTCAGAAATCTTTGTTATTTTCCCTTTACCTTCTTCGCCAGTACTATTCACTGTTACATTAACTGCATCGCCAACCTTAATTTTAGTAATATCAAATTCAGATACAGAAGTTTTGATTTGAGGTTCACTTGCGACTAATTTTAAAATCGCTTCACCACTGTTAGCGTCATTATCATTTTCCATTTCGACTTTACCATCAAATGAAGCATACATACTTTCGTTTACTTGACGATTGTACTGCGATAACTGTTTATTAGCATCATTTAATGTATTTAAATCTTTAGATAAAGTGTTTTGTAAATCATTATTGTTCGGTTGCTGATTAATATTTTGGTAGTCTTGATCTATTTTGTTTTGTGCAGCATTTACTTTATCTTGTAAATCTTGGCGCTTTTGATCATTCACATTATAGTTAATCAATTGATCACCTTGTTTAACAGATTGGCCATCTTCAACAACTGTACTCACAAATTCACCTAACTGATCATTATTGTTATAAGTTTTAATTTTAGTAGGTGCAGCCTTACCAGAAATACTTAAAGGAGATTCCTTTTTAACTTTATATGTATCATAACCGTCATTTTTATCGTCTGTGTCATTTGTCGTTTGTTTTACAATAAGCGCAACAACAACTAACAAAACGATAACGATAATCCCGATTATCCAAAATAATTTACGCTTCAACTTATTCCACTCCTATATATTTTTATTCTCACATGGGAAATGTTACCACAGTTAGGAACAATAAAAAATAATACTTATGAGATTTAAGAATATTAAATTTGTAATTAATTATTCATGGTTTTTTATGTAATTCACAAACAATAGCGGAATCATACATGAGTGATAGAGCGTAAAATTAAAAATATCCATAAAAAAGTACAAAAAAATAACCATCTCTAACTTTGGACAGTTTAATGGTTATTTTTTATAAATAATTAACTAGCCACCGTCTTTTTAACGGGCTCATAGGCAACGTGTGACAGCACGTTGCCTTTTATGTATATATTATAAAATAAATACATATATTTTGTCTATTATAATACTGAAACAATGTTACAAATAATGGGAATTTGGTATAATATAACAGAGCAAGTTAGATAGATGGTGGCTAATCTCTTAAATAAAGGGGTGATGCCTATGATAATGGTTTCAACTCCTAGAAAGGAGTAATATGACTGATTATGAAATACTGATGATTGTTATTTCAATCATTGGTTTAGTATTAATTAGTAAAAATAACCATAAAAAATAACCATCGCTAACTTTGGTATGTTTCGATGGTTATTATTAACCAATTAAATAAAGCCACCGTCTTTTTAACGGGCTCATGGGCAACGTGTGACAGCACGTTGCCTTTTTCATTTACATAATAGCATAATTTGGTATATTTTGTCTATTTCTGTTGAGTAATCATATGAATATTTAATTTCCATAGTTCCTTAAGAAGTACATGAATATCATATTCTATGCAAAAATTAAATAACGATTATAAAATTTAAGAATATTAATTATATAATTAAGTATTTTATTAATGCTTTATGAATGTTAACCTTAAATTATACAAAAAGCAAAGGAGTATAGTGATGAAACATTCAAATTTATTATTTGCACCAACTTTAAACAACTATAGAGAACGACCTAAGTGGTTGTTAAATATGATTTTGGTCATTATTTTATCAGTTGCTTCAATATGGATTACATCAATAACAAATGATCTTACAGCTGATTTAAAAGAAGCTGGATTAAGTGAAACTGAAATTAATCAAATGTCTACATTTACTACAGTATTTGCATACATAGGTGGTATTTTAGCACCAATAATAGGCATTGCTTTTTCGTTTCTAATCTTTCTAATTATCTCAAAAATTATGAAATCTGATGTAAAAGCTTCAAGTTTATTCGCAGCTGCAACGTTTGTAAAATTAATTACAACAATCTTTAATCTTATCGTTATAGCTATTATAGCAATTGTAGGTTTAGATCCAGTTAAACACTCTATTTCAAGTTTGGCAGTATTTAGCCAAAGTAATGATTATCTCGATGTATTTGATTTATCAACATTATTAGCAGTATATTTATTTGGAGTTGTATTATATGCAACAAGTAGATTTAAAGGAAAGACAGCAGTAATATGGACTGTGATTTATCTTGTTGTCGTAATTGGAATAGGTTTAATTCAAGCAAGTATATAAGGAATTGATCAATAAAGCCCGTTTTCAAGGAAACGGGCTTTAAATATTATTTATAATTTTTTAAGTAATACGCGCCACCTAAAAGTCCGACAGGAATTCCAAATAAAGGTGTGATGAGAACGCTTAAGACAACAACCGCAACTAGTACAACTGCGATATTATAACCCGTTAATTCTAACTCAAGTAAATCGTTGAAACTTTTCTGAAGTAATTCTTTTACTTTCATGCTTAACCCTCCATTGATATTCTTTCTTATAATTTATGTGAGATTATTCATTTCATATTATACCATCTCATATAATTACTGGTAAAACAGATAACATTTTCATCTCTTTAATATATATGATTACCATAATTATGTATAAAATGTTACATTTATATTATAAAGAAATATATTATGAATATCATAAGTTTTTGAGTCTTTAAAATAATATTAACAACGAAAGAGGTATATCACATGGGTTTTTATATAATGTTACTTTCATTTATATTAGGTTTAGTTATAGTAGTAGTTGGTATAAAACGTAGAAAAGAGCATAATATTTATAAAGGATCTATAGTTGTTGGTGCAGTTCTTATTATCTTTGCTATTTATTTAGGATGGCCAAAATAAAGAATAATGTACCAAAGGGTGAATCTTTATGAAACAAATTATTTTATTAATATTAATAGCAGGTATACTTCCAATTATCGCAACAAATTTAGAAGGAAGTTTAACTAACTTATCTGCTGTATTATGGGGAGTTTCAATATTTCTCTTTATAATAGCTGCATATAAAGTAGTAAAAAAGGTCATGAATTAGGGTGGCTCTTTTAATAAAAACAGACGATACACGCTATGTCTTTATCTCTTATTTAAGTGAAATGTGACGGAGTGTATCGTTATTTTATATTTATACATTTTGATTTTGAGATTTTAACTTTTTAGAAGTGATGATATTGACGATTAACCAAACGAGTTGTGTTAAGAATGGAATGATAAAAAGTGTTGCCATGATACCAATAGAGAACCATTTTAATTCTGTTGTTTGCACAGCTCCAGTGGCATCGACTTCTCTAAACCATAAAAAGATTGAGAACGTTAAAAATGCACCAACTTCAATGATTGTTAAAATCCACCACAATATCCAAGATACTTTCATGAGAATGCCTCTTTTCAGTATATTTATAGAATATAATATTATATATTACATTATCATTCGTTTAGTATATTAGCAATATGAATCAAATTTTTATATATTTAAATTGTTATCATATATTTAGGCGGTGATTCATATTGAAATATGATGATATTATTCAAAAAACTATATTCTGGATAGAAGACAATTTACAAGAAGATATAACTACTAAAGATATAACGAATATTGCTGGCTTTTCAAAATATCATTTCCATAGAATATTCTTAGCATATACTGGAGTTTCATTTACAAATTATATTAGGAGAAGAAGAATTACTCAGTCAGCTCAAATGTTATTAAATTCAAAGCATAAAATTATAGATATAGCTATGTATTATCGATTTGAATCTCAAGAAGCTTTTACTAGAGCATTTAAAAAATATTATGGATTACCTCCTGGACAATACAGAAAAATAATGAAAGATGTAAAAATAAAAGGAGGAAAATATAATATGAAAAATGATATTAAAGGTTGGTTTCTAAGTGGTAGTAATCCAGATGATTATGTGATGAGTATTGATGATGAAGTTGTTTACCAAGGTAAAGTTTCAGCAAGGTTAGAATCAAGAAATAATAAGAGAAATAATGGTTTTGCTACTATGATGCAACAGTTCAATGCTAAGAAGTATCTTAATAAACGAATGAAATTATCAGCATTTATTAAAACAGATAAAGTTATTGAGTCTACTGGCTTGTGGATGAGAGTAGATGATAAATATGAAGATATTTTGCAATTCGATAATATGTCAAATAGACAAATTAAAGGTACAAATAGTTGGAATATTTACTCTGTAGTATTAGATATTCCTGAACAAAGTGAAGTGATTTCTATGGGCATTTTATTAAATGGCTCTGGTAAAGTTTGGGTTGATAATATTAAATTTACAAACGTAGATTTAAATATACCTTCTACAAATATGTCCATGGAGAGAAATTTATTAGATGAACCAATCAATTTAAGTTTTGAAGATTAATATGAGTTTGAGGAGGGTTATAGTGGTTAAGAATTTAATGGAATGGGTTGCGTCTATCGTTGTTGCTATTGTTGTGGCGTGGCTTATTGCGACTTTTTTATTTAGTAGATATGAGGTGCATGGACAGTCTATGTATCCTACGTTTAATGATAAAGACAATTTGATTGTTAGTAAAATTTCGAAAACGCTTGGTACGATTGATAGAGGTGATGTGATTATTTTTCATGCGAATGAAGAAAAGGATTATATTAAGAGGTTAATAGGTGTACCTGGTGACACTGTCAGTTATAAGAATGATCAATTATATATCAATCATGAAAAAGTTGCAGAACCTTATTTAGATTTTAATAAGAAGCATAAATTCACGGAATATTTAACGGAAAACTTTGATGTATCAGATACAAAAAATTCTGAAGGTGAAAAAGTAATTCCAGAAGGTAAATATTTAGTCCTCGGTGATAATCGTTTGAATAGTAACGATAGTCGCCAAGATGTTGGGCTCATTACCGACGAACAAATTGTAGGAAAAGCTAAAATAAGAATTTTACCAACGAATAATATGAAATATGACTTTTACGCTGATTCGTTTGATCATGTAAATGAGAATTGATTGGAACAATATGCTAAACTTTAATTAACTGCATGTAGACTTTATAGAATAGGATGAGGCTAATGTCATTTGAGATTGAGACTTTAGATAAAGAGAAGAATATAGATTTGATTACAATCTATGATGAGCGTTCAAAGGTTCAATTCACGAATTTTGGTATGCGGATTGTCGATTGGAAAATTGATGGTAGATCCGTTATCCTTGGTCCGACTGAAAGAGATGATTTAATAGAATATTATGAGCAAAATCCTTATTTCTTTGGTGCGACTGTTGCAAGATATGGTGGCAGAATTGAAAATGGTCAGTTTGTATTAAATGGTGAATCCTATCAGATTGAACAAAATGATGGTGTGCATAATTTACATGGTGGTTCTAATGGGTTGCATACTCAAGTGTTTGATTATGACATTGTTAATGAAGATGATATTGTCCGTATTGTATATCATGTAGAATTGAAACATTCAGTTGATCATTTTCCAGGTGATATTAATATGACTGTAACACATCAATATGATTTAACGAATTTGAAGTGGTCAATTATATATGAAGCAACGAGTACTGAAGATACTTTATTGAATCCGATGAATCATGTGTATTTTAATTTGAATGAAACAAATGCATCTATTGAAAACCATCAACTTCATCATAACGTTCGATTATATCCGCTAAAGGATAATCAAATTGTGGAATCTCTCGATACAGAGAAGATTAATGTAGAAACTGGGAAAGATAGTATAACTTTTAAAGATATATTCGAAAGTGGATTACAACAAATCAAGCAATTTAATGGTATTGATCATCCAGTGAAATTAGAAGATGGCACTTTCAAAGTGTCGAATGATAAATTGGAACTTGAAATGACGACTAATCAGAATGAAGTTGTCATATTTACATTGAACGATGTAAATTGGAATGATCGCAAAGACTCTATTCATGTACATAGTGGCTTTACATTAGAAACGCAATCACTACCTAATGATATTAATTTATTAAATGAATCAGCACCATCAATTTTAAGAAATGGCGACACATTTAATAGTGTCACAAGTTATCAAATCAATTATAAAAAATAGTTTATATAATAGAAGACAATCATACTTTCATAACCAACCTTGTATAGAAGCGTTGGTTATGAAAGTATTTTTTATGTCATAGTTATCAATGGCTATCATATATAATGTCTTTTAGTTTTAAAATAGCAGGTTCGATATCATCTCGATTTATTTTCGCAAATCCAATAATAAGTGTTTTAAATGGTGTGTTTTCAGGTTCATCAGCCATGAAACGTCTAATCGTATATAATTCTATACCGTGGTCATGCGCTTTTTGTTCAATCTCTTGATAACTTAAGTCTGTCTTAATATTAATTAGAAAATGAAGACCTGCCTCCATGTCGTATATCGAGACGTCTTCTTTAAATGATCTTTTTAATACTTTTAGAAAAAGCTCTCTCTTTTCAGTATAAGTATGATGCATTTTACGAATATATTTCTCATAGTTTCCGGATTTAATAAATAAATGTAGGGCATAAGCATTTATTAAGCTTAAATCTGTAATGGATGTATCTGTTATCGCATCAAATTTATATAAAAGTGGATAGGGTAAGACCATATAGCTTATTCTTAAACTTGGCATTAATGTTTTCGCGAATGTACCTAAATATATTACACGTTCATTCTTATCTAAACTATATAATGAAGGAATATTATCTGTACCATATTTATATTCACTATCATAATCGTCTTCTATAATATATTTATTATGTTCCGTTACCCAGTTGAGTAATTCAATTCTTCTTGAAATTGGCATAATGGTGCCTGTTGGAAATTGATGTGAAGGTGTTGTCACGACAAAATCAGGCTTTGCCTGTTTCACATGTTCAACAGATAACCCTTTGTTGTCTAGTGGGATATTAACGACATCCTGTCCCATGCCGATAAATAGCTTTCTCATTCGAGAATATCCAGGATTTTCAATAGCGATTTTTTGATTGTTTGAAAATGCTTTGAATAAGCTGCTTAATAAGTTCGCTGTACCTGAGCCGACAATGATTTGTTCAGGGTAACAAACGACACCTCTTTTGTATGAAATCAATTGAGCGATTGATTTTCTTAGCTCAAGCGGCCCTTTATATACAGGGATTTCTGACATTTCATGTTTGAAAAGATGAAAAGCTTCTTTCACATATTTAGACCATAAGTCTATTGGAAATTGTGAGATGTCTGTTGTCATATGCGATAAAGAATAACGATATGAAGATTTAATTTGAGTTGGGTTATTGTTTAAAGGTTGCGTAATATGTTGATCTTGAATGATTAACTTATTTAATGCCTCAACAAAGTAACCTTGTCTTTCCTTTGTGTATATATAACCCTCAGCAAAAAGTTGTTCATAAGCATTCTTGACAGTGTTAATACTGACATTTTGATCAATTGAAAGTTGTCTTTTGGATGGTAATTTTTCGTGACTATTATATTTTTGAGAGAGTATATCTTGTTTTAATTTGAGATAAATTTCTCTATATTTGTAAGTTTGAGTCATATCGTTCGCCCCTCTGGTACTATTAAAAATTAAAAACTGGTACTTTTCATTATACCAATCTTTTTTTAATATGTACTAAATAAACAATAGGAGGGATTTTGATGGGTAAGACTCAAGAACAATTGGAATCTTTACGTAACGAATATGTAGCAAGAGGTGTCAGTAATGGTAATACACATATTGCTGATTTTGCAAAAGGGGCAACAGTTACAGATAAAGACGGTAAAGAGTGGATTGACTTTGCAGGAGCAATTGGTACGTTAAACGTTGGTCATTCACATCCTAAAATAACTGAACATTTAAAAAACGAGCTTGAAAGATTTATTTTACCTGGTTTCAATGTGATTATGTATGAAAGTTATATTAAATTAGCAGAGAAATTAGCAGAAATTACACCAGGTGACCATAAAAAGAAAACAGTATTACTAAATTCTGGCGCAGAAGCAGTAGAAAACGCTGTAAAAATCGCTAGAAAATATACAGGTAGACAACAAGTTGTATCATTTGTTAGAGGCTTTCACGGAAGAACAAATTTAACGATGTCTATGACAAGTAAAGTAAGACCTTATAAATTGGGGTTTGGCCCATTTGCACCAGAAGTATATCAAGCGCCATATCCTTATTTAGCAGATAAACCTGAAGGATTAAGTGATGAGGCATACATAGATTCAGTCATTAAAGATTTGAAGAATTTCTTTATCGCAACAGTGGATCCTTCAGAAGTGGCATGTGTTGTGATTGAGCCAGTACAAGGTGAAGGTGGATTTATCATTCCAGATAAGAAATTTATTCATGCATTAAAAGATATTTGTGAAGAACATGGTATCGTATTTATTGCAGATGAAATTCAAACAGGCTTTGCACGTACTGGTAAGACATTTGCAATTGAGCATTTTGATGTTATTCCAGACTTAATGACTGTATCAAAATCTCTAGCAGCAGGATTCCCATTAAGTGGTGTTGTTGGACGAAGCGAAATTGTCGATAGCCCAAATCCAGGCGAAATTGGTGGTACATATGCAGGAAATCCACTTGCATGTGAAGCAGCATTAAAAGTAATTGAAATTATTGGAGAAGAAAACTTAAATGCTAAAGCTGAACAACTTGGCGCAACAATTCAATCAAGATTAGAAGCATTTAAATTAGAGCATTCATTTATAGGAGATATTCGTAGATTAGGCGCAATGGTCGCAATGGAAATTGTCGATCCAGAAACGCAATCACCTGATAAAGTTAAAACGTCACAAATCGTTAAAGCAGCAAATGAAAATGGTTTATTATTATTATCAGCTGGTATTAACGGAAATGTGATTCGATTTTTAGCACCGTTAGTCATTACAGATCAAGAATTAAACGAAGGATTATCAATCTTAGAATCTAGTCTTTAAGAAATTTGACTAATAAAAATGGGGTATAATTATGAATTCTCAATTTAATAAATCAATGAATATAGCAGACGTATTATTTCTCGCGATTGGCGCCATGCTTGGATGGGGCTGGGTTGTTCTTTCGGGAGAATGGATTTCACAAGCAGGATTTCTAGGTAGTATTATCGCATTTGTAATTGGTGGATTATTAGTAATTTTTATTGGATTAACATACGCAGAGCTTGCCTCTGCAATTCCTGAAACAGGTGGCGGATTTGTCTTCGTTAAGAAAGCATTTAGTCCAGGTGTAGCATTTATATCTGGTTGGTCAGTGTTATTTGGTTATGTATCTGTTATTACATTTGAAGCAGTCGCATTACCAACTGTTATAGACTATGTCATACCGTTTGAACATTCTGGCTTATTATGGAATTTAGCCGGGTGGGATGTTTACTTAACTTGGGTACTTATCGGTTCATTAGGTAGTGTCATATTAACATCATTAAACTACTTTGGCGTTAAACCAGCTGCAGTTATGCAGACTGTATTCACAATATTTATTGTAGGCGTTGGTTTGTTATTATTCTTTGGTGCAGGGTTCAATGGTGACTTTACACATCTTAAACCATTGTTTAATGGTGGTGTAGGTGGAACAATGTCTGTTCTGATCATGATTCCATTCTTATTCGTAGGGTTCGATGTTATTCCACAAATAGCTGAAGAAGTAAAAGCACCTTCTAAAAAAATAGGTGGTATTTTAGTTATCTCTATTATAGCATCGGTTATCTTCTATTTATTAATTGTGTTTGGTGTTGCGACTGGTTTAACACCAAGTCAATTAAGTACAAGTGAATTAGCTACGGCAGATGCAATGGTGAATTTATTTGGATCAAGTGGATTTGGAATATTACTCGTATTAGGTGGAATTGCTGGTATTATCACAAGTTGGAATGCATTTATTATCGGTGGTAGTCGTATTTTATATGCGATGGCGAAAAATAATATGATTCCTAAGTGGTTTGCATACATTCACCCTAAATACAAAACACCAACACACGGTATTATATTCCTTGGTGTATTAGCATTTATTGCACCTTTATTAGGTCGTCCTGCATTAGTATGGATTGTTGATGCTGGTGGGATCGGTGTTGTATTAGGTTACTTCTTAGTTGCATGTGCATTTTTGAAATTAAGAAAAAGTGAACCTAATTTAGAAAGACCATATCGTATTAAAAGTGGTAAAGTAGTTGGTTGGATTGCTGTAATTTTAAGTATTGCGTTTATCGCAATCTATTTACCAGGAATGCCGTCATCACTTATTTGGCCACATGAATGGATTATCGTATTCGTATGGTATGGCATAGCAGCAGTCTTATATTTAACAAAATCAAAAGGGGATGAAGTATTTGAAACAGCTAAAAGTATACAATCCAGCAACGAATGAAGTCGTTAAGACGATTCCTTATACTTCTGAAGAAGAAGCAATTCAACAAATTGATAAAGCACAAGTTGCATATGAATCATGGCGTGAAAAAGACGTTCATGAACGTTCATCACTTTTATTAAAATGGTATCAATTAATTGATGAACATAAAGAAGAATTAGCAGAATTAATTACTCTAGAGAACGGTAAACCTTATAAAGAAGCATTAGGCGAAGTTGCTTACGCAAATAGTTACATTCAATGGTATCAAGAAGAAGCAAAACGTATTTATGGTAAGACTATACCTGCTAATCAAAAAGGTAAAAAAATTATCACTGATCCGTTCCCAGTAGGTGTTGTTGGTGCAATTACTCCTTGGAATTTCCCGGCAGCAATGATTGCGAGAAAAATGGCACCAGCATTAGCAGCAGGTTGTACAATTGTTTGTAAACCGGCTTTAGAAACACCACTAACGACGATAAGAATGGTTGAATTGGCACATGAAGCGGGTATCCCTGAAGATGCCATTCAATATGTTGTATTAAGTGGTAAAGACGCAGGTAGAATATTTACTGAAAGTCCAATTATACAGAAGATAACATTCACAGGATCTACACCAGTAGGTAAACATTTAATAAAAGATTCTGCAAATACAGTTAAAAATGTCACGATGGAATTAGGTGGATTAGCACCAGTTATTGTTCATAAAGATGCAGATATTGAACTAGCAGTTGATCAAACAATCGCGACTAAATTTAGAAATTCAGGACAAACTTGTATAAGTGCAAATAGAATTTATGTACATCAAGATATAGAACAAGCTTTTACAGAACGTTTAACTGAAAAAGTAAATGCATTAAATGTAGGAAATGGCTTAGAAGAGGGTGTTGAAATGGGTCCACTCATTAATCAACAAGCTGTAGATAAAGTCATTGACCAAATTGAAGATGCCGTACATCATGGTGGAGAATTGTCATTACCATTAGAACAATTAAAATTAGGTGGAAATTTCTTAAAGCCAGTCGTTATCAGACAAGCAAATCTTGATATGAAAGTGATGCATGAAGAAACATTCGGACCAATCGCTGCAGTCATGGCATACGAAGACTTAGATGAAATTATTAAAGTTGCCAATGATACAGAATATGGTTTAGCCGCTTATTTCTTCACGAATGACTATCGTACAGGCTTTGATATTTATAAGAAGCTTGATTTCGGTGTGATAGGTTGGAATGATGGTGCGCCATCAGCAGCGCATGCGCCATTTGGAGGATTTAAAGAAAGTGGATATGGCCGTGAAGGTGGTATCGAAGGTATTGAACCTTATTTAGAAACTAAATATTTATCAATCGGTAATATGTAATAAATGAACCCCCTAAAAGTGACCACTTTTAGGGGGTTCTCATATGTATCTATTTCTAGAATACACTTTAAATGCTATGATATTATCTAATGTCTTTGACAATTTTGCCATCTATTGAAACGACTTTAATTTTATTTGGGTCTCTTAATACTTTGATGTCTTCTAAAGGATTTTGATCTAGTATAATGAAGTCTGCTTTCTTGTCGACTTCAATTGTACCTAAGTCGTCGTCATAACCTAAACATTCAGCAGCTGTCTTAGTAGACGAAACAATAGCTTCCATTTCTGTCATGCCGTGTTCAACCATAAGCTCTAATTCTCTTAAATTAGTTCCATGTTTGAATACACCTGCATCTGTACCCATTGCTATTTTTACACCAGCTTGATGTGCTTTCTTAAAGCTATCAATATGGTCTTGCATGACTTGTTTAGATTTCTTAATAGAATTTTCACTCATACCTAATTCTTCAGCGAACTCTATAACGGAAAGTGGTGCGAGTAATGTAGGTACGAGGTACATTTCTTTTTCTTTCATTAATTGAACAGCTTCATCATCTAAATATATACCATGTTCAATTGAGTGAATGCCTGCTTCTATACATTGTTTAACACCTTGCAACCCTTGAGCATGCGCCATAACTTTTCGATTATTTCTAAATTGCGCTTCTTCTACAATGACTTTTAATTCTTCTAATGAGAATTGCGTATAATCTGGATGGTCAGTTGCACTTGTTACACCACCCGTTGCATGTACTTTTAATACATCAGCACCAGCTCTTAACATTTCGCGTGCTTTTTTACGGACTTCATTCACACCATCACATATACCACTCGGTAAACCAGGATAGCCATCTTGCAAAATAGGGAGTTGTATACCGGATTTAGTATAACTATCCCCATGACCACCTGTAATGGTTAATGCGTTGACACTTATTTGTAAACGCGGTCCGAGTATTAAACCATCATTCACAGCTTCTTTTAAACCTAAATCTGCTCCTAAAGCATCTCGAACGGTTGTAACACCTGCATCAACTGTTCGTTTTAAATGATCAATTGCTTTGTAGAAGTTATATGAAAAAGGTGTAGATAATCTTCTTTCTAAAGGTTCCATTTCCAACATAACATGTACATGACTATCGATTATACCTGGTAATAGATATTGACCATTTCCTTCTATTATATTGTCGCCATTTAAATTACTACCAATTTCAGAAATGACATGATTTTCAACTTTTATATCCACACCTCGTTGAATGCCTTTTCCAGTACCGTCTATTAAATTGATGTTTTTTATAATCATATCTATGTCCTCCTCAATTACTTAATAAAGTTCATTAATATAGATGTTAAAATAACAGATGCAACTGTAACTGTTGTAAACCCACCAATAATCATCGGGCTTAATAACTCGTTAAATACATCTTCTCTGTCTTCCTCATTATCAGTAACAGATCGACTGACTTCTTCACATAAAATAAAATCACCTGGAAAACCATACAATGCGGTTAAAGCAACAGGTAATGCTTTAGTTGGTTTCCAACCAATTAATTTAGCACCGATAAATCCGCCAATTAAAATACCAATTGTACCTATAACAAGAATAGATAAAATAGCAGGTAAGAATTCCCATAAATCATGTGGTTTAATGCCGCCCATAGAACCGATAACGATTAAAATGATAATAACCATCATGATTGTGAATGATTGATTACGTTCCAGTTCTTTTTGTTCAAACAAGCCAATTTTCAAACCGATAACACCAAATAATAAACTGATGAGTGTGAAATGAATGCCTGTTACTTCGCCAATCATGAAGGCAATACTTGCTAAGAAGAACATAATAAAGAGTCTGATAACATTGTTTTGAAGTAACGGATTCTTATTAAATATCGTTTCTTTCTTAGGTTCATTTTTGTTAGAAATATTAGCGACATTTTTGTCTGTATGTCTATTTGCTAAGTAATATTTTGAATAGCGCTTCATAAGGATAGAACTTAATGGCATACCAATAACGCCTTGAAGTGCTTGCACGATAGCGGGTAAAACAATGAGATTGGCTAATCCTAAATCTTGAAGCTTTTCGACTGTGATGAGCAGCGCGACGATACCTCCAGCAATAGGTCCAACACCTGAAGCAGCAGTACGGAAATCAAATAGGAGTGTAACGAAGACTAATATTAAGGTTGTAGAACCCAATATACCTAATATTGATATAACAACTGCTTTCCATTGTGATTTAAGTATATGAAGCGGCATCATTGTCCCCATATGCATGATAACTGGTGCAATAATAAGCGCACCAAGTGAAGGTAAAATGGCATTATCTAATATCTTTTCAGGTAAGACGCCTGCCCAAGATAAAAGCAAGTAACTTACCATTGCAGTTAATAACATTGGTACACGAGCCTTTGTAAGATAAGAAATAATTTCCCCGAGAACGATTAATGCGAATAGTATTGTTGCTGAAATAAGCGGTTCACTAACCATTAGCATTCCCTCCTTTTTAAAGTTAATAGTCAAACTTTAGCATATCTAAATCAAGAAGTTAATAGTATTTTCTAAAAATTTAGAATATATAGATAAATATTACACTATTAATTGCATTCAATATATAACAAGAATTTAAATATTATTCTATGGTATATTACATTTATTCAATAAAAAACAGTAAACATGTCATATGACGATGTTTACTGTTTTTAAAATTTATTCATTTGAAGTAGAATGCTTGCGACGATTTATATAATAAACAACAAGCAATAGTACAATCCATAAAGGTGAGTACATTAATGCTGTACGTGTATCATTTGCAAAGAACAAAATAACTAATACAAATACAAAGAATATTAATGCAAGATATGATCCAATCACACCGAATGGATTTTTGAATTTAGATTTTTCGTGTAAAGATTTGTCTTCTTTTCTAAATTTGATATAACAAATTAAAATGATAGACCAAATAAAAATAAAGAATATTGTAGCTAATGTCGTAACGAGTGTAAATACGTCATCTGGTATAAAATAATTTAATATCGCAGCGAAGAATAATACAACACCTGAGAATATCAATGCTGGATAAGGTACACCACGTTTATTTGTCTTGCTTAACCCTTCAGGCGCATGACCCGTTTGACCTAAACCATAAACCATACGACTATTACTGAATAATCCACTGTTTGCAGCACTTGCAGCTGAAGTTAACACGACAAAGTTAACTATACCCGCAGCAGCTGGAATACCAGCTAATACAAATAAATTAACAAAAGGACTTTCAGCAGGATCAATTTTATTCCATGGTGTGATACTCATAATGATTAATAAACTTAATACATAGAAAATTAAAATACGAATACCGATAGAATTAACCGCTTTAGGTAAATTCTTTTCAGGATTTTTCGTCTCACGAGCTGTAACACCTACAAGTTCAATTCCTACAAAGCTAAATACTGCCATTTGGAAAGCCAGTAAGAAGCCCATAGCACCATTTGGGAAGAAACCATTATGGCTATATAAATTATTAAATCCAGATTGAATACCTGTGCTAGATTTAAAACCATTAAATATCATCCATAAACCAATGACAATTAATAATATAATGGCGATAATTTTAATAAGTGCAAACCAAAATTCGACCTCACCAAATAATTTAACAGTCATAAGATTTAAACCTAATAGAATAACAACTGTTGCAATTGCAGAAACATATGCAGGAACATCAGGATACCAAAACTGAATATACTTAGCCACAGCCGTAATATCCGCTATCCCCGTTGCAACCCAACAAAACCAATACGTCCATCCAGTTAAAAATCCGAATAAAGGACCTAAATAATGTTCAGCAATATCAATGAAAGAATTGTAGTTACTATTTGAAAGTAATAATTCCCCTAAGGCTCTCATCATAATAAATAAGAAAAAACCAATAATAATATAAACTAATAAAATAGATGGACCCGCTAGTGAAATACTCTTACCAGCCCCAAGAAAAAGACCGGTACCAATCGCGCCACCAATAGCAATTAACTGAATATGCCGATTTGACATACTTCTTTGTAACTCATGATTTTCCATTTTTAATTCGCTCTCCTTAAACACAATAAAACATATGTAAACAATAAGATTTATAAAACAATATAAAAAGCATTATACTACGATTATTTGTATTTTGCATATTAATATAAATAAATGTTTTTAAATGTAAGCGAAAGGTGAGGATATATAACACGATGAGTAATGTAACTTTACTCATTTTTTATACTTATAATTATTTGATATAGAATAAGAATAACTTAAACAAAGGAGGAGATTTCTTATGTTAACAAGTATTTTACAACCAATCGTAGATTTGATTACAGCTTTAGGTCTTTAATTTGAATTTGATTTATTTTGATATGCAAACAAAGGGGTCAGTACATAGTGCTGTAAGTACTAAATAAGCCACCAATTCGTATTTTGCGAATTGGTGGCTTTTCTATTTAGTAACAATAATTGACCAATATGGTCGATAGCGTTATGATGTAGTCGACCGAACTGGTCTAATATGTTTTGGAAGGTGTATATGATGAATGATGCATTCTATAATTTAGATGAAGAAAAGCGTCAAAAAATAATCAATTCAGGGCTGATGGAGTTCTCTAATTATGGCTATCAACAAAGTTCTACGAATCGTATTGTTGAAAATGCTGGTATTGGTAAAGGGATGCTTTTTTATTACTTTATAAATAAAAAAGGATTATTTAAATTTCTAGTGGATTATTCATTAGATTTCATTGAGGAATATTATTTTAAACAGATTGATACTTCTGAGAAGGATGTTTTTAATAGATTAGTTAAACAAGCGAAGATTAAATCTAATTTAATGACGATTCATCCTCATATGTCGAAGTTTTTAACGAAAATTGTTCTGGAGGAATCTGGACATCATTATATATCTGAAGAACAAGACCAACATATTAAACAATTACAAAGTAAAGTTCAAAATGCACTATTTGAAGATTTAGATAAGGATCTTTTTAAAAATAATTTAAATGTTGAAATGTCTATCAATATTATAAAGTACTCGATTGACGGTTTAGCAGAATCTATGAAGACACGAATAACACATCAAATGATCGAGCAGAATGATTATCAAAGCTTTTATGATGAATTCGATTTATATATAAAGGAAATGCGTAAAATCTTCTATAAGGATCGTGATTAATATGACATTGTTAAAAGTAAATAATGTTACGAAGACGTTTGGTAAATTTAAAGCTTTAAACGGTGTGAATTTCACTGTTGAAGAAGGAGAAATATTTGGTTTTATCGGTCCAAATGGTTCTGGGAAATCTACGACCATTAAAGCAATTTTAGGCATGCTTAAACCAGATTCAGGTACTATTGAGGCATTTGATAAAGATGCTTGGAAAGATGCAGTTCGAATTCATAAACAAATTGCCTATGTTCCAGGTGATGTTAATTTGTGGCCAAACTTAACAGGTGGAGAAGTGATAGATTTATTCTTGAAATTAAGTGGGACTCGAAATGATGAAAAAAGAGATGAACTGATTAAAAAATTTGATTTAGACCCTACTAAAAAATGTGGGTCATATTCTAAAGGTAATAGACAGAAAGTTGCACTTATCGCTGCATTTACAACAGATGCACAACTTCTTATATTAGATGAACCGACATCTGGATTGGATCCTTTAATGGAACAAGTATTCCAAGCATGTGTATTAGAAAAGAAAAAAGAGGGCAAAAGTGTTCTATTATCGAGTCATATATTAAGTGAAGTAGAAAAATTATGTGACAGAGTCGGCATTATTAGAAAAGGTGAAATCGTAGAAATGGGAACGTTGGATGATTTGAGACATTTAACGAGAATGCATTTCGTCGTTCAGTCTAAAGAAGCTCTAACAGATTTAGACGAGCAAGATGGTGTACATGATATTTCTAAAGAAGGAGAGACATATCATTTTCAAGTGGATTCAGAGAAGGTTTCTAATATTATTAAATATTTAAGTCGGTTTGAGTTGTTGAAATTAGAAAGTATGCCACCTACATTAGAAGATTTATTTATGAGACATTATGGTGTGAATATTGAAAGAGGTGAGTAATATGAATAATCTCTTTAACGGTGTTGGACAATTAACGTTATTTTACCTTAAGACACATAAATGGAAAATGCTGTTTTGGATATTAGGTATCGTAGTTTTAACAGTTATCATACCACCAACATTTAAAAGTATGTATCCACACCAATCAGATATGCAACCAATTGTTGAAACTTCTAAAAATCCTGCAATGGAAGCAATGTTAGGACCAGGACAATTTGAACATGTATCAGTTGGCGTGTTATTTACGCACGAGATGTTGCTATTTACAAGTATTCTCGTTGCAATAATGAGTATTTTACTTGTTTCAAAGAGTACTAGAGGAGATGAATCTGCAGGTCGTATTGAAATGATTCGAGCATTGCCAGTTGGAAAAGTATCGCAACTCATAAGTGCACTTATTGAGATGATAATTGTGAATGTCATGATAACCATTTTGATTATGATTATATTACCTTTAATGAATATTAATAGTGTGGATTGGCAAGGTTCAATTGTTTATGCAGTTTCATTAGGATCAATTGGGATTCTATTTGGTATGATGACAGCTATATTTTCACAGTTAACTGAAACAAGTAGTAGTGTTACTGGCTATAGCATTACAGTATTGCTCTTAAGCTATTTAGTGAGAGCTGTTGGTGACGTCATAAATGAAGATATTTCTATGGTTTCACCTCTAGGATGGATTACAAGAACGTTTGCTTATTCTGAAAATAATTGGTGGCCAATCGTCATAACTTTAATAACGGCTATTATTTTCTTAATGGTAGCGATGATACTTTATTTTAGAAGGGATATAGAGTCTGGCTTACTGCCTTCTAAACCAGGTAAAAGAACAGCACATAAAATATGGTTATCTCCACTAGGTTTACAACTTAAATTGTATAAAGTAGGGCTTATTTCCTGGGCAATAGGGATGTTTGTATTTGGCGCTTCATATGGATCAATATTTGGTGAGTTAGATGATTTTATTAAAGATAACGAAATGTTGCAGCAAATGGTAGCTGGGAAAGGTGATCATTATATAGAAGCATTCTTACCGACTTTAATGATTATAATGGCTATAGTATCAACAATACCTCCACTATTAAGTTTATACAAAATAAAAAACGAATTAGATACTCATCGAATAGAACTTATAATGTCTCGACCTATTTCAAGAATTAAATTGTTGAGTAGTTATTTAGTTGTTTCATTATTTAATGCTATCTTTATGATTTTTATAGCTGCATTCGGTTTGTATGTTGCCCAAGCATCTGTGTTAAATGATCCATTTAGTTTTTGGACAATTATAAAGTCTGGAATTGTGCATATACCTGCCATTATATCTTTCGTAGCACTTGGCGTTGTACTTTTAGGATGGTTTAATAAAGGACACTTTATCGTTTATCTGTATTTAACTTATACGTTTTTCGTCGTTTATTTAGGACAATTGTTAAATATTAAAGACTGGTTAAAAGATATAACGCCATTTCATCATATTCCTGAAATACCTGTTGAAGATATGAATTATTCGGGTATAAGTATATTAATCATCTTATCTGTCGTGCTTATCATAATTGGATTTATAGGGTTTAAACGAAAAGACATTTCATAAAGGGAGCTGTGTTCGGATGACAAATTTACCGAAAATAGGGAAACCAGCAACAAATGCTTTGAACAAGATCAATGTTACGACGTTAGAACAGGCTGCTCAATTAGATGAACATAATTTGGCGAAACTTCATGGTATGGGACCAAAAGCAATAGGCATTTTGAAAGAAGCATTTTCAGAACAAGGGTTAGCATTTAGTCAATTAGATGATGATTTAAAGAATGTGAAATTCACAGTACTAGGAGATTTAAAATGTGATAACGCACCAAAAAGAAGAATTATCAGAGATATTGTGATTGCTTCACTCGTTGGAGATGAAAAGTATCTTAATGAATGGCTAACAGATGATTTAGTATGGAAAGTACCAGGTTCTTTTGAATTAAAGGGTAGAAAAGCATTTTTAGATGAAATTAACGAGCACTTGCAAAAAGTATCTAGCCTTGAAATTAAATCAATGCTTACGCACGGTAAAGAAGGTTCTATACATGGCATAATTATATTGAATTCTGGTGAGGAAATTCATTTTGCTGAAATGTATAAATTTGAAAATCATAAAAAAGACGCTAAAGTGAAAGAGATTACGTCATATATCATCATGAAACCTTAAATTTATGAAAATCCAATACCAGTATTTATGAAAATGTGATAAATTATAGAGGTTATGATAAACTTTCGGAGGTTGAAAGATGGAAGCAACATTACCAAATTGCCCTAAATGTGATTCAGAATATACTTACGAGGATGGACAACTTTATATTTGTCCAATGTGTAATCATGAATGGTCTATAAACGACGAAGATGCATCAAAGGAAGAAAACACAGTTATTAAAGATGTAAATGGTGTTGAATTAAATGATGGAGATACTGTAACGGTCATTAAAGATTTAAAAGTAAAAGGATCATCTAATTCTATTAAACAAGGCACTAAAGTTAAAGGTATCAAATTAGTGGACCCAGAAGATGGTCACGACATTGATTGTAAAATACCTGGCTTTGGACAAATCGGATTGAAGTCATCAGTTGTAAAAAAAGTGAATAAGTAAGTAAGAAAGAGTCTGAAACATGAAAATTGTTGCAGGCTCTTAATTTTTAGAAAGTATGTTGATATAAATATTAGCTAAGTACTTATTATTTTTTGTTAAAAATAATTAATTGATTATTTTAAGTTTTTGAAATATTAATTCGTTATATACATCAAATGTTTTTTATGGTAAATATGTAATAGAGATTACGTTTCCAACAAATATATAAGGGGAGAAAAATATGAAGGCTTATATGCAAAAATTTGCACAGTCTCTAATGCTACCTATTTCGATTTTACCGGTAGCTGGGTTACTTTTAGGTATCGCATCTTTTATTGATTCAGGTGCAATTAACGGGGAAGGAAATAGCGTTGCAAACTTTTTAGCAAATGGTGGTTTAGCAGTTATTAATAATTTACCAATACTCTTTGCAGTAGGTTTAGCATTCGGTATGTCTAAAGATAAAAATGGTGCAGCAGCACTTAGTGGACTTGTATCATTTTTAGTGGTTACACAAGTATTAAAGCCAGAAGCAATGGCGAAAGTATTGCATGTTGCTGAGGATAAAGTTGATATCGCATTTACGGGTATTAGTAATGTATTTATCGGGATTATTTGTGGTTTAGTTACAGCAGCAATTTACAATAGATTTAAAGATACGAAATTACCAACAGCGTTTGCTTTCTTTAGTGGTAAACGTCTTGTGCCGATATTATCAGCAGCGGCAATGTTAGTCATTTCTATCGCACTTATGTTTATTTGGCCGCCAGTATATAACGGCTTAGTGTCATTTGGTGAAATGATTTCTAAACTTGGACCTCTTGGTGCCGGGTTATATGGATTCTTTAACCGTTTATTATTACCATTTGGATTGCATCACGCATTAAACCAAGTATTCTGGTTTGATATTGCGGGTATTAATGATATTGCAAACTTCTGGTCTAGTAAAGGTGAAGCGGGTATAACAGGTCGTTACCAAGCAGGATTATTCCCAATTATGATGTTTGGTTTGCCAGCTGCAGCATTAGCGATTTGGAAAAATGCTGAGAAGCGTAATAGAAAAGTAGTAGGTTCTTTAATGGTTACAGCAGCGATTGCTTCCTTTGTAACAGGGATCACAGAACCATTAGAATTCTCATTCTTAGTAGCAGCACCAATGTTATTTGGTATTCACGCGTTATTAACAGGTATTTCATTATTTATTGCAGCAACATTCCATTGGACTGCAGGATTTACATTTAGCGCAGGATTAATAGATTATTTATTAAGTCTAAGTATTCCGATTGCGAATAAACCATTAATGTTACTTGTACTTGGTTTGATTATGGGTGTCGTATACTTCGTCGTATTTGATTTTGCGATTCGTACATTTAATCTTAAGACACCAGGTCGAGATGGTTTAATGGAAGAAGCGGCAAAGCAAGATCCTAGTCTTGAAGAAGATGAAGCAGGTACTTTAACAAACAATAGTGGTGTGAAAGTATCTAATAAGACAAAGCTTATATATGAAGCAATTGGTGGTAATGATAATATAGAAGTTATCGATCACTGTGCAACAAGACTACGACTAACTTTAAAAGATACAAGTGTTGTTGATCAAGAAAAAATCAAACAATCTGGCGCATTAGGAAACAAAGTGATTAGTGATAAAAATATCCAAATTATTATTGGAACTGATGTACAATTTACAGCAGATGAACTCATGCAAATGCAACAAAATCAAGGTCAGTAATTGAATATATCAATAGTTAAACAGTAGACATTCATTTTATAATTTGAAAGCCTACTGTTTTTTTATCTTTAATTTTATTTATAATAATAACATTTTTGAACAAATATGAACAAAAAATAATGGTAAATGTGTGATTTTTTACTTTTATAGTAGTAATATGAAACTATTGAATGATAAAGGGGGACGATTCAATGGGTATAAAAAAAGCGATTTTGTTAGGTGCAGGTGATCGAGGGGGAAGAGTTTATGCGAATTTGATAAAGTCTTTGCCTCATAAAATTAAATTAATTGGGGTAGCGGAACCTGTTAAAGAAAGAAGAGAGCGCATAAGTAGTCATCATAGTTTAGATGAACAATATGTACAAGCGTCTTGGAAAGCATTATTGGACATGAAGCCAGAAGCTGATATAGCAATCATATGTACACAAGATAAAGCGCATTTTGAACCAACAATGAAAGCATTAGATTTAGGATATCACGTGTTGCTTGAAAAACCGATGTCTCCTACTCCTAAAGAGTGTATTAAAATGGTAGAAAAAGCGAAAGAAATGGATAGAACATTAACGATTTGTCACGTATTAAGATATACACCATTCTGGAGTAGGATAAAATCTATCGTTCAAAACGGAGATATTGGTCAGATTGCATCTATTCAACTTAATGAAAATGTAGAATATATGCATATGTCACATAGTTTTGTAAGAGGTAATTGGAAAAGTAAAGAACAATCAAGTCCAATGATATTAGCTAAATCTTGCCATGACATGGATATTATCAGTTATATCATGGATCAAGATTGTAAAAGAATCAATTCCTTTGGTTCATTGATGTATTTTAATGAAGCAAACAAACCAGAAGGCGCACCATTAAGATGTCTAGACGGATGCCCAGTAGAAAATGAATGTCCATTTCATGCTGGAAGGTATTATTTAGGTATCGGTAGAGGATGGGCGATGAAATTTACAGAAGAAAATTCTAACGAAGCGATCATAGAAAGATTGAATCATACGGATTATGGGAAATGCGTCTTCCAATCAGATAATGACGTTGTCGATCATCAAGTTGTGAATATGGAATTTGAAAATGGTGCAACAGCAACATTTAGTATGAGCGCATTTACAAGAGAACAAACAAGAATTGTTCAAATAATGGGAACAAAAGGTGAAATTAGAGGGAATATGGAAACAAATGAAATAAGCATTTTTGACTTTTTAACAAGAGAAGAAAAAATTGTCAAATTCCCAGAAGTGAGCAGTGGACATGGAGGAGGAGACGAAGGTATTATGAGAGATTTTATAGATGCAATTAATAGCTCAGATCAAAATGAATCTAAATCCATAGCAAGTAAATCCTTAATCAGTCACTTAATGGCATTTGCAGCAGAAGAATCAAGACTGAACCACGGCCAATCCATAAATATAGACGAATTCTATAATGAAATAGCCTTAACTTCATAATATAAGATAAATAAAGACGTGATACCGCTAGAAAATAGCAGTATCACGTCTTTTTTGTGCGTGAAAATAGCGCTAACGCTCAAGAGTCGCAAACAAGATCGTTAGAAATTCTAACGTCCAAGAAAGCGAAACAAGATCGTTAGCGCACGAATCAACGCATGTTAAATTTATTAACTAAAATAATACCCTAATATCATTTTCATCGCAGAATTGTTGTATTTCTTGTGGGAGTATTTTATTAGTAATTATTTTGTCTACGTCACTTAGATTGCAGTATGTTAGTAATGTTGAATGTCCTATCTTACTATTATCAGCTAACACATATGTTTGCCGTGCTTTTTTTGTTATAAGTTGTTTGATTAAGTTTTCTTCCATCTCTGAGTTAGATAGACCATTTGGAATATTGACACCAGTAGCTGCCATAAAGCATTTATTAATATTAAATTTATTCAATAAAATATTAGAATCTATACCTATAAATGATCGAGTACGTGGTTTGTATTTCTCGCCAATTATAAATAAAGTTACATTTTCAAATTGTGAAGCTTTATTCATGATATCAAGACTGTTTGTAATAATTGTAAATGATAATTTTTTGTCGACATAATCTAATACATGTATTGTTGTTGTTCCTGTATCAATATAAATAATGTCGTTAGTTTCGATATGTGCAGCAGCTAATTTTCCAATGTGTTTTTTTGATTGATAATTCTCCACATTCCTTTTTTGGTAATCAACTGCTTTATATTCATCTTCGATAACTTCAATGCCACCATAAACTTTTTTAACTACATTCATATCTACTAAAAGATTGATATCACGCCTTATTGTATTTACAGATACATTAAATATATCCTTCAATTCATCAATTGAAGCCGTTTTGTTTTTTTTTATGAAAGATTCTATTTCATAAATTCGTTTAGATTTCATATACGATTCCCCCATTTCTTACAATATACCCAAAATTTACTTATATAACAACTATAAAAAATATAAGTTACTCAAAAGTTGACATATTATACTCGTTATTATAATATTATCTCAATAAGTAACCAATAGTTAATCAATATATACTCATTTTTTAAAAGATTATGAAAGCGGTTACTTTAATATTTATAACTGGAGGATATGTAAATGGTAGAAATCTTAAAGAATTACGTTAACGGACAATGGCAAGCGTCAAAAAGTAAGGAAACAATAGATGTATACAATCCAGCTACTAAAGAAGTGATTGCTAAAGTACCTGTTTCAACAAGAGAAGAATTAGATGAAGCGGCAAAAATTGCACATGAAGCGTTTCAAGAATGGAAAGAAGTTGCTGTGCCTAAACGTGCTCGACTTTTATTCAAACTTCAACAATTATTAACAGACAATAGAGAAGTATTAGCTGAAATTATTACGAAAGAAAATGGTAAGAATACGACAGAAGCTTTAGGAGAAGTACAAAGAGGTATTGAGAATGTTGAATTTGCTGCAGGGACACCATCTTTAATGATGGGTGACTCACTTTCAAGTATCGCAACAAATATAGAAGGAACAAGCTATAGATACCCAGTAGGTGTTGTAGGTGGTATCACACCATTTAACTTCCCAATGATGGTGCCTTGTTGGATGTTCCCAATGGCAATCTCATTAGGTAATACATTTGTGATTAAACCTTCTGAAAAGACACCATTACTTGTTAATAAACTTGCAGAGTTAATTGAAGAAGCAGGTTTCCCAAAAGGTGTATTCAATGTTGTACATGGTGCACATGATGTTGTGAATGGTATTTGTGAAAATGAACATATAAAAGCTGTATCATTCGTTGGTTCTAAACCAGTAGGTGAATATGTTTATAAAAAAGCAACTGAAAACTTAAAACGTGCGCAATGTTTAACAGGTGCTAAAAACCATACAATCATTTTAAATGATGCGAACATTGATGGCGCAGTTAAAGATGTAATTGGTGCAGCATTTGGATCAGCAGGTGAACGTTGTATGGCAGCAGCAGTAGTAGCTGTTCAAGAAGGTGTTTATGACGAATTTAAAGAAAAACTTGTACAAGCTTCTAAAGATATCGTTATCGGTAATGGATTAGAAGATAATGTTTTCTTAGGTCCAGTTATTAGAGAAGAAAATGTTGAACGTACATTAAATTACGTTGATCAAGGTGTCGAAGAAGGTGCCAAACTTGTATTAGATGGTAGAGAAGACAACAACAAAGATGGTTTCTTCGTAAAACCGACTATTTTCGAAGATGTTACAACTGATATGAAACTATGGCAAGATGAAATATTCGCACCGGTGTTATCACTTGTTAAAGTAAAAGATTTAAAAGAAGGCATTCAATTAGCGAATCAATCTGAATTTGCGAACGGTGCATGTTTATTTACAGACAGTGCATCATCCATTAGATACTTCAGAGAGTATATTGATGCAGGTATGTTAGGTATTAATTTAGGTGTACCAGCACCAATGGCAATCTTCCCATTCTCTGGATGGAAATCATCATTCTATGGTTCATTACATGCGAACGGTAAAGATAGTATTGATTTCTATACACACCGTAAGGTCGTAACTGCTAGACATGGTAATCCACAATTTTAAGGAGTGAAAAATAGAGATGGCTCGATTATTAAATAAACCTGTACATCATCCATTAAGTGATGATGTACAAGTGATACATGATTTGAAACCTGAAGATATTGATTTAGCTTATATCGGATTTAAAGTGCTAGACATAAAATCACAAGGTACTTACACAGAATCAACGGGTGATTTTGAACTATGTATTGTCGCTTTAACTGGCAACATCGATGTGTCAGATGGAGAAAGTTCTTATGAAGATTTAGGAACAAGAGAATCTGTATTTGAAAAAATACCAACAGACAGTATATATATTTCTAAAAATCATGAAGTGACAATTAAAGCGAATAAAGATTCAAGAGTTGTGCTTTGTTATTCGCCAGCAGATGAAGAAAGAGCAACACAATTAATCCCAGCATCTGAGAACTCAGTAGAAGATAGAGGTAAATATTCAAATAAACGACATGTTCATAATATTTTACCTGATACACATACAGCGAGTGAAAAATTACTTGTCGTTGAAGTGTATACAGATCAAGGTAATTGGTCGAGCTATCCACCACATAAACATGACGTTGATAACTTACCAAATGAATCATTACTTGAAGAAACTTACTATCATGAAATGAATCCGAGTAAAGGTTTCGTCTTTCAACGTGTGTTTACAGACGACCTTTCAATAGATGAAACGATGACAGTAGAGAATAGTGATGTTGTTGTAGTGCCTAAAGGCTATCATCCAGTAGCTGTACCTGATGGTTACGATGGTTATTATTTAAATGTTATGGCAGGACCTAAAAAAGTTTGGAAATTTTATAACCAACCAGATCATGAATGGATTATTGATAGAGAATAAGGGGTGTACGTGAATGTCTAATAAAAAACAAATTATAGCAATAGGTCGTGCTGCAATAGATTTGAACTCAATAGAAATTAATAGACCAATGGAAGAAACAGAATCATTTCGCAAATATGTTGGTGGCTCACCAGCTAATATCATGATTGGTACGGCAAAGTTAGGATTAGATGTGGGTATGATTGCTAATGTATCAGATGATCAACATGGAAGATTTATTACGAATTACTTTGAAGAAGTAGGCGTTGATACGTCTCAAATACATGTAGATGAAGATGGACATAAAATCGGTTTAACGTTTACAGAAATTAAAAGTCCGAGTGAATCAAGCATATTAATGTATAGAGAAGAAGTAGCAGATCTATATTTAGCGCCTGAACATGTAGATGAATCATATGTTAAAAATTCAGAATATTTGCTTATTTCAGGAACAGCATTAGCTAAATCTCCATCAAGAGAGGCAGTATTAAAAGCACTGTTACTAGCAAAAAAACATAATGTACAAGTAATCTTTGAGCTCGATTATAGACCGTATAGTTGGACAGACGAAGAAGAAACATCTATTTACTATGAGTTAGTCGCTGAACAAGCTGATGTCGTCATTGGAACACGTGATGAATTTGATATGGTCGAAAGATATAAAGCATTATCAGACAAAGAAATTAGTGAACTATTATTTAAAGCTAATCCACATTTAGTTGTCATTAAACACGGTGTGCAAGGTTCAAATGCATTTGATAAAGAAGGAAACACTTATGAAGGTAAAGCATTTAAAGCGAATGTCGTTAAAACATTTGGTGCAGGAGATTCATATGCAGCCGCATTTATTTATGCATTAGTTAAAGGTAAATCAGTTGAAGAAGCATTGAAATATGGTGCAGCTTCAGCAGCGATTGTTGTAAGTAGTCATAGTTCATCTGAAGCGATGCCTACAGTTGATAAAATAGAGAATTTAATTAAAGAACAATCTTAAGGTGGTATTAAACATGGTTAATACAGTGAAGTTAACAACTGGAGAAGCAATTGTTAGATTTTTGACTAAACAATATATTTCTATTGATGGAAAAGAGACAAGATTTGTTGAAGGTGTCATGAATATTTTTGGTCATGGTAATGTGCTTGGTTTAGGAGAAGGTCTATCAAATTATCAGAATGAATTAAAAATAATCCAAGGTAAAAATGAACAAGGTATGGCGCATACAGCGATTGGCTTTAGTAAACAAAGTTTACGAAAAAAAGTATTTGCAGTGACAACATCTGTCGGTCCAGGTGCTGCTAACCTTGTAACGGCTGCAGGTACAGCGGCAGCAAATCATATACCAGTATTATTACTACCAGGAGATACATTTGCGACTCGTCAACCAGATCCAGTATTACAACAGATTGAAAATCCTCAAAGTATTGGTATTACTACAAATGATGCGTTAAAACCAATTTCGAGATATTTTGATCGCATAACAAGACCTGAGCAAATCATGTCAGCCTTAATTCGTGCATTTGAGGTCATGACAAATCCTCAAACAGCGGGTCCTGTGACATTAGCATTGAGTCAAGATGTTCAAGGAGAGTCATATGATTTCCCAGAATCGTTTTTTGAAAAGCGTGTACATTATGTTGATAGACTTCAACCTTCGAACAGATCAATAGATGTAGCAGTCGAACTATTGAAGACAGCTAAAAAACCACTATTAATTGTTGGTGGTGGTGCTAAGTATTCGGTAGCTCAAGATTCTATAAAATCATTTATAGAAAAAACGAATATTCCTATTGCAGAAACTCAAGCAGGTAAATCGACAATAGAAGCCTCTCATCCACTGAATCTTGGTGGTCTTGGCGTTACAGGAAATTTAGCAGCCAATTTATATGCAAAAGAAGCTGATGTCATTATTGGTATTGGAACAAGATATTCAGACTTTACAACAAGCTCAAAGACAGTAGCAAACTTTGATAATGCGAAATTTATAAACATTAATGTTAATAGAGTTGATGCTTATAAATTAGATGCGATACAAGTAGTTGGAGACGCAAAAATATCAATTAGTTTATTGGATAAAGCATTAAGTGAATGTCAATTTAATACATTAGATCAAGTAAAAAATTTAAAGAATCGATGGTCTGAAGAAAGAGAAAGATTATCTCATGTAGATATTAATAAAAATGATTTTGAAGCTGAAATATCAGGTCATTTTAGTAAAGAAAAACTTAATCAATATATTGAAGCATTAGAAACGGAATTACCTCAGACAAATGCAGTGATTAAAGTTAATGAAACAATTGATGATGAAGCGATTATTGTAGCTGCAGCGGGTTCATTGCCAGGAGACTTAGAAAGATTGTGGGAGACCGACATATTTAATACTTACAATATGGAATATGGTTATTCTACGATGGGTTACGAAATTGCAGCTGCACTTGGTGCGAAAATAGCAAACCCCGAAAAAGAAGTATATGCATTAGTTGGTGATGGAAGTTTCTTAATGTTGCACACTGAATTGCTAACAGCGTTGCAATATAACTATAAAATCAACATTGTATTATTTGATAACAGTGGATTTGGTTGTATCAATAATTTACAGATGGGTAATGGTAGTGAAAGTTTCTGTACTGAATTTAATGATTATAACGGTGAAGTCATGAATGTAGATTATAAGAAAATTGCAGAAGGATATGGTGCAGTTTCTTACAAAGTTAATAGTCTTCAAGCGTTAGAAGATGCAATTAAAGATGCTAAAAAAGAAACAAAATCAACATTAATAGAAATAAAAACTTTACCTAAAACGATGACTGACGGATATGAATCTTTCTGGAATGTTGGTGTATCCGAACATAGTGAAAAACCAGATATAAAAACATCTTATCAAGAAAAGGTTCAAGCTTTGAAAAAAGCAAAACAATATTAAAGAGGAGATTCATAACATGGCAAAAATAAAAATTGGTCAAGTTGGTTTAGGTAGATTAGGAAAAGTGCATGCAGAAAACATTGTTAACCATGTAAAGGGTGCAGAATTATTCGCTGTTGCAAGTGTTGTTGAGCAAGAATTAGCATATGCCAAAGAAGAATTAGGAGTAAAAAATTGTTATACATCCTATTCAGAGATGATAGAAAACGATGAGCTTGATGCAGTTGTAATTGTTTCACCGAGTGGATTTCATGCAGTTCAAATTTCACAAGCATTAGATAAAGGTTTACATGTCTTTTCAGAAAAACCTATTGGACTTGAGTTAGACAATATTAAACAAGTTGTTGAAAAAATAAATAGTTACTCAGACAAAGTATTTCAATTAGGCTTTATGCGTAGATTTGATGATTCTTATCAATTTGCTAAAAAAGTTGTTCAGAATGGTGAATTGGGCAAAATTACAGCAATGAGATGTTATGGAATTGATCCTAGTGCAGGCTTAGATAGCTTTATTCAATTTGCAAAGAATAGTGCAAGTGGGGGCATATTTTTAGATATGTCTATTCATGATATTGATCTTGTACGTTGGTTTACTGATTCAGAATTTAAAACTGTTTATTCACTTGGTAATAACATAGCAGCACCTGAATTAACCGAATGTGAAGAATTGGAAACAGGTGCATGTCTGGCAGAATTAGAAGATGGCACAATTGCATATTTATTAGCTGGAAGAAATGCTCAACATGGATATCATGTTGAAACAGAAATTATAGGAACTGAAGGAATGATAAGAATCGGAAATGCACCTGAGAAAAACTTAGTTACAGTTTATGACAAAAATGGTGTTGTTAGACCGACTTCAGGTCATTTTCCTGAACGCTTTAAATTAGCATTTATTAATGAAATTAATGCATTTATAGAATCTATCAATAATAATGTTCCTTCATCAATAACAGGTATTGATGGATTAAAAAGTACAGAAGTTGCAATTGCAATGCAAGAATCGTATGAGAAGAAAACAATCATTACGTTATGAGGTGAAGTAAATGACTAAAAATATTCGATACGCATGTGCACCGATAGCTTGGACAAATGATGATTTGCCAGAACTAGGGCGTGAAAATTCATTTGAACAATGTATTAGTGAAATGGCACTCTCTGGGTATGAAGGTACAGAAATAGGTAACAAGTACCCGAAAGATCCTGAAGTCTTGAAATCATATTTGGAACCAAGAGGATTATCTGTCGCAAGTGCATGGTTGAGTTTATATTTAACTTCGGAACCATATGAAGTAACAGAAGAAGCGTTTATAAAACATAGAGATTTTTTATATGAATTAGGCGCAAAAGTTATTGTTGTTTCAGAACAAGGCAATAGTATTCAAGGGGATTTAACGAAAGCATTATTTAAAGAAAAACCTATATTTACAGAACAAGAATGGCAATTATTAGTAGATGGTTTAGAGAAGTTAGGGCAATTAGCACACGAAAAAGATATGGAAATCGTATACCACCATCACATGGGTACAGGTGTACAAACGACAAAAGAAATAGACGAGTTAATGGAAAGAACAAACAAAGATAATGTTTCTCTCTTATTTGATACAGGACACCTTGTCCTTTCAGGCGAAGACCCGATTGACATATTTAAAAGACATGAAGGTAGGATAAAACATATTCACTTTAAAGATGTTAGACAAGATGTAAAAGAAGCAGTAGATAAAGAATGTAGTTGCTTCTTGGATGGTGTGAAAAAAGGTATGTTCACAGTACCTGGAGACGGTGTAATAGATTTTAAACCTATCTTAGATTTAATTTATAAATCTGATTACAGTGGATGGATTGTAGTTGAAGCTGAACAAGATCCAGCGATTGCAAATCCATTTATATATGCTAAAAAAGCAAAAGAGTATATTGCACAATATCAATAAAATTTAAAACAAAATGGTATAGGAGTTAAGGGCTCCTAAAGGGAGAGAATTATCATGAGTATGTTTGCAGCAATTTCATTTATTTTAGTTGTTATATGTGTAGGTGTATATGCTTACTTACGGAGTAGAAAAATCGATACTCAAAATTCCGACGGTTTCTTTATGGGTGGTAGAAGTTTAACTGGTTTTACAATTGCTTCTACAATTATCATGACCAATTTATCTACTGAACAAATAGTTGGTCAAAATGGTCAAAGTTTCGTTGCAGGTATGGAAGTTATGGCATGGGAAGTAACCTCATCAGTAGCTATTGTTATATTAGCACTTGTCTTTTTACCTAGATATTTTAGGTATGGTGTTGATACAATATCAGATTTTATTGAAATGAGATTTGATACATTCACGAAACGACTCGTATCTTTATTATTCATATTTACTTATGTAGTTTCATTCTTACCAGTTGTATTATATTCTGGTGCACTTGTATTTAATAAAATTTTCAACGTAAGTGAAATGTTAAATATAAGTGATATGACTGCAGTTATTTTAATATCAACAGTCATAGGTCTTGTAGGAATTATATATTTGTTCATAGGCGGGTTATCTTTAAGTGCACATAGTGATTCTATCTATGGTGTCGGTTTAATTGTAGGTGGACTTGCTATACCCACATTAGGTCTCATTATTTTCGGAGATGGAAGCTTCTTACATGGATTTGATAAAGTCGTTCAGAACACGCCAGAAAAGCTTAATTCACTAGGTGCAATTGATTCTAAAATAGTACCATGGCCAACGTTATTCTTTGGTATGTTCTTCAATAATTTATTCTTCTGGTGTACTAACCAAATGATTGTTCAAAAAGCACTTGCTGGTAAAAATTTAAAAGAAGCACAAAAAGGTGCTATGTATGTTGGTACATTTAAAATTTTTGGTGCTTTATTCTTAGTATTTCCAGGTGTGTTGGCATTCAATATGTTAGGAGATAAAGTTACAAATCCTGATAATGCTTATCCAATGCTTGTTAATGAAGTATTACCAGAATGGGCATATGGTTTATTTGGAGCAGTTATTTTTGGTGCTATTCTAAGTTCATTTGTTGGATCTTTAAATAGTACAGCAACATTGTTCTCACTGGACTTTTATAAATCAATTATCAATAAAGAAGCAAGCAATAAACAAGTATCTAGAATTGGTAGATTGGTAACAGTATTAGTAGGTGTAATTGTTGTAATAATTGCACCAATGATTTCATTGTTCCCACAAGGTTTATATGCAGTTGTACAAGAGTTTAATGGTATTTATAATATGCCACTTTTAGTACTTGTACTTGTAGGATTTTTTGTTAAACGTACATCACAGCTTGGCGCTAAAGTGATGTTTATTTTACACATTTTATTGTATGCGCTTTCAAAAGTATTAATTACAGAAATACATTTCTTATATGTATTAAGTGTACTATTCTTTGTAGATTTACTTATAGTAATGTTATTCAATAAATGGAAACCATCTGATGAGTTTGATTTCAGTGTAAATTACGCAAAAGTAGATATCACACCTTGGAAACATAGATATTTAGTAGGTGGTATTATCGTACTTGTAGTTATAGGCACTTACGTATTATTCTCACCACTTGGATTAGCATAGGAGGAAGAAAGATATGACACTAACATTTGGCGTAATTGGAGCAGGTAGAATTGGCCAATTACATATAAACTATTTAAGAACACATAAAGATGTAAAGATTAAGTGGATTTCAGACTTATATTGCGACAAGATGGAAGATTGGATTAAAAAAGCAGGAATAGAAAATAAAACTAAGGACCATATGGATATTATTAATGATCCTGAGGTAGATGTAGTAGTAATATGTTCACCTACCGATACGCATGTAGATATCATTAAAGAAGCTTGTGCAAAAGGAAAGCATATCTTCTGCGAGAAACCGATTAGTTTATCTATTGATGAAGCGAAAATTGCATTAGAAGCGGTAAAAGAAGCAAATGTGAAACTGCAAATGGGCTTTAATAGACGCTTTGATAAAAACTTCAAAGAATTGAGAAATATTTTAAATAAAGGTGAACTCGGTAATATTCAAACTTTAAGGATTACTTCAAGAGACCCAGAGCCACCACCAGTAGAATATATTAAACGTTCAGGTGGACTTTTCATGGATATGATGATTCATGACTTTGATATGGCAAGATATTTAATGCAATCTGAAATAACAGAAGTGTATGCAACTGGTGGAGCGCTGGTAAATCCAGACATTGCTCAATATGATGATATCGATACAGCACTTGTAACCCTTAAATTTGAAAATGGCTCAATGGCCATGATTGAAAACTGTAGAAGAAGTGTATATGGATATGATCAACGAGTTGAAGTATTGGGTGATAAAGGTGCAATTGATGTAGGTAATGAACAAACGACAACATTAAATTATCATCGAGCTGAAGGAATATCTAAAGACAATCCGCCATATTTCTTCTTAGAACGTTATAGTGACGCTTATAAAGTAGAAATGGATGGATTTATTGAAGCTATCTTAAATGACACTGATGTAATTTGCTCAATAGAAGACGGCTATAAAGCTCAAGAAATTGCTGTGAAATGTAAAGAGTCCCTACTTTCGAATGAACCTAAGTCATTAGTAAATAAACAATCAAAGACACTTTAAAAAAGGAAGGTGGAACGTTATAGAATGAATACATTTATACACAAAGCAAAGATAGAACATTATGCTATTCCACAAATTAATATTAACGGATTAATATGGATTGAATGTATTTTAAAAGTTGCTGAGAAAACACGTTCCCCCATTATTTTAGGAACGACAGATAAAATTATAGACTTTTTAGGTGGGTATGATTTTATCTGTAAAACAATCAGAAATAAAATAGAGTCAATGAATATAACAGTACCAGTAATTATACATCTAGATCACGGTTTAACTGTTGAAGGATGTAAGAAAGCAGTAGATGCTGGTTATGATTCAGTTATGTTTGATGGGTCTAAATTACCAATTGAAGAAAATATAGAACTTACCAAACAAGTAGTAGATTATGCACATAAAAATAATGTGATTGTAGAAGGTGAAGTTGGAGCAATTGGTGGAAACGAAGACGGTGTCATAGGACAAGTACAATATGCGAAGTTAGATGATTGTATAAACTTAGCACAAAAAGCACATATAGACACATTGGCACCAGCACTCGGGTCAGTACACGGTAAATATAAAGGTGAACCTAATTTAGGATTTGAAGAAATGAAAGAAATTCAAGAAACGATTGATATACCTTTAGTATTACACGGTGCATCAGGTATATCAGACGAAGATTTAGTAAAAGCCATAAAATTAGGTCACGCAAAAATTAATTTTAATACCGAAATTAATATTGCGTGGAGTAATGAACTTAGAGAAGTATTAACTAATGATACGAGTTTATTTAATCCACAGCAAATCTTGAACCCAAGTAAAAAAGCAATCGAACAAACTGTCGAATCAATTATTTATAAATGCCAATCCAACGGCAAAGCATAGTTAATAAAATACAATATTAGTAAGAAGCTAGGACGTGAATAATCAATCGTCCTAGCTTTTTGTAATTTAAAAGATTGAGATGAGAGATGTGCACTTGCTTCTAACGCTCAAGAGTCGAAAACAAGATCGTTAGCGCCCCAAAATCCAACTTAAATCCCAACCAAAACATTTTTACCTCATTCTACATATTGATTATATTTTTAATAATGAGTGCTGCGACGAATAAGATGATGATACTTGATACTCTATTCAATATGATGATAAATTTACCTGATTTATCAAACATACCAACTTGCTTACCGGCTATAGCGAGACCGAAGAACCAGAACCAAGAGATAAAGATTGTTGCTACTGTAAATCCGACTTTTTCGTACCCTGAATATAGTGATGCACTTGTACCGATAACACCGACTGTATCCATAATGGCGTGTGGATTCAGTAATGATACAGATAGTGCAAAGCTGATTTGTTTTTTAGCTGATATTGCTAAGTCTGAACCATTGCTTGATGATTTTTCGTTCCATAACGTCCAAGCCATATACAATAGAAAAATTAATCCGACGATATATATGATTAATTGCAGTGATGGATAGTGATTTAAGATAAGTGATACGCCAAACACTGCAAGTAATATAAGTAATGTGTCACATAGACTAGCTGTAATAACAACGGGTAAAGCTTTATTTAAGCTTTTATGATTTGCGCCTTGATTAAAAACAAATATATTTTGAGCACCTAATGGTAAAATTAAACCGAGTGCTAATAAAAGACCGTGGATGACTGCTTGAAACATTTGATTTAACCTCCTTTTTGTATAGTATAAAAGAAATAAGCTACAATGAAATCATCCAGAATTAAATTTATGCCCAACCAGATTGGAGTTACATTTATGGAAAAACCTATCTACCAAAAAATTATAGATGATATGTTAAGAGATATTAATAATGGTCATTTAGAAGTTGGTATGAAAATACCTTCGCAAAGAGCTTTAACGCAAAAGTATGGTGTGAATAGATCAACAATTGTACATGTCATTGATATTTTGAAAAGTTATGGCGTGCTTGAAAGTAAGGAAAGAAAAGGGATATACGTTTCGAAAAATAAATGGAATGAGTATGTGAGTAATAATTTAAATTGGCAAGATTATATAGGGAATAGTATTAACCAGAACAACCAATATTATATTAGAGAAATTAATAGATGCGAATTTATACCTGATATGGTGAGATTAGGGACGGGCGAACTTTCGCCAAAATTAATACCTAATGATGCATTTCATGAAATTATTTCTAAAGATTTAAGCCGTCAATTGACTTCAAATTATGAAGCACCTAAAGGAAATATTCAGTTGAGACAACAAGTTAAAGAACTTGTTAAAAAAAGAGGTATTGAGTGTAGTGTAGAAGAAATTTGTATCACTTCTGGTGCGTTACAAGGTTTGAAGTTGATAGCTGATGGATTATTAATCCCCAAATCCAAAATTATCGTTGAAACACCTTCTTATATTAATTCAATTAGAACTTGGCACAAAATCCATTCCAAAATGATACCTTTATCAATTGATTATATAAGGAATAATATTCATGCGATTTTTAAAGAAGATGAAGATTACAGTAATAGCATATTTTATTGTAATCCTACTTTGCATAATCCTACATCACACACATATACATTGAAAGAGAAGGAGCAAATTCTTGAACAATGTAAAGCGAAGGGTATTCCTGTTGTGGAAGATGATATTTATAGTGAGCTGTGGTTTGAAGGTCCGATTCCTAAATCTATGAAAGAGCTTGATACAAGTCATAATGTGCTGTATTTAGGAAGTCTATCTAAAACAGTTAGTCCGGGTCTCAGAATAGGCTGGTTAATTGGTAACGAACGAGTCATTAATCATTTAGCAGACTTAAAAATGCAAAATGACTATGGTGCAAGTTCGATTTCTCAATTTATAGCTACTAAATGGTTGGCACATTACCATGAAACGCATATTGGAGAAATTAAACGCAATTTAAAAAGGCGCAAAGATATGATGGAAGATGCTTTAACAGAATCTTTCTCAGATATTGGTAGATGGTCTAAAGTAGAAGGGTCTTTCTATATTTGGTTCAGATTTAATGAAAGTATTGATTTAAAAAGGTTATTCAAACTTGCTTTAGAGGAAGGGTTGCTCATTCATCCAGGGGAGATATATTCAGAAAAAGAAAAGCATAGTTTAAGATTTTCTTATTCATATATTGATGAACATGATATAAAGGAAAGTATTTATAAATTAAGAACGATTATCGATAGAGAAAACTTGTTAAATAAAAGAAAATCCTCGAACTCTTAATATGAGTGCGAGGATTGATTTTATTATTTGTTCACAATATAGCTCGGTGTATCACCTTGTAGTTTCTTAATCGTATTATTTGCGACGATTCTTGCCATTTCATCACGTGCTTCAAATGTAGCATTTCCGATGTGCGGTGTTATCACGACATTATCCATTGTTTTAAGTGCATCTGTAATTTCTGGTTCAAATTCAAATACATCTAATGCAGCACCTTCGATTGTTTTAGATTGTAAAGCTTCAACTAAAGCTTGTTCATCTACAATAGGTCCGCGAGATGCGTTAATAATATATGCAGTATCTTTCATTTTTTCAAAATTTTCTTTATTGAATAAATGATGTAAATCATCAGAATAGGCAGCATTAATTGTAATGAAATCTGCTTGTTCTAACATCTCATCAAGACTGACATAAGTAGCCCCTAATGAAGCTTCTTGTTCTGGCTTTCTATGTGGTCCGGTATATAGGATGTTCATGTCGAAACCTTTGGCACGTCTAGCAACAGCAGAACCTATTTCACCAAGTCCAACTATGCCGATAGTCTTACCGGAGACTTCCCTACCTCTAAAGAATAATGGTGCCCAACCGTTGAATCCTGTTGTTCTACAAAGCTGGTCGCCTTCAGCAATTCTTCTAGATACGGCAAGTAATATGCCAATCGTTAAATCTGCTGTAGCATTTGTCGATGCTTTCGGTGTATTTGTAACATCAATCCCTTTTTCTCTAGCATATTTAACATCAATGTTATTGAAACCAGCACCATAATTTGCAATGATTTTTAAGTTTGGTGCTTGATCAATAATTTCTTTATCGATATTTGTAGATAGTGGACTAATAATCGCATCTACATCTGTTACTTTTTGAAGTAAAGTATCTTTCGTAATTAATTGATCCCCTTCAAAGACTTCTACTTCAAAATGTTCTTGTAACATTTCTAATCCTTCTGTTGGAATTTCTCCAGTTATGAATACTTTATTCATGATGTAACCTCCTATAAAACTTTTAATCGTTTATATGATAATTATACCCTAATGAGCAAGTTTCCATTCACTGAATTTACGTACGATGACTTCAAAAGCAATGTGATACGGTAAGAAGCTGGAATAAGAAGTTTGGTTAAATAGTTCTATCGGTGAACTATTAACGTATATATTGTAGCTTGCATTCTGAGCTAAATAGTTATCTTTCAATGTTGTAATAGAAATATAACTAATATTTCGTGTATGCATAATCTCGACGTTCTCTCTTAAGTGTGATGTTTCGCCTGATAATGAAATGATGAAAATTAAATCGTCTTTATTCATTTGATTCATAGCGATTTTAAGTTCATTCTCGTCGTTAATAACCATTACTCTTTTATTGATAGAAAGAAAGTGTCGTTGAGCATCACGGGCGACGTTTAGTTGAGCGACACCTGTACCATATATGTAGATGTAAGGCGCTTGATTGATTTGTTCACTTATATAGTCATAGTCGATCATTTTTAAATGTTTCATAGTTTGTTGTAAATCTTGCTCTAAACTTTCAATGATATCTGTCGATGGGTTAGATGTTTGTCTATTTAATTTAATGTATGCTTTAAAATCACTATAACCATCAAAGCCAAGTTTACGAGCGAGTCGGTGAATAGAAGAAATTGAAGTGTGTGATATATCGGCTATTTCTTGTATTTTTAATCGATGAATCAAGTGAATATTTTGATTAATCATTTGTATGATATGTATATCATTGTCATTAAGTTGTTGATAATGTTCATTAATCAGTTTATCCAAAATCATTATAATCCTCCATTCGAAGTGAAAAAATTTTCATGTTATGAAAATATAATCTAAGTTTACTATGTGATTTCTATTTACGTCAAACCTATTGGCAAATGTAAGCGCTTCCTATATTGTGAAGATAAATTGATGAGGAAAAGGGGTTAAAATATGAATGCAATTAAACGATTTGGTAGTGCTATGATTGTTCCGGTATTACTATTTGCATTTTTCGGTATTGTTGTAGGATTTGCAACATTATTTAAAAATCCAAATATTATGGGTTCAATAGCTGAAGATGGCACAATGTGGTTTAAAATTTGGAGTTTAATTGAAGCGGGTGGTTGGACAATATTCAACCATATGGAACTAGCGTTTGTGATTGGACTTCCAATCTCACTTGCTAAAAAAGCTCAAGGTAGAGCAACACTAGCAGCTTTAATGATTTATTTAGTATTTAACAATTTTATTAATGCAATTTTAACCCTTTGGCCAAAGACGTTCGGAGTAGATTTATCAAAGGGTGTTGAAAATTTAACGGGCGTAAAAGAAATAGCTGGTATTCCAACATTAGACACAAGTATCATTGGTGCAATCTTCATATCAGCAATCGTTATTTGGATACATAATCGTTTCTATGATAAGAAATTACCTGAAATGGTCGGGATTTTCCAAGGTCTACCATACGTTGTTATCATTGGATTCTTTGTTATGATCCCAATCGCTTTTATCGTATGTGCGGTATGGCCAACAGTACAAGCAGGTATCGGTTCATTACAAGGTGTCATGTTGAAATCAGGATTTGTAGGAGTTTGGCTATTCCACTTCTTAGAAAGAATATTGATTCCTACAGGATTACATCATTTCATATACACACCATTTGAATATGGACCTGCAGCGGTCAATGGTGGATTGAAACCTTATTGGATTCAACACTTAACAGAATTCTCTAATTCTGCTAAATCTCTTAAAGACCTTTATCCATATGGATTCTTGTTACAAGGTAACATTAAAATATTTGGTTGTTTAGGTATTGCGTTAGCGATGTACGCTTCAACACCAAAAGAGAACAAGAAAAAGGTATTAGCATTAGTATTACCAGCAGGATTAACAGCAATTTTCGCAGGTATTACAGAACCATTAGAATTTACATTCTTATTTATCGCACCTTACTTATTCTTAATTCATGCATTATTAGGTGCAACAATGGTTACAATTATGTACCTATTTGGAGTAGTAGGTATTCAAGGTGGTGGCGCGATAGAAATCGCGGCAATAAACTGGATTCCATTATTCTCTAATCACGGTATGACTTACGTTGCACAATTTATCATTGGTATCATCTTTGTTGTGATTTACTTCTTTGTATTTAAGTTTATTATTGAGAAGTTTAATGTACCATTACCTGGACGTGTAGCTGATGATGGCGATGCTAAGCTTTATACGAAACAAGATTATAAGTCTAAGAAAGCAAGTGCTGATACACAAATGGATGACAATGCATCAGAATATGATACGAAAGCTATTTATTTCTTAGAAGGATTAGGTGGTAAAGACAATATTAAAGACGTTACAAATTGTGCGACACGATTAAGAGTAACGGTTAAAGATCCAAGTTTAGTGAAAGATAACGACTATTTCACACATAATCAAATGGCACATGGTGTAGCGAAAAGTGGTACAAATGTTCAAGTAATTGTGGGACTTAGTGTACCTCAAGTAAGAGATTCATTTGAAACGATGATATAAAAATATGGAGGTCATAAATAATGAAGAAATTTAACATAACAATAGCAGGTGGCGGAAGTACATTTACGCCAGGCATTATATTAATGTTACTGGATCATTTAGAAGATTTTCCGATTGATACGATTAAACTATACGACAATGATGGTGATAGACAACAAACCATTGCGGATGCTTGTGAAATATTACTTCATGAAAGAGCGCCTGGTGTTAAGTTACAGGCGAGTACGGACCCTAAAACAGCTTTTGAAAATGTAGATTTCGTTATGGCACACATACGTGTTGGTAAATATGCGATGAGAGAACAAGACGAGAAGATCCCGTTGAAACACGGTGTCGTTGGACAAGAAACGTGTGGACCTGGTGGTATATCATATGGTATGCGTTCTATTACAGGCGTACTAGAAATTGTAGATTACATGGAACAATATTCACCAGATGCTTGGATGTTAAATTATTCAAATCCTGCTGCAATTGTAGCTGAAGCAACTCGAAAATTAAGACCTCATTCTAAAATTTTAAATATTTGCGATATGCCTATTGGTATTGAAGAACTAATGGCAACAAATATTGGGCTGAAATCTAGAAAAGAAATGGTCGTTAAATATTATGGTTTGAATCACTTCGGTTGGTGGACAGATATAAGAGATAAGTCTGGTAATGATTTAATGCCAAGTATCATTAAACACGTTGAACAATTTGGGTATTCTACTGACACGGGCAGTGATATTGAACAGGAAGCAAGTTGGAATGATACGTTCAAGAAAGCGCGTGATGTACAAGCACTTGATAAAGATACATTACCTAACACATATTTAAAATATTACTTCTTCCCTGATTACGTTGTGGAACATTCGAATAAGGACTATACAAGAGCGAATGAAGTGATGGCAGGACGAGAAAAATTTGTGTTCGGTGAATGTCAAAAAATCATTGATCAAGGTACTGCTGAAGGAACGGAATTAACAATAGATGAACATGCATCTTATATCGTAGACTTAGCAAGAGCCATTGCTTTTAATACGAAAGAAAGAATGTTAATGATTGTTGAGAATAATGGTGCCATTTTAAACTTTGAACCAACAGCGATGGTTGAAATTCCATGTTTAGTTGGTAGCGAAGGACCAGAACCTTTATCAGTTGGTGAAATACCAAGATTCCAAAAAAGTTTAATGGAACAACAAGTGGGTGTTGAGAAATTAACAGTTGAAGCTTATGAAGACCAATCTTATCAAAAACTATGGCAAGCACTAACGTTATCTCGCACAGTTCCGAGTGCATCAGTAGCTAAAAATATATTAGATGACCTCATTGAAGCAAATAAAGAATACTGGCCAGAATTGAAGTAGAATGATAATTGAATTACTATTTATAAGCGTGCAAGGCTTACGAGCCTTGCACGTTTTTCTTTGTCTTATATCTGTTTAAGAACAATATATCGTATATCGACTTTCTTTAATCGCAAACTTTTAAATGATATAATTAGCTGAAATGATATATATTTTTTATTTAAAAATATAAGGGAGCATATCTATGTATATAGAAAGAAAACCAACAATCAATTTAGCAGAATTAAAGAAGGAATTTACGAATAATTTAGGTGAAATTGAATATGCGCAGTCTTCTGAACAAGCGCTAGAAGAGTTGTTTAATTTTGTAGAACTACAACATCAATATGCTGCAGCATTAGAAGAAATCGGGACAAAGTTGAAAATATTGGACGATGAATTCCAAGTTGCTTATAAACATAATCCAATTCATCATATGGAAAAGCGTGTTAAAGAATTTCCAAGTCTCATTAAGAAATTAAGACGAAAAGGATTTCCTTTAAATGCGAACTCAGCAAAAGAGAATATTCAAGATATCGCGGGAATAAGAGTTATTTGTAATTATCTAGAAGATGTCTATACAATTGAAAAATTATTACTTAGACAAGCTGACGTAAAATTATTAAAAAGAAAAGACTATATAGAAAATCCTAAAATGAATGGATATAAAAGTTTACATTTAGTTGTATCTATTCCTGTATTTTTAGCAGAAAGTGTTCAAGTAATACCTGTTGAAATTCAAATTCGAACAATTGGAATGGATATGTGGGCGAGTTTAGAACATAAATTAAGATATAAGAATTCCCATGTATCTACAGAACAATATGAAGAAAAGTTAAAAGAATGTTCAATAGAAATAACAAATGTAGAACGTAAAATGCAAGAAATGAATGATGAAATTTATCATGACACGAATAAAAGTATGATAAAAGTAGACGAAAATTAATACATTAGGCACAAAGTAGAGCAGAAATTTCTTAGATTTAAGGATATCTGCTCTTTTTTAATGATTTAGTATATAATAAATTAAAATCATTCAGGTAATAATATTGAGGAGTGAAAAAATGGAGAAAAACCTTAAAGTTGAAGCTTTTATGCAACGTGAAAAAAAGTGGAAAGATGAATTTGAACTATTAAGAGAAATTATACATGAATGTGATTTAGAAGAAGATTATAAATGGATGCACCCATGTTATACATTGAAAGGTAAAAATGTTGTATTGATACATGGATTTAAAGAATATTGTGCACTTTTATTTCATAAAGGTTCATTACTTAAAGATCCTGAAAAATTACTCATTCAACAAACGAAAAATGTTCAAGCAGCAAGACAATTGAGATTCACCAATGTAGATCAAATAAAAGAACAACGAGATATTATTAAAGCATATGTTGAAGAAGCAATCGAGCTTGAAAAGTCAGGTGCTAAAGTAGAATTAAAGAAAACAGAAGAATATGAAATGCCAGTTGAACTACAAGAACAACTAGATCAAAATAGTAACTTAAAAGAAGCTTTTTATAATTTGACGCCAGGAAGACAACGACAATATATTTACTATATTAGCCAAGCAAAGCGCCCAGCAACACGCGTTAGTCGAGTAGAAAAATATATTGATCATATATTGGACGGCAAAGGGTTAAATGATGAGTGAAGGTAATGAAAATATGAATGCTGTGATTGAAGAAATCGTGGATTTTATTAAGCGTTCTAACCATCAAATCATGATTAGAATTGGTGGACACGGTGGTTCAGGGAAAAGTACATTTTGTCAGGAATTAATAAAATGTCTAGATCCAAAAGACTACAACATGATCAGCACAGATACTTATATAGTAAATTCGAATTTAAGAAAACATACAAAGGCGAAATATATGTATAACGGAATAGAGCACGAAGCGAAAGTAACTGCTTGTATGCCTGAAGCGCATAATGTTGATATTCTAGAACGCGATATACGTGCTTTACATAATGGTATAGATATCATGACTATTGAAACACCATGGCAACAATCTGAACGTTTAGACGCCACAAAGAAAGTCACGATTTTAGAAGGTATGACTACCACATTTATAGATTCAAAATGGATTGATTTATCTATCTACATCTATACGGATAATGAAACTGAGTTGCAAAGAAGATTTGATCGTGATGTTCATGTAAGAGGAATAGATATAGAATATTTAAATACATCTCAAGATGAAAGACGTATTCAATATGAATTATTCATGCATCCTCTTCTTGAAAATTTTGATATTGTCATTGATCATTCAAATGATTTGTTTAAAATACTGAAAAATCAATTAAATTAAACCTTTGTTTGATACATTTTGGAAATAGAATGATATAGTAAAAGTGTTAATTAATTTTAAGGGGGATTTTTTGTGGCAGATTCAGTAAAATTATTAAAAACACTTACAGATATTAATGGTATTTCGGGATTTGAGTATAATGTTAAATCTAAAATGAAAGAATACTTAGAACCTGTAAGTGATGAAATTATTGAAGATAATCTAGGTGGTATTTTCGGGAAAAAGAACGCTAGAAATGGTTCTAAAACAATTTTAATAGCGGGTCACTTAGATGAAATCGGATTTATGGTTACACGTATCGATGAAGATGGTTACATCAAATTCACAACAATTGGTGGATGGTGGAACCAAGTTATGCTTTCACAAAAAGTAACCATTACAACAGATGAAGGCAAAGAAATTAGAGGTATTATTGGTTCTAAACCTCCTCATGTGTTAAGTCCAGAAGAACGTAAAAAACCTGTCGACGTTAAAGAGATGTTTATTGATATAGGTGTTGATAATAAAGAAGCGGTTGAAGGTCTAGGTATTGAAATCGGAAATATGGTGACACCTTATTCTGAGTTTGAAACTTTAGGTGACGGTAACTACTTAACTGCAAAAGCATTCGATAACAGATTCGGTTGTGCGTTAAGTGTTGATGTATTAAACGAACTTAAAAACGATGAGCTTGGTATTAACTTGGTTTCAGGTGCGACTGTACAAGAAGAAGTAGGTTTACGTGGTGCGAAAGTTGCTGCAAACAAAATTAAGCCAGATTTATCTATCGCAGTGGATGTCGGTATTGCTTATGATACACCAGGTATGAAAGGGCAAGATCACGAAACGAAATTAGGTAATGGACCACTTGTATTGTTAATGGACGGTACGAATATCGGTCACGTTGGATTTAGAAAATTCATCAAAAACGTAGCAAAAGATAAAGGCATTGATGTTCAATGGGATAATATAACAGGTGGCGGAACAGATGCAGGTAGTATTCACGTAGCAAACGAAGGTACACCAACAATCTCAATCGGCGTTCCATTACGTTATATGCACTCAAACGTATCAATCCTTCATAAAGAAGACTACTTAAACGCAGTAAAATTAGTAGCTGAAATCGTAAAAGCATTAAACGATGAAACAGTTAAAAATATTATGTGGTAAGAAATCGAAAAAATGATTAAAAAAATATGACTTAAACAAGAGATAAATCAAGTTGAATAACAATTTGGTTTGTCTCTTGTTTACGTAGTGAATGAGGTGAAATTTTGAATAGAACAATTTATTTTGTGAGGCATTCTATCAGGGATACTCGTATAAAAGAGGATGAATCAGCACCTCTTACTGAATTAGGTAAACAGTATGCAATGCAGATGTCGGGATTCTTTCAATATAAAAATATTCAACATATATTATCAAGTCCTTATAAACGGACGATTGATACAATTAAACCTACTGCTGAGCTATTGAATCTTAAAATTAAAGAAATCGAGCCATTTAAAGAACGAATAATAGGTGAATGGGTAGAAAATTTTGATGAATTTTCTTTGAGACAATGGAGTCAAACAGATTATAGGTTACCAAACGGAGAAAGTCTTGAAGATGTTAGAAACCGTATAGTACCTTCTTATCAAAAAGTGTTGAGTCAATATGAAGGTAATTTGATCATAACAGGTCATGGTACAGCTTTAGCAGTATTATTTAATGAATTAACTGGATCATTTACATATGAAGATTGGAAAAACATGAAAATGCCTGACATTTATCAATTTGATTATGACCATCAAAATAATATTTCTTTCAAAAAAGTAGAAATGAATTTTTAGTAAAAGTCATTGTTGTCAACTGTTATGACCAAGTTATAATTTGTTATTATAATAAAATAAATTTTAGTAGTATAGTAATCGTTTTATTAGGTTTGTTTTTTGTTTGTAAAGCTTATAAATATGCTTTATCATGGTTAATAGAGATGGAAGTACTTGATTCATTCAAGTGCTTCTTTTTTTATATTTATTGAATAAAAAGGAAGTGTAAATCATCGAAAAAGAAAAGAAAAAGTTACTTCGAAAAATGGTTAAACCATTTGAAAATAACAACTTGAAGAAAAGTACAATTCAAATTATAAACACAATCATCCCATTAATTGCGCTTATTGTTGGTGGCTTGGTAAGTTATCAATTACATTGGTCATTATCGATCCTATGTGGTGTATTGGCATCCGGTTTCATTATTAGAACATTTATTATTTTTCACGATTGTTGCCACGGATCATTTTTGAGTAAGAAAAAGAACAATGATTTATTAGGAAATATAACTGGGCTATTAACATTCTTTCCATATGAAAAATGGAGAAGAGAGCATATTATTCATCATACAAGTAGCGGAAATTTAGAAAAACGTGGTATTGGTGATATTTGGGTCATGACTATTGAAGAATATCATGAAGCTTCAAAATTCACTCAATTTAAATATAGAATGTATAGACACCCGTTTGTGATGTTTATATTAGGACCAATATTCCTTATGTTTATTTCAAACAGAATGAATGCTAAAGATGCAAAAGCTAAAGAAAAACGTAACACTTGGTTGCATAATATAATATTGCTAGTTCTTTATGTAGGTATTTTCTTTATTGTAGGTGCAGTTCCATTTGTACTTGTATTTCTACCAATGTTATTTATTGCAGGTATGTTAGGTATTTGGTTATTTTATATTCAACATACATTTGAAGATTCATATTTCGAAGAATCATCAGAGTGGGATTATGTGAAAGCCGCTATAGAAGGCAGTTCATATTATAAATTACCAAAAGTATTTCAATGGATGACAGGGAACATCGGGTATCATCATGTTCATCATTTAAGTCCAAGAATTCCAAACTATCAATTAGAACAAGCACATGAAAAGACACCACCATTACATCACGCAACAACCATAACAATTAAAGAAAGTTTAGAATCTCTGAAATATAAATTATATGACGAGAAAAATAAATGCTTCATTACTTTTAAAGAATATACTTTAAGATTTAAGAGAACACATGCGTAAAAGTTAATAATTGAAACGGGACATTGAGCATGTCCTGTTTTTTTATGAGCAAGTTTGGCTAGAAGTGCAAATACTGATACCGTTATTAGCAGTTTTGATGAGAAGTGCAAATACTGATACCGTTATTAGCAGTTTGGGCTGAAGGTGCAAATAACGAGTGTGTTAGTAACACTTCGACCGAGTTTTGTAATTAAGGCGGTCCATAGTAACACTTCGACCGAGTTTTGTAATTAAGGCGGTCCATAGTAACATTTCAGACGAGTTTTGTAATTAAGGTGGTCCATAGTAACACTTCGACCGAGTTTTGTAATTAAGGCGGTCCATAGTAACATTTCAGACGAGTTTTGTAATTAAGGCGGTCCATAGTAACATTTCGACCGAGTTTTGTAATTAAGGCGGTCCATAGTAACACTTCGACCGAGTTTTGTAACTAACACCCCCGTTATGAACAAGTTTGGATGAAAGTGTTCACTACGAAGGCTCTACAACTCCCCATGCCATAAACTTCCGACTCACAAAAAAATATAAGAACTGAATTAAAACAACTATATAAATTATTTCATTATTTTTAATTCTTGTTATAATGATAATTAATTGAAAAATCAGTACATTTATTGGAAGGGTGAATGTCGTGAAGATTACGAAAATCTTAAATAACAATGTTGTGATTTCCAAGATTAATGGGGAAGAGCGTATTGTTATGGGGGCTGGTATTGCTTTTGGGAAGAAGAATGGCCAGGCTATTGAGAAAGATAAAATTGATAAGATTTTTAGAATGACGAGTGATGAACAAGAAAGAATGCTTACTTTAATTAAAGAATTAGATGATGATGTGTTACTAATTTCTCAGGAAATTATTGTTGAAGCGAATAAACTTTATAAGGAACCACTGTCTGAATCTATTTATATTGCGTTAACGGATCATATTAATTATGCAATTAAACGTCATAAAGAAGGTACTGTTATTAATAATCCTTTGCTTTACGAAATTAAGCGATTATATCCAGATGAATATAAAATTGGTTTGTTCGGTATTGATAGAGTAGCTAAACATTTTAATCTTGATATGCCTAAAGACGAAGCTGGCTTTATCGCGATGCATATTGTCAATGCGAATATGAACGAGTCTATCTCAAACGTTTATGAAATTACAAAAATCACCCAGAGTATTGTAAATTTAGTAAGATATCACTTTAATTTAGATATCTCTGAAGAAGAATTAAGCTACGCGCGTTTTATAACACATTTAAAATTCTTCAGTCAGAGATTAATTAATTCTGAAAGTTTAGAAGAAGTGATGGATATATCTTTATTGTCATCGTTACAGAAAAAATATAGTGAATCCAATCGTTGTGTCGATAAAATTGGTGATTTTTTAAAAAGAAATTATAATCATGATTTATCTAATGACGAACGTGTTTATCTTATTTTACATATCGCAAGATTATTAAAATCTTCATGAAAGCGTTGACAAATAAAATGTAAGCGTTATAATAAGTTTAAATTAATAAACAATTACTTTAAACGGCAAGTGAATTTGCTGTTTGGGATTGTAACTTTAAGTAGGCAAAACCCAGAGTAATGCATAACGAACATTGGGATTCGTATGTATTATTCTGGGTTTTTTTCTATGAAAATGGAGGGATTTAAATGAAGTATGAAGCGTTAGCAAAAGATATCGTAGAGAAAGTCGGTGGCAAAGAAAATATCAATTCTTTAACACATTGTATTACAAGATTAAGATTTCAGCTGAAAGATACGGGAAAAGCTGATACAGAATATTTAAAGAATAAGGAAGGTATTGTGACGGTTATGGAATCAGGTGGCCAATATCAAGTTGTAATTGGTAATCACGTTCCAGATGTGTACGATGCAGTTCGTAAAGAAGCGAATATTAGTGATGGTACTTCTAGTAGTAGTTCATCAAGTAACGGATCATTATTTAATCGCTTTATTGATTTGATTTCAGGTATATTCCAACCAATTTTAGGCGTGTTAGCTGCAGCGGGGATGATCAAAGGTTTTGCAGCATTATTTTTAGCAGTTGGTTGGCTTACAGAGAAGTCGGGAACATATCAAATTATGCATGCAATTGGTGATGCATTATTCTACTTCTTCCCAATATTCTTAGGTTTAACAGCAGCGAAAAAATTTGGCTCTAATCAGTTTTATTGGTATGGCATTAGGTGCAGCACTTGTTTATCCAACGCTTGTAAGTGCAATGGCGTTAGGTAATGAAAATGCAACAATGCTCTTTAGTGGGACATTCTTTGAATCAGAAAGTGCTTTAACATTTTTAGGCATTCCAGTCATATCAATGACTTATACACAAAGTGTTATTCCAATTGTGTTCTCAGTATTCTTCGCATCTAAATTAGAGAAATTCTTGAAGAAAGTTATACCAGATGTCGTGAAGACGTTCTTAGTACCATTCTTTACATTAATTATTATTGTGCCATTAACGTTCTTAATTATTGGACCTATCTCTTCATGGGCAGCCAATTTAATTGGTGCAGGTGCAATAGGTTTATATAACTTTAGTCCATTATTTGCTGGATTATTGTTAGGTGCATTCTGGCAAGTACTTGTTATCTTCGGTTTACATTGGGGGCTAGTAGCCATTGCCATTAATAATATTTCAACATCAGGTTTCGATATTATTATACCTTTAACATTTGCAGCTTCATTTGCTCAAACAGGTATTGTGTTAGGTATATTCTTTAGAACAAAGAATAAACAACTTAAATCTTTAAGTATTCCAGCATTTGTGTCAGGTATCTTTGGCGTAACAGAGCCTGCTATTTATGGTATTACTTTACCTAGAAAGAAACCATTTATTTATAGCTGTATAGTGGCAGGTATAACTGGCGCTATGATCGGTTGGGCAGGTACGAAAATGTTCTTTATGGGTGGACTTGGTATTTTCGGATATACAACATTTATAGGCAAAGCAGGTTTAGATATGGCATTCTGGATGTCATTAATCGCAACGGGTTCAGCAGTGATACTTGGTTTAATTGTCGGTTATTTAACGCATAGTGATAAGAAAGAAGCAACAATTGATAAAGGTGCTAACGCTGGAGAAACAGCACAAGAATCAGTCGTAAATGATGTATTAGTAGAATCGCCAGTATCAGGTAATGTTGTAGATTTAACAACGATTCAAGATCCAGTCTTTTCATCTTTAGCAATGGGTAAAGGTATTGCGATTGAACCGGATAGCAATGTTGTTGTGGCACCATTTAATGGTGTTGTCGAAAGTTTATTCCCGACTGGTCATGCAATTGGATTAAAATCAGACAACGGTGCTGAAGTATTGATTCATATTGGAATTGATACAGTTAAATTAGAAGGCAAGTATTTTAAACCGCTTGTATCACAAGGAGAAACAGTTGAAATCGGACAACCTTTAATTGAATTCGATAGAGAAGCAATTAAGCAAGAAGGATACGATACAGTTATTCCGGTTGTTGTTACAAATTCTAATTTAGCAAAAGATGTCGTTCTTGAAGATCACAAAACGATTGAAACAGGTAAACATATATTAACGGTTATTTTATAGAGGAGGATTTGAAATGAGTTTAAGTAAAGATTTCTTATGGGGTGGCGCAGTAGCAGCCAATCAATGTGAAGGTGCCTATGATGTAGATGGTAAAGGATTAAGTTTAGTGGATGTACTACCAGCAGGAGAAGAAAGACAAATTCCATTATTCAATCCAGCAAAAGGTTTAAAAGAAACATTCGATTACTATCCAAGTCATGAATCGATTGATTTTTATCATCGTTATGAAGAAGATATTAAACTATTTGCAGAAATGGGCTATAAAGTGTTGAGAATGTCAATTTCATGGCCAAGAATTTTCCCGAAAGGTGACGAAGTTGAACCGAATGAACAAGGCTTAGCTTTTTATGATAAAGTGTTCGACACTTTAAAAGCTTACGACATTGAACCTTTAGTAACATTAAATCATTTTGATACACCACTTTATTTAGCTCAAGAATACGGTGGATGGTATAACAGAAAAACGATTGATTTCTTCGTGAACTACAGTCGAGTTGTATTTGAACGTTACAAAGATAAAGTGAAATATTGGTTAACACATAACGAGATCAACATGATTTTACACATACCTTATATTGGTGGTGGGCTCATTATTGAAGATGATGCAAATGCTGAACAAATTAAATATCAAGCTGCACATCATTTATTAGTTGGTTCAAGTCTTGCTACTAAAATCGGTAAAGAAATTAATCCAGATTTTCAAATTGGTTGTATGTTAGCCGCTGGAGAAGTTTATCCGAATACTTGTCATCCACAAGATATGTTAGCAGCACTTCAGAAAAATAGGGAACAATATATCTTTATTGATGTGCAATCAAGAGGTGAATATCCAAGTTATAGTAAACGCATGTTTGAAGAATTAGGTGTAGATATTCAACAAAAACAAGGCGATGCAGAAATATTAAAAGCACATACTGTCGATTTTATTTCATTCTCGTACTATTCAAGTAGATTAGAAAGTGGAGATGAAGAAGTTAATAAACAAAAAGGTGCCGGCAACGCATTTGCATCATTAAAGAACCCTTACTTAGAAGCATCAGATTGGGGTTGGCAAATTGACCCAGTAGGATTACGCGTTACAATGAATCAAATTTATGATCGCTACCAAAAACCATTATTTATTGTAGAAAATGGACTTGGTGCGAAAGATGAAGTAACTGAAGACGGTAAGATTCATGATGAATATCGAATTAAATATTTAAGTGAACATTTAGATCAAATGATTGAAGCCGTTAAAGACGGTGTTGAATTATTAGGCTATACATCTTGGGGTTGTATTGACCTTGTTTCAGCAGGTAGCGGAGAAATGAAGAAACGTTATGGCTTTATCTATGTTGATCGTGATAATCGAGGTAACGGTACTTTAGACCGTACACCTAAAGATTCATTCTATTGGTATCAAAAAGTGATTCAAACAAATGGTGAAGACTTAAGTTATTAAATATTAACTATCAAAGGAGTAATGAATATGGAGACGAACACTGGATTTAAAGATGGCTTTTTATGGGGTGGCGCAACTGCAGCCAATCAAATAGAAGGTGCATTTGATGAAGATGGTAAAGGTTTATCAAGCGCGGACTTTGTAGAGTATATTCCGAAAGATCAAAGAACGAAAGATAATCATATGGAAGTGACAACTGAACATATTCAGAAAGTGTTGAGTGGTGAACATACCGGTCGATTCCCTAAAAGAGAAGGTATTGATTTTTATCACCGTTATGAAGAAGATATTCAATTATTAGCTGAAATGGGATTTAAAGCATTTAGATTATCTATTCATTGGTCTAGAATTTTCCCTAAAGGATATGAAGCAGAACCAAATGAAGCGGGATTAGCATTTTATGAGAAAGTGTTCAAAACATTAAAATCATATAATATCGAACCTGTTGTCACTTTGAGTCACTATGAAACGCCATATGGTTTAACAGAGCGATATAATGGATGGGTAGATCGCGCAGTTGTTGGACACTTCGAGCATTATGCTAAGACTGTGTTTAATCGATATAAAGGTTTAGTTAAATATTGGATGACATTTAACGAAATCAATATTATTAATATTTCACCATTTACAGGTGGCGGTATCATTTCAGATAAATTAGAGAATCCGACAGAAGCATCTTATCAAGCGCTACATCATCAATTATTAGCATCTAGTTTAGCAACAAAAGCTCTTAGAGAAATTGATGCAGATGCACAAATTGGTTGTATGTTAGCGAGAATGAAACATTATCCATATACATGTAATCCAGAAGATGTATTAAAAGCTATGCAAGAAGATCAAATGAATCTACTTTATACAGATGTTCACGCGTTAGGAGAATATCCGAACTACTATAAACAATTTTTAAAAGAAAATGATTTTTCATTAAAAATTGAAGATGGTGACTTAGAAATACTTAAAGCATATACAGTTGATTATATTTCATTTAGTTATTATATGTCGTTACTATCCGCAAACAGTGAAGAAGGAGAAGTAACAGAAGGCAACTTGTTGAATAGTTTGAAAAATCCATACTTAGAAGCATCAGATTGGGGTTGGCAAATAGATCCAATAGGACTCCGTATCGTGCTAAATGAATTCTGGGATAGATATCATAAACCATTATTCATCGTAGAAAATGGATTAGGTGCGAAAGACGTCGTAGAAGAAGACGGAAGCATTCACGATACTTATAGAATAGATTATTTACAAAAACATATACAAGAAATGAAAAAAGCCGTACAAGACGGTGTAGATTTAATGGGTTACTTAGCATGGGGCCCAATCGATTTAGTATCTATGTCTACAAGTGAGATGAGTAAACGTTACGGATTTATATATGTCGATAAAGATGATGATGGTAACGGAACGGGTAATAGATCTAAAAAAGATTCTTTCGAATGGTACAAAGAGGTTATCTTAACAAACGGCGCGCAATTATAGAATTGTGTGAACAACTAAATAGCTGATTTAATAAAAATTCGCATAATCTGACCACAATCAGATTATGCGGTTTTTTTATGCAATAATGCAATCAGTTGCATTGATGTGAAATGTTTCGGATTATATAACGAAGTAGATTACACATCTATAACAATCAGTAAACGCTTACAATAAATGCAGGGAGGTTATTTGATTGCTTAGTAAACGACAGAGAAATATATTGTCTTATTTATCATCTGAGAACAACTTCGTCACGATTTCTGAATTGGCATCTTTATTTCAAGTGAGTGAACGTACGATTCAATATGATTTAGAATATATCGAATCCTTTAAAGACAAATTGAATATTGATGTTGAAAGAAATAAAAGTTTAGGCGTCAAATTATCACATAAAGAAAGCTACATGGCATCATCTGATGTTGAGTTAGATATTCATTATTCCAAGAATGAAAGAAAAGAACAGATTATTCTAAGATTATTTGAATCAACACATCCAATCAGTTCTCAAAGTTTAGCAGATTTGTTAAATGTATCACGACGAACGGTTGTAGATGATTTGAAAAGTGTTCAAGCTTGGTTAGAAACGTATGGGCTTATGCTTGAATATAAAAAGAATAAAGGATTTGTAATTGAAGGTAATGAAAAGCAACTCAGAGAAGCGTATGCGCATGTGGTGAATGAATACTTTAAGAAATCTACTGCACAAATTGGTATTGAAGTATTCTCGAAAGAAGAGCTTGAGAAAATACGACGAGCTGTGATTACGACCATTAATAATCAAGATTTTCAATTAGTTCAAGTTGGTATTGATGGCTTAATATATCACATTATTATCGCCATTCATCGTGCCAAAGCAGAATTTGTATTTGAAATCCCTGATGAAGAGTATAAGCGGCTACGTAAGACAGAGGCATTTGAAATTGCCATTCAAATAACTGCCGAGTTAGAAAAGTTATTTGATATCGTATTTCCTAAAAGTGAAGCGGCATTTATAACTTTGCATTTATTAGGTGCACGTGTAAACAAGTATCATCAAGAACAATCACAACAGAATATTACGGAACTATCTAAATTATTTATTCAAAAGGTCAGTGCTCAAATAGGTGTTCCACTAATGCATGATCATAAATTGATCACTGGCCTCGTCACACATTTACAACCGGCAATTCATCGTATGTCATTCAATATGCAACATGAAAACCCACTAAAGCAAGAGATATTACGAGAGTATTATGAAGTCGTTTTAGCGATTAAACAACAAGTTTGGATATTTGAAGAAGCCTATCACGTTAAATTTAACGAAGATGAAATTGCATATTTAGCACTTCATATTGCATCTTCAATAGAACGCATGTCTAACGAGGAAACGACACATATTAAAGTCATCTTATTATGTGGTTCTGGCGTTGGGACATCACAATTGTTGAAAAGTCGGATAAAAAATATTTACCCAGAGTTAGAAATATTAGATGCTTTTTCAATATATGACATTTCAGAAAGCTTTTTGAAATCTCACGGTGTAGATTATATACTGTCAACTGTTCCAGTAGAAGGTTTTTCAGTGCCTACGATAGAAGTGTCACCATTCTTAAATAAAGATGATAGAAACAAGATCAATGAAATGATTAATGATTATAGAGAACGATATATATCCAGTTTCAAAACGGTCGGTCCGAGTTTAGAAGACGTCATTCCAGAAGAACATATCGAAACACACGTGAAAGCTGGAAGTAGAAATGAAGCCATCCAAAAGAGTGTTGAAGTGCTGGTGAATTCTAAACATGTAAATGCTCAATATGGTACCGATATTATGAAGCATTTAGATAAATTTGGACCGTATATGGTCATTGGTCCGAATATTGCTTTACTGCATTCGAATTTTGAAAATGTAAATGTACCGGTCAGCATGGCTATTACACATTTCGAGGATGGTATAGACTTCGGACATGATAGATTTGATCCTGTAAAAGTTGTGATTACACTTGCGACGAGCCAACCACAAATACATTTGAATGCACTTGGTCAGTTGAGTCAAATCATTATGGATGAAGACGCAAGGGCAGAATTAATGAAAGGCGAAAAAGCAGTAATACGACAACTCATAAAAAAAGCAAGCCAAAGTGAGGAGAGTGTCTAAATTTGACCTTGATTATAAAAGAAGAACACATTCAAATTAAAGAAAAAGTATCCAATTGGGAAGAGAGTATTCAAATTGCAGCTCAGCCGTTATTGGAAGTGGGTTATTTTAATCAAGCTTATATCAATTCAATGATTCAAAGTGTGCATGATATGGGACCATACATTGTTATTGCGCCAGAGATTGCGATTGCACATGCAAGACCGAATGATGATGTTCATAAAGTAGGATTAAGCTTACTTAAATTAAATGAACATATTAATTTCTCGGATAATAGCCATTATGCATCGTTAATATTTGTCTTAAGCGCAATTGATAACGAAGCACATCTTGAAATTTTAAGGAAATTAGCAACTATTTTAAGCGACAAAGAAACAGTTCAATCATTGATTGACGCAAACAGTAAATCAGAAATTATCAATATATTTAAGGAGAATGATTAATATGAAAATTTTAGTAGTATGTGGACACGGTTTAGGAAGTAGTTTCATGGTAGAAATGAATGCACAAGAAGCTTTGAAGAATTTACAAGCACCATCTGATATAGAAGTAGAACACAGTGATATTATGACAGCTAGTCCAGATATGGCAGATATATTTATTTGTGGAAGAGACTTAGAAGAGAATGCGCAACGTTTAGGTGAAGTAGTCGTGTTAGATAACATTTTAGACAAAGAAGAATTACAAAACAAACTAGAAGAAAAATTAAAAGGATTGAACATATTATAAGCAAAGGGGAGACACCAACATGAATTCAATTTTAGGATTTTTTGTAGATGTATTTAGTCAACCAGCTATACTCGTAGCGCTTATCGCGTTAATCGGTTTAATTGTACAAAAGAAATCAGCAGCAGACATTACGTCAGGCACAATTAAAACGATACTCGGCTTCCTAGTCTTAAGTGCTGGGGCAGGCGTCGTAACAAATTCACTAGAACCATTTGGGAAAATGTTTCAAGAAGCATTTGGTGTTCAAGGCGTCGTGCCAAATAACGAAGCCATTATATCAATTGCGCTGAAAGATTATGGTACAACAGCAGCATTAATTATGATGTTCGGTATGCTAGTTAATATCTTTATAGCAAGATTTACAAACTTGAAATACATTTTCTTAACAGGGCATCATACATTTTACATGGCAGCGTTTCTAGCGATTCTTCTAACTGTTGGTAACATTACAGGTACGATGACAGTTGTCATGGGATCCATTATTTTAGGATTGATTATGGCTGTATTACCTGCACTTGGTCAATCTACAATGAAGAAAATTACAGGTTCTGATCAAGTAGCAATTGGTCACTTTGGAACAGTTAGTTATTGGGCAGCAGGAGAAGTTGGTAAATTATTTTCTGGGAAATCAAAATCAACAGAAGATATTAACTTCCCTAAAGGATTGAGTTTCTTAAGAGAAAGTACAATTAGTATCTCACTAACAATGATTGTTCTATATATCATAGCAGCTTTATTTGCAGGTCCAAGTTTCGTTCATTTTGAATTAAGTGATGGCACTAACTTTATTGTCTTCTCTGTTATTCAAGGCGTGACATTTGCTGCAGGTGTGTTTATCATTTTAACAGGTGTTAGACTGATCTTAGCTGAAATTGTACCAGCATTTAAAGGTATTTCTGAAAAGCTTGTACCAAATACGAAACCAGCATTAGACTGTCCTATCGTATTTCCTTATGCACAAAATGCAGTATTAATTGGATTCTTTGTAAGTTTCATTACAGGTGTCATCGGTATGTTTATTATGTTCTTAATTGGTGGCGTCGTTATATTACCAGGCGTTGTCCCACACTTCTTCTTAGGTGCAACAGCAGGTGTGTTCGGTAATGCAAGAGGTGGTATTAAAGGTGCAATCGCAGGTTCAGCGTTAAATGGTATCTTAGTAACATTCTTACCATTATTACTATTACCATTCATGGGTGATTTAGGCGCAGCATCCACTACATTCTCAGACACAGACTTCTTAGCAGTCGGAATTGTAGTCGGTTATATCGCGAAATTCCTAGGAATCGCAGGTGTTATTGCAATCATTGTTATCATTGGAGCAGTTGCTGTATTATTACAACAACGTTCAAATAAAAAACTATCCGAAGAAAAGTAGAAAAAGGCTTAGGATATATTAGGAAAAACTGAACTTATTAAATTAAGTTCAGTTTTTTCGTGTACTGGGAGTTAAAGGCGAAGTAAACTCATGAGATTGTTAAAGATGTGAGTTAAAGTTGGAATAAACTCATGAGATAGCGAAAGATGTGAGTTAAAGGCGTAGTAAACTCACAAGATATCTCAATAATGAAATGAGCTATAAAGTCTATCAATCATCAGTATTCAAAGACAATCAAAAAGAGACCTAGTTTTGGTCTCTTTATATTTTATTTAGTTTATAATCCTAATATTGTTTCTATCAAATAATTTTTTGTCTTCATTTGATAGATTATAATCAGTGACAATAGTGTCAATATCATGTAATGATAAGCTTTTATGCAAGTATTTATTATTATATTTATCTTCAGTTACTAATAAAACTAAATGCTTAGAATTTTTTCTGAAAGCTTGTTTAATAAGTGCTTCTCCTTCGGTAGTTTCGCTAGCACCTTTGTTGAAATCGAATCCTCTGCATGAAACAAATGAAATATCAGCATTATAATTTAAAGCATCATTAAATGCTTTGGCACCATTAATAGTGTTCCTTTTTTTTACAACTGTTCCACCTATTATATTTATTTGTGCATCTGTGAATTCCGATAATAATGATGCTGTAAGTACACCATTAGTAATAATTTGTAATCCTTCAAATTTAGATAACATTTTTACAAGATGTAAAGTAGTTGTACTTGAATCTAAAAATATTAGCATATCATCTTTAATAAGAGATTTAGCGGATTCGGCAAGTTTATGTTTATTATCCTGTTCATTAAAATTAATAATTTTCATTAAATAAGGTAAATCTATTTTTTGATTATCTATGATCATTGCGCCACCACGTGTTCTTCTTACGAGACCTTTTTTTTCTAAATCAATTAAGTCTCTCTTAACAGTAGCCTCACTATATTTAACTAATTCAATTAATTCTTGAATTCTTGCAAACTGAACAATTTTTAAATGATTTATTATAATTTGCTGACGTTCTTCAATAATTTTTAACATGAAATGCCCACCTTTTTTTGTGGTTATTTATATAATTTTGCTTTTCCAGTAGTATTTAACAGATTTAATTTATACTCTACTACTTCTTTTAATTTTTTATTAGCTATAGGGTAAATTTCATTAGGTTCATATAAATCTTTATTATTACTTAGTGTATTTCTTACTTCATTAAAAAAGGCACTTTTTAAATCAGAACTTAAATTAACTTTACCAACACCATACAGTATAGATTCTTTTACTTCTTCATCAGGATTGCCAGAACCTCCATGTAATACTATTGGAATAGACAATCGGTTATTGATTTCTTTTAATAACTCTATATTTAATTTAGGTTTTTTTCCTTTAGGGTATAGACCATGAGAAGTTCCTATTGCTACAGCTAAAGTGTCTATATTAGTTTCATTAACAAAGTATTCAGCTTGATCTGGGTCAGTGTATATTATTTCATCAGTACCACCTTCAGATGATCCGTTATTACCTATTGTACCTAACTCTGCTTCTACCGAAACATCAACATTATGTGCTAGTTCTACAATTTTTTTTGTTAATTCAATATTTTCCTCAAAAGGTTTTGTTGATGCATCAATCATAACAGAGGTATATCCATTTTTTATAGCTCTAGTAACATCATATAATGAGCCACCGTGATCTAAATGAATGACAACAGGAACTTTACTATTCAGTGCATATGCTCTCACTACAGATACGAAATTATCACCTAAATATTGAATTTCATCTGGATGAATTTCCAAAATGACTGGTGAATTTAACTCTTCTGCTTTTTCCATAATTGATTTAAGCATATCAAAACTACAAATATTAAATGCTGGAACTGCAAAATGTTGTTCATTTGCGACTTTTAGTAAGTTTTTCATATTATATAACATTATATCTCCACCTTATTTTTAATAATTTCTTTAGATTTCATTTCCTGTTCTAGCGAGACTCTTTTCTTTAAGAATCCAACAGATAACGCTGTTACAATAGTTCCGCTAATGATTGCAATTATATAAATAACTAAATGATTTATGACATTTGGAATAAATAATATCCAAATTCCACCGTGTGGAGCTAGAGAGGTAACACCTGCGCCCATAGATATAGCAGCTGCAGTAGCAGATCCGATTATTAAGCTTGGTATTACTCTTAGTGGATCAGCCACTGCAAATGGAATGGCACCTTCTGTTATATATGATGCACCTAATATCCAACAAGATTTTCCAGATGTTTTTTCTTCATCAGTAAACTTATTTTTAAATAGCAAAGTAGCCAAGGCTAAACCTAATGGAGGAGTCATACCTGCAACCATACATGCTGCTATAGGGGCATTAACACCTGCAGACATCAAACCTATAGAAAATGTAGAAATAGATTTATTTATTGGACCACCCATATCTGCTGCCATCATTGCACCGATTAAAAGTCCAAATAAAATACCTGAAGATTTACCTAGATTATTTAACCAATTTGTTAATACCTCAAGTAACCAAGATATTGGTGTATTTATAAGAAAAATCATGGCTAATCCAACTATTAAAATTGATACTAAAGGGACAATGATTAATTGGTAAAGTGCAGAAATAGAAGCTGGAATTTTAATTTTATTAGCTAATGCGTTTGTAACATACCCAGCCATTAAACCACTAATCATTCCACCTAAAAAACCAGATCCATCGACGGTTGCTAATGTACCTGCAACTAACCCTGGTGCAAATCCTGCTCTACCGGCAATTGAAGATGCTATACCAGCAGACAAAGCAGGAACCATCAATTGAAAAGCTGTATCTCCTCCAATTTTTGAAAGTGCAGCAGCAAACTTATTATATGAATCTGATTCGGGATCAGCAGCATTTATACCAAAAGCAAAACTAATTGCTATTAAAATTCCTCCAGCTATTACGAATGGAAGCATGTAATTTACACCATTCATGAAATGGTTATATATACCAGACTTATTACTTCTGGAATTATTCTCATGTTTGGTTTCAACACTTATTAAGCCAATATTATTTTTGGCTTCATCAATAATATTGTTAGGGTCTTTTATTGCTTGTGCAGTAGATACTTTTTTGATTTTTCTACCATTAAATCTGCGTAAGTCGATTTCTTTATCGACAGCAATAATAATTAAATCTGCATTCTCAATATCTTCATTAGTTAAAATATTATCTGTCTTTGAACCTTGAGTTTCTATTTTTATGTTATGACCCATTTCTTTAGCAGCCTTGTTAAGTTTTTCAGCTGCCATATACGTATGAGCAATACCTGTAGGACATGCAGTAATACCAACGATATTCATAATATCCCTCCTATAAAGTTAAAATGTTTAATATTTCATCTGGATTATTAACTCTCTTAATATTTTCTCTGAAATTAGAATCCATTAATAACTTCGCTAATTCACTTAATAAATATAAATGAGAATCTTGTGCATTTTTAGGTAACGCAATAAGAAATACTATGTTAATTTTTGAGTTATCTAGTGCAGTGTAATCTTGCAATTCAGACGTTTTTGCAAAAGTAATTAAAGGTTTTTTTATATATTTTGACTTTGTGTGAGGTATCCCGAAACCATCCTCAATTCCCGTTGAAATTAGTTTCTCTCTTTTGTACAAGTCTTTTAGAAATTTGTTTTTATTCTTTAAATAACCATTTTGATATAAGCTCTCTGAAAGTGAGGTAAAGAGTTCATCTTTAGTTTTAATATTTTTATCAAAAATAAATGTATTTTCATCAATAAGGTCTGTAATATTCAAAATAACACCTCCTCTTTATAAGTAAGCGCTTACTTATTGTGTTCAAGCATAGCAATTGTATTCAAACTGTTCAATACTTTGAACGGTTTATGTCATTTAGAACGAATATTGTTCAAATAATTAATAAATATGAACGAAATCAATCATATATAAATGTTGAATTTTAGAAAGAGTTCTAGAAATATAATTGTGTTATCTACAACTGTTAAAATAATATTTCAATTCTTCCTATTTCATACCATTTCTATAAGCATTAAATTGGCATGTTATTTTCTGATGGTGGTATAGTGTTATTTCATAAGGAGGAGTTATTGAAAATGAACAAAAAATATGAACCTTTATTTAAATCTTTAAAATTGCCGAATGGTGTGGAAGTTAAGAATAGATTTGTGCTTGCGCCATTAACACATATTTCATCAAATGAAGATGGTACAATTTCTGATATTGAAATTCCATATATAGAAAAACGTTCTCAAGATGTAGGTATTTCTATTACTGCTGCGAGTTATGTTGAACCGCTTGGCCAAGCTTTTCCTGGACAGCCTTCTGTATCTAAAGAAGCGGATCTTGCTGGGCTTAAGAAACAAGCTGAAGTTATGAAGAAAAATGGTGCGAAAGCTTTAATTCAAATCCATCATGGTGGTGCGATGTCATTACCTGGATTAACGCCAACTGGTGAAGCAGCTGCTCCTAGTGAAGTTGAAGTGAAGGGCTTTGGACAACAAGAAACACATGTTGCGAGAGCATTAACTGTAGAAGAAATTGAACATACTATTGAATCTTTTGCTAACGCTACTAAAATAGCAATCGATGCTGGCTTTGACGGTGTTGAAATTCATGGTGCTAACCATTATTTAATTCATCAATTCTTCTCACCTTATTACAACAGAAGAGATGATGAATGGGGCGAACATTTGAAATATCCTTTAGCAGTTATTGATGCTGTGCTTAAAGTTGTACGTGAACATGCAACACCTGACTTTATCGTAGGCTATCGCTTCTCTCCTGAAGAAGTAGAATCTCCAGGTATTTCTATGGAATTAACAGAACAACTTGTTAAGGCTTTATCTGAAAAACCACTTGATTACTTACATGTGTCATTAATGGATATTCATTCAACAACAAGAGAAGGTCAATATAAAGGTGAAGAACGTATTAAATTATTATTAGAATGGATAAATGGTCGCGTGCCATTAATAGGAATTGGTTCAATCTTTACTGCTGATGATGCATTATCAGCATTTGAAACGGGTGCACCACTCATTGCACTTGGTAGAGAATTATTACTTGATTACCAATTCGTATCAAAAATCGAACAAGGAAAAGAAGACGAAATCGTTTCTGTATTCGATCCTGAAAGAGCAGATAAACATGATTTACCAGACCCATTATGGAAACAGTTTGTAGCAGGTTTCTACCCATTACCAAGAACTGATCAAGAAACTTCTCAAACTAAATAATCCATAATTTTATATATAGTTTTGATAAGCTGGGGCATTAATTTGCCTCAGCTTTTTATGTATTCTGAACATATGTTTTTGGTGTGTTAAACTTGAAACAATAATTGAAAAAATCGAATGAGGTGTTCAATGTGAATCAAGATGGTCTTAAGAGACAAGTTGCTTATGAAGCGATTAACGATATACAAGATGGTATGACGATAGGAATTGGTACAGGTTCAACAATGCGTTATGCAATTGAGAAGTTAGGTGACCGTGTTAAAAATGGCCTTCAAATTAAAGGTGTACCAACATCTGAAGATACTGCTGAATTAGCACGTATTCATCATATTCCGCTTACTGATTTTTCAGAAGTGACCCATCTAGATTTAGTTATAGATGGTGCTGATGAAGTTGATGAAAATCTTCAATTGATTAAAGGTGGTGGTGGTGCGCTACTACGTGAAAAAATTGTTGCGAATGCGACGGATAATTTTATTGTGATTGTAGATGAAACGAAATACGTTAAGACATTAGGTAAGTTTAAGTTACCAGTAGAAGTTGTGCCTTTTGGATGGGAAATCACAGCACGTGCAATAGAAAGTTTAGGTTGCCAAGCGACATTACGAATGAAAGATTCAAATGTATATATGACGGACAACGATCATTACATATTAGATTGTGAGTTTGGAGAGATTCATAAACCAGAACAATTAAATCAAGATTTAATTTCTATTATTGGCGTTGTAGAGACCGGATTATTTATCAATATGACGAAAAAAGTATTCATGAGTCGTTCTGAAACGCAAAGTGTTGATATAATCGAGAATTAATAATGAGTTCATAGTAGTTAATAAACAGTTAATGGTTTATTGATGACATAGGGCATAAACTTAACATATCAACTAAAGAGGAGATGTGTTAAATGAACTTAACTAAAACAACATTTGGAGCATTTGCATTAACAACAAGTATATTATTAGGTGCATGTGGTAATAATGATATGCATAAAGATGATAAGATGGATACGAAAACTGAAATGAAAGATAAAGACATGAGTAAAGAAAACATGAAAGACATGGAGATGTCTGGTATGTTTGAATCTATGAATGGTGAAAAAGTAGAAGGTAAAGCAATGATTAAAGATGGTAAATTAATGCTATCAGATTTCAAATCATCAAAAGGACCTGACTTACATGTTTATTTAACTAAAGATGGCGATGTTAAAAACGGTATGAAAATTGATAAAGTAGACTACGATAAGATGGAACAAACATTTGATTTAAAAGACATGGACACGTCTAAATATAATGAAGTGACAATTTATTGTGATAAAGCACATGTTGAATTTGGTAGTGCTAAATTAAAATAAATACGTTTCACTAAGGGGGAATTCAGTAATTCTGAGTTTCCCTTAAACTTTATAGAAGGAGAAAGCATGTCATGACAAAGATATGTACATTCATATGTTTAATCATACGCGTTTATAGTGGCTATTTAATCTATATGCAAGGTTATGAAAAATTAACTGGTGGTTTCAGTTTACAAGGATTAACGCAAGTAATCGCTCAGAATCAAGATTCTCCAATGTGGTACAAGTGGTTCTTTGAGCATATTATTGCACCTTATACGACTTTATGGGAATGGGTTATTCCTTTAGGTGAAATATTTTTAGGATTAGCTTTAATTATCGGATTTCTGGAGTATTACGCAGCACTTTTTGGTATATTTATAATGATAAATTACATTTTAGCAGATATGATTTTTACGTATCCACTGCAACTTGTTGGTTTTATATTAATTGTATTAAATATCAGAAGTTTACGTAAATTATCAGCAGCTGCTATTGTTAAGAAGTTTATGAAGAAGGAAGCGGGATAGAGATTATGGCGCATATATTAATTGTAGATGACGAACAAGATATTCTAGATATTTGTAAGACTTATTTTGAATATGAAGGGCATCAAGTTGTGACAGCATCTGATGGACAACAAGCCATTCATCAGTTGAATGACACAATTGATTTAATGATATTAGATATTATGATGCCTGAAAAAAACGGTTATGATGTCGTTAAAGAAATGAAAACACAGGAACTAGACATTCCGTTTATCTATTTAACAGCTAAGACGCAAGAACACGATACGATCTATGCATTGACGTTAGGTGCAGACGATTATATAAAGAAACCATTCAGCCCACGTGAACTCGTGCTAAGAGCGCATAACTTATTAAATCGTACACAAAAGTATCATAAACAAGATTACTTAACATTCGGATCTTTACAATTATGTAAACAAGAAAAAATCATTAAAGTAAATGATCAAGAAGTATCATTGAGAGTAAAAGAATTTGATTTACTTTGGTATTTAGCAGATCACGAGAAAATGGTTATTTCTAAATCAGAACTACTCGAAAAAGTATGGGGATACGACTATTACGAAGATGCCAACACAGTAAATGTACATATACGTCGTATAAGAGAAAAGTTAGAACAGCATCAATATGATGAATATGTTATTAAAACCGTTTGGGGATTAGGTTATAAATTTGAAAGGGCGAAATAAATGCTTACAATTCGAACACAAATTATCACTGCATTTATCAGTAGCATTGTATTAACGACAATTATTCTAGCAATTGCATATAAATGGATGTGGTTTGATGCACATACAACATTACTTTTGACGATTAGCGCGATCATTTCAAGTTGTTTAACGACAGTTATTTGTATGTTGTTTATTAATCCATTAGTTAAACGGATTAGACTGTTGAATAAGCAAACAAAATTAATAGCCAATAGACAATATAGTGAAACAGCTATAAAAATAGATAGTCCGAAAGAAATGAAAGAGTTAAGTGAAGCCTTTAAGACTATGGCTCGTAATATTGAAGCGCAAATACAACAAGTTCAATATGAACAACAAGAAAAAAGTGAAATGGTACAAAATTTAACACATGACTTAAAGACACCATTATCGAGTATTGCGTCCTATGCAGAAGGTTTAAAAGAGGGGATTATCAATCAATCAGATGAACAACAAAAAGCATATAGTGTCCTAATTAAACAATCTCAAAGAATTTCTATGATGTTTGATGAGCTGACTAGTGTGATGGAAATTAGTCATGATCACAAACATAATTATCCATTAGAAACGATTTATTTAGATAAACTCTTTGTGACACTTTTACAATCTTATGAACAACAAATAGTTAGTGAAAATCGCACGATAGACGTTAATTTATGTGAAGATATTACTTACTTCAAACAATATAAAGTACCATTAGAACGTATACTCATGAATATTTTAGATAATGCATTTAAATATACACAACTTGGCTCGAGGATTGAAATTAAAGTTACGAAAGAAGACAGTGATATATGCATTGCTGTTTCCGATGATGGTCCAGGTATCGCCGAGCAACATTTACATCGTATATTTGACCGAACTTATCGTGTTGAAGCATCTAGAAACAAAGATACGGGTGGATCAGGTTTAGGTTTATATATTGCGAAGAATTTGGCTGAACAAATGGATGGTCAGCTAAAGGTAGAAAGTAAAGAGGACGTCGGTACAACATTTTATTTAACAGTACCTATGAAATAACTTAAACAAGAATCCCCAATTCATCATTCTGAATTGGGGGTTCTTATTTGAATTTATGATGTCACTTCACCTAATAAATGAACCCATTTCTTAATAATTTCACTTTGTGCATATTTTTGTGATTCTGTCATACAGTTGTCTCGGAATGTTTTTTGAAGGTCAGGATTACTTAAATAAGACTTAACGGTTTCATAAAGTTTGTCCTCATCATTTCTAGGAACAAGGTAACCATTTTTACCATTAACTATCAGTTCGCTAGGTCCATAGGGAATGTCATAACTGATTGCAGGTAACCCATTTGATAAAGATTCTAGTAATGCCAACGAAAATCCTTCCATATTACTTGTAATCATGCTTGCATGAAAATGATGCATTTCATTAGTAATGTTAGGTATAAATCCACGGAATTTAATATGTTTTTCTAAATTTAATGAATCAGTTAATTCTTTTAGTTTTTTCAATTCGCCACCAAATCCAAATAAATGCAGTTCAATTTCGTCGAAATCGTCTTTCAGTTTATTGACGAGTCGAATTTGATGATCAAGTTGTTTCTCAGGAGCATATCGTGCAATGGACATTAATTTCAGAGGACCATCAGGCACAACAGGTGTAAAATTCGGTTCTTTTTGTTGAGCATATCCAACTGGAATATTAAAGACAGGTATTTTCGATTGAATACGTTTCTCTACATCTTTCTTTTGTTGAACAGTTGATACTAAAATACCAGAAAAACGGTCTAAGTTATTAAAGACACAGTTATAAATATTTTTAATATCTGAACCATCTATATCATTGTTATTCTTCACATGTGTACTATGTAATACAGAAATAACCGGTATTTTTTTGTCTGTGATTAAAAATGGTGGAGAAGTGATGGCTGTCTTATCACTAAAGAACAAGTCACCGTCTTTGTATAACTGTTCATAGAAGAATGCTGTTAGTTCATTTGTATTATCAAATGTATAATCTTTTGCGTTATAATCAAAGAGCATTATTCGAGTGACAACTTCTTTTTCTTGATATGGATCGAAGTAAATTTCAAGCTTTATTTTTCCGCTCGGTGTTAAATACGTATCACATACAGGCATTTCTTTAGTACGCATATATCTAACACGACTTAAGAAACCTCTAGAATCGTAATATTCTCGTTTCATTTTTACATTTCTCGTATCAAAGTAGTTAACATAGTCTAATAATTTATAGTCCGAATCACGGAAACTTGCATATATAATTCTTATACCATTTTGATAAACTCTTAAATCATTTGTATTAGGTACATATTTAATCTCATAATTAAGGTCATCTTCCCAAAATGCTATCCAGTCTCTAACCGTATTAATTTGAACGTTGATCGATTCCTGGAAAAAATCATACATTGAAAAGACTTGTTTACTTACGCCGAATGTATGGGCATTTTTATGTAAACTTGAATTCCAAGCTAACGTGATAATTTTAGCTTCCAAGTTGAAATCATTAAATAATTTTAGCCTGTTCATGACAGACTTTTCAATACCTGTTATTTTATGATTGATATTATTTACAATAAAATAGTTCACTTTGAAATCACCTACAAAATAAAATTTTATATACATATAATATACGTCATTTTTCTTGGTAATGTTAGTATAGTTTGTTAAAAATTTACAAACAGTTCGATTTTAAAGAAACTATAAACCGCTATTAGTTCGAAATTTTTGTTATAATAAATGAAATACATTTATTTATAAAAATAATCTGTTAATTTATTGAAATGAGGATAAATAAATGAGTATGAAACAAATATTCGAAGATAATGAGCCGATTTTTCAAAATCAAGCGAAGTATGTGACCTTGAAGTCATGTTTGCTCATTATAATATGTATGGGTACATATACATCGATTGCGTTAGCTAGCAATTGGTTCATTGTATTTATAGGATGTTTATTATTTAGCCTGTTATTTTATTTAATACATAGATTCCAATTACAACTCATTAAATTGGAACCTTTAAAGAAAACAGACATCATTTATACCATTAGTACATTAGGTATCGCACTTATCATGTATTGGTCTGTATCAGCAGTAATAGGACAACCACAAAATCAAATGGAAGTATATAAAGATTTAAACACATTACCTCTATACATCTCTATTATTATATTTGTGATACTAGGACCATTTTTCGAAGAACTTATATTTCGAGGTTTCATTCTAAAAGGGGTGTTTAAAGGACATCTATTAATAGGATATATCATATCTAGCGTACTATTTGGATTGTTACATGGACCATCAAGTATAGGTGAGTTTATCATTTACTTTGGATTAGGATTATTATTTGGTGCACTTTATTTAAAGACCAACCGATTAGAAGTAGCCATAGTAGCGCATGGATTAAATAATTTCATACATATTCTTATATATTTGGTGTTTTTTAATTAGATATCGTGCGCTAAGGCACAAAATAGGGGTGTATCGCACGAAGACTGAGAGATATCGTGCGCTAAGGCACAAAATAGGGGTGTATCGCACGAAGACTGAGAGATATCGTGCGCTAAGGCACAAAATAGGGGCGTATCGCACGAAGACTGAGAGATACCGTGCGCTAGTGCACAAAATAGGGGTGTATCGCACGAAGACTGAGAGATATCGTGCGCTAGTGCACAAAATAGGGGTGTATCGCACGAAGACTGAGAGATATCGTGCGCTAAGGCACAAAATAAGGGTGTATCGCACGAAGACTGAGAGATATCGTGCGCTCCTCATTTTATACAAAAAATAAAGCTGGAGACATCTGTTGTTAAAGATGTCTCCAGCTTTTTCTATATGATTAAATTTACTGTACGGTTTCGGTCATTTTAGATGTTAAATCTAATATGGATGTTTGATTGAGTGTATCAATAATTTGTTGATCCACTTGTGTGTAAACATCATCTAATGCAGACTGTATATTTTGACCGATAATACAATCTGGATTTGTGTCTTGATGAATTTTAGCGAAATGCTCTTCATCTTGAATAAGTTTATAAACGTCGCCTAATAAGATTTGATCTGCTGATTGAGCGAGTCGATAGCCTGATTTACCTTGTTGGCTTTCGATTAAGTTACCATTTCTTAAATATTTACATATTTTTCTTACAAGTGTAGGGTTACTATTAATGCTACCTGCTATAAATTTACTGGATATAGGTTCTTTATTAACAGATAGTAATGATAATATATGAATTGCTACTGATATTTGTGTATTCACGCTTTTCACCTCTTAGATTCCTTATTTATTATAACTTTGAGAGATGAGAATTGCGATAGTAAATGTGTATTATTTTGATAATACTGAAATTCTTTCTTGGATATGGTTACCTTCAGTTGCTTCATCTACTAAGGCAATGGCGTAATCAGCATAGCTTATTTTACTTTCACCTTTATCATTTAAAGTGAAGACTTCCCCAGCTAAAATGTATTCTCCAGTTCTTTCTCCATCAGCTATGAATTCTGCTGCAGGACTTATAAATGTCCAGCGTACGTCATCTCTTTTACGAAGGTCTACAAGTGCTTTTCCTTGAGCTTTTGCAAGTGGTTTAAATACTTCTGGAAAATCAGGTGTATCGAATAGTTGATTTTCTAATTGATCATCAACGAATAAACTACCAGCGCCTCCGATAATGATTAATCGTGTGTTTGTGTTTGATAAAATATCACTTAAATGTTGAATAGAGTCTTGGTGTAAATGAAGTTTGTCTTCTCTAATTTCACCGAAAGCATCTACAACAACATCGAATTGTGTTAAGTCTTCAGTTGTTAAATCAAATATATCTTTAATAATAGATTGTGTTGCCACTGTTTTATTTTCGTTACGAACGATGGCTGTTACATCTAATCCTCTGTTAATTGCTTCTTCTGTAATGAGTTTACCTGCTTTACCGTTTGCTGCTATAACACCTATTTTCATTTTACATAACCTCTTTCTTGTATTTATTTTAGATACAAGTTGAGTATAATATGTATATCTGGTTTTGTCAAAGGTTTTGTGTATAAAAAAACTGCTATGTGGAAATCCACATAGCAGATGTTTATTTATATCTTACCACCAGTTGTTAGCTTGACGGAAAGCAATTGCAGCTTCGATTGAACCGTAACGTTCTTTAGCATAGTTGATCATGCCTTTAGTTTGTTCAGCGACACTACCTGTACCCCAAGATTCTTTAGTTTGACCAAGACCTCTGTAGCCAAGTTCATTTACGGCATTTGGGTTACCACTAGATTCAGGCATTACGATGTTATCCCATAATGCTTTTGTACCGCCAGCAGCGATAAACTCTTTATATACTTCACTTGTATTAGATGAATCAGTTGATTCTGTAGTTTGAGTTGCTTGAGTCGGTTGAGCGACTTGTGTAGTTGTATAGTTATAGTTTGTATTTTGATTAGAGTAGTTTGTATATTCACTTGCATCTGCTTGAGCGCCAAATCCTGAAGCAATAATCCCTGCTGCAGCTGTTGTTGCAAATAATAATTTCTTCATAAATAAATTTCCTCCATGAGCTATATAAAGCGTTTATATATTTTGTATCTTTATTACTTCATACACTCTAACATCATTTTTGATATCATAGGTTACAGGAGAATAAAAATAAAATTTCTTTTATGACAGTCAGATTAAAAAGATAATAGGTATATGACAAGTTGTAATTTGAAACGTTTACAGTAACTTTGTAGAAATAGAGGTGTATTATTATGGAAAGAATTAAGCTTAAGATGATTAGAAATCATTTAGATAACATACCTGAATATGAATTACCAGAAGGCTACTCAATTAGAATGTTTGAAGAAGGGGACGAACGTCTTTGGGCAGAAGTTGAAACTGCTGCAGGGGAATTTTCAAATATAGATGAAGCATTGCAAAGGTTTCATAAAGAATTTGGCTCTCATATAGAAGAAATGAAATATAGATGTTTATTTATTGAGAATAATTCAGGTGACGTAATAGGGACGACAACAGCATGGTTCGGTCAATTACCTTTAACAGACTCACATATAGGTAGAATGCATTTCGTAGCCATTAAACCGGAATATCAAGGTAAGAAATTATCAAAGCCATTATTAAGCGTAGCACTTAACAAAATAATTGAGCTTGGTCATAAAGAAGTGTATTTAACGACACAAACAACCAGTTATCCAGCCATTAATATGTATTTAAATTATGGTTTCGAACCATATGACCCAGACAACTCGGATCAAAAAGGTTGGTTGATGATGGAAGATATATTAAATAGGAAGTTAAACGTATAAAAAATGCCCCTATACCATTATTCCCGTGGTATAGGGGCATTTTATAAAAGATGGATTATTTATCTTTCTTAGAATCTTTCGTCCATTCTTTTACTTTATCTTGGTTATCATCTACCCATTTTTCTGCAGCTTTCTTAGGAGATGTACCTTCTTGGATATCTAACATAACAGATTCCATGTCTTTAGTAGTCCAATTGAAGTTATCTAAAGTTTCATATGCTTTAGGGCTGTCTTTTTTCAAGTCTTTACGAGCCATTGTATTAATGTGCTCAGCTTTACCAAATGAGCCTTTAGGGTCTTTCAAGTATTTCAAGTCATATTTTTGGAATTTCCAGTGTGGTGACCAACCAGTTACAACGATGTCGTCACCTTTTTTCATAGCTTGACCTAATGTTGTAGCCATTGCACCTGATGAAGAAGTTTCAACTTTCCATCCATCTAAGTTATAATCTTTAACTGCTTTTTCAGATGCTTTTACAACACCAGCACCTGGTTCGATACCAACGATTTTCTTACCAGCTTGGTCTTTCAAGTCAGAAATTGAATCGCCATCGAAATCTTTATTTACAACAAGTCCGATTTTAGCCCCTTTAAGGTTTGGACCTAAGTCATCAAGATTTTTCTTATGTTTTTTGTATAAATCCCCGTGTGTACCTGGTAACCAAGCACTAACCATTGCATCTGTTTCACCAGAAGCAACAGATTCCCACATTACGGCATTATCTAAAGGTGTGATTTCAACATTGTAACCTTCATCTTCTAAAACTTTTTGCATAACATGTGTTGAAGCAATTTCTGAATCCCATTCAACGTAAGATAAGTTAATATCTTTTTTACCTAAGTCTCCATCTTCACTTGAGCCACCATTGCCACATGCTGCTAACACTAGTGCTAAAGAAAGCATAAGTACGAGTACACGCCATTTGTTCTTCATAAGTAATTCCTCCTAGATTATTTGTTTTTAGATGATTGTGTAAAGCGGTCGATGATAATAGCAAGGATAACGATACTTAAACCTGCTACGAAACCTGAACCGACTTCTGCACGTTGTAGAGAACTTAACACATCTCTACCTAATCCCGGTGCACCAATCATTGATGCTATTACAACCATTGATAAAGCTAACATTACAGTTTGGTTTACACCTGCCATGATAGATGCTTTAGCAAGAGGGAGTTGTACTTTAATTAATTTTTGCATGGATGTTGTACCAAATGAATCACTTGCTTCTATTAATTCAGCAGATATTTGTCTAATACCTAAGTTTGTTAAACGTATTGTTGGTGGAGTTGCAAATATAATAGATGCGAATACACCTGGAACCATACCAATTCCGAAGAATGCGACTGCTGGAATTAAATATACGAATGCTGGCATTGTTTGCATAAAGTCTAAAATAGGTTTCATAACTGCTTGGAAACGATCGCTTCTAGACATTAAAATACCGAGCGGAACACCGATAATAACAGATAGCAAACTACTGATAATAACAAGTGTCATCGTGTTCAGTAATTGATCCCATAAATCTTGGTTATAAATGAAGAATAAACCAATACCTACTAAAATAGGGGCAACAATTTTCTTATTCATAACAAAGTAAGCAAGAACCATGATGATAATGATAAAGACAAACGGATGTAACAACTCTAGTAATGAAATGATAAGTTGCATAAAGTCACCAAGATACGTCTTAATCGGTTCAAAAATAAAACTAAAAGTTTCTGTTAACCATTCTACAAATGCGTTAGCCCAATCTGAAACAGGTAAAATAGGCAACATATTAAGCATGATTCATCACCTCATTTCCCTGTGCTAATACATCGAATACATCTTGGAAATTAAGTTTCCCGACAATTTTATTGTCTTTCTTAATCCAAAGTTCGTGTGTGCCAGATTTGAAGTGAGGGAATGTTTGATAAAGTAGCGACTCGGCATCTATAAATGACATGCCATCTACTAATTCAACATTCTCAACTTTCTCCATAATATGTTTAACTTTTAATACTTTAGAACGATCAATATCTTTAACAAAGTCTTTAACGTAGTCGTCACCAGGATTAATAACAATCTCTTCCGGTGTACCAACTTGAGCGATTTCGCCATCTTTCATTAAAGCAATTCTATCACCAATATGAAGGGCTTCATCTAAATCATGTGTAATAAATATGATTGTTTTTTGCATGTCTTGTTGTAGTTGTAAAAGCTCATTCTGCATTTCTTTACGAATCAGTGGATCTAATGCTGAGAAGGCTTCATCCATTAATAAAATATCTGTGTCATTAGCAAGTGCTCTTGCTAAACCTACACGTTGCTGCATACCACCAGATAATTGTTTTGGTAATTGATCTTTATATCCCGCTAGACCAACTAAATTTAAAGCATCTTCTGCTTTTTTTAAACGCTCTTTTTTTGAAACGTTTTTAATTTCTAAGCCAAATGCGACATTCTCAACAACTGTTTTGAAGGGAAATAATGCGAAACTTTGGAATACCATACTTAAATTCTCACGTCTAAAGTTACGTAAGTCTTCTTTATTTAACGAAGAAATGTTCTTATCGTTAATTAAGATATCTCCATCAGTTGGATCAATTAAACGATTAATCAAACGAATCAGTGTTGATTTACCGCTCCCGGAAAGACCCATTACAACAAATATCTCTCCATCTTCAATTGTGAAATTTGCATTTTTGACAGCTACTGTCGAACCAGTTTCCTTAAGGATTTCTTCTTTCGTTTTATCATCCTGTAAAAGTGACTTAACCTGGTCATTGTAATTGCCGAATACTTTAGTAACGTCTTTGATTTGTATATTACTCAAAATAACCAGTCCTTATCGATTTATTGACTTCTATAACGCTATCATACGAAATTTTAATAGTCAAATTGATATCGCACAATATTTTAACATTAAGGGTATAATTCTTATGATTAAATTTTACAGTTTTGCATTTAATTTTAAAAAATAAATAGTAACAATTGTTCCTATAATGAATACAAAGTAAGCGCTTACTTAAATATAAAATATCGAGAATCTTCATATTTAAATTAGCGCTTTAAAATTTCTAGAATTACAGAAAAAAATTTTTTAAATCTTTTTTAATATCATATTAAGTTGTCATAAAGTCTCCTCCATTGATGTGAATGACTTGTCCGGTAACATAAGTAGAATCTTGGGAAGCTAAATAAACAAAAGCAGGTGCATTTTCACTTGGTTGCCCTCGTCTACCTAGTGGTGTATCTGATCCAGCATTTTCTACTTTGTCTTTATCGAAAGTTGCGGGGATTAATGGTGTATATATCGGTCCTGGTGCAACTGCATTAACACGAATCCCTTTACTAGCTAACGAAGCCGCAAGAGAACGCGTGAATGATACAATGGCGCCTTTAGTAGATGAATAATCAATTAAATGGGCTGAACCACGATAAGCCGTTACACTAGTCGTATTAATAATTGTGTCTTCTTTACTTAAGTGAGGTAATACAGCTTGGCATAAGTAAAACATTCCAAAGAAATTGGTTTCAAAAGTTTCTTGTAATTGTTCCTTAGTAATATCTTCGAAATTATCTTGTGGATGTTGGATACCACCATTATTAACTAATATATTGATTTGCCCAAAGTCTTCAATGACTTTGTTTACAAGTTCTTTGGCGTGATTTTCTATTTTTAAGTCGTGTTTATATGCCTTTGCTTTGATACCTAGTTCTTCAAGTCTTGTTAATGCATATTTAGCATCTTTGTCTTCATCATAATAAGCGATAGCTACATTTGCACCTTCTTTAGCAAATAAGATGGCAGTTGCTTCACCTATACCAGAATCACCACCAGTAATCAGTGCAACTTTTCCTTTCAATTTACCACCAGCTTTATAATCTTCATCTTCAATAATAGGCTTTGGTTCCATCTCGTGCTCTATACCAGGTTGTACGTCTTGAGTGTATCCTTCTATTTCTTCGTGCTTTTGTTCGAATTTATCTTTCATAAAGTTAATCACCTCTTGTTAAAATGATAATATACTTTACCCTAAAAAAGTAAAATGAAACGAATGGGATTGCAAATTTATGCATTAAAATGTACTTAAAATTGCATAAGTACTATCTATATAAGGTGTTGCTAAATGATGTTTTTGGCTAATTTTGTAGATATAACCTTGTATAAACGTCGTTTCTAAAGGTTTTTCACTTATTATGTCGTAATACATACTTGTACCCATATCATCTGGATATCCTTCATAAATTTTCATAATGCTTTTTTCAAAATCATCATCAAAATAAATACCTTCAGCTTTAGCAACACGATTACCTTCAACTAATAAGTTGTAACAAAGTGCATGTATTTGATCATGCTTAAGTACACGAGCAGGTTGTCTCGTTAGTGCAGTTACCGTATTAATACCTAAATTGACGATTAATTTATACCAAACGTGTTGATCGTAATCTTGGAGGCATTCAATATTGAGTAAACTATCTTTAGTTAAATTTTTAATGTCTAATGTGTACGCATGAATAGGTAATCTTAAAGTCCAATCTCTAAAATGCGTTACGACGTTGCCTTCTTTTTGTCCGCTTATATATACGACAGCGTGAAATTTGTGCGGGTGATCAATTTTTTCTAACTGTCCATAGCCATTTTGAGTTAAAATAATAACGCTATTAGCATGGAGGATATGATGAAGATATGGGATGATTACGTCGAGTTGCGTTGCTTTAACAGCGATAAATAAAATATCTACTTTTTCATGTGCATCTTCTAAAGAGTGAACGGGAAATGAATGTTGCACATCTTGATTGTATTCTTGGAAATAGACTGTAGCGTTTGATCTTCCAAACAGCGTAACATCAAGGTTTGATTGTGTTAAAGCAAATGTAATGGCTGTACCCACAGCACCAGGACCGATTATTCCAAACTTTTTCATTTATTATTTTCCTTTCAATGTTAATATATACATAATAACAAATATAAGAGGGTGGTACGGGATGAAAACCATTAAACAATTGTTGACCATGAAAGAACAAAAAGAAAAAATATCCATGATTACAGCATACGATTATCCAAGTGCTAAACAAGCAGAAGCAGCAGGTATAGACACTATTTTAGTAGGCGATTCTTTAGGAATGGTTGTGTTGGGCTACGATAGTACAGTCGAAGTGACTATGGAAGATATGACACATCATGCGAAAGCTGTTAGAAGAGGTGCACCAGATAGTTACGTAATCGTTGATGTACCTTTTGGAGCAGTCGGTATCGACCATACAACCGATATGAAAAACGCGATTCAATTATATAAAGATACTAAAGCAAACGCTGTAAAAATCGAAGGTGTGCATACGACATTGATTCAAGGTTGTACTCAAATTGGTGTACCAGTCGTATCTCATTTAGGCTTAACACCTCAAAGCGTCGGCATTACAGGTTATAAATTACAAGCAAGTTCAAAAAGAGAAGCTGAACAACTCATAGAAGATGCGAAAGCAGTTGAACAAGCAGGTGCAGTGATGCTCGTATTAGAAGCGATTCCAAGTGATTTAGCAGAAGTGATTACAGAACAACTGACAATTCCAGTTATCGGTATAGGCGCAGGAAAAGGTACAGATGGTCAAGTACTCGTATATCATGATTTATTAAATTACGGTTCAGAACATATTGCTAAATTTGTGAAACAATACGGTGATTTTTCAAATGGTATAGACTCACTAAAAGCATATCATGAAGAAGTTAAAAGTGGTGCATTCCCTTCAGAAGCACACACATATAAGAAGAAAGTGATGGGGGAGACAGAGTAGTGACGCAAGTAGTAGAACGAATTAAAGATATGAATTCAATCGTATCTCAATTTAAATCTCAAGGTAAAACAATAGGACTCGTACCAACCATGGGTGCATTGCATGATGGCCATTTAAAAATGATGAAACAATCAATAGAAGAAAATGATGTAACTGCAGTGAGTATTTTTGTAAATCCATTACAATTTGGACCTAATGAAGACTTTGATGATTACCCAAGACCATTTGAATCTGATTTAGAGAAGCTTAAACAAATTGGCGTAGATTATGTATTTCATCCAACAGTTGAAGAAATGTATCCAGGAGAACTAGAGATGACGATTACAGTAGGTCGTTTAGCACAAGTGCTTGAAGGTAAGAAGAGACCAGGTCACTTTGATGGCGTTGTAACAGTCGTTAACAAGCTGTTTAATATTATTCAACCAACACACGCGTACTTTGGTAAAAAAGACGCACAACAACTCGCTATAATAGAAAAAATGGTAGAAGACTTTAACCACTCAATTCAAATTGTACCAATAGATATCGTGCGAGAAGCAGACGGATTAGCAAAAAGTTCAAGAAATATCTATTTAACAGAAGAAGAAAGAAAAGAAGCCGTACATTTATCTAAAAGTTTAGCATTAGCTAAGAAGAAATATGACGAAGGCGAAAGAAATAGTGATGTCTTAATACAAACCATCACGCAATATTTAGAAAGTAACGTGAGCGGAGATATCGTAGAAGTCGCAATTTATAGTTATCCAGAATTAGAAGAACAACATACAATAGAAGGACAAATCTTTATCTCACTAGCCGTTAAATTTAGCCAAGCAAGATTAATAGATAATATTATAATATAAGAAAATAATGAAACCGATTGTGCACGAGCACAATCGGCTTTTTTGTATATAGAGGGTGGTCGCTAACGATCAAGAGTGAAAAACAAGATCATTAGAAATTCTAACGTCCAAGAAACATAAACAAGATCGTTAGCGCACGACATTCACACTCACACTCATACACAAAAAACGTGAGACATCATTCTGCCTCACGCTTCATCCACGACTCCTATCTTCATACTTAAACTTCTTTCAATGATGCTTCTGTACTCAATGCTCTTGCTTTGTCATCTTTAATTGTGACACCTTGTGCTTCTAATTGAGCGATTGTTGCTGCAAATTGTGGTAAGTATGCTTTATGAGCAATGAGTAATTCATTCATCACTTGTTTCGCAGATTCTCCACTTTGAATTAATGGATTGATAATAAATGCTTGTAATAGTAATCCGTAATCTCCTGTAACGGCTGCTTCTTCTACACATAATTCCATATTCTTCATCACTTGTAACCATCCGCGTTCTGCTGGATGTAGGGAACCGAATGCGATTGGTTGAGCACCTGTCGAGTTGATATATGCTGACACTTCTACAACATCATCAGGTGCTAAATCTGGTACTGCCCCTTTATTAACAGTAGATACAACTACATGTGTATTTTTATTTGAAGCGATAGATGCAATTGTCTCACATGCGGCATCTGAATAATGTGTGCCGCCACGCTCGCTTAATTGTTCTGGTTTATGATCGAGATGTTCATCTTTATAAAGTTCAAATAATTCTTTTTCAGTTTGTCTAACTTGTTCAGCACGCGTACCGATTTCTGGATCATTGTATTCTTTAAGTGCATGTTCAAGCATTTCTTCTGCACGGTAGTAATATCTATGGTAACCACATGGAATGAGCTGCATTTGTTGTAATTGTTCTTCGAAAAATGGTACATCAAAGATATTAGAAGGTAACGATGATGCATCTTCAAATAATTGTTTATTTAATTGATCAGTCACGTCATGACCGTTTGCGTCTTTAACTCGATGCCAGTGAAAATGGTTTAACCCTGCAAAGTGATGCGTAAGTTCTCCATCACCAACATTCAGCATTTCCGGCTCATTAATTAAACTATTCACAGGTACATTACATAGACCAAGTACTTTTTCCCATTTGCCGTATCGTACGATAGCATCTGTAACCATACCACTTGGGTTTGTAAAATTAATTAACCATGCATTTGGACAAAGTTCTTTCATATCTTCGACAATATCTAATAAGATAGGAATTGTTCTTAACGCTTTGAAAATACCACCTGGACCATTCGTTTCTTGACCTAAGAAGCCATGCGATAAAGGAATGCGTTCATCTTTAATTCTAGCATCTAATAAACCCACTCTAAATTGAGTCGTAACGAAATCAGCATCTTTTAAAGCTTCACGTCTATCTAATGATAAATGTACTGTGACATCATATGGAGAAGCATCCCACATTCTTTGCGCCATTTTGCCGACAGTTTCTAATTTCTCTTTACCTTCAGGAATGTCTACCAACCAAATTTCACTTAAAGGTAAAGATTCATAACGTTTAATAAAACCTTCCATCAATTCAGGCGTATAACTGCTGCCGCCACCGATAGTTACAATTTTTATCCCTTTTTCCATTATAATGACCTCCTAATATTTTCTTTCTTATGCACGTTAAGTATAAAATAGAAGTAATCATTAAAAAGGCAAATCGGGCATTATCAAATGACATTTACAAATTTCTTAAAAATAAACCGGATATTTGTAATGACTTTTTACAAAAGGAGATATTTATATGCTTTTAACAGAAAGAATGAAAGAAGATATATTTTCACAAGCAGAACAAAGTATCATTCAATATTTGTTTGAAGAAAGAGAGAAGATTAAGTCCAAGACGTTAAATCAAATTTCTAAAGAAACATATACACATCCTTCTACTGGTATTCGCATAGCTAAAAAGTTAGGATATGACGGTTGGTTAGAGTTAAAGGATCATTATTTAGAAGAAGTAGAATACTTAAACCGACATTATGAATCAATAGACGCAAACTTCCCATTTGATGCATCAGATAATAACATGTCCATTAGCCATAAATTAGCACGACTCAATCAAACAACGATAGACGACACCGTGCATTTAATAGATCATCAAGAATTGGATAAAGCAGTCGCGTATTTAAACGAAGCGGAAACCATCAAAATCTTTGGACTGTATCATAATTTAATGATATGCGAAGACTTTGAAATGAGAATGAATCAAATTGGCAAGACCGTTAAGCTCTGCGCACTCGAACCCCATTTTGAAATAGAAAAGTCGTCGAAACATACATGTGCCATCTTCATTTCATATAGTGGTGAAAATCAAAGCATCTTGAAATTATTACCGATGTTAAAGAAAAAGCATATTCCAATTATCGGACTCACAAGTATTGGTGAAAATACAGTAACCAAATACGCAGACAGTATATTGCGCATTTCAACAAGAGAAAAGTTGTATTCCAAAATCAGTAACTTCACAACACGAGATTCCATCAGTTTCTTAATGGATATCTTGTATGCTTGCGTGTATGGAACCGATTATGACAAACATACTAATTTTAAAATCAATATCGCTAAAAATTTCGATAACCGCGTGACGCATAATAAGATGATACAGGAGAAGTGATGGATGGGAAAATTTTATAATAATTTTAAAACATGTAACACATCATTCATTTATGACCAGTTAATTTAGTTAATTTCATATTATTTTAAAGGTGTTTTATATTTATTTAATTATAATATTCAATAAATACAAATAAACAAATGTATATTATTAATTGATTGAGTAGAGCGATTTTTAATTTTGCAATCTTAAATAATTATCTTTTTCTTTTGAATTTTAATGATATAATTAAAGTGTGTAAAATGTATTATTTTCCCTATTTCTGAAAACACTTTTAGTATTATGTTGTTTTATAAATAGAAATAGTAGTGAATATTTCATAATATTCACTTGATATTTTACAAAATTATAAATAAAGAAATATTGGATAAGGGGACTGGAATATGAAGTTATTTTTCAAATTTATGAGTATTGCAACGGTTTTAATATACATATTAATTAAAATACAAAATATAGTTCAAGATTATTTAGAAATTAAAAATGGTGAGTATAAAGAGGAATAGAATAAGCGACAGACGATTGACTATGTTGATCTTGTTTGACTGAATTTCCTAAAATTATAATAGATAACAATTTATTAGAAAGAAGAGGAAAAAATGAAAAAAAGAGTTTTAAAGAAGTATAATAATTATAAAAAAAATAAAGGTAAGTTAATATATGTAAATGCAAGACGTAATAAAAAAATTAAAAAAGGAAATATTCTTTTTGAAGCGGTGCATGGAGATACATATAGTGGGCATATTTATTACATGATAAAAGAGTTGTTAAATAATAGTAAACTTAATTTTAAAATTTATGTTTCCTTAAAAGATACTGAAGATATTGAGTTATTATTTGATAAGTCAGAATTAAAGAGAATTAATTTTGTAAAACATATGTCCAATCAATACTACGAATTAATGGCTACTTGTGAATATTTAATAAATGATACGACATTTTATCCGTTCTTTAATAAGAGAGAAGGACAGAAGTATTATATCATTTGGCATGGAACGCCTTTAAAACATATGGGGAAAGATATTCCTAAAGTAGTAGATATTGCTAATGTGCAGAGAAATTTCTATATGGCTGATAGAATATATGTTAATAATCAAAAAACAATGGAAATATTGGCAAGGACACATCATTTAAACAATGTCTATAACGGTAAATTTATAGTTGGTCCTTCTCCAAGAAATAGTGTCTTTTTTGATGAAGAGAAAAGAAATCAGAATAGAAATGATTTCAATTTAAATAATAAAAAAATGCTAGCATATATGCCTACATGGAGAGGGAATATTGGTAGTGTACAGAATTCTCAACATGTTACAAAGTTAATTACATATTTTGAAGAAAATTTAGATGAAAATACAGTGCTATACGTAAAACTTCATCCATTTGAAAAAACTATTATTCCAGATTCATACGAGAAAGTTAAACCATTCCCGTCTAACATTGAGACATATGAATTTCTAGCTGTCACTGATTGTCTTATCACAGACTATTCATCAGTAATGTACGATTACGTGAATTTAGGTAAACCAGTTATACTTTATACTTATGATTATAAAGATTATAAAGAAAATAGAGGTTTATATGACGATTTATCATTATACCCATTTATACAATCAAACAGCTTAGAAGGATTGTTAAAGCAAGTTGAACAAATTCCGCAACAAATCGATTATCAAGAATTTAAAAATGAATATAATAAGTATGACAAGATAGATGCGCCTAAAATCATTATTAATCATATGTTTTTAGATAAAGATGATTTAACGATTGAAGAACATAATCTTCATAATGGTAAAGAAACAGTAGTAATTGTTAGTGGAGGATTTTGGAGTAATGGTATTACGACTGCTTTAATCAACACATTAGAAAATATTGATACTACAGAAAAAAATTATATTTGTTTCTTTGAAAAAGATAAGGTAAAAAAAGAACATTATTATCGCTTGTTAGATTTACCTGAAAACGTTCATTTTTATCCAATAGTTGGAGAAATAAACGGTAGTATTAAAGATAGATTGCTGATGAAAAGATATTTATGGAACGAAAAATTCAAAATTAAAGGTATGGAAAAAGATTTAAGCAGAATTTTCAAAGAAGAATTTAGTAGACTATTTGGTGATTTAAAAATAGATTGGTTTATTCATTATACTGGCTTTGAAAGAAAAAGTGCTGAAATGATGCGACATATTGATACAAATACTGCTATCTGGGTGCATACTGATATGTTTGCTGAGTACGAAGCTAAAAAGAATTTTAGTAAAAAAATTATCTATGGTGCATATGAAAAAGCCAATAAAATCGTACTTGTTCATAGAAATTTAAAAGCAAATCTTATCAATCATTTACCACAAGTTTCTAATAAAATAGTCACTGTAAATAATTTCCTAGGAGAACAAAGAACAAGAAAACTAGCAAAAGAAAATTTATTAGAATCGATTGATAATGTTCATGTTGATTATGCTTATAATGAAAATATGTATTTGGATTTTGCAAATTTAGATCAAGAACAGCTAGATGATAAAATAATGCAGGATTATCCAGAACAAACAGTATTGACGGAAAATATAACTGAGTCTATAAAGCAATTGGAAACTAAAGAAGAACATTCAAAATCAACATTAGTAACTCAAAAAGATAAAATAGAAAAAAGTATTGTAAACTCTATTACTGGACTTTATGAAGATTTCTTAAAAGATAGAGAGTTAACAGAAACGTTCAAACATTTATTTGTGAATAACCAAGATGTAATCGATGAATACTTTAATTTAAATGAGAAGGATCCTATTGTTAATTCTGTGGAATTATATAATCAGATGAGGGTTTCAAAATGTAGAATGCTCGATGCCTTGTATAATCCAGAAATTAAAGTATACATGAATATTGGAAGATATGATTATCAAAAAGGCCACGATAAGTTAATAGCTGCATTTGAAAAGGTCTATATTGAAAATCCAAATGTATTTTTAATTATGGTATGTCCACATGGACCTTTAAAATCTCAAACAATTCAATGGGTTCGAGATTCAGTTGCAAAGGAAAATATTGTAATTCTAGGTGGCATAAACAACCCATATCCTTTATTAGATCATGTGGATGCTTTCATTCTATCTTCAAATTATGAAGGTTTAGGGTTAGTAGTATATGAAGCTTTAGCTTTAAATACTGATGTAATAACAGTGAATTTAAAAGAAACAACTGAATATTTAAATGAAAATCAAGCGATAATTACAGAAAACAGTGTGGAAGGTCTTGTAGATGGACTTATGATACATCTAGAAGGAAATAAATCGTTTGAAGAATTTGATTTCAATTATTATAAAGAAAAATCTAAACAAGAATTTATAAATGTATTTAAGTAAAGGAGATTATTATGACTAAAATAAAAAAAGCAATTATCCCTGCCGCTGGCTTAGGAACAAGATTTTTACCTGCTACAAAAGCAATGCCTAAAGAAATGTTACCAATATTAGATAAACCAACAATTCAATACATCGTAGAAGAAGCGTCACGTGCTGGAATTGAAGATATTATCATTGTAACTGGTAAACATAAACGCGCGATTGAAGATCATTTCGATATTCAAAAAGAACTTGAAACAACTTTATATGAGAAAGGTAAAATTGAATTACTTGATAAAGTTCAATATTCAACAGAATTAGCGAATATCTTCTATGTAAGACAGAAAGAACAAAAAGGATTAGGACATGCGATCCATACAGCGAAGCAATTTATTGGAAACGAACCTTTCGCAGTACTGCTAGGTGATGACATTGTTGAATCTGACAATCCAGCTATTAAACAGTTAATGGAACAATATGAAGCGACAGGTAAATCAGTTATTGGTGTACAAACGGTGCCTGAATCAGAAACACATCGTTATGGTATCATTGACCCGAATTCACAAGATGACCGTTTATATGAGGTAAGTCGTTTTGTGGAAAAACCTGAACAAGGGACTGCACCATCAAATTTAGCGATTATGGGTAGATACGTTTTATCTCCTCAAATCTTTGACTATCTTGAGAATCAAACTGAAGGTAGTGGCGGAGAAATTCAATTAACAGATGCGATAGAACGTTTAAATAAAGATGATAAAGTTTACGCGTATGATTTTGAAGGACAACGCTATGATGTCGGAGAGAAAATTGGATTTGTGAAGACAACAATAGAATACGCATTAAAAGATGAAGAAATGCGTGATGAAATTAAACGATATATTCAAACATTAGAAATTTAAGTAAAGGAGCTAGAACTTTGAGAGCACAATGGGAACAAAGATTATCTGAAAGCTTAGTTGAACAGTTTCATAATGTTCAAACAGAAGAAGAGATTGAAGCGGGATTTACCGATGTATTATCATTTGGAACAGCAGGTATAAGAAGTACGTTCGGAATCGGCCCAGGTCGATTAAATAAATTCACGATTCAAAAGTTTGCGCTAGGTTTAGCTAAATATTTAACTCATATTACAAATACTCCTAAAATCGTTATTCATTTTGATACACGTCATTTATCTAAAGAATTTGCGTTAGAAATCGCGAAAGTATTGGGTACAAATGGTATTGAAGTTATCTTGCCAGAAACCTACAAATCAACACCAGAACTATCATTCGCAGTACGACACTTGAAAACAACAGCGGGTATTATGATAACTGCAAGTCATAACCCTAAGAATTATAACGGAATCAAAGTATATGGTTCAGATGGTGGACAGTTATTAACCGAGCCTTCATTAGAATTAAGCCGTTATATTGATACAGTAGAAGACCCATTAAATATACAAACAGACAACCTTGAAGCATTACAAGAACGTGAACTGATTTTACCATTTAAAGAAGAAACAACTAAAGCTTATAAAGCAGCGGTTAAAAATCTTGTTGGTTCATTTGAATCAGCTGAAACAAAAGCGATTTTAACAAGTTTACATGGAACAAGTCTGCCTTTATTGTCAGATGTGCTTGAAGATTTGTCATATACAAACTATGTTATTGAAGAAGCACAATCTACACCTAACGGTGATTTTCCAACAGTGCGTATAGCTAATCCGGAAGAAGCAGATACGTTTGAATTAAGTAAGCAATTAGCTGAGAAAGAACAGGCTCATCTCATTATCGCAACCGATCCAGATGCCGACAGAATCGGTATTGTTGAACGTTATGAAGATGGGACAACAAGATATTTCAATGGTAATGAGATTGGACTATTACTTATTAAACTGAGATATGCACAATTAGCAAGCGATGCACATAAATACATGATTAAATCTGTCGTAACTGGTGCTTTAAGTGAAAAATTAGCACAATCATTAAATATTGAAGTTATCAATGTATTAACAGGTTTCAAATACATTTCAGAACAATTAAAGCAATTAGAAGATAATCAATCACAACTAGTTTTAGCTTTCGAAGAAAGCCATGGTTATTTAGTAAAAGACTTCTCAAGAGATAAAGATGCGATACAAACAGCAGCATTATTGATTAAATATAAAGAACAACTGGCACAAGAAAACAAGACATTCAAAGACGTATTAAATAATATTTATCAAGAACTCGGTCATTATAAAGATAAGACCCTCTCACCAACATTTGAAGGTGTAGAAGGACGAGAGAAAATCAAACAAATTATGAATGACTTTAAACAGTTAGAAACAATAGATATAGAGAATTTAAAACCACTGTTTATAGAAAATTATATTACGAAAGAATCACTTAATGTTAAAAACGGTAAGACCCAAACCATTCACTTACCAAAAACAGATCTCATTAAGTTTATATTTCAAGAAGGATTTATAGCGGTTAGACCATCAGGAACAGAACCTAAAATGAAACTGTATTTCTCATTGAATATAGAGAAATTCGATGATGTGATTGAGGAATTTGAAAGAAAATTTAATTTAAAATAAGATGTAAAGCAAAAAGCAACCTTTCATGAAAAAGAAAGGTTACTTTTTTGTGTGGGATTATATTTGGTTAAAGTTTATTGGTAATTTAACCTTGACTTCTATGTGATTTAAATACTAATTAAGTTGATTTTTATAGGTTAAGAATTAACGAATTTTAAGAGATTAATTTCAAAAAATTACTCGTTACTCACTCTTACCAAACGATCTGCAACGGTATCAGGTTTAATATCATTGTAACTATATGATAATTTATGAATATAAGTACTATTAAATAATGAATTAAATTCATCAATGTTAATGACCTCTCTGGATTTTTTCCAAAGTTCAAAAGTAGGAGCTGAATTTATTTTTGGAGAATTTTCCCATTGTCGCTTAAATTCATTATCTATTTGGCTTAAGAAATACCAATATGTGTGGAACTGAAAATATTCAATGAAGGATTCATGATTCTCTAACCATAAATTTATAGCTGATAGCATAATAGAAATTGGATAATTATTTTTCTCTTTTGTATATATTAACCAATTGGATATTTGATTAAACCCAACTGATCTTTGTGCCCAAACCTGTGCGCTTGATTCATTTATATCTTGGATAGTTTCTAAGATTTTTTCTGTGGGAAATGCTGTAGCATCTACCCATAAACCACCATGTTGTTTTAAAATATTTAAACGTAACCAATCACTCCAATGAGCAATTGAATTTTCTTTTAATTTATTAATATTTTTAGGGAATATAGTGATCTCTTCATCTAAATAATTTAAATAGTTTTGATCATCAAGAAAAATAATATTAAAATTAGAAAAAATTTTTTCTACTTGTTTTTTTACTGATTGTATCATAATAGGTGAGCTATCCCATCCAGTATTCCAATATAAAAAAACATTGTTATCTTTTATGTCTTCTGGTTTGTCTTTAACTGTCTCTTTTAAGTAGCGCAAATTATCACTTAAAAATACAAGAGTATTATATTTTATAAATGCAGAGTTATGGTGAATTCTTAGTAGATCAGAAATATCTATTTTATTTAAATACTCATCATTTAATCCATTTCTTATGTGATCATTCACTCCTGAAGAGGTTCCTCTTGATCCTCCACGCCAAGCTAATTCTAGTTCTAACATCCATTGAGCAGTATGTGTATTAATCATTTTATCTTCCTTTCACTAAGTAATATACTTAATTTTATTACAATTTATTATAAAAAAACAGTTTAATTGTGAAAAATAAAATGAGAAATATTTTTAAGAACAAAAAGTTGTTTATAAGAATACGAATTATGTGATCAATAAATTTTAATTATAATGTATTTAGAAAAGCAATCATTTATGAAGGGGATCTTTTTGTGTCATTAAATTTAATAAAAGTAAATTGTTAATAAATATACTAATAATGCTTTTTTAAATGGATTATACAAAAGATTTAATAATGGTGAAATAGGAAATTAAAATTAAAATTGTTAAAATCAAATTTACAAATGTAATAATTTGTAGTTTAATAATAATGATGATATTTACATAGGGAAGAAGGTAAAATATTGAAAAATATAATTTTTGTAGCTGCTATTTTTTGTCTAACCGTATTGTCTGCAATTTATATGATTAAAAATGATAATAATTCAACGGATAGTAAAGATACAAAACAAGAAAAAACTGACCAAGCAACTAAGAAAAAAAGTAAAACTCAAAATAAACCAGAAAAAGATTTGAACATAAAAACAGAGAAAGATTTAGCTAAGATTATTTATAGTGAAGAAGACGAACAAACAAAAATGAATGCTTATAATGAAGCAATTAAAAAAGGCATATTACCAAGGAGTAATAACTATCAAGAATCTGTATATGCATATGAAGAATCAGTTTGGTTAAAAAACAATTAAAAAATTTTAGTAGAAGTAAATAGTACGATTGGTAATAATATTAAAATGATTGAATAATATACTTTTAAAGTGTGGAGAACGAATATATGAGAGATAACAAGGTTTGGATTTTTAATGCAACAAATGAATTTATCGGAAACCCCAAATGGCTATTTATATATATTAATAAATATAGAAAAGATATAAAAGCTTATTGGATGTGTGACGATGAGAAGGTTGTTAACAATATTAAAGAGTTAGGATATGAGGCAGAATTATATTCTTCAAAAAAAGCAGAAAAAATTAAAAAGATAGCTGGTGTTTTTGTTGTACATCAAGTTAAAGAGCATATTCCTAATAAATTCAAAGATGAAGTGATTATGTTAAATTTATGGCATGGAGTAGGATTAAAACCTATTGAGCGATTTGTTGAATCACCAGGTATAAAATATAGAACTTATAAAAAATATATAAAATACAATAATGTATATCGTAATAATCAATTGTTTTTAGTAACTTCTGAATTTATGGAAAATCATTTTTCAAAGATGATTAAATTAGATAGTGATCAAGTAATTAAAAGTGGTTATCCATCAGTAATGTATGATAAAAAAAGGTTTAATAGTGATAATAGAAGTATTCTTATCGAAAAAAGAAAAAACGAGGATACTAAAATTGCATTATATGCTCCAACTTTCCGTGACTATTCTATGGAAGGTTTTTTTGGAGAGGCAATTCCTGATTTTTCATTATTATTGGAAAAGTTACAAAAAAATAATATACTCTTGATAATTAAAATGCATTATTTAGTTAAAGAGGACGTACAGTATTTAAATATTAAAAATAAATATAAGAACAATCCAAATATTATTTTTTGGGATGAAGAAAAAGATATATATGAATTATTTGAAGATATTGACATTGGTATAGTTGATTATTCTTCAATTTATTACGATTTATTAGCTTCGGGTGTTACAAAATTCATTAGATATATTTATGACTATGAAAAATATATTTCCAATCGTAATCTTATTGAAAATTACGATGAAAACACATCAGGTATTATATCAAATGATTTCAATGAATTACTAGATGCTTTGGATAATATAAGGTGTTATGAAGAAGATGATGATAATTTAAAACATCTAAAAGAAAAGTTCTGGAGTTATGACAAAGGTAGTTTTGAAGAAATTATAAGTAAGACTCTGGATTTCAAAATAAAAGATAAAGGCTTAAATACTTTATATAGTTTTGATGTTTTTGACACAATTCTTCAAAGAAAAACATTAAAGCCAGAAGGTATTTTTTACTATGTCAAAGATAAATTATTAAGAGAAGATACTCAAGTACCCTTCTATGTCATTCAAAACTATCCAAGAATTCGTATACAAGCTGAGAAGTATGTTAGAGATTATTATAAAAAATCTCAGTTTATAAGGGAAGATAATAGATTAGAAATATATTTTGAAGACATTTTTAAGAGAATACAAGATATATATAGTTTGAGTAATAAAGATACTGATTTATTAATGGAATTAGAGATTCAAGCAGAACTGTCAAATGTTGAGGCGAGAAAAGAAGGATTAGATGAATTAATTAAACTAGTTAATAGCGGTGAAAAAGTCATTTTAATAAGTGACATGTACCTACCAAAGCATATTATTAAGAAAATGTTAACTAGAGTTAGTCCCATCCTTGAAAATTTATCGCTTTATTTATCTAGTGAAATTGGCAACCAAAAGTCTACTAGCTTGCTATACTTAGATATTTTTGAAGACCTGGAATATGATTACAAAGGTTGGGTACACTATGGTGATAATAAACATGCAGATGTAAATGTACCTCAAAAATTAAATATAAGAACAAATGAACAAAAATTGTTGTCTTTTAATAAATATGAAAATCAACTTATAAATCGTAATAAAAATTATGATACTTATTTACTTGCTACATTACTTGCAAGATTTAGAAATGAAGTTTCATCTGACCGAGATTATTATGTTTTTAGTTATATAAGTAGTTATTTTGTGCCTTATGTTCATTGGTGTATAAAAAAAGCTATAAACGAAAAAATAGAAACTTTATATTTTATATCTCGAGACGGAGATTTACTTAAAAAAGTAGCAGATGAAATAATTAGTCATCAAAATTATGATATTAAAACTAAATATATATACGGTTCTAGGAAGGCATGGAGAATACCGTCATTTATTAATAAAGTAGATGAAGAATTTTATTCACCTTTTGGAAATTTTGCAGGTTTAACAAATTACAAAAGTATGTTAGATGCGTTGTATCTTACAGAGAATGAGTTTGCTGATATTTTTCCAGATCTGTTGTTTTTAAAACATGATGGAAAATTTGATTACAAAACAAAAGAACTTATTAGATTAACTGCAAAAAGAAATCAAAAATATAACGAATATTTATTATCAAAAGCTGAGAATGATAGAAAAATAGTTAATAAATATTTGAGTCAAGAAATTGATTTTAATGAAAAATTTGCATTTGTAGAATACTGGGGTAGAGGTTATACGCAAGACTGTTTACATCGACTGTTATCTAATATTACTAAAGATAGTGTTAGTACAATTTTCTTTTATGCCAGAAGTATATATCAATCTACTGGTAACGTAATAAGATATAATTATACTTCCAAAATGACTTCTTTGATTTTCATAGAATCTATATTTGCTAATATCCCATATAAATCTGTTAGTAATTATAAATATAAGGGTGAAACAATAATTCCTAATATCGAATATAAACCAAATGATAGAAATTTATATGAGTCTATGGAAAACTTGTTACCAAAATTCATAGATAAATTTTATAATTTAAAGTTTATTGACCAAGATGAAATTGAGAGAAACTTTTATGATTTTGGAGTAGATTATTTTAGAAATAAACCAGATGATGAACTTATTATTAAATATTTTGCTCCCCTTAAAGACTCTGTAATTCTATTTGAACCAGAAGTAGAATATGCACCCCCAATAACTTATAAAATGGCCTCCAAAAAACTAATTGGAAAAAAGGTACCGTTAAAAACAAAAAATAAGATTATGTCTATTAAGCGATCTCCAAAAGGTGTTCAAGCAGCATATAATATTTACAATAAATTTATAAAGAAAAATAAAGTAATTAAAAAAGTATATAGAAAAATAAAAAAATAAAAGGTTGAGGTAGTTAATGAAATTATGGTTATTTGGTACGTATAAATGGCAAGGTAATCCAAAAGCCTTGTTTATGTATATGAACAAACATTATAAAAAAACCCATGAACTATGGTGGATAGCAGATAACAAAGAAGATGCTCAAAAAGTAAAATCATTAGGATTCAATTCAACATATTTGAATTCTAATATTTCAAATTACTTATTCAAGAATGCTGATGTTTATGTTAATGAAAATTTTAGACAAACATATCCAAGTAGTATGAATGATAATATTACAATTTTAAATATGTGGCATGGTGTAGGTATTAAACATATTGAGCTTGGCTTGGGGATGGAATCAGCACTTAGTCAAGATATTGTAAAAAAATATATAAAGAATACTGATTTGTATAAAAAGAACACGTTATTTTTATCTACATCCCCATTTATGGATCAGCATTTTAAAAAAGATACTTTAATTGACAGTCAGCATTTTATTAAAGGTCCATATCCTAGGAATATAGTTTATAAGGATTCTGACTTAACTCAAATTGATAACTATACTCAACTTTCTAAATTAGATGATTATAATAAAGTTTACTTATTTGCACCAACTTATAGATATAGACAGATAAATGGAGTGTTTAGCTCATTAATCCCAGATTTAGCAAAACTTAATAGAAGTTTAGCTAATACAAATTCGTGCATGATTATTAAAGTGCATCCATTTATGACAAAAGATCTTGAGTACCAATACGTAATAACAAACCAACAAGAATATTCAAATATAATTTTATGGAATGATGAATTCGATATATATGAAATATTCAACAAAATTGATATAGGTATAGTTGACTATTCATCTATTTTTTACGATTTATTGGAAGCTGGTGTTGACAAGTACATCCGTTATATACCGGATTATGATGAGTATATTAATGATTCAGAATTAATTGCTGATTATTTTGAAAATACAGATGGTGAAATTGTAAACTCATATAATGACCTTTTAACTGTAATTGAAGGTGACGTCAAGCCAGTTAATAACATTGAAAATTTATTAAACAAATTTTTTGAGCACGGCAAAAATTTCAGTATTGATAACATAATTAATGAAGCTGATTCGTTTACTCCCAAAAAAGGAAAGCTCCCTGAGTTACATACTTTTGATATATTTGATACTTTGTTTAGAAGAAAAACTCTCGAGCCTAGAAGTATATTTTATAAAGTACAGCAGAATTTAAGGAGAAGTGAAATCTCATTTCCAAAGTTTTTTGTAGAAGAATATCCTAAAATACGGCATCAAGTTGAAATGGATTTAAGAGATGTATTTAGAAAAACTGTATTTGAAAGAGAGACTAATAAGTTAGAAATATCACTGTATGAACTTTTAAAAAGATTACAAGAAAATTTCGAATTATCAAATGAACAACTTGATTTCCTATTTAAAAGAGAAATAGAAGAAGAAATTAAAAATGTAGAACCATTACATGATAAAATTGAAGAATTATTTTCATTAAAAGCTAATGGACATGAAATAGTATTATTAAGTGATATGTATTTGCCTGAAAATATAATTAAAGAAATGCTCATGAAAGTTGATGAAAGGTTTAATAATATAAAACTTTATGTTTCTAGTGAAATAGGCTATCAAAAATCAACAGGTAAATTATACGAGTATCTATTCTTTAATGTAGATTCATATAACTTCACGAAGTGGATACACCATGGTGATAATAATCATGCAGATGGTAACGTACCTAGGAGATATGGCATAAAAACGATTGTTCATGATATGGATACTTATATTCCGTTCGAAAGATATTTGATAAATGAATCTACTCACGAATATAAATGGGATAGTTATAAAATAGCTACTAAAATCCAAAGGTTTAGATGGGAATGCTTAAATGCTAAAAGTATGACGTTTGATGATAAGTTGTTTTATAGTTTTGCATACATTGGTTCTGCATTTGTTCCTTATGTACATTGGGCAATAAAACATGCAATAGAGCAAGGGTATGAAATATTGTACTTTATTTCAAGAGATGGTCATTTCTTGAAGGAAATTGCCGATGTACTTATAAAAGAATTAAATCTCCCGATAAAAACTAAGTACATTTATGGATCAAGAAAGGCATGGAGAGTGGCTTCATTTATAAATAAAATTGATGATGAATCATTTACACCTTTTGGAATGTTTTCAAATATAACAAATTTTGATGATTTAGTTTCAAGTAGCCAAATTTCTAAAGAAAAATTATTAGATTTAGTGCCTAACCTTAATAAATATCAATATAAAACAATTGGGGAAACTGATTTAATAGAAATTAGAAGAATATTAAGTGAATCACATGACTATCATAATGAGGTTCTAAAATTAGCAACAGAAAAACGAAAATTAGTAACAAAATATTTGAAAGAGAATATTGATTTTTCTCAAAAGTTTGCATTTGTTGAGTTTTGGGGGAGAGGTTATACTCAAGACACTTTAACTAGACTTTTAGACAATGCTGCGGGTAGAAAAATACTAAATCCGTTTTATTATATAAGAAACTTTACACCTAATTTTGATAATTCGATACGACATCGATTTACTGTAAAACCTTCTAATTATAGTTATTTTGAACCGATATTTGCTCAAACACCTTATTTAAGTATTCCAGGTTATGAAAATGATGACAATGGTACTGTAAAACCATTGATTATTCCACAAGAAAATGAATTTCATGAAAGCATTAGTGAAGGAATTAAAAGATTTGCGAAAATGTATGCGGAATTAGTTCCTGAGTTTACAGAAGACTATGAAAGAAATCTAGCTGATTTATCATATTCATATCAGTTTGCAAATCCAACGGATTATTATATTGCAACTGTATTTTCTAAGTTTAAAGATAATATTGGTATGTATGGTGAAACAAGAGAGTTCGCACCACAAATTACTGAATATGATCTTAAAACAGTAGGTATTGCTAATATTAGATTACTTACTAGAAATCTTGAAATGTCGGTTGCAAGATCAAGCGAAAGTATAAGAAAGAGAATCAATGCACACTATAGAAGTGATTTTAAAGGTTTAAATAAGCATTTTATTATTAATGATTTAAATAGATATATACAAATTGATGAATTTCCTAAATATATAATTAATAAGAAAGAGCAACCTGTTTTTGAGAATGTTAATTGGACTGTGAATTCTAAGTCTGCTAGGAGAATCAAAAAAAGTGAAATTATTAAAGCGATTGGCTATGAATGGACACATTCGGGTGTGCCAAGAATTAGAATAGAAGATGGTTTTATAACTGCAAGTACAGAATTTGTTGGTGTTATAAGTGATATTAATTACGTATATTCAAGAGGAATACAAACTTTATATAGATTATCAGATTTAAAAGATGAAATATATGTAACTAGTGAAAATGAGAAACTAGATGTTTTAGACTATGCAATAAACTCTAATAATTATCATGTTTTACTAACTAATAAGGGATATATATTATTATCTAATAAAAGTATTTCGATAAGTATCGACAATACCAATACAAAATCAAATATCAAACATGAAGCATTTAATAGTAAAAACGTTATTTTTAAAAAGCCTTTTAGTTGGTATGAACAGCCATCACTAACTTCAATTAAACATATCGAGAATGATATATCGCAATTGTACTTCGTTGATGAAACTCTGACAGGAGATGACGAAATTTTATATTTGAGAATTAATAACAGATATGTACCGGTTGATGTTAACGAAATTATAGATGTTAATAACAATTATAAAAATTATATTTATAATATGAAATATCCTTATGTTGAATTAAAAGACGATACGGCGGTATTTAACTCAATACATTTTAATGAGAAAACAAAATTATTAAATAAGTTATCTCGATATTCACAGTATAAAATTGAAGGAATAGAATGGTTAGAAAACGGTGTACCAAGGTTAAAGATTAGCAAAGGATATATATCAGCAAACCTTAAGTATGTTATTCCAAAAAGTAATTTAGAGCCGATTAAAAATACTATAAAAAGAAATGAATTAGTATATAAAAGCTTAATAAAATTAAGACACAGATTTAAAAAATAATTAAGAAAAAGAAATAAATTCGGGATAGGAGATATTAATATGATATATGCTGGTATATTGGCTGGAGGAATTGGTTCTAGAATGGGAAATGTTCCACTTCCAAAGCAATTTTTAGAACTGGATGGAAAACCAATTATTGTCCATACACTTGAAAAATTTATACTAACAAAAGAATTTGACAAGATATATATAGCTACTCCACAAGAGTGGGTAACTCATACTAAAGATACTCTAAGCAAGTATAATCTTTTAGAAGACAGAATAGAGATAATAGCTGGCGGGAAAGATCGAAATGAAACAATTATGAATATCATAAGCTCGATTAACGACTATAAGACATTAAAAGATGAAGACGTAATTATTACTCATGATGCAGTTCGTCCATTTCTTACTAGAAGAATAATTAAAGAAAATATTGACTGTGTATTAGAATATGGCGCTGTCGATACAGTAATTCCTGCTACAGATACAATCATAAGTTCTGAAGATGGAAAATATATAAATGATATACCAGTTAGAGATATTATGTATCAAGGACAAACTCCGCAATCTTTCAATATAAACTTATTACTTGAAAATTATAATAAACTTACAAATCAAGAAAAAGGAATACTTACTGATGCCTGTAAAATTTTAATAGTTTCTAATCAAAATGTTAAGTTAGTTTCAGGTGAACTGTATAATATTAAAATTACTACTCCTTATGACTTGAAAGTTGCAAATTCAATCATTAAAGGTGGAATCATAAATGATTAATCAAGTATATCAACTTGTCGCACCTCGCCAATTTGAGATTACTTATAATAATGAATCCATAACAGATAATAAAGTGGTAGTTAGACCACTTTATTTATCTATATGTGCAGCAGACCAGAGATATTATACTGGGAATAGAAATGAGGATGTTTTAGAAAAAAAACTACCTATGTCCTTAATTCATGAAGCTGTAGGAGAGGTTGTATATGATTTTAAAGGCAGATATAAAAAAGGGACTAAGGTTATTTTAGTACCAAACTCACCAGTGGAGAAAGATGAGATAGTTGGTGAAAACTACTTAGCTAGTAGTAAATTTAGATCTAGTGGATATGATGGTTTTATGCAAGATTATGTATTTATGGAGTATGATAGAATAGTTGAAATTCCTGAAGAAATAGACTTGAGTATTATATCTTATTCTGAATTAGTGACAGTTAGTTGGCATGCAATACAAAGATTTGAAAAAAAATCTATTTCAAGTAGAAGTAGTTTTGGCATATGGGGAGACGGCAATCTAGGTTATATTACGGCAATTTTGTTACGTAAGTTATATCCTAATGCACTGATCTATGTATTTGGGAAAACTGATTTTAAATTAAGCCATTTTTCATTTGTAGATGATATATTTTATATTAATCATTTACCAAAAGATCTTAAAATTGATCATGCTTTTGAATGTGTGGGAGGAAAGGGAAGCCAGTCAGCAATAAATCAAATAATAGATTTAATTTCTCCGGAAGGTAGTATCTCATTACTTGGAGTTAGTGAATATCCTATAGAAGTTAATACTAGATTAGTACTTGAAAAAGGTATAACAATGATAGGAAGTAGTAGAAGTAGTGCTAAAGATTTCCAAGAAGTAGCGTTATTTTACGATCAAAATCCAGATGTTATAGAGAAATTAGCACTACTTAAAAGTAAAGAATTTGAAGTTAAAAATATCAATGATGCAATTGATGCATTTGAATATGACTTATCAAAATCCTGGGGTAAGACTATAATTAAATGGGACTTATAAATTAATATTAACTAAAGGAACTTGTTGGAGTTGAATAAATTGAACAAACATAATATAAAAATAGATAACATATATTGGGAACGCATTCAACTCTATATTGAAGGACATACTCTTGGTTTAGATATTGATGATGGAGAGTTTTTTTTAAAGGATGTTTATACTAATAAAATTTTTAAACCTAATGAATTTAAATTTTTAGAAAAAGGGGTTTTTAGATTAAGATTCAATATAGCGATTAGTGATGATGGAAGTTATTTACCAAGTGGTCATTTTAACATAATTTTTAAAAATGATATTGAATATACTGCTAATTTATCTGAAAAATTATTAGATCCCGTATCCTATGATATGAATGATGAGAGCAGAGGAAAATATGAATTAATAATAAATGAGAATGATAAAATTAATTTTTTGTTAAACAATTTTACTCATGTATTCACTAAAATAAATCAGACAAAAGAAATAGTATATAGAGTAGTTCCAATAATTTCCGGTAGATCAAATAAATTAATTTTGAAAGTTGAATTTTCGAATCCCAACAAAATATTAAAAATGATCAATGAAAAAATTAAATCTTTAAAAAACCCATATAAAAACATTTCTTATGAAATGAGAAGAGTTATTTTTAATAGTATATTTATTATGTCCAAAACTATAAATAAAAAAAATAGTGATACAGTATTATTTACTTCTGATTCAAGAGGAAATAGAACTGGAAATATCAAATATATTTATGAGGAAATGATGAAACAAGGACTTGACAAAAAATATAATTTACATGAAATGTATAAGTCTAATGTGTCACTTAGAAGAAGCAAGATAGATAAATTTTTATTTCCATATCTATTAGGAAAAGCTGATTATATATTTTTAGATGATTATCACCCGCTTTTATATCATTTGAATTTTAGAAAAAATCAAGAAATAATACAACTTTGGCATGCAGTAGGTTCATTTAAAACAGTTGGTTATAGTAGAACAGGTATGCAAGATGGTCCGTTTTTTAATTCAGTTAATCATAGGAATTACACCAAAGTATATGTTTGTTCGGAGAAAGATGTGCCTAATTATGCTGAAGCATTTGGTATTTTAGAATCGAAAATATATCCTTTAGGGATACCAAGAACGGACATGTTTTTTGATGATCATTATAAGAAAATAGCTATTCAAAAAGTACAAAAAAGTTATCCTGTATTAAAAAATAAAAACATTATTTTATATGCACCTACGTTTCGTGGAAGCGGTCATTATACAGCCTATTATCCTTATGAGATGCTTGACTTTGAAAAATTGGCGAAATATTGTTCTGAAACAAATTCTATTATATTAATTAAAATGCATCCATTTGTAAGAAAAGGAATTGTTATACCTGAAATTTATAAGGAGTATTTTATAGATATTTCAAAGTATAGAGAGATTAACGATTTCCTATTAGTAGCAGATATCTTAATTAGCGACTATTCTTCACTAATATATGAATTTGCGATTTTAAAAAAGCCAATGTTATTCTACGCATTTGACTTAGAAGAATATTCATTAAATAGGGGTTTTTATGAGCCATATAATGAATTTGTACCAGGTAAAGTTGTTAATACGTTTGAAGAGTTAATAGACTCATTATATAGAAATGATTTTGAACAAGAAAAATTAACTAGGTTTTTGAAAAAAAGTTTTAACTATCTAGATGGTAAATCAAGCGAACGCATTGTAAAACATATTTTTAAAACATAAATAAAAAGAAGTTTATGTTATTCGAATACATTCTTTATGTCAATTTAAAAACTTCAATAAAAATGGCTCGCCACTAAATTGGACTGTTGAATAGAATTTAAGAGATTAAGCAACTTTGTGTTGCTTGATCTCTTTTTTAGATTCAGCCTTATAAGTATAAAACATAAAATAATTCTATACTACAAATTACTATAATTTTTGTAACATAATTAAGCACAAAGATATAATGGAGAAGATAACTATTAATCATTTAATATTACTAAAGAAAAACTAGTGCAATTTGTAAGTTTTATAATAATATTTAATCTTGAAAAAGAATTGCTGAATTAAAATTATATATATGTATTTAATAAATGCATGGTATAATCGAAATATGTAATTAAATCATTTAAAAATTGTGTTAAATTTGTATGGGGTTACATAGAAATATCGATAACTTTCACAAATAGAGGTAAATAAAAGAAGATTTTAGATATATAAATATTGAGGGAAGATGGTTAATAATGAGTAAATTTATAAAAGTTATGAGTATGTCATTAGTATCAATATCAATTTTGATTTATATTCAAAATATAATGCAAGATTACATAGAAATTAGAGATGGAGAATTAAAAGAAGCAGAATTAGAATAGAAAGTAATTAGTTAAAATAGCTATAAATAGTAACTCATTATCAAATGAATGTATTAAATAATCTGATACTTATGTAGAACTATTAAAATATAGACAATAAGCAACCTTTATTGAAAGGTTGCATTCTTAGGTTATTAGAAATTTTAAAATTGTAAAAATTAAACATAAAGAAGAATAGTTCAAAATTATTCTGAGGATAGTGGTTCCTTGAATTAAAATGTTTAGTTTTAAATGTAAATCCAATTTATAACTAGTTAGAGTAGATAAGGAGATATAGAATGAATGAATTAACAGTCATTATCACATATTACAATAAAGAAGAATATATTCAGGATTGTATAAGAAGTCTTAAAAATCAAAGAAATCAAGATTTTGATGTGATTATTGTTAATGATGGCTCAGAAGATAATACTACTGAAATATTATTAAAAGAATTAGAAACTTATGATAAAGATGTTCGAATTATTAATTTTGATAAGAATCAAGGTCATGCAAAAGCAAGAAATAAAGCTATTGAGAATGTAAATACTGATTACTTTATGTTTTTAGATGCTGATGATCAACTTGCTTCTTATGCAATTGGGTATTACTTAAAGAATATTGGTGGACTTGATGCATTAATTGCACCTATTCATAAATTTACATTACGAAAACCACAATATATTAACCAAAATGTAGTAAAAGTAAAAAGATATGAATATGAAACAAATGCTAATTCATTCTTGAGAAAGAACTCAGCCTGCAACATTATTTTTAAAACAAGTATCGCAAAAAAATATAATGTCAAATTTAATGAAGAGTTAGAAATTTATACTGATAATTCATTTATTATTGATTATGCATCACATGTAGATGAATTTATTAGAATATTTAATTTCCCATTTTATTATCGTGGTGAAGTTTATGATCCATTTAAAGGAAAAGTATTAACTGAACAAGAGTTTGATATTTTATTTGTGGATTATGCAAAAAGTTTCTTTGATTCATTGAAGAGAAATAAAAATAAAGTCCATAGAACATTTTTAATAGATCAAATGAAAACATATATTATGAAAGAGTTTAGTCCTATGCATAGAGATGTTCAATATCGATATCAAAAGCATGGAAAACTTTTAAGTAGAATAGCAAAAGAATTGAAAGCACCTAGTTTAAATGAAGGTAAGTATTTATTCCAAACAGAAATGTTCTTATTACGAATGAAAAAGCCAGAACTTGCTTTGAAAATTAATAAATTCAGAAAATATGCTAGACATTTTAAAAGTATCATTCTTAAAACAAAAAATAAAAACAAAGCTATCTATTCATTGTTTGATAATGAATCAAATGTTGACAATAATGTAGTTATCTTTGAAGCCTTTGGTGGTAAAAACTATAGTGATAGCCCTAAATATATCTATGAATATATGCTTGAAAATTATCCTGAGAATCAGTATGTGTGGATACTTAAAAATCCTAGTAAATCAGTAATACCAGGTGATCCTTTGAAGATAAAAAAAGGATCTTTGGAGTACTATAAAGCTTATTCTAAAGCTAGAGTTTGGGTTAATAATGCAAGACTGCCATTAGCTTTAAATAAGAAAGACAATCAAAAATATATTCAAACTTGGCACGGAACACCATTGAAAAAATTAGCAAATGATATGAAAGTTGTAAGAATGCCAAATACAACGACACCACAATATAAAAGAAATTTTCATATGGAAACTTCGAGATGGGATTATTTAGTTTCACCTAACCATTATTCTACTGAAATATTTGAATCTGCCTTTTGGATGGATGAAGAAAGAGTTTTAGAAATAGGATATCCAAGAAATGATTTACTTGTTACACATGCAAATGATGAAGAATTTATTTCTAAAATAAGAGAAAATGTGAATATACCAGAAGGTAAAAAAGTCTTAATGTATGCACCAACTTGGAGAGATGATGAATTTATTAAGAAAGGTCAGTACTTATTTGAGTTGAAAATTAACTTAGAAAATCTTTATGAAAGTATTGGCGAAGAATATGTTATCTTGCTAAGAATGCATTATTTAATATCGAATGCTATAGATTTATCTGGATATGAAAACTTTGCAATTGATGTTTCTGATTATGATGATATTTCAGAGTTGTATCTTATTACTGATGCTTTAATTACAGATTATTCTTCAGTAATGTTTGATTATGGTATTTTGAAAAGACCACAATTCTTCTTTGCATATGACATTGAAAAATATGATAAAAATTTAAGAGGATTTTATTTAGATTATGTTAATGATTTACCAGGACCGATTATTGAAGATCCGTTTGATTTAGCTGATAGTTTGAAAGATATAGATTTAATTAAAGAATCTTATCAAGATAAAATAGATGAATTTTATGAAAGGTTCTGTAGCTTAGAACAAGGGGAATCATCAAAGTATATTGGTGAGTTAATTAATAAAGAACTCAATAATAATACTCAAATTAAATAAAAATGTTGCAGCTATATTCCTTCCAAAGCCCATCTTTAATTTGATGGGCTTTGTTTTTTGTATCTTGCTTCATCTTCCTCCCCATTATGTTAAGCTATAATAAACATTTCTTTTTTGGTACGTCGTTAGAGATATAATACATAATACTAAATAGAGGGTTGGGATATTTATGGCTTATTTGTTTGATAAGGGAAGGTTTGTTACGAAGGCTCGTGATAAACCTAAAGAAATCTATGCGCTTCGTGAGTCTATTGATTTTATGAATCAAAAGCGTATTCAAATTGATACGGGTAGTGATTCGAATTTTATTCAGTTAGCTAGACAGGATCGTAAGCTTCATGAAAAGTATAAAGAAATTTTGGCTAATGATTATATTTTATATTTTCATCAAAATACGATTTCTAAGTTCTATAAGCGTTCTTATGTTCAAGAATTGTTCCAGAGAAAAGATTTAATCAGACATAAGGATATATTCTATACGCTAGATGAGCCTGCTAATAAGAAGTTAAATGATGAGGTACCTAAGAAATTGCTTGTTATTTTTACTTGTATGCCAGATGCTAAGCGATATGATAGTTCGTTGATTCCAAACAGGATGTTTCCTAAGTTCTTTGATGGGATTGAAAGAAGTCTTGTTAAGAATGTTTATACTTTAAGAATAATGGATTTAAATGTATCACATCGTTCGCATTATATTAGTACGATGAATTATCCTGAATATGAGGAGGAAATTCAGAGTACAATTTTAAAGGTGATGGATGAACTTAATATTGATAAAGAGCATGTTGTACTTTACGGTGGTTCTAAAGGCGGTACGGGTGCGATTTATCATGGTATGGCGCTGGATATGAATACTTTAGCAGTAGATCCAATTGTTAATATTGGTGGTGCGTTAGAGCAGAAAGATAGAAGGTTTTTAAAGGATTTGAGAAATGATGATTTAGTGCCTCCAATTAATCAGCATTTATATGACGGTAATGAATATACGAAATACGTGATATGTAGTGAGAATGTCGAATTGTATTATAAACAGACAGATCGTATTGATGCATATAAGATTTACAAAATCAACTTAGCAGATAAGCATATTATGTCACATCCTGAAGTTTCAAGAAATAGCGTGCCGGAACAATTAACCATCTTAAATAATTTCTTTGCAACACATATTTAAAGGTTAGCTCACACGAGCTAACCTTTTTTTGATGTTATCTCATTCCTCAACGCCTAATTCTTTCTTTGCCATTTTCTCATATGCCGCTTCTCTTGAGACAATTGCAAATTCAGCGATAAACATTGGGAATACTGCATTTAATTCAATAATATGTTCTTTCATATGTGGCCATGTCTTACCGCCTGCTTTATCATAAGCTTCTATTAGATCATCTAGTCCTTCATCGCCAAATACACGGTGATGTCCCATGAAATCATTGGAGGGGTCTGCGTGACTGGCTTCTGTCCAATCTATAAGACCTGTCACATTTGCTTCTTTATCCACCATAATATGTCCTGGGTGCAAGTCTCCGTGTATCATCGTGACATGATTCGGCCAGAGCTCATCTCTATCTAACCATTTTTGCCATCTATTCCATAAATCAGGGGAGACTCCGAACGTTTCTTTCACTTTATGCATACGCTCTTGATAATCTTGTTTAATTTGTTGAATCGTTGTCGTCTTAATTTCACTTGAAACGAGTTCTTCGTCTGTTATTCGATGCAAATCAACAAGTACTTCTGCCAGTGTATCAATAAAGTTCTGAGGCACGGGTTTATGTTCTATTTCCCATACGTATTGTTGTAATTCAGGATTAATTGTAGCTGCAGGTACGCCTGTTAGTTTAGGATACGCAATTAAAGTTTCTTTATGAATTTGCCAATTAGGTACTTCAAATGATACATGTTGTTGTATGAAGTCTACGGTTTCTTTTTCTGAATCTGTTCGCTCATACACTTCTGGTCTTCTAGGTATACGTAATACCCATTCAACACCATGTCTATCTTCAGCAAATGCTACTTGAAAATCAAGTCCTGATTCGTTTATTGTAATGGATTCAGGTTGAATATCTAAACCACATTCTGCGGCAATCGTGACAATGTTTTCATGTTGTGTCATATTGAGCGCTCCTTAAAGGTTATTTTTATATTTCTTCGTTTCTTATCCGATTTCTCCGTATTTCATCTTATAAGATACATAACCTGATTTATAAAAGTATTTTTGTTTTTCAGCTTCTTTGTAATCCACAAGTCCTAATGCAAGAATCACATTAAAAGCAAAGTCTACTGCACTGGATCCGTTTGCTGTGACGAGGTTCTTATCAATAACACTATCTTCATTCATAAAGTCTAATGCGTTTGTATAGGCTTTGTAGTTCTCTTCTGTCGTCCATTGGTTTAAATCATTTCCTGTATGTTTATATCCCGTAAGTAAACTATTTCGTGCAAAAAAGTCAACGGCCGCACATATTGCGCCTACAACAATATTGTTGCCTAATGACGTCTTAATGAGTTGTACGAGTTGTTCATTTTCAATTTGTGACCAATTGTTACCGCCAATGATAATTAAAGCATCGTAAGGCTCTTTAATGTCATCTATTGTATAGTCAACAATTGTCTTCAATTGGCCGATAGATGTCACAGTTGATTCACCTAATGATACTGTATCGATTTCAAATCCGTGCGACATAGCGAGTTCTGCAGCAACGTAACTGACTTCCCAATCTGCATATGCTTCTGTAAGAACGATTAGCGCTTTTTTCATAAAAATAACACCCCTTGTTAAATTTATTTATAGATTATTTTTATCATGATACAAAGACATCTTATATGCAAATGATAACTAACGGTATTTATGGTATGATGTAATAAATGATAACGTTTCTCAATTGTAAAAGGGAATATAACGGGAGTGAAAAGTTATGCAAGTTGTACAAAAATTTTTATGGAATGATCGATTCGTAACGGTGGCAATGCCAGTTGGTTATGATGAAGAAAATCCTAAACCATTTAAGACAGTAATCGTTCAAGATGGGGATTATATATTTAATAAACTGATTGAAGACAAGCCAAGAAATATTATGTATGTTGGTATTGAACCGGTTGATAGAAATAGGGAGTATACACCATGGGAAGAGAAAGTTGATCAAGCACATTATGCGGGAAATGCTAATCAATATTTAGATATGTTGGAATTTGAATTAATACCATTTCTTAAAGAACATTATCATATCTTTGATGAAGCGGAATATTTAGCAATCGGTGGTGGATCATTCGGCGCGTTAGTGTCATTATATGCTTTATTAACACGTCCACACTTATTTGGTAGCTATATCTTAATGTCTGCTTCTATGTGGTATCCGAACTTTTTAGATTTCATTAAAAATAGTAAATCAATAGAGTATCCACGTCATATTTATTGGTATGTAGGTGAGCAAGAAGGGGTAGAATATCCTAATATTTTAAAATGGATGGTACCGAATACGTATGAAGCGGTTGAGTTGGTGAAAGAGAAGCTGGTTAATGATGCGTCAACTTTAACGTTTATAACAGATAAAGAAGGCATCCATAGACATGAATACTTTGAAAAATATTTCGACAAAGCGATTTATACGTTGTTTTAGATGTATATAACTATATGGGACTTAGACATGATGGGGTGTCTAAGTCTTTTTTGTTGTTTAAATAATTAAATTTAACGTACGTGAATTGCTGATATAATAGGGGTTAACATCGTTTAGGACGAATGAAATAAATGAAGAATGTTTGACAAATAACGTGAATGATATTATAGTTGATTACACAACTAATCAACAAATCATGTTATAGGATAAGGAGAATAAAAATGAAACCTACTTTAAATGAAGATACACCTATATTTTTGCAAATTGCAGATATGATTAAAGATGATTTAGTTGAAGGACTTTTGTCAGAAGGCGAACAAATACCTTCCACAACGGAACTTTCAAACTTTTACAATATTAATAGAGCGACGGCTCAAAAAGGTATTGCACTGTTGATGGATGAAGGCATTGTAGCTAAGAAGAGAGGGATTGGTGTATTTATAGCTGAAGATGCGCGCGACAAGCTCGTAAATACAAGAATGCAAGACTTCTCAAACTCTTATATCCAAAACATGGTTAAAGAAGCTAAGAGACTTAATATAAGTAAGGAAGAACTCATAAGAAGGGTGGAACAAGACTATGACAATCATTGATATTCAGAACATGTCGTTTAAGTATAAAGATGAATATGTACTTCAAGATTTAACACTTCAAGATGATGAACCAATGATTATTGGTTTATGGGGACGAAATGGTTCTGGTAAGACGACGTTAATGAAACTCATGTCAGGTCAAGAAAAACAAAATTCAGGTGACATAGCGATATTAAACTATAAACCTTATAACAATGCAGAAGCTTCAAAGCAAATTACGTATTTAAGAGAGAATCACTTCTTTGGAAAGTCATGGAATGTAAATGACGCGATGAAATTTGCAGCGATGTTCAATGACAATTGGGATCAAGAAGAAGCGGATTATTTAATAGATTTATTTGAACTACCACGAAAGAAGAAGATTCGAAACTTTTCTAAAGGTATGAAGTCAATGGTTCAAAGTGTAATTGGGCTTGCAAGTCATGCACCTGTGACAATGTTAGATGAACCGACAAACGGATTAGATGCTTATATGAGAAAGTTGTTTACACAAGCGTTGAGAGAATCGTTCGAAGCGGATCCGAGATATATTATGATAGCTTCTCATCATATTAAAGAAATTGAGAAGATATGTGAAAAGCTCATTGTTATATCTGATCATCGTGTGAAGTTACATGAACCGATTGAATACTTTCAATCTAGAGGTGCGATATTAGTTGGTAAATTAGAGGATATCCATCAAATTACTTCTAAGGATGCTATTATCGAGCAATCAACGATTATGAGTCAGCATAAAGTGATGGCGGATATCCCTTATGATGCAGCATTACAAGAACAGTGTAGAGCGTTGAATGTGAAAGTTGATAAAGCAAGTATTCAAGATTATTTAGTAAATATGACAATGACAAAGGAGGCTAATCATGGGTGATTTAAAAGGGTCTTTCTCGATTATCTTTAAAGAACTAAAAGTACAATTATATACGTTTAGTATCGTACTTGTCGTTTTAGCCGCGATATACTTTGTAATTGGATTTTATATTGAACCATCAGATTCATTTAATCCTTTATTATCTGGACCGGTATACGGTATATTAGGTTTCTTACCATTATTCATGTTTGGTGATCCACTTAAATCATCAATTGAACTTGGTGCGACAAGAAGACAGTATATCGTAAGTTTATGGCTAAGTTACATTATATTTATAGTTATGATGCTTATCATTCAAGAAGTGATTAGCTTTATATTAGAACGTGTAGCAAGTGTGACAAATAGCGACGTAACACTTATGAGAATATCGGATATACTGCCTAACGCTAGTGGATTGGATAGTATGTGGGTGGATTTCTTAGCTATATTGTTTATCGCAGGAATTTGTTTCTTACTCGGTGCGATTATTTATCGCATAGGTGTTATCCCAACAATGATCGGTGTACTATTTCTAGGTGTCATCGTATTTATCTGGTTTGTACTCGGTGATTTCACGCCATTCTTCAAATGGGTATATCAACATATTTATGAAATGTTTCATATATTAGGCGCAATTGGAATCATATCAGCATTATGTATATATCCAATTATGATTCAAGCAAGATTGAAGGCATAGGAGTAAAAGGCTAGGACAACTTGAATTGTCCTAGCCTTTTATAATGCGATGTGACAGGGCATGTGACAATATTGTTCGTTGTATTTCTTTGTATAAATGATAAATTATAACAAGGAATTAAGGGAGGCATTTGTTATGAATCCAACTGCATCGAATCATCGTATTTATGAATTAGATTATATTAGAGGATTTGCTTTATTAGGTATTATTTTTCTTAATGTTTCGAGCATTATACAAGTACCATTTGATTTTTCATTATTAGAAGTTCGTTATCAGAAGTTTTTAGATATATTTATTGAATCAAAGTTTATGTCGATTTTTTCATTTTTGTTTGGTGTTGGTTTTTATATTTTTATCAATCGTGCGAAAGAAAAAAGTGAGCAACCATATGTAATTTATTTGAGAAGAATTGTAATATTGGCACTGTTAGGTTTAGGACATATGCAACTCCAACCGGGAGAGGTATTGCTTGTTTACGCTATATTTGGTTTAGTATTGCTACCACTGTTTAAAGTGAATAAATGGGTGAATTTCGCAATCGGTATGATACTCTTATCTGTAGCGATTGGATTGGGCGGTAAAATATTAATGCCGCTTCCACTGTTCACTTTAGGTTTAACATTTGCCCAATTTGGTCTACATCAAAAAATGTACCAACATAGACAGTATTATGCCATTATTGCGCTATTGACGATGATCATTTCGGTAATCGGCATCTATTACTTAAATCAAATCTACGTTGGCGCTTCTTACCAAGCGATTAAATATACAGGTATTACTGAAGCACAATATTTGAAACAATATGCTTTAACGAATCAATTGATTTTAATTTTGAGTCCAATTATGACGATATGTTACTTTAGTGTACTCGTCACGTTGTTACAATATAAAGTCGTGCAACAATTATTGAAACCGTTAAGAACGTATGGGCAAATGGCACTTACGAATTATATCGGGCAGACGTTATTGATATTATTATTTAGCTATGGATTAGGATTATCAAATTGTCGTTTAATCCATACGGCGAATCTTTGTTTAATCATTCTTGTGATACAGTTAATATTCTCAAGTTTATGGCTAAGTTACTTTAAATATGGTCCGTTAGAATACTTGTGGAAAATCGGTACTTATTTCAAGATGTTTCCGATAAAATAATAGAGACTGGGACATAATGTAATGTCTCAGTCTCTTGTAGTATCTTGGCAGTAGATGACTGAATTGAAATGCGCTTGTACCAAGCTTTTTCAACTCTAGTCATCCTTGCCGGGGCGGGACTACGAAATCTTTTTTTATAAATTAGATTTCTGTCCCGCTCCCTTTTTTATATGATTTCAATCATAATTTTAGTGATATATTCATTCTCATTATTTTTAATAACTGAATCAAATACATATTCTTCATATACATATTCACCCATTGTTAAATTCAATTTACCGATTTTATTTAACATTTTGTTGTACGCTTCTTCAACATGTTCATCAATGCCTATATAATAACCGACTAAATATTTACCTTTTAACGTAACGGTATTTTTGTAGTGCTTTTTAGAATTTGGGATATTCACGTAAAGGTAACTATAATGATAATAATTACCACTTAAAATATCATTTTTATGCGTTACGACACCAATTGGCTGACTAGAAAAAATTTCGTGTGATTTCAGCTCATCAATAAACTGGTTAATCGAAATTAAGAAATCGAGTTCTGAAGCATTCGCGATGTTGTCACTGATATAGAAAGTCATTTCATCATATTCTTCAATTTCAATTTGATCAAAGGATGTTTCCATTGCGTCTCTGATGAGTTGAATCTTACTATCAATGATCATTTCATTGTATTCTAAATGTTTCTTCTGCTCTTGGATCGTTTTCTTCTGTTGTGTCATCAAATTTAAAAAGTGCTCAGGTGATTTATTTTGTGTGTATTCTTTAATTTCTTTTAATGGCATGCCGAGTTCTTTCAATAAAGTAATCACACTTATAAGTTCAATTTGTTTAATGGAGTAATATCGGTACCCAATTTCATTTTTATAATCTGGTTTAAAAAGATTGATTTTATCATAGTATATGAGTGTCTGACGGCTAACATTTGTTAAGCTTGCAAACTCACTTATAGGTATTTGATTAATTTTTTGCATAAATTAAGTTCCTCCTATTGACTGTATAGTTACTATACACTATAAATTGTATATATTAAAGATTGCATTATGTTATGCAAATCAAAATAAATAGATTAGAATATAGTGAAAATCACTTAATATTTATAAAAGTAATGAAGAAGGAGGTCTAAAATGAATAATAAGTTAAACGTTTTATATTTTAATATATTTTTAATGTTTTTAGGTATTAGTATTGTCATACCAGTATTACCTACAATTTTGCATGATTTAGATTTAAATGGAAGTGATTTAGGCATGCTGGTCGCAGTATTTGCAATGTTCCAAATGATCGCTTCGCCGTTTGGAGGACGATTTGCAGATAAGTTTGGCAAAAAAATTATTATCATTATCGGCCTGCTGTTATTCTCCATTTCAGAATTTATTTTCGCAATGGGTAATACATTTTCAATACTTTTAGTTTCAAGAGTATTAGGTGGCATTAGTGCAGCGTTTGTCATGCCTGGTGTAAATGGTATGATTGGTGATTTATCAACTTCAGAAAATAGAGCAAAGAACTTTAGTTATATGTCAGCCGTTATTAATACAGGGTTCATAGTTGGACCAGGTGTAGGAGGATTCTTAGCAGAAATTTCGCATAGAATGCCTTTTTATTTTGCTGGTGCACTTGGAATCATCGCTTTGTTATTCTCAGTATTCCTTTTAAAAGAAGCAAGTGACGATGATTCAAATGAAACAGCACGTCCTAAAGTCAAAGAGCCATTTCCATATAAATTGTTTGTCGTACCGGTCATCATTATGTTGATATTGTCTTACGGTTTAGCATCTACCGAAACAATGTTCTCATTATATACAGCAGAGAAAGTAGGCTTTGAACCGAAAGATATTTCTATCGCGATTACAGGCGGAGCAATAGTAGGGGTTATATTCCAATTATTCTTATTCGAGAAACTTGTCGGTAAGATCGGTGAAATTAAATTAACGCTATTCTCATTAATCTACTCAGTGTTAATTCTAGGAGCTTTTGTATATGCTTCTCACTATATTACTGTGATGTTAGTCAGTTTCGTAATATTTATAGGATTTGATTTGATCAGACCATCTATGACGAACTATTTCTCTAAATTAGCAGGTAATAACCAAGGAACAGCAGGTGGCTTGAACTCAGCAGCCACAAGTGTTGGTAACTTGATAGGACCATTAGTAGCCGGAGCAGCATTCGATATTAAAATCGACTTCCCGTTATTTATTGCCATGGCATTCTTTATCATCGCTTCAATTATCATCGCATTCTATAGACCAGATAAATTAAAATTCTAATAAAAAGTCAGGGACATCTCGCGTGATGTCCCTGACTTTCTTTTTGGGAGAAGTAAATGGGGTGAGGAGTGTATTGGGGATGGTGTGATGGATAGAGAGGTTTGTAATTATAGAAATGGGGTCGACAAGATAAATAGGAGGTCTGTATTTATCAAGACTGACCAAACAAGATAAATAGGAGTGCTGTATTTATAAAGACTGACTAAACAAGATAAATAGAAGCATTGTATTTATCAAGACTGACTAAACAAGATAAATAGAAGTGCTGTATTTATCAAGATTGACCAAACAAGATAAATAGAAGTGCTGTATTTATCAAGACTGATCAAACAAGATAAATAGAAGTGCTGTATTTATCAAGACTGACCAAACAAGATAAATAGGAACCTCGAATATTGCAAGTGGAGGGTGACTAGCAATGTTGGAGCCGTGAATATTGCAAGACTACCCAAACAAGCAACATAGCTCGCCCGTATGTTGCAAGACAGCCCAAACAAGCAACATACGCTTCCTCAAATACCTCCATCACTCACCAAATACATGCTTCCACCACATCTCAAATATGAAAAAAGGCTGAGATAGCGGTCAATTTCCGCTGTCTCAGCCTTTCTTTTTATTATATTTGATTTAATGCTTGGTTTAAGTCTTCTACTAAGTCTTCTGTATCTTCTATACCGATAGATAAACGGATCATGCCGTCTGCGATACCTTCTTTATGACGAATTTCTGCCGGTATTGATGCATGTGTCATAAGACTTGGTACAGAAATTAAACTTTCTACTGCGCCTAAGCTTTCTGCTAATGTGAATAATTTTGTATGTTTAATCACTTCTTTTGCTTTTTCAACATCAGCGACTTCAAATGAAATGATACCTGGGTATCCTGAAGCTTGTTCGAAGTGAATGTCACGGTTCACATGGTCTTCGTTTAATGGATGAATTGTTTTAACAACATTTTCATGTTTGTTTAATAATGCTACGATTTCTTTAACGTTTCTATTAATTTGTTCTACTCTTAAACCTAATGTTTTGATACCACGTGTTAATAAATAACTATCTTGAGGTCCTAAAATACCACCAGTTGAATTTTGGATGAAACCAATTCTTTCTCCAAGGCTTTCGTTAGCTGTTACGACTAATCCTGAAACAACATCACTATGTCCACCTAAGTATTTAGTAGCTGAGTGAAGAACAATATCAGCACCTAGGTCTAATGGATTTTGGTAATAAGGTGTCATAAATGTATTATCTACAACAGTTAACATGTCATGTTTTTTAGCGATGTCACTTGCTGCTTTAATATCTGTTACTTGAAGTAACGGATTTGATGGTGTTTCGATAAATAACATTTTAGTTGTGTCTTTAATAGAAGATTCGATATTGCTTACATCAGTTGTATTGATAAAATCAAAATTAATACCGAAGCGAGAGAATACTTTTGTTAATGCACGGTAAGTACCACCGTATACATCTGAATTAATTAAAATATGGTCACCTTTGTCTAATAACATGATGACTGCTGAGATTGCTGCCATACCAGAACCGAAAGCATAACCATTTGTACCGTGTTCTAAATCCGCAATTAATGTTTCTAATGCCGTACGAGTAGGGTTAGCTGTTCTAGAATATTCATAACCTTGTCTTAAATTTCCGATTCCGTCTTGTTCATAAGTACTTGTTTGATAAATTGGTGTTGTTACCGCACCTGTATATGCATCTGTTGTTTTACCACCATGGATGAGTAATGTTTTTTTATTCATAATCTTTTCCTCCATAATTAAATATATTTTTAGACATATATCTATCACTGCCATCAGGAAAAATGACGACGATATGTCCTTGTTCAATTTGTTTTGAAACGTCTATTGCTGCCTGTAATGCTGCGCCTGATGAACTACCAGCAAGAATACCCTCATTTAGTGCAAGACCTGATACATTTGTAAATGCATCTTGATCTGAAATGACTTTAATATCATCGATTAAATCTCTCTTTAGAAATGGTGGCCACTTTTCAACGCCAATACCTTCAGTATCGTGAGCATGCGCTTCGCCACCAGCAAGAATGCTTCCTTCAGGTTCTACAATGATATTACGTACTTGATGTTCTTTCATGACTGAAGCCATTCCTGTAAAAGTTCCGCCAGAACCAGCGCCAGCAATCAAATGTGTGATGTCTGGACATTGTTCAAGAATTTCTGTCGCTAAAGTATGAATATATGCTTGTGGATTCTCTTCATTTTCAAATTGATTGATATAATAAGCGCCGTATTGTTCAGCGTAGGACTGTGCTTGTTGACGGGCACCTAACATACCTTCAGAACGTGGTGTTCTTCTTACTTCTGCCCCTAAAGCTTTCATGATATTCATTTTTTCTTCAGAAAAGCCTTCAGGTGCAAAGATAACGCAGTTAATATTGTAACGGTTCGCTACGATAGCAAGTCCTATACCTGTGTTACCGGCAGTGGCTTCAACTATCGTATCTCCAGAATGAATATTACCTTCAGCTAGTGCATGTTCTATCAAGTGCTTGCCTAGTCGATCTTTAATGCTGCCACCTAAGTTATAACTTTCTAATTTCGCAAATATTTTCACGTTGTCTGTACTGTAATGTTCCAATAAGACAAGTGGTGTATTCCCGATTAAATCGAATGCTTTCATCCCATTACCCCAATATAAATTAATAAATACCTTAGTTTTTCAATAAGAATTATAGGTTAAACATTATTAAAAATCAACTAAATTAAATTTGTTAGAATATTGAAAATATAATAAAAACAAAGTTAGTATATTTTTTATACTCAAAACTATTGACATTTATTAGTAAGGGCGTTATAGTTATCTCGAAATCGAAATAATATTTGAATAGGTGATGAACATGGATAGAACGAAAGAATCATTAAAAGCGCTAGTAGGTATAAAACGTACAAATGATACGTTAGATCGTATTGTTAAACAAGATATGAAAAACTACGGTTTAAATATTACTGAATTTGCTGTAATGGAACTTTTGTATCATAAAGGTGATCAGCCTATTCAAAAAGTAAAACAACGCATTTTAATCGCAAGCAGCAGTACAACTTACGTCATCGATCAACTTGTTAAGAAAGGATATGTAACACGTCGACAAGATGAGCAAGATAAACGTATTATGTATGCTGTTCTGACTGAAAGTGGCCATGAATTGATGGAACGTATTTTTCCACAACATGCCGAAACAATTGAAAAAGCATTTTCGATATTAGATGACGAAGAGCTTGCGATTTTTCGTAGAGCACTTAAAAAAATAAGCGCAAATTCTACTGAGTAGTGGATAGCGCAAATTTTTTTACAACTTATTATTTCGAATTCGAAATAAAAATAAAGAAAGAAGGAAACTATAATGAGTAAACCAGAACTTATCGGTATCCATCACGTAACTGCAATGACAAATGATGCAGTAAGAAACTATGAATTTTTCACACAAGTACTAGGTATGCGTTTAGTTAAGAAAACAGTAAACCAAGATGATATATATACTTACCATACATTTTTCGCAGATGATCAAGGGTCTCCAGGTACAGACATGACATTCTTTGATTTTCCAAATAACCCGAAAGGTAGTCGTGGTACAAATTCAATTAGCCGTGCAGCATTCAGAGTGCCAAACGATGCAGCGCTTGAATATTATTTAAATCGCTTTGAAGAATTTGGCGTTAAACATGATGGTATCCAAGATCTATTCGGTAAAAAGGTATTACCTTTTGAAGAAGAAGATGGCCAAAGATATCAATTAATTTCAGATGAATTAAATGAAGGTGTTAAACCAGGTATTCCTTGGAAAAATGGTCCAGTACCTGAAGATAAAGCGATTTATGGTTTAGGACCAATTGAAATTACAGTGAGCTATTATGAAGATTTCAAATCTGTACTGAAACAAGTTTACGGTATGAAACCAATTATTGAAGAAGATAACGTAACATTGTTAGAAGTTGGTGAAGGCGGTAACGGTGGTCAAGTTATTTTGAGAAAAGACGACCAAGGTCCTGAAGCAAGACAAGGTTATGGTGAAGTACATCATGTATCATTCAGATTGAAAGACCATGAAGCGATTAAAGCATGGGAAGAAAAATATAACGAACTTCGTATTGGTAACTCAGGTAATGTCGATAGATATTATTTTGAAGCGCTATACGCAAGAATCGGTCATATTCTTATTGAAGTATCAACTGATGGACCAGGATTTATGGGAGATGAACCTTATGAAACATTAGGTGAAAGTCTTGCATTACCACCATTCTTAGAAGCAAAACGTGACTACATTGAATCTGAAATTAAAGCTTTTGATACTAGTAGAAAACATTAATAAGAAAAGGTGTGGCTAAGATGAAGGAGATACGACCAGAAGTCTTATCGCAAAAAGAAAACTATAAATTGTTAATAGGATCTATTATTCCTAGACCAATTGCATTAGTAACGACAGAATCAGATGATAACGTATTGAATATAGCGCCGTTTAGCTTTTTCAATGTTGTATCTTCAGACCCACCGATTCTTTCCGTTGCAGTACAAAGAGTGAATGGTGAAATGAAAGATACTGCACGAAATATCGTTCAGAATAAAGAAGCGGTCGTGCATATTGTAGATACAGATAATGTGCGTGATGCCAATCAAACTGCAGCTCTACTCAGTCATGAAGAGAGTGAACTCGAACGTACGAATTTTGAAACAGTAGATTCAGTTGAAGTTTCTGTGAAAGGCTTAAAGCAAAGTAAAGTTCGATTTGAAGCGGTTCTATATGATGATATTGTGATCGAAAAAGATGGACAACCTATTTCAGATTTATTACTGCTAGAGGTGAAGTATTATCATTTTGATGAGCGTATTTATAATGATGGCTATATTAATAAAGAAGAGCTCAATGCGGTAAGCAGACTTGCAGGGAATAATTATGCAGAAATTGGACACACATTCACAATCGAAAGACCATAATATGATGGGAGATAGTAAATATGAAACATATATTTAAACAAGGTGCACAAGGTACACCAGTATTTCTATTACTTCACGGAACAGGTGGAGATGAAAGAGATTTATTACCATTAGCAGAAATGCTTGACCCGACTTATAGTATTTTGAGTGTTAAAGGTGAAGTATCTGAAAATGGTATGGCTAGATATTTCAAAAGACTCGGAGAAGGGCAATATGACTTAGAAGATTTAGAATATAGAGGACAAGAACTGTATCAATTTATAGAAGCATCATCTAAAGAATATGGCTTTAACTTAGAAGATGTTATTCCAGTTGGATTCTCTAATGGTTCTAATATGGCGATTAATCTCATATTAAGAGAACAAACACCATTTCAAAAAGCATTACTCTTTGCACCACTTTATCCATTAGATTTAGAAAATAATCATAAAGATTTATCTCATTTTAATGTCTTTTTATCAATGGGGGCAAGAGATCCAATCGTTACAAACGCACAAAGCGAGCGCGTGATAGAAATATTTAAAGAACGCAACGCAACAGTGACAGAAGCATGGGTTAACAGTCATGAAATTACGCAAGAAGCGGTACTTAAAGCTAAAGAAATATTATAAAAAGAAGACCAGCTCAACCGAGCTGGTCTTTTCTTGTGTGAGGGGGAGTAGTAGTAGGGAGTGGCTAACGATCAAGAGTAGAAAACAAGATCGTTAGCACGCAAAATCGCAAGGATTCAAAGAGAAAAAATAACATAAAAAAAATCTCATGTGGCACTGAATGATTCAGTCACATGAGATTTTTTTTTATGATGGTACTTCTGTTCTTTTTTCGCTATGTTTTCTAATAATAGCTGCTGATATAGCTGATACACCACCGAAGATGATAAAGCCTATAAACATCCACATTGTACTATTAAGTTCGATATCGTGGTGTAAATACAATAGTCCTCTTAATGTTTCTGCATAATGTCTAAATGGATTCCATCCAATCATATAGTCTTGATAAAATTGTGGCAACATTTGTGTTGGTAACATAATGAGTTGCATACTAAAGAATAACAATACCATAAATAATGGAATAGCTTTGACACCCAACCATGTCATAAATCCTAAGATTAGACTGATGAAAGCAAGGATCGCGATTGAAATATATAAACCGATTTTAGTTGGTTCATGAATTGTTACATCTAATACGTGCGTCATAAAGTAAATATATCCAAATCCACCGATTAATGCTGTAACAATAGCGCCGCCTAATTGGCCAAGTGAAGCGATAATTCGGTCTTTAATTGTGATATTATTACTTGTTCTGAATGAGAAGAATAGAACAACTGAGCCAACTAATGATGCTAACCATACTGGTGTGAACATTAAGAGTGGTAAGTTTCCGTTAGCTTGATGTGATTTAACAGCGTTCATGTTTGTTTTATCCACTTTAATTGGATTTGTGATACCTTGAATATCTGAAGCTGAAACGTCGACATCCATTTTATCTAAAGTTTGGATACCTTGTTTAGAAATTTGTGTATTTAGTTGATCGCCGATAGTCGTTAACATTGTATTCGCGAGTTGTGCACCTTGCATGCTTGCACCTTCGTTAACGATAATCTCAACTTGCCCTTGTTTAACTTTAACAGGTTCAACTTTGTTTTGTTCTTGCATTTTTTTAGCTTGTTCAGGTGGAATTTGTCCACTTTCAATTTTTTCTTTCATTTGTGACTGCATTTCTTTAATTTTTGCGTCTTGAACAGTCTTTTGAACTTTACTCATAGAATCTTTTGAAAGATTTTCATCTAAAATTAATGCCCCATAATATTTGTTGTCTTTGAAGCCTTGTTTTAAATCTTTCTTACTATCTACATCTACCCATTCAACTTTGTCTGATAAATCTTTATTGTCTTTAATTTTATCTGCAAAAGTTTTCCCGATATTGACATCTTTGTCTTGCATTGTTGTACCCTTATCTTGATTCACAATTGCAATTGGTACTGATTTAGGTTCTGGATTATATGCTGGAATAAAAGCGATCGCTAATAATAATAGTATGACGATTACTAAAATAGGTGTCATCCAAAAAAGTTTCTTTTTGAAAATATTCATATTTTTTCCTCCTTGATTAATGAACATTGTGTTGATTATTAATAACGTTGTTTATTATAATAGAATTTAAGATATTTACAATCGTCAATTGCTTACGATACGTTTATTAATCAACAAATACATGTAAATTGTTCATTAAAATAAGGAGAATGGTTAAAAATGGCAGAAGATCGACGCGTAAGAAAAAGTAAAAGAGCAATTAAAAAAGCATTTATCCAGTTATTAAAAGAAAATAACCTTGATCGTATTACGATACAACAAATTTCAGATTTAGCAGATGTTAATAGAGGAACTTTTTATTTAAATTATGAAGATAAATATGCATTGTTAGATGAAATGGAAAATGAACAAATAGAGGAAATTAAAGGATTTGTAGATATTAGAAAGATGGATTTATCTACTAAGACGAGTGACCGTTTTATTCATGACTTTGCGAATATAATCATTAAAAAAGTCATTACACATATTGAGCATAATATAGAATTTTATCAAGTGATTCTCAACTTAGAACGTAAAAGTCAAATCGAAGAACAATTAGCAGAAATTGTGAGAAGTAATATTAAGCATTTAATAGGTGATAAAGATGATGTATTTGGCATTCCAGAAAATTATTACTTAAGTTATGTAGTAGGTTCAATGATGTCGATGATCAAATATTGGGTATCAGATGAAAATCGCGTATCCGTAGAAGAACTCGTAAATTATGTCTCAACAATCGCATCAACAGGACCATTGTCTATTATGAAACGTATGATAGATGAGAATATTAAGTAATATAGAAGAAAATAATCATGAGATGAATATAATCGGGAGATGGTAGAGAATCTACTGGATTGTGGGCACGAAGACTGAGAGATATCGTGCGCAAGGGTACAAAATCAGTGTGTAACGCACGAAGACTGAGAGATATCGTGCGCAAGGGTACAAAATATGGGCATAACGCACGAAGACTGTAAGATATCGTGCGCAAGGGTACAAAATATGGGCATAACGCACGAAGACTGAGAGATATCGTGCGCTAAGCTATAAAATAGAGACATAACGCACGAAGACTAAGAGATATCGTGCGCTAAGCTATAAAATAGAGACATATCGCACAGTCATCCACTTAATACAATCCATTCACATTATATAAATATAGAAAAGGCAGGGGCAACTAACGCAGCCCCTGCCTTTCATATTACTTTATTTTATTTCATCGCGAGATTTAATGATTTTATTGATAAACCCATAGTCTTTTGCTTCTTGTGTGCTTAACCAGTAGTCACGGCCAGTGTCTTTTTCTACTTTTTCAATATCTTGGCCAGTTTCTCTTGCGATTAGTTCATTAATTTTATGTCTTGTACGAATAATTTCTTTAGCTGTGATTTCCATTTCAACAGATTGACCTTGTACACCGCCAGAAGGCTGATGAATCATGAATCTTGTATTAGGTAGACTGTAGCGGTTTTCTTTTTTGCCAGCTAAATAAATAATAACACCTGCACTTACTACCCAACCAGAACCAATAATATTAACTTCTGGTTTAACGAAATTAATCATATCATGAATGTAATAACCTGAATCTACATGACCACCTTGGCTTGAAATAAATAGATTGATAGGTTCATCACTCATTGCTTCTAATAGTAATAGTTGATTACCGACTTCTTTTGCCACTTTATCATTGATTTCCCCGGTAATAATAACTGTACGTGTTTCTAATAATTTTTCAGTAAGTATATCTTTTTCGTTATGTTTTTCTTCAGACATGAAATCACTCCTATAATGATTGATACTACTATTGTGAACGAGTAAGATTTTGATTTCAAATAATTTGACCTATTTTGACTAAATTTAAATATTAAGTAAATCGTTAAATGATTCAGCCATTGTAGGGTGCGTATATATGTTATCTCTTAAAACGGTATATGGAATTTGTTGATCCATTGCAAGTTTCAGAATGTTAATCAATTCTTCAGATTCTTTACCATAAAGACTTGCACCTAAAATGAGTTTACTATCAGCATCTACAACAACTTTAAATAAACCTCTGTCATCATGATTAATTTTATGGCGAGGGATATTCTTCACTTCAATTTGACCTTCTAAAATATTGTGCCCATTTTTCTTAGCTTTACTTGCAGTATAGCCAATTCTTGAAAGTGGAGGATCTAAAAATACTGTGTAAGGCACATATCCTCTATTTTCAGTTGTGCGGTGCTGTTTGCCAACTAAATGGTCTTTAACAATACGGTAATCGTCTAATGAAATATAAGTAAATTGAGGACCGCCTTTAACATCTCCGACAGCATAAATATGGTCTACAGAAGTTTGTAGATACTCATTAACTTTAATTTCACCTTTATCTCCAAGTTCGATATCTGTATTTTCTAAAGCTAAATCAGTATTAGGCACACGACCAGTCGCAAGTAATACCGCATCCCCAGTTATATCGCCTTGAGAAGTATGCACAACAGGACGATTTTTTTCAGTAGAGAAGGCTGTTACTTCAGCTTCATCAATAAATTCAATATCTTGACGGACGATTTCGTCATAAATAAGAGAAGCAATATCTTTATCTTCAGTTACTAATACATGCTTACGAGGATGGACGATTTTAATTTTACTGCCCAATTTTGAAAAGATTGTCGCAAATTCTAATGCAATATAACCAGCACCAATAATGACAAGTGTTTCAGGTAAGTGATCTAATGACATTATGCCTTTAGAATCATAAATATTTTCAGTAGTCTCAATACCTTCTATTTCTGGAATATTTGAACGCGTACCCGTATTAATGATAATCTTATCCGTTTGAATCGTTTCAACTGTTTCATTAGATTCATTTAAAAGTAATACCGTATGGTTATCTTTAAAATGTGCTTTATAAGTGTACACTTCGATATTGTCATCAGAATTAAGATTGTTGAAATTCTTCTTATTTAAAGCAGCAACGACATCTTTCTTACGATTCATCGCTTCAGAAAACGAATGATGTTCCAGGCTCTCGTGGAGTAATGTCTTACTAGGAATACAACCAACATTGATACACGTACCACCATACATATTTGAATCCTGCTCAATAACCGCGACCTTCTGACCTTGCCCTGCAAAATCTTTAGCAAGCGTCTTACCAGCCTTACCAAAACCAATAATCAACATATCAAATCGTTTCATTTACAAAACCTCCATTTGTGATGATTTATATTTAGTATAACGCTTTTAGGAATGTAAATCTGTGTAAGATGCTTCAATATGAGATAACAAAACTTCTATTATTTTAACGTTTTCAAATTTATGCATAAAAATCCAAATTAATTATGAAAGCGTTTGATACTATAATGAATTTACAAATTACATAGGAGGCAAAAGATATGTCTAATAATTGGTTAGAGATAGAACGTAAAGTCATAATTGTTACAGGTGGAACATCTGGAATCGGTAGACAGATTGTGAATTCTCTATTAGAAAATGGTGCAATTGTATATAATGTAGATTTAAAAGATAATCCAATTGATAATGAACATTATTATTTTATTCAAACGGATGTTACAGATGAAGAAGCGGTTCAAAGTACAGTTAGTCAAATTTTAGAAGAGCAATCTCAAATTGATGTACTCGTTAATAATGCAGGCATAAACTTACCTAGATTATTAGTGGATGTTAAAGGTGAAAAACCAGAATACGAAATAAATATGAAAGATTTAGATTTAATGTTTGGTGTGAATTTAAAAGGACCCATATTATTTAGCCAAGAGGTAGGTAGACAATTCGTCAAAAATAATAAAGGTATTATTGTTAATATTGCGAGTGAAGCTGGTCAAGAAGGCTCAGAAGGTCAAAGTATATATTCTGCTACAAAAGCCGCATTAATCGGATTTACAAGAAGTTGGGCTAAAGAATTAGGTAAATATAATATTAAAGTTGTAGCAATTGCTCCAGGAATATTAGAAGAAACTGGATTACGAACTAAACAATATGAGGAAGCATTAGCTTATAGTAGAAATACAACTGTCGATAAGCTTAATGGTGATTATTCAAAATCTATACCATTAAGAAGAGTTGGAGAATTAAAAGAAGTAGCTGATTTAGTTTGTTATTTAAGCTCAGATAAATCGAGCTATATTACGGGAACAACAATTAACATTTCTGGTGGTAAATCAAGAGGTTAAATTAAGAGATAGAAAGGTGGGGAAGTTATGTTATTGAATAAAAAACATTTATTAGTAATAGAAGTATTGCAGAAAGAACATATATCAACTGATAAACTTGCCCACCAACTTTCTATATCTCAAAGAACCTTATCTAACTATATTAATCAATTACTTACACATTTTGGTGGCTCAATTAGTATTATTAAAGATCACCATGAAATATCGATGATAGTATTAGATGAATCAGTATTCTTTAATATTTTACAAAAACTAAAAAATAATATAAATAAAAGCATTCATGAAGTAGAAGCTAGAGAGGAAAGTGTTTTTAATTATTTATTGAATAATGGTATTTGCACAATCGATGATATTGCTGAAGAGCTATATTTGAGTAAAAGTATCGTTAATAATACTTTGATAGAAATAAAAAATATATTAAAAAATTACAAAGTTGAAATTAAAGGTACTCAAAATGTAGGACTCAGAATCGAAGGTACTGAAATTGAAATAAGGAAAGTATTGATTGAATGTTTTCCAAATCAATACAAAAGTACTATTTTACCAGAACGTATAAATGAAATATTAAAAAATATTCAAGAGAAGTTTAACTTAGACGCTACTAGTTATAGAAGATTAAGACTTTCTACACAGGTCATATTAACTAGGTTAGACGAAGGATTTAATATTCAACAAAATGTTCAAATAGACGAGAGAGTTTATGATTCGGAAGACTTCAAAGTTGTTAGTGATATAAAGGATTATATTGAGAAGCATTATGAAGTTGTATTTCCAAATTTAGAAATTTTACTAATCGTTTTTCAAATTATAGGTAGGAGAGCTTCAATTATTGATGAAATGATAAATGAACAAGATCAGACAATACTTAATAGTATTATTGAAAATACTATTAAAGACATTAACTTTTACTACACTATAAAAATAGATGAGCAACTGTTCAGTAATGATATAAAACTCCATATCAAATATCTTATTAATAGACTCATATTCGAAATTAATATTCATAATGATTTAATAGATGAGGTTAAAAAGAGATATCCATTTGCTTATGAATTATCAAAGGTACTTGCAGAAAATATTGAAAAAGAATTAGATATAGAAGTTCCTTTAAATGAACTTGGATTTTTATCAATTTATTTTAGTGTTTACTTGCAGCAATTAGAACAAAAGTTAAAAGAAATAAAGACGATTGCGTTTATAACAGACCAGGGATTAAGTAGTGGAAAATTGGTCACAGTGCAATTAGAAAGAATCTTTGGTAAAGATATTCAAGTGAAAGTAATAAATGAAAATCAAATTCAATTGAATGATATAGATCAATTTGATTTAGTAGTTTCAACAATAAAAAGTAATAGATTATTCAATAAAATTATTTATGTAGATAATATTTTAGATGAGCAAGCTTTGAAACTTAAGATAGAGCAGTTTCTAATATATAAAGATGTTAATAATCGCCAATTATTTAATAATAGTATTTTAGTTGATTTTATAAACGAGTCTGATGTTTATCATATTAGTAAAAGAATGAACTACAAAGATGTCATTCGCTATTTATCACTTGAAATGATTGATGAAGAGAAAGTAGATTCTAGCTTTTCGAATAGAATCCTAGAAAGAGAAGATAATAAATCTACCATTACTGGTTTATTAGGCTTCCCTCATACTAGCCACAGTCTAAATGATATATGGGTGAAGTTTTGTATATTAGATGAACCTCTATTAGATTATGAAAATGTAAAAATTATTGTAATGGTAGCAACACCAGAAAATGAAGGTAATGAAGCGGTACTAATTCGGTTATATGAAGAAATATTAGCAATTACAGCTAACAGTTATATCATTGAAAAAATCAATCGTGATACGGATTATATATCGCTTGCACATATACTAAATAAAGAAATCGGAGGTTAGTTATGTTTTTTATTATATTGATTATCATGTTAGCTGTTGGATTTGTAATTCAGTATTTATTAGGACTACTTCAAATTAAAAATTTTACAAAGCATTATACAAATATGCGTGAAAAAGGGCGTGTAGCAATAGGTAGAAGACCAGCAATTTTAAAAGCTGGGACACTCGTTTTACTACAAATAAATAATCGAAATGAAATAGAAGAAGCGAGATATATGCAAGGGGTAACCGTATTTTCTAAATTTAAAAAATTAAAAGGTTTAGATGGTTATAAAATCAATAAATTAAGAGATTCAGACTTGAAAAAATATAACAAGTTGTTAATTAAAGCAATATTGGACGCACAACATACATTTAACGTCATTCAATCAGGAGGAGAAATTGAGAAGATTCCATCTCCAATAATAAAGGCAGTTAAAAAAATAAATGGAATGTTTAAAAAAGAAGGGAGTAAATCAACATGGACTTCATAGTTAAGTTAGCTGAAGGATTTATTAAGTTATTTCAAACAGGTGCAGATACATTTATAGACTGGATGACAACAATTGTACCACTCGTTCTGATGTTATTAATTGCAATGAATACTTTAATTCAATTAATCGGGGAGCACCGCATTAATATTATTGCTCAAAAATCATCTAAAAACCCATTATTAAGATATTTGGTATTACCATTCCTAGGATCGTTTATGTTAGCAAATCCAATGGTACATTCGCTCGGTAGATTTATGCCTGAAAAATATAAACCAAGTTATTTTGCTTCAGCTGCACAATTTGCACATACAAGTAATGGTATTTTCCCACATATAAACCCAGCAGAGTTATTTATTTTTATGGGGATTGCAAATGGTATTCAACAATTGGGATTACCAATGACAGATTTAGCAGTTAGATATTTACTAGTTGGTCTTGTTATGAACTTTATTGGTGGATGGGTAACGGACTTTACAACAAGTTATGTTGAGAAACAACAAAAAGTTAAATTAAGTACTGAAGTTAAACTTGAAGGGTGAGGTGACATAAAATGAGTCAAAAAGCTAAAGTTGTAAAAGGTTCAGGTGGATTTGGTGGACCATTAGAAATAGGTATTGAAGGTAAAAAAGATAAAGTTATGTATGTTACTGGCGGTCATAAACCAGATATCGTTGATAAAATTTGTGAAATAACTGGAGGAACACCAGTTAATGGTTTTGAAACATCAGTACCTGAAGATGAAATCATGGTTGCTGTTATTGATTGTGGTGGAACTTTGAGATGTGGTATATATCCTCAAAAAGGTATCCCTACAATAAATATAATGGCAACTGGTAAAAGTGGTCCATTAAGACAATATATTACTGAAGAAATTTATGTTTCTAATGTCGATGTTGATCAAGTGACAGTAGCTGGAGAAAATAATTCTACTGGTAATGATACTGACTCTAACAATTCTGCAGATACTTCAGAAGAAAAATCGACTTATTCTAAGAATAAAAAAATTATGGAAACAAGAGCAGAGCAAGAGAATAAATCACTTTTAACTAAAATAGGTTTAGGTGCAGGTAAAGTAATCAATACTTTCTACCAAGCTGCTCGTGATGCAGTAGAAACGATGTTGCATACAATCATTCCATTTATGGGATTTGTTGCATTGCTAATTGGTATTATTCAAGGATCAGGAATTGGTGATTTATTTGCTAAATTTATGTCACCATTAGCAGGTAATATTTGGGGATTATTAGCTATTGGGCTTATATGTTCATTGCCATTCTTAAGTCCATTATTAGGACCTGGTGGCGTTATCGGCCAAGTATTAGGAACACTTATTGGTGTTGAAATTGGTAAAGGTAACATTCCTCCTCATTTAGCATTACCAGCATTATTTGCAATAAATACACAAAATGCTGCAGACTTTATTCCGGTTGGTTTAGGTTTAGCAGAAGCAGAAACTAAAACGATTGAAGTTGGTGTGCCATCTGTTCTATATTCAAGGTTCTTAAACGGTGTACCTAGGGTGTTCGTCGCCTGGTTAGCAAGCTTCGGTTTATATAAATAATTAAGGAGAGTAAATGATATGTATCAAACAGAGATTAAAAAAATAGGAAAAGATGCTAATGCATTTGAAGCAGAAAAGATGATTATATTATTCGGTGATAACGCACCAGATGAATTAGTAGATTTTTGTTACATTATTGATATTAATCGAGTTGAAAATGAGATTACTGAATCAAACAAATTAGTTATTGATGGAACAGAATATGGAATTACAAAAGTCGGTTCTGCAGTAAATAAAAATTTAAATGATTTAGGGCATATTACTTTAAAATTTGATGGAAGTACAAATGCAGAACAATCTGGATCATTATATTTAGAAGACAAACCACTTGTTTCACTTCAAGTCGGTTCAAAGATTGAAATCATGTAAAATAACTTGAACAGAAAAAAGCTTTGAAATAAGTTTTTTTCTGTTTTTTTATAAAATCATCCAAGAAATATGAGTAATATTACAAAATTGGTCGACCACTTATAAGGCTACTAAACTTATGTGTTTGTGGTGGTTTTCACAAAAGTGAACGCTCTACAAAGTGTAAAATTACAGTTGTGCTTATTTTTCAATATGGTAGTATACATAACTATATTGAAAGGGTGTTTATAAAAACATGAAATTCAACAAGAATAAAATAAATGTTGTAGATATGAAACAAACTAAAAAAAGTGTTTATGCTACAGGTATTGGTAATGCTATGGAATGGTTTGACTTTGGTCTTTATTCTTATTTAGCAATTATCATTAGTAAGAATTTCTTTACATCAGTTGAAAATGATGAACTGAAATTAGTCTTTACTTTCGCTACATTTGCGATTGCGTTCTTAATGAGACCTCTTGGTGGTATTATATTTGGTAGAATCGGAGATAAACTTGGCCGAAAAACTGTTCTTACAACTACTATCGTATTGATGGCAGCTTCAACGTTATTAATTGGATTATTGCCTACTTATGATCAAATAGGTATTTGGGCACCAGTCTTATTACTAATAGCGAGAATTATTCAAGGGTTCTCAACTGGTGGGGAATATGCGGGTGCAATGGTATATATTGCAGAATCTTCTCCAGACAATAGAAGAAGTGCTTTAGGTAGTGGATTAGAAATTGGTACTTTAGGTGGCTATATTTTAGCTTCGTTATTAGCAAGTGGATTATTTATTGGTTTATCAGATGCACAAATGCAAGCATGGGGTTGGAGAATTCCATTCATTCTAGGTGCACCACTTGGTTTAGTTGGACTTTATTTAAGAAGACATTTAGATGAAACACCAATTTTTGAAAATGATATTTCTGATAATGATGAAAAACCAGAACCATTCATTTCAATTATTCAAAATCACAAAAAAGATATTATCGTTTGCTTTATAGCAGTTGCGTTCTTTAATATTACAAACTACATGTTACTTTCATATATGCCGTCATACTTGGACGAAGTAATTGGTATTTCAACAACAGTTAGTACCATCCTTATTACAAGTGTTATGGTTATTATGGTGCCATTAGCATTTATATTTGGTCGTTTAAGTGACAAAATCGGTAACAAAAAAGTTGTGTTATTCGGTACATTTGGTTTAACAGCATTTTCAATGCTAGGGTTCTATTTCATAGGACTTAACCAATTAATGTTTATTTCATTAGGTATCTTTATTCTTGGCTTCTTCTTATCAACATATGAAGGTGCAATGCCAAGTTTATTACCAAGTATTTTCTATACAGATGTTCGTTACCGTACATTAGCCGTTACATTTAATGTATCTGTTTCAATATTTGGTGGTACAACACCATTAGTTTCAACATGGTTAGTGCATGTCACACAAAATCCATTAGCACCAGCTTATTATTTAACAGCTGTAAGTGTTATAGGATTTGTAACGATACTATTCCTGTTTGAAACAACATCAGGCAAAGCATTAAAAGGATCATATCCAACAGTATCTTCTAAAAAAGATTACGAACATGTCGTTAAAAATCCTGAAGATGCATTATGGTGGACAGAACAAGAATTACAAAAAGGTAAAGTAAAAGCAGATTAAGATAGATATTAAGAAAGCCGAAGACGTTTATGACGTCTGCGGCTTTTTTTAATGTTTGCTTTTAACAAATAATGATGTGATGAGTCCTAATGCTGCAACTGTACTTATAAAATAAAATACAAATTGTACAGCATGTGCGATTATTTCTCTTCCATTTAAATCACTTGAGCTACCTGTTACTTGTTGTTGTCCGATAGTATACAGTGTTATAGCTAGTGCGGTACCAGCAGAACCTGCAACTTGCATTAATGTATTCATAGCGGCTGAACCATCTGCGTACAAGTTTGGCGGTAGTTGGTTAAGACCATTCGTTTGAGCGGGCATCATAACCATCGTTACACCTAGAAATAGGACGATGAATAAGCAAATGATTACCCAGACAGGTGTTGATGATGAGAGTACGATTGTAAATCCAATACTCGAAATTAATATTAATAAAAATCCAGATATACCAAAATATCTTGCGCCGTATTTATCAAACATTGTTCCGATAATTGGAGATAATACAAAGTTTGTTGCATTTCCTGGTAATAGAACTAAACCAGCAAGTGCAGCTGATAAAAGTAGGCTGCCTTTTAAATAAATAGGTAATAAAATAGCTGTTGATAATATAACCAACATTAATAAGAAAATCATTATGACACCTAACGTAAACATTGGATGTTTAAAGACCGATAGATTTAACATAGGTTCTTTCATATTTAATTGTCTCATACAGAAAAGTATTAACGCTATTATCGCAACGATAAGTGGTAACCATATGACAGGAGAACTGATTGAAACTTCTGCCATCGTACTTAATGCGTAAATTAATCCTGCAAATCCAAAGGTAGATAAAATGATAGAGATAAAGTCGATTTTTGGTTTCGTAATTTCTGAGACATTATTAATTTTAGTGTATGCGAAAATGGATAAAATGATATAAAATAATGCGCTAAACCAAAAAATAAAATGCCAACTTAATGTTGAAATAATAATCCCAGAAAGCGTTGGTCCGATAGCTGGTGCTAGCGTAATAACTAACCCCATTATACCCATTACGATACCACGTTTATTGATTGGGAATATTGTGAGCATAACGGTCATCATAACAGGAAGGATAATACCTGTTCCAATAGCTTGAATGAGTCGCCCAATCATCAATATGGCAAAGATAGGTGAATAGGCTGCAAACAAAGTACCAATCAATGAAATAATAAATCCACCTAAAACAAGCTGACGTGTTGTAAACCAACGTGTTAAATAGGCGGAAATTGGTACTAGTATAGCAAGGACTAATAGATAACCAGTTGTTAACCATTGAGCTAATGGTGCACTTATATGATAATCTTCCATAACATTTGTTAAACCCATGTTTAATGCTGTTTCTCCAAATAAGCCTATAAATGCACCTAACATTAATATTAAGGCCATTGCTTTTGGACTTTTAACTTCTACTTCTGCTTTGATCATAAATTATTTAATCTCCTTCTACTAGTGAATACACGATTAATGTGTATTAATATTTTGCTGAGAGCGTATGCAACTAGCAAAAGCATAGTTTGAATTAATAGTATTATTATTAAAATAATAACTCATTTACTTTAGCAGAAATTTTGTTATATTGTCAACTAGGTTTACAAAAAGTTATTCTATTTTCCAATCCATTTTCATAATTTCTATTAATTTATGAACGTTATCTTCACCAATTGTTTCTAAAATTTGCTGTTCTAACAACGCTTTATGTTGTTTACTTTCAAGATAACAAGATTCTCCAAGAGCGGTTAATTGTATGGACTTTTCTTTCTTGTTGCCTTCAACATCATGTATATCGACAAGGCCTTTGTCGTTTAATTGTTTTACAAATTTATGAACAGCTTGTCTAGAGATATTAACATGTTTGTTAATATATGCCATCGTTCTTTTATGTTTATAAATTTTAGCCATAATGTACCATTCAGATCCGGAAATATGCATGTCATGTGTTTCGTTCCACATATTTTCTATTTTTGAACGTACAAGTCCGTGACGTTCACTCATTAAATCAAATAAATCTAGTTCTTGTAATTCACTATTTGATATCACACTTAAAACCTCAACTTTCCAACGTATGAATTGACTCAACTATTCCGAAATATTTTTTTAATATGGCTTTATATTGATCACGTTTGAAGCTTTCTTTTTGTTTATGATTTTGAGACGTAATGGTTAAATAATCAGAAGACATGCTGACTCTACCATATTCTGTGGCCATTGTAATAATAAGCTTCTGAACGAATATTGAATCAGGATTGTGTTCATTATAATCTAAATGTTCTATAAAGAAGTCCCAAGGTCTACCGATTTCATTTGTTAAATAAGATGTGCGCCATGATTGGTCATCTAACTGCTTTTGAAGGTGAATGACACTATCTTCGTTTAAAATAGCACGATAATGACCATTAACATCATCAATGACTTGAATATTATCTGGATCAGAGATTGGAATAGCTTTTGTTGGTAAATCACCAAATCCTACGTCTGCAATATAAGGTTGATCTAAATGTACGATTGTCGACATATGTGAACCGTCTCTACTCCAATTGTCATCTGGTGTATGAATTGTTCCTGATACACGATCAACCTTAAATCCTTTTTCTTTTAAATAATATTGAAAAATCGTATTTAATTCATAACAAAATCCACCACGGTGGCGATGAACAATTTTGTTAAATAAATCATCAACATTTACTGATATCGGTTCTTTATTTTGAACGCTAATATTTTCAAAAGGTACAGTGTACATAAATCTTTCGATATAGTGGTTCAAAGTGCGTAAATCAGCTTGATTAAAAAATTCCGTGTCTATTTTTAAGTAGTCTTCAAATTGTAAAATATTCAACTAATAACCTCCTATTTAAAACATAATTCTATTATAAAGGATACATGGATAGAATATGTTAATATAAAATTGATATACAACGTTATTTTAAAGAAAGCTAGGTCATGCATATGAGAATTGGTACCATTTCAGATTTGCATATAGATAGAAGTAAAGATTATTATCCTCAAGATTTTGAGTGTATTTTAGCTCATGAAATTACACATTTGAATTTAGACCTTTTATTAATAGCGGGTGATGTTTCAAATCATTATTTACAGACGATGCAGTTTGTTCAAAATGTTAAGCGTCATTCTAAAGTTGAAGTGCTGTTTATACCTGGCAATCATGATTATTGGAAAAAAGATCAAGAAGAAAAAAGTTCATATGAAATTTTTGAATATTATAAAGCACAACCTGAAAGTATCATAGCAAGTCCATACATTGTGAATGAAGATTGGGCGATTGTCGGACATAGTGGTTGGTATGATTATAGCTTTGCAGATCAAAATAAATTTAGTATGGAAAGGCTAGAACGGAGAAAATATTACGGCTCTACATGGTTAGATAAAGAACATATCGATTGGGGAAAATCAGACTTAGAAATGTCTCGATTAGCTGCAGAATCCGTAAAAAATGATTTAGAACAGGTAAAAGATAAAAATATTATATTAATGACGCATATTGTGACCAATCGAAAATTTGCAGTCCCAATGCCACATAGAATTTTTGATTATTTTAATGCATTTATAGGTACATCAGACTTTGATAAATTTTATGAAGTTTATCCGATCAAATACAGCATTATGGGTCATGTGCATTTCCGTAATATAATAGAAGAAAGTGGTATTCAATATATATGTCCATGTCTCGGATATCAAAGAGAGTGGCGAACGACTGATTTAGCAACTGAAATTAAAAATACAATACAAGTTATCGAAATATAAAAACATATATCGAAGAAAATTTATGATTATAATAGGTGATTAAATGAAAAAGTATATATCATTATTTATCATAGCAGGTAGTGTGCATGCGCTATTTTCATTGTATTGGGGACTTGGTGGAGAAGCGGGTCTCATAACAGTTGGATCATGGGTCTTTACATTAAGTGCACAGTTTGGCATATGGATTAACATCGCGCTGTTGATAATAGGGGTATTTAAATTTTTAGCGACCATCGTGCCATTAACATTAACAAATCATTTTGATAAGAAAATATATATCATATCTTTAATTGGAAGTATTTTTCTCATGATATATGGCGGATTAAACATGATTATTGGCATATTAAAGATGTGTGAAATAATCGAGAACCATAACTATTTTACAACCTTTGGACAAGCATTCGTGTGGGATCCATTATTTTTATTGTGGGGAATCGGATTGTTCGGATATGTTATGAAAGTGAAACAGAATAGATAAAGGAAAACGCCACTGGCAGGAGCTAGTGGCGTTTTTTGTCGTATAAGATGATGATGTTTGAATGTTGTTAGGGACAGAATTCTGAGAAATGTCCGTAAGAGAGCAACCATCTAATTACCAGAATTCAGAATAATGATAGTTAGCCACAACCTGAACACCACCATCCATACTTATTATTTCTGCTCTTGTAATTTTTTCGCGATTTGTTGTATTTCTTGTATTTGTTTCGTAGTGGATTTAATACCACCTGATGAGAAGTACCATGATTTTGCGTCTAAGTTTATGATTTGATTATTTTTTACGGCATCTACGTCTTTAAGTACGTCGTTTCCTAGTACTTTCTTACTTGTTCCTTTTCCGTCTGTTGCTTTGTCTCTATCCATTGAGAATATGACTTCTGGATTTTTTGAAGCGACATATTCAAAGCTGACGGGTTGGCCGTGTGGATTTGGTTTGACTTTCTTATCTGCTGGTTTAAATCCAAGTTGATCGTAGAGTAGACCACCGAATCTTCCACCTGGTCCGTAAGTAGATAATTCACCTTGACTTGTAAGCAGTAGCATGACACTGTTATCTATATTTTTAACTGATTTCTTCGCTTTTTGTTCTTCGTTTTTTAGTTGATCTGTAAGTTCTTTAGCTTTCTTTTCTTCTCCAAAAATTTTGCCGAGTTTCGTCGTATTATCTGATACTGATTTTATGACAGCATTATCATCTGACCCTATATAAAGTAATGATGCGTTAGGGGCAGCTTTCTTAAATTCTTTTAATGTTTCGCTACTTGCTGTACGATTTGAAAAGATAATTAAATCTGGGTCGATTTCAGCTATTTTTTCAAAATTCGGTTTTCCTAATTCACCTACATTTGTATATTTATCTTTCGTAAATGATTTTAATTCTTTAGGCAACATTGAGTCACTTGAACCTATTGAAATACCGGCTACATTATTTTCTTTACCGAGTGCTTTTATGATATCTGTTGCACCGTAATCAAATGTGACGACTTTTTTAGGATCTTTTGTGACTTTGACTTTTTCCTCTTTTTGTTCTGCATCTCTTCCGTCTTTGTATTTACCACGTAATTCATATTTTTGAGTAACTGTGACCGTTTCTTTCTTACTGTTTGAATCACTTGTTCCTTTTGTTTGACCACATGCTGCTAATAAAAGTGTGATGACCATTAGTAAAAGTAACTTCTTCATTATGTATGCTCCTTTATTTTAATATATTTATTGATGGAACGACTTTAAATAAACCTGTTGATTCTATCATGAATTTTAAAATTCTGACATGACTCATTCCTGTAAAGACAACCGTTTTATCATGGTTGAGCGCATTTTTCATAATGTGATTTGCCATAAATTGATTACGTTCTGACCATTCGAGGGAAAAGGCTATACCAGGACTATCTGCAAGTGAACGAATGGCAAAAACTTGTTCTAAAGGAATGACTGTATCATGATATTCAGTTAATTGTTCATATAATGATAAATCTTGTGCCTTTTTATTTTGATGACTTTGTTTTGCCTCGTTTAAAAGTTGGTATATTATAGGGTTATCATTTTCAAGGTATTCATCTGCAAAGGCTGCACGAATTTTACGTGTTTGCATTTGATTGTTGTCGATTGGTATAACAGTTGGTAATTTTAATTTCAATGCGAGTGGTATCGCTAAAAAATGATGTTCGTTTAGTTGAAGCGGCAATTGTTTACGAGATAGTAGATTAAAGTCTTTAAGCAATTGTCCTTTATTTTTAATATCCCATTCAATAGCGATTAAATCTGGATTGTATTGCTGTAATTTATTCAAAATGACGTTAGCATCTTCTATGTAACGTTGATAGGATTCTAAAAAATATTGATTGCTTTGGTCTAACCGAATATGTGGTGTACCAATAATGCAAATTTCTCTTTGTGCCAATTTGACACCTCCTTAATTGATAATCGTTATCAATTATACAGTAACACTTTTATAAATACAATGTTGCTATTATTTTAAGATAATTAAATAATAATGTTATAATTAAATAATAGAAAATTTAGATTCAGGAAAGGGTTGGCAGAATGTTTTTAGCTTGGAATGAAATGAGACGAAATAAGACGAAGTTTGGTCTAATCATTGGCGTATTAATTATGATTAGCTATCTTTTATTCTTATTATCGGGGTTAGCAAACGGTTTGATGAATATGAATAGAGAAGCAGTAGATTTATGGAAAGCAGATGCAATTGTTTTGAATAAAGATGCCAATCAAACAGTTGCACAATCATCTATTAATACAGATGATGTAAAAGGCAAATTTGATAAAAGTGAAGGCTTAAAGCAAACGGCTGTTATTGCTTCAGACGGTAAAAACAAAGAGAATGCCACAGTCTTTGGTATCGATGGAAAAGGCTTCCTAATGCCTAAAATAGAAGACGGCAAACTGTTTGAGAAAGATAATGAAGTCGTTGCAGATCATACTTTAAAAACAAAAGGATTCAAAATCGGGGATACATTAACACTTTCAAATAGTGATGAAGAATTAAAAATTGTCGGTTTCTCAGTAAGTTCTAAATTTAATGCATCACCTGTCTTATTTACAAATAATGAAACGATTGGGAAATTAAATCCGATGTTAAAAGGCGATAAGATCAATGCGCTAGTCGTTAAAGATAAAAATTGGAAAGATGTTGAATTGAACAAAGATTTAGAAGTAGATGACATTGAATCATTTATTACGAAACTACCAGGCTATCAAGCGCAAAATTTAACATTAAACTTTATGATTGTGTTCTTATTTGCGATTTCAGCAATGGTTATAGGTATATTCTTATACATTATTACGTTACAAAAGAGAAATTTATTTGGTGTCTTAAAAGCGCAAGGATTAACGAATGGCTTTTTAGCGCGTTCAGTCATGAGTCAAACTATTATTATTGCTTTAATCGGTACATTGATTGGCTTTGGATTAACGATGTTAACAGGATCGTTCTTACCAGAGGCAGTACCTATCAAATTTGATTATTTAACAATGTTGTTATACGGCATCGTGCTTATTATCGTCGCAATTTTAGGTAGTTTATTCTCAGTATTAAGCATTCGAAAAGTAGAACCATTGAAAGTCATTAGTTAGGAGGCGGAATCATGTTAGCATTTGAGAATGTAACAAAGTCATTTAAAGACGGTAATAGAACGATAGAAGCAGTGAAATCAACTAACTTTAAACTAGAAAAAGGCGAACTAGTTGCCATTATTGGACCATCCGGGTCAGGGAAAAGTACACTGTTAACAATGGCGGGTGCACTACAGTTACCATCAGAAGGTACAGTATCTTTAAATGGTCAAAATATTAATCATTATAATGAAAAACAATTATCTAAACTTCGATTAAAAGAAATCGGATTTATACTTCAAACAAGTAATTTAATACCGTTTTTAACCGTTCAACAACAATTTGAATTACTTAAAAAAGTGAAAAAAGACGTTATGAATGAAGATGAACATACTAGGCTATTGAAACAACTCGGTTTGGATAAAATTTTATCCCAATTACCAAGTGAAATATCAGGCGGTCAAAAACAAAGAGTCGCTATCGCTAAAGCACTTTATACAAATCCATCCATTATACTAGCAGACGAACCTACTGCATCATTAGATACAGAAAATGCAATAGAAGTAATGGAAATATTGAGAAGAGAAACAAAAGAATTAAATAAATTATGTATTATCGTAACGCACGATCAAAGACTGACATCATATTGTGATAAAGTATTTAAAATGGTAGATGGTGAGTTGAAAGAAGAATAACGAGGTTGATTTAATAGAATAAAAAGTAAGAGGCTAGGATATTGATGATATCCTAGCCTCTTACTTTTTATTCATAACTTTTTAATGCTTTTTCCATGATGTCCCAAGCTAAGTCTACGTTCACTTCTGTAGCGAAATAGGCATTAGGTTCTTGTTTATAAGTATTATGCAAATCAACAGACATTGTGCCATATGTGAGTTCACTTTGATGTTCGATTTGAATAAATGTTTTTTGTAATGTGAATATTTCAGGATGCAGTAAATATAAAATTGTACAAGCATCATGGATAGGACCTCCGTCCATATCGAATTGCGATTTATATGTAGATTTAAAGAACTTTAAGAGTTCAACTACGAAATGTGATATTGGATTATCGATTTGATGAAATCTTTCAATAACAGCATCGTCTGCTAATAATTGATGTGTTACATCTAATCCGAATACTACAACTGGGATACCACTTTCAAATACTTTTTTAGCTGCTTCTGCATCAACCCAAATATTAAACTCCGCTGTAGGTGTCCAGTTCCCAAACGTTCCACCTCCCATAATGACGATTTTTTCTATATTATGGGCAATCTTAGGTTCTTGAATAAGTGCCATCGCAACATTTGTTAAAGGTCCTGTTGCTACGAGTGTTATAGGATCGTTACTGTTTAATACTTCTTCAATTATGACATTTACACCATGCTGATTTGTAGGCTTTAAGTTTGGAACTTTCGGTAATTCAGGACCATCTAAGCCACTTTCACCATGAATACTTTCAGCAAATGCAGCTTTCTTGATTAAAGGTCTGTCCGCACCGACTGAAACAGGAATGTCGCCTCTATTCATAATATCTAATACGTTTAAAGCGTTTGTTGTATTCTTATCTACTGATTGATTTCCCGCAACAGTTGTCACTGCTAAGATATTTAATGGGCTAGATTGAGCACCAGCCAATATTAATGCGATAGCATCGTCATGCCCAGGATCACAATCCATGATGATTTTTCTATTTTGTAACATTTAAACACGTCCTCTAATTTAATTTATGCCTTAATTCCATTATACTAAAGCGTTTTCAACTAAACAAAATAAACCGACTATAAAAATTATTCTAAATAAGGTCTTGTATTTTAATAGATATACGTATATAATTTTAAATCGTAAACGTTACTATTTGTAAAAGGAGTGTACGAAATGAAAAAATGGATTGGGGTATTAACAGTTGTTTTTGCAATTTGTATGGTATTAGCAGGCTGTAATCAAACAGATAGCAAAAATAATGATTCTGATAAATTAAAGGTTAAGACGACGGTTTACCCATTGAAATCTTTTATAGAACAAATTGGCGGTAAGCATGTAGAAGTAGAATCTATTTATCCTGCAGGAACAGATTTACATAGTTATGAACCAACGCAAAAAGATATTTTAAACGCGAGTAAAGCGGATTTATTTGTTTATACAGGAGACGATTTAGATCCAGTAGCAAAGAAAATTGCCTCAACTATTAAAAAGGATGATAAAAAATTATCACTTCAAAATAGTATGGATCAATCTGAACTTTTAACAGATCAACATGAACATGGTCATGAGCATGGGGAAGGTCACGATGAAGATGAACATCATGAACATGGAGAAGAGCATGAAGAACACGAGCACGAACATGAACATCATCACCACGGTGGATTTGATCCTCACGTATGGTTAGATCCTAAAATTGACCAAGAAATGATTAAAGGAATTAAAGATGAATTAATCAAGAAAGATCCAGACCATAAAGCAGATTATGAGAAAAATTATAAAAAATTAAATAATGATTTATCGGATATCGATCAATCATTAAAAGATGCTACTAAAGGTCATGAAGGCCATACAGTATTTATATCACATGAATCTTTAGGTTACTTAGCTAATCGTTATGGATTTGTACAAAAAGGTGTTCAAAGTATGAATGCTGAAGATCCATCACAAAAAGAATTAACTGAAATTGTTAAAGAAATTAAAGATACAGATGCGAAATATATCTTATATGAAAGCAATATCTCATCAAAAATTACAGACACAATTCGTAAAGAAACAGATGCTAAACCATTAACATTTAATAATATGGAATCTTTAACGAAAGAACAATTAAAAGAAAAAGACCTTTCATATCAATCATTAATGAAGGAAAATATTAAAAATATCGAAAAATCATTAAATGACAAGATTACAACAAAAGATGACAAGAAAGCTGAATCTCATGATAAAGCAATTGAAAAAGGGTATTTCAAAGATTCACAAGTAAAAGACCGTAAACTATCAGATTATGAAGGTGACTGGCAGTCAGTATATCCATATTTAAAAGACGGCACACTTGATGAAGTCTTCGAACATAAAGCTGAAGAAGATGGTAAGATGTCTGAAAAAGAATATAAAGCTTATTATGATAAAGGCTATAAAACAGATGTTGAGAACATCAAAATTGAAGGCAATAAAATCAGTTTCACTAAAGAAGGTAAAACAACAACTGGAGAATATGAGTACGATGGCTATGATATCTTGAAATATGAAAAAGGTAATAGAGGCGTAAGATACACATTTAAACTAAAAGGTGAATCAAACGATAATTTACCGAAATATGTACAGTTTAGCGATCACAATATTTATCCTAAAAAAGCTGCACATTTCCATATATTCACTGGCAATGATAAAGTTAAAGTCTTAAAAGAATTAGATAACTGGCCAACATATTATCCAGCTAAATTATCTAAAGACGAAGTAAAAGAAGAAATGTTAGCACATTAAAGCAAAGAACCTGAGACCACGGTGGTCTCAGGTTCTTTTATATATAATGTAATTATTTTTGGCACTACTATACCTACATCATATCGAATACTTAAATATAAGTCTACTTTTTATATAAATGATTGCTATACTAAATTTAATAAAAGGGGGATGTTAAAATGACAAATATTTATGATCAAGATGATTTCTTTGAAGGTTATAAACAAAAGAGAAATCATGCATTAAGTTATAACGAAGTTGTTGAAATGCCTGAAATAAAGCGGTTAATGCCAGATTTAGAAGGCAAAACAGTACTTGATATTGGCTGTGGTATGGGGCATTTGATTGCGCATATGTTGAAGTTAAATCCTAAACATATTACAGGAATTGATGAGTCACTTAATATGATTAGCGCAAGTCGCGAAAAATTCAATTCTAACAATGTCTCGTTATATCATGAATCATTTATGGCGTTTCAGACGAATGAAAGGTATGATGTAATCGTATCTTCTCTTGTATTTCATTATATTGAAGATTTTAAACGATGTGCCGAGAAGTTGAATCAGCTATTAAATAGTGGTGGCACGTTACTATTTACAATGGAACATCCCATACAAACAGCTACTAAAGATCCGGAAGTCGTACAAGAAGATGACAAAGGGATGTTTTTACGAATGGAACATTATTTTGATGAGTCTACTCGCTCAGCAAATTGGTTAGGTGCTGATGTTTATAAATATCATCATACGATTGAAACAATCTTCAATAATTTAATAGAAAATGACTTTGAAATCCAATGTGTAAAAGACCTCGGGCAGTCTGAGGAAGTATTTAAAATGTATGATCAAGCTCGTATCAATAAGTTGAAACAATTTCCACCATTTCTATTAGTAAAAGCAAAGAAAAAGTAGAATAGGACCAGTTAATATTTATAAAAAAGCACACATATAAAGTTAGATGTTTTTTAACTTTATATGTGTGCTTAAAATGATGATAACTAATATTTTATTTCATTGATTTCAGTTGTTTTAAGATGATTTCTCTTTGTTTTTCTAGAGAAATTGGATCATTATATTGCGTTTGTTGTAAATCTAATTCGATAACATGGTTATTTTTAACTGCATCAAGGTTTTTCCAATTAGTTGTTTGAGTGAATTGTGGTGTTTCTCCCATTGTTGCTAGGATAATATAATCACCTGTATAATCAGAAAGTTCTTCTTCAGATGGAGTTGCCATATAAGCATTCTTTGTTTCTTTTTCTAATTTTTCAGGTTGTGCCATTCCGTAACCACCGTAAACAATCTCTGTACCACGTCCATAGTTTTTACCGAAAGCTGTTAGACCTTTTGGAGTTGATTGAAGGACAGTAATAGTTTTACCGTCTACTTTATCGCCTAACGTTTTTTTATCTTTTTTGAGTTTTTCTTCCCACTCTTTTATCCATTTTTCTGCTTTGTCTTGTTCATTTACAATTTCCCCGAGTTCTTTAGTAGCAGCTTTGTAATCTGATTTCATAGCATCCATTTGGACAGTTGGTGCAATTTTTTTGAGTTTATTAATGTTTTTATCTTCTTTAGTAGTGATGATTAAATCTGGCTTTGTTTTAGCAATATCTTCAACATTATTTTGACCTAACATTTTTGCACCTTTAGTTGCATCAGATAAAGTTTTATTTTGCTTTACAAAATCAATGACGCCAATTGGTTTATGGCCAAATTCAACTAATGCACCTATGTATGTAGGGTGTAATACGACAATTCTTTTCGGATCTTTAGGTATTTTAATTTTTTCACCATCATCTTGTTTAAATACTTTAGTATCAGATGAAGAATCTGATTTTGTTTCTGACGACTTTTCTTTAGTATCTGAATTATTACTACAAGCTGCCAAGAAAAATAATAAACATAAACTAAATATAAATAATTTTTTCATAAAAAAACCTCCCATTTTTTGATAATGATAATCAGTATCATTTAAATTATAGCAATTAAAGTTAATTATTCAATACTTTATTTTTAAATTTATTTGACTTTGTCATTTTTTAACTATATCTTTGGTTTGTGTTAGTAAAAGAAGGGGTGAATATTTTGGTTAAACGATTAATTAGTGCAAATACGTCTGATATTTTGAACTTTTCATCAGAGGAATTGAAGCAAAGTATTAAGGCGAGTGAAGGTAGAACGGTACTTAGCGAGAATGTTGTCGTACATACGCCTGCTCTAGTTCAAGATATTACAAATGCGGAAATGGCAACTGCTTTTGGAGCAGATATGATTTTACTGAATGCTTTAGATGTCAATGAACCAGTGATTAAAGGTCTTTACCATGAAGCTTATAAAGGTACTGGCAATTCTGTTCAAGATTTAAAGAAACTTATCGGTAGACCTATTGGGGTAAATTTAGAACCAGTTGATGATAAAGCGAATATGGCAGAAGTTAAACTGGATATTTCTGCGGGTAGAAAAGCGACTAAAGAAACTTTTATACGAGCTGAAAAATTAGGTTTTGATTTTGTATGTTTAACTGGGAATCCAGCAACAGGCGTTACAAACAATCATATTTTAGAAGCGATTAAAGTAGGAAAGTCTCATTTTAATGGACTTATTATTGCGGGTAAAATGCACGGATCAGGTGTAGATGAGCCGGTAGTTAATTTAGAAGCTATAACGAATTTTGTAGAAGCTGGGGCAGATATTATATTAGTGCCTGCAGTTGGAACAGTATGGGGTGTCAGTGAAGAAGAGGTGAGAGAAGCTGTTCAAGTTGCACATAATCATGGGGCACTAGTGATGAGTGCAATCGGTACATCTCAAGAAGGTTCGGATGAGGCGACGATTAGAGAAATGGCTATTAAAAATAAAACATTAGGCGTTGATATTCAACATATAGGAGATGCAGGATATGGTGGATTAGCACCAGTCGAGAACATATATGCATTAAGTAAAGCCATAAGAGGGCAACGTCATACAGTATCTAGAATAGCAAGATCAATCAATAGATAAATAAGAATGAAGAGAGGATGAGACAGTGTGGGCTGTCTCATCCTTTTCATATTTGTTTGGAAAGGTAGTATCGGTCCAGAAATAGGAAATATGGACCGATAAAAAAATTTACCGGTCCAGAAATAGGAAATATGGACCGATAAAAAAATTTACCGGTCCAGAAACAAGATTTGCAGGCCGATAAAAATAAATATCGACCCGAAAACAGGATTTGCAGGCCGATAAATAAAAATATCGACCCGAAAACGAGATTTACAGCCCGATAAAAAATTTTATCGACCCGAAAACTTCATGTAACTATAATCTGCTATCCAATCACCACAATAAAACATCCAAATCTGCATAAAATCTACCTATTATAAAAGACTTCCGTAATACTACGGAACTTTTCGATATGCTACTCATTTATGAAAACGTTTACAATAAAATTGTATTAAGAAATGTTTGATTAAAGGAGGAAGGTTTCAATGTCAAAACTACCAGAGGATTTTTTATGGGGAGGTGCTGTAGCGGCGCATCAACTTGAAGGTGCTTGGCAAGAAGATGGTAAAGGAATCAGTGTTGCAGATGTTATGACTGCAGCTTCTCACGGGAAACATCGAGAAATTACAGACGGCGTTATTGAAGGTAAATATTATCCAAACCATGAAGCAATTGATTTTTATCATCGATATAAAGAGGACATTCAATTATTTAGTGAAATGGGCTTTAAATGTTTCAGAACTTCGATTGCATGGTCAAGAATTTTTCCGAATGGCGATGACCAAGAACCTAATGAACAAGGTTTAGCATTCTATGATGATTTATTTGATGAGTGTTTGAAGCATGGGATTAAACCTGTCGTAACATTGTCTCACTTTGAATTACCTTATCATCTTGTAACTGAATATGGTGGCTTTCGTAATAGGAAAGTGATTGATTTCTTCGTTCGCTTTGCAACAGTTTGTTTTGAAAGATATAAAGACAAAGTTAAATATTGGATGACTTTCAATGAGATTAATAACCAAGCTAACTTTGATGAAGATTTTGCGCCATTTACGAACTCAGGCGTGAAATATCAACCAGGTGAAAATCGTGAACAAATTATGTATCAAGCAGCACATTATGAATTGGTTGCGAGCGCTCAAGCAACAAAAATTGGTCATGACATTAATCCAGACTTTGAAATAGGGTGCATGATAGCAATGTGTCCAATATATCCAGCAACTTCTAATCCGAAAGATATCTTAATGGCTCAAAAAGCGATGCAAAAGAGATATTACTTTACGGATGTCCATGTTCATGGTGCATATCCAGGTTATATGACACAGTATTTCAAAGATAAATCTTTCAATTTAGATATTACAAATCAAGATATTGAAGATTTGAAACAAGGCACAGTTGACTACATTGGCTTTAGTTATTACATGTCATTCGCAATTTCACATGAGAAATCTAACGATAAATATGATTATGTTGAAACACGTGATTTAGTAAAAAATGACTATGTACAAGCTTCAGATTGGGGATGGCAAATTGATCCAGAAGGCTTAAGATATGCGATGAACTGGTTTACAGATATGTATCATTTACCATTGTTTATTGTTGAAAATGGCTTCGGTGCAATTGATCAACTTAGCGAAGACGGTATTGTTCATGATGATTATAGAATTGAATATTTAAAATCACACATCGAACAATTTATCAAAGCTGTCGATGAAGATGGTGTCGATTTAATGGGATATACACCATGGGGTTGTATAGATTTAGTATCTGCAGGAACTGGTGAGATGAAAAAGAGATACGGCTTTATTTACGTAGATAAAGATAATGAAGGTCACGGCACGTTAGACCGTTCTAAAAAAGATTCATTCTATTGGTACAAAGAAGTTATTGCAAGTAACGGTGAACAATTATAACATTTGGAGGTTTTTATTATGAAAAAAGCGTTAATTATATGTGCAGCAGGTATGTCATCATCACTTATGGCTAAAAAAACAACGAGTTACTTACAAGAAAAAGGACATGACATTGAAGTCGATGCCGTTTCAGCAAATGAAGGCGGGAAAATGATTGAAAAACAATCGTTCGATTTATATTTAGTGAGTCCACAAACTAAAATGTATTTTAAAAAGTTAAAAGAAGCTGGAGATAGAGTTAATAAACCAGTAGTAAATATCCCGCCACAAGCGTATGTTCCGATTCCAATGGGCATTGAAAAATTGGCAAGTGTAATTTTGCAAGACATAGAATAATCAGTATAATATTCTCTATGAAATGAGGGAAGCTTATGCTTAGTCAAAGAGAAATAGATATACTCAGTTATTTATCACAGCGACGTAATGAATTTGTCAAAAGCTCAGAAATTGCAACTATCTTGCAACTCTCAGATAGAACGATTCGAAAATATATCAAAACCCTTAAACCTGAAATTGAAAAAAATGGTGCAACTTTGATTGCTAAACAAGGGTATGGTTATCAACTCAAAATCAATTTAATGATTGAATTTGAAAACTTTTTAAAAAGATATTTGAGCACTAAATCTGTGAATCAAGAAAGTATCAATGATTCAAAAGATAGACAATATTATATTTTGAATTTATTACTTTTTAATAAGACAGCTATTACGATTGAGCAATTAAGCGAACAATTATTTATCTCGAGATCCACAATATCTCACGATATCGCAAATATAAAAAAGGTTATTGGACAATATAACTTAGAACTCGTGAGTAAACAGCAACATGGAATTGTAATTGCTGGAGATGAACGAGATAAACGACATTTTATAATGGATTATTTCTTAGGAAATAGTTTTTTTCATTCTATTAATAAATATTTTCAAGATACGCCACTTTTGCAGCAAATTAATATGGAAGAGTTGGCAATCATTGTTGTAGATGAAACGAGAGAATCTAAAGTATATTTATCAGATTATATACTCCAAAATCTTGTACTACATTTAGGACTGATGATTAGAAGACTGTTAGATGGGCATTGTTTAAAAACAATTGCTTCTAATGAAGAGGTATTAACAGAAAATGAATTGTCAGTCGCGAGAAAAATTTTAAATCGTGTTGAACGTATTTATCAAATATCGTTTCCAGAAGAAGAAGCGAAGTATATCAGTTTGCATATTATGAGCAAAGGTTCAAAACAACAAGAAAGCGATGAAGAGAGTGATTTATCTCATCGTGTGTCTCAAATATTAGGAAAAATAGAAGCGGATTTTGGATTTCCAATGTCGTCAGACAGTCAATTATTGTATGGGCTTGTTACCCATTTACAACCGTTGATTAAACGGATTCGCAATAATATCCACTTGGAAAATCCGATTTTGAATGACATTAAATCACAAAATGAAGCGTCACTTACGATGACAAAAAAATATTTTGGTGAATTAGAAGAGTTAAAAGACCAAGATGTCAGTGAAGGAGAATGGGCGTATTTAACATTACATTTACTTGCAGCTATTGAAAAATATTACCAAAGAGAAAAGTTAAATGTCCTCGTTATTTGTGCAACTGGTTATGGTAGTGCACAGATGTTAAAGGTTCGAGTAGAAAGAGAATTTAGTTTGCAGATGAATATCGTTGATGTGATTAGTTACTATGAAATAACAGACGAAAAATTAGAAAATATTGATTTAATTATTTCATCTATTGATTTATCAACCATCGTATTTAAAGTACCTGTCATACAAGTGAATGTATTACTCAATGATCAAGATATTAAGAAAATTAATACATTTGTTCATCATCATGATTCAAAATTCTCATATAATCATGTGTTAGAAGAGAATATGGCACTTGAACAATATAGTTCTTTCTTTAGTCAATATTGTAGTGAACATGCGTTTAATTATATCGAAGAACCAATCACTAAACATCAGCTATATCAGCTTTTGATCAAGCAATTAAGTATTAAAGAAGAGCCTTGTTTTGAAGAGAAGTTGAAACGACAACTTCGGTATAGAGAAGAGTTGAGTACAGTTGTATTCAGTGATGAAGTAGCTGTTCCACATACAGCACAGCCAGTCGGAGATTATTCAAGTATAGCCGTAGCACTTGTACCTGGCGGGGTGTATTGGAATGAACAGTTTCCAAATATTAAGCTAATCATTATGTTATCACCTTCAAAATATAACGACAATGAGCTCAAAACGATCATCGATATTATCGTGAACCTCATAGATTCAGATGACAAAATTTCTGAACTTATGAATTGTAAGGATTATAACAGCTTTAAAAACTATATGATTGGTCAATATCACAAGTAAAGGGAGTTAGTCTATGGAACAAGAAGAAATTCAAGTTGTTGCTTTTGAAATTATTTTACATAGTGGGACTGCGCGTACAAATATACATGATGCTTTTAAAAATATGCGTGAAAACAACTATGAAGAAGCGGAACAACTATTAGATGAAGCAAACCAAGAGATTACGTTAGCGCATCAATCTCAAACGGATTTACTACAAAAATATGCATCAGGTGAGTCTATTAATATGGAAATTATTATGGTTCATGCACAAGATCATCTCATGACAACAATGACGTTAAAAGAAGTCGCAATTGAGATGTTGTATTTGTATCAAAAAGTAAATGATGCAGTATAAACGAGGGATGAAAAATGGATCAAGAAACAAAAAATAAAATTGAAAAAAATAGAAGAGAAACAAGTCTCAAAGCTATGTACTTCAATCGATTTTTATTAGTGAGATATATGTCTGCTTTGTTCTTCTTTTCTAATTTATATTGGTTTTTTACACTTGTGATGAGTCGCTCTTTAGCATTGATACTGCCACTTGTGTTGATGATTGTGATTTTGATCAGCGTTGCAGAACAAGTCAGAATGTATGGTAATCATACAAATCAAGCGAAATATACTTATTATTGCTTTTTAAGTATAAGCGCAGTCAATCTATTGCTTATACCAATTATATTATTCACACCATTATTCCAATATTTATATCCATTTATTGTGGATCAATCAGCATCTCGACTTTTCGTAGTTGGCATATTGGTATGTGGTTTATGTATCAGTGGATTCATCTTATTTAGATTACACAATATTCGACACAATAAAGACTGGCATTATAAACGACTACAAAAATTTGAAAATGCACTGAACTAATCAAAGAAAAGGGGTCTTGATATGGGATCAGAAAATAAAGTTTTTGCTTTTTTAGAGAAGTATTTAATGGGTCCAATGGGGAAAATTGCTTCATTTAGAATTGTAAGAGCGATTATGGCAGCTGGTATGGCATGTATACCTTTTACAATTGTAGGGTCAATGTTTTTAGTGTTAAACGTTATTCCACAGACTTTTACGTTTTTAGAAGGATTTTGGAATAGCACATTTTTAAAAATTGGTGATTTGTACATGTTAGCCAATAAAGCAACGATGGGGATACTAGCCTTGTATTTCTGTTTAGTTATTGGTTATGAATATACTAAAATTTACGCAGATGAAGAAGATTTAGATGTTAATCCACTTAACGGTGCATTATTGTCTATGTTTGCTTATTTTATGGCCATTCCACAGTTAGTAATGGATGACGGTAAAATGGTCTTAGTTAATATTATGAAAAAAGATGTCAATATCTTTAATGGTTGGGAAATGTCTGGTGATGGTGTCAGTAGGCTAGGTACGACCGGGATATTCACAGCAATTATCATGTCTATTATAGCCGTTCAATTATATAGACTATGTGTGAAACGTCAATGGATTATTAAAATGCCAGAAGCGGTACCAGAAGGGGTTTCAAGATCATTTACAGCATTAATTCCAGCATTCTTAGTTGCTTTCGTTATACTGGCGTTTACGGGAATATTAGTAGCTTTTGATACGGATATTTTCAAAATTATTGCTGTACCATTTGGATTTGTTGTTAACTTAACAAGTAGTTGGATTGGTATACTCGTGATTTACTTCTTAATTCATGCACTTTGGATTGTAGGTATTCACGGCGCAAATATTATCAGTGCTTTTATTACACCAATTGTTTTATCAAACATGCAATTAAATATTGAAGGGGCGAATATTCCATTTGCAGGAGAATTCCAGAACTCATTCGTTGTTATGGGTGGATCAGGTGCGACATTAGGACTATGTGTGTTTATCGCATTTTTAGCTAAATCAGAGCAACTACGTGTATTAGGAAAAGCATCATTAGCACCAGGATTATTTAACATTAATGAACCACTTGTATTTGGATTACCAATTGTTTATAACCCATTCTTAGCCATTCCATTTTTCCTAGCACCAATGGTATCAGCTTCAATAGGGTATTGGACAATTAAATTAGAACTTGTGAAACCAATTATTGCACAAGTACCATGGCCATCACCGATTGGATTTGGGGCATTTATTGGAACAGCAGGAAGTTTAATGGCAGTACTTGTTTCATTAATTTGTGGATTTGTAGCATTCTTAATCTGGTTCCCATTTATTAAGATATATGATAAAAAATTAGTAGAACAAGAAAAAGGAAATGACGCATTAATATAGAAGTTTCAGATGAAGAGACTGGGACATAACGGAATGCCTCAGTCTTTTTTAGTATCTTGGCAGTAGATGACTGAATTGAAAATGCGCTTTTATAAAGCTTTTTCCAACTCTAGTCATCCTTGCCGGGGCGGGACTACGAAATCTTTTTATATAAATTAGATTTCTGTCCCGCTCCCTTCCTTTTTGTGTTGTGTGATTTCTGGACCGATAAATGGAATTACCGGTTCAGAAATGAGAAATACGGACCGATAAATGGAATTACCGGTCCAGAAATGAGAAATACGGACCGATAAAATAAAATATCGACCCGCAAACGAGATTTACAGTCCGATAAAATAAATTATCGACCCGAAAATCCACTCCGCATCACCTCATCCTCCATTTTATTTCGGTTGCAAAAACAATTTCAAATAAATTCTTAAAAAGTGCAGAAAAAATATAATTCTATAGTATAATTAAATTTGGTCGAAATTTATTTAGGAGGTCCATTATGAAAGAATTCTTCCAATATTATAAACCCTATAAAGGATTGTTTTTCTTAGATTTTGGTTCGGCTGTTTTCGTAGGTATTCTTGAATTGGTGTTTCCACTTATAACGAGTATATTTATTGACCAGCTATTGCCAACTAAGAATTGGAGTTGGATTGTGATTTTTGTTTTTCTTTTATTATTCATATACGTTGTTGAATCTGTATTAAAATTCATCGTGACGTATTGGGGGCATAAACTGGGGACTAATATTGAAAGAGATATTCGTAATGAGCTTTATGAGCATATTCAAAAAATGAATTTTGGATTCTTTGATAACCAAAAATCAGGTAAAATCATTGGACGATTAACGAACGATTTAATGGATATTGGAGAAGTTGCTCACCATGGACCTGAAGATGTGTTTGTAGCTGTGATGACGCTTGTGGGTTCATTTGTCATTATGTTGACGATCGATGTGAAACTTGCGCTTATTACGTTCTGTGTTGTACCGATTATTTTTGTATTAACGATTTACTTTAATCAAAAGATGTCAGGTGCTTTTAAGAACTTATTTAGCAATGTTTCAAGATTTAATGAGCTTATTGCTGATAATGTTGGTGGTATGCGTCTTGTACAAGCATTTACAAATGAGGGTCACGAATTAACAAGATTTAAAAAGGTCAATGATAATTTTAGAGCGACAAAATTAAAAGCATATTCATATATGTCTTGGAACTTGTCAATTAGTCATATTGCTCAAAAATTAACGTTAATCTTTGTGCTGATTTTAGGAAGTTATTTTGTATTAAATGGGTCGTTGTCATATGGTGGATTTGTAGCATTTATTATGATTACAAATCTGTTATTTAAACCGTTAGAGTCTATTAATATGGTTATTGAACTATTTCCTAAAGGTATTGCAGGATTCAAAAATTTTAAAGAGATTGTCAATATGGATCCAGAAATTAAAGATAATGACGATGCTATCGAATTTATAGATGAACCAGATACAATTGAATATGAAGATGTATCATTCAAATATTCAGAGAAATTAATCTTAAATCAGCTTTCTATCAAAATTGAACAAGGTGAAAAAGTAGCACTTGTAGGACCGAGTGGGGGAGGTAAAACGACAATTTGTTCGTTATTACCAAGGTTCTACGACCCGTTACAAGGTAAGATTAAAATCAATAATCGAGATATTAAATCTTATAAGTTGGAATCATTAAGAAAACAAATTGGTGTTGTACAGCAAGATGTATTTCTTTTCGGTGGAACATTAAGAGATAATATTATTTATGGTAATTTAAATGCGACAGAAGAAGAAATTAATTACGCAGTTGACCAAGCACAATTAAGAACGTTTGTAGATGAATTGCCAGAAGGTTTAGATACTGTAGTTGGGGAACGCGGTACAAAATTATCTGGTGGACAAAAGCAACGTATTTCAATTGCGAGGATGTTCTTGAAGAATCCGCCAATTATTATTCTTGATGAAGCAACAAGTGCTTTAGATGTTGAAACAGAAAATAAAATACAATCAGCATTTAAGAATTTATCACGTGGTCGAACTTCACTGATTATTGCACATAGACTGAGTACAATTAGACATGTCGATAGAATTGTATATATCGAACAAGGTCAAATTCAAGAAATGGGCAGTCATGATGAACTCATGGATAAAGGTGGTAAATACAAAGATTTATACATGTCACAGTTTGAACAAATTGATGAATTTTAACATTTTGCCAGAGATCTTTTTGAAGAAAAAGGTCTCTGCATTTTTATATTTTGAGCTAAATAATAGACTTTCATTTCAAAGCTGTTATTATAGAGTGGTAATATCTATGATTAAGAGGTGTAACATGAAGATTTCTAAAGGATCAGATTATGGGTTACATGCATTGGCATATTTAATTGCTAAAAGAGATCAACAACCCATCAATGTTAAAAGTTTATCTGAAACGTTAAATGTATCTGTAACATATTTATCTAAAATATTAACGCAATTAGTAAAAGCAGGTGTTATTAAATCTGCATCTGGTGCAAAAGGTGGTTATTACTTAGTTAATAATTGGGAAGACATAACTGTCTATGATATTATTACAGCAATTGATGGTCATCAAAGTACGCTTGAAGATAGTTTTGATCACGGTCCTGAATGTAAAATACAAGCGATATTAACTTCAGCTGAAGATGAAATGACGCAAGCTTTGAAAAATAAAACTTTAAAAGATTTAATGTAAGTTAAATCTTTTTTTTATCTATAAATTATAGATATTACGACTCTATAATAGTTATGAAAGGTGGAAATACCATGTTTGATTGTATCGTAATAGGTGGAGGGCCAGCAGGATTAGCGAGTGCACTCACGTTAGGAAGAGCTTTAAAGAAGACATTAATGATAGACAATAATAATGCGAGAAATAAAGTGACACAGCATTCACATGCATTTTTAACACAAGACGGTGTAAGACCAGAAGAATTGAGAGCTAAAGGAGAACATGATGTTGATCAATATGATGATGTAACACGTATCAATGACACGGTGTTAAACATATTGAAAGAAGAGCATTATTTTATTGTTGAAACAGCCAATCAACAATATAAAGCTAAAAAAATTATGGTATGTACAGGATTGCGAGAAACATTACCAGAAATTGAAGGTTTAAAAGAAAGTTATGGCAAATCTGTCTTTTATTGTCCATGGTGTGATGGATATGAATTGAGACATAAACCATTACTTGTAGCTGTTCAACCTGAACATGTGAAACATATGGCGATGCTTATTAACAATTGGACAGACGATATCGTTATAAGTAGTCGTGATTTTTCATTATTAACTGAAGAAGATAAAGCGTTTATTGAAAGTAAACATATCACATTAGTAGAAAGCGAAGTAGCTGAATTTAAACATCATAAAGGACAAATTAATGAAGTTATCTTTAAAAATGGTGAACGAATCAATAGAAGCGGTGCAATCATTGGTGTAAAGTGGGATACTGATTTTGAATTTTTAAAAGGGCTCAATATTGAAAGAGAAGACAACGGAAAAATAAAAATAAACGAGTTAGGTGAATCATCTGTACCAGGATTGTTTGTAGCAGGAGAGAGTAAAGATTTCATGGCATCTCAACTTATAGACGCAGCAGCAAATGGTAATCAAGTCGCAAAATTTGTAGCAATGCAAATCATTATGGAATCATAAAAAAGGAGTAGGACGAAAAATATAGTCCTACTCCTTTTTTGCTTATTTTTTAGTTATTTTAATATTAATTTCAAAGTCACCGAATTGAACATTTTGATGTTCAGAATCTGAAGTTGGTTGAAGTATTGTGTTCTCAACTCTGCATAACTCTTGGATTAATGAGTTCTTCTTCTGGGTCTTAGCTATTGAGCCTGAAAAGCTTTTTGGTGGATTTGCCTTTAATTCTAATAGTTCTGATAAAATATCGTCTCTTGTTCTCATACTTATTGCCTCCTAATTTAATAGTTACAATAAAACAGCTCATCTTAAGATTAAGAAGAGCTGTTTAGAGAATCTTCTTATCTTTCAAGTTAAACTTGTTGGATTTAGCACAGTACATACGCCTGTTGCTGAGGTTTCATCGGGCCAATTCCCTCCGCCTACTCTTAATAAGACTACGAGCTATTTTATTGTTTCTTAATCATAACGAATTAATTGTATTTTGTCTAATTTTAAAAAGTTAAATGTTTAAAAAGTTTGAGATGGTCTATATATTAAATGAATATGAAGCATAGGAGGAATAGAATATGAAGTATAAAATGCTTTCTTTATTATTGTCAGCAGGTATCGTGTTAGCAGCATGTGGTAATAGTGACGATGATAACAATGATAAAAAAGATAATCAAAATGATGAAAAAACTGAACAAACAACTAAAGAAAATAGTAACGACGATCAAAACACAGATGATGATCAAAGTTCTGACAAAGCAACTGAAAATACAGTTAAATGGGAAGACGTTAAAGTCTCTCCAGAAGATGCTGTAAAAGCTGCACAAAAAGAATCAAAAGGTGAACTTAAAGATTTATCGTTTGAAAAAGAAACAGGTGATTGGAGTTATAAAGTTGAATTAGTTGATGGAACAAATGAAAATAAAGTACTGATAAATGCAGATGATAAATCTGTTACGAATGTTGAAAAAGAACAAGAAGATAGTGATGATAATGACCAAACATTCAAATTATCAGATGTCGCTAAATTTGAAGATGCACTCAAAGTAGCACAAGACAAAGCTAAAGGTGATATAAAAGAATGGTCACTAAGTGAAGATAACGGAAAACTTGTTTATTCTATTGAATTAAAAGAAGGTAATAAAGAATCAACAGAATTTACAATTGATGCTAAATCTAAAGAAATTCTCGAACAAGAAACAGATTAATATATTAATAGGCATAGGATAATTCATTTTATCCTATGTTTTTTTGTGCTCTCTTAATGATTATCATTCTCAATTAATGATTTCAAAGAAATCCTAAAAAAATTAAGGTTTCTAAATACTATAAGTACAGACTTATATTTGTATTTTTCATGAATTCTATAAAATTTTTATTGACTATTACACATTATAGGCATAAATTAAAGATGATAATGATAATCAATTAGATGGGGAGTGTTATGATGAAAAAGTTAGCAACAACTTTATTAGCAAGTACTTTAATTTTAACAGCGTGTGGGAATAGCGCTGATAAGAAAGAAAATGAAGATAAAAAAGAAACAAAGGAAACGAAAAAGTCTGAAAAAGCGGATTTCTCAAAAGAAACAAAAGCTTATAAAGATTTTACAACTGAACAATTGGATAAATTCTTAGCGGATACTGAAAAATTCGTTGAAGCGGTTAAAGCAGACGATATCGAAAAAGCGAAAGAAATTTATCCTACAGCTCGTATGTACTATGAAAGATCTGAGCCAGTTGCTGAAAGTTTCGGTGATTTAGATCCGAAAATTGATGCACGTTTAGCAGATATGAAAGAAGAAAATAAAGAAGACGAATGGTCAGGTTATCACAAAATTGAAAAAGCACTATGGGAAGATAATACTACTAAAGATATGGCACCAGTTGCTGATCAATTATTAAAAGATACGAAAGAATTACGTGCAAAAGTAGATACAGTAGATGTGACACCTAAATTAATGTTACAAGGTTCAATCGACTTATTAAATGAAGTATCTAGCTCTAAAATTACAGGTGAAGAAGAAATTTATTCACACACAGATTTATATGACTTTAAAGCAAACATTGAAGGGGCAGAAAAAATCTTTGAAATATTTAAAGATAAAGTAGCAGATAAAGATAAAAAGCTTGCTGACACAACACAAGAAAGATTTGATAATGTTAATAAATTATTAGATCAGTATAAGACTAAAGATGGTGGATATGAAGATTATACGAAACTATCTAAAGATGAAACGAAAAAACTTTCTGAAGCTGTTGATAAATTAGGGGAATCTTTAAGTCAAATGGCTGTTATTACGGAGTGATGATTGATGTCTAATAATGAAAATCATATAGCTAGAAGGGATTTTCTAAAGCTTGCTGGTGTTGGAGGTGCAGGTTTACTGATAGGTTCTACTGGTGTAGGTGGTACTTTTCTTGCATCTCAATACTTTGCTAAAGATAAAAAAGGCGTAAAAAATAAAATCAATTTTTATGGTAAATACCAGTCTGGCATCACGACAGAACAACAAAAACATATTTACTTTGTCGTTCTGAGCATTAACAAAATGTCAGTTTCAGATGTTAAAGAAATGTTTAAAGTATGGACAAATTATAGTGTCCATTTAATGAATGGTGAATATGTAAAAGAGCTTGGTAAAAACAAAATGTTACCAAGTCCAGATACAGGGGAGGCGATTGGCTTAGATGCCAGTCGTCTGTCTCTTACTTTTGGTATAAGTCCTTCATTCTTTGAGAAAGTTGGATTGAAAAAGCATAAACCAGATTTATTAAAAGATTTACCACATTTTCCTAAAGACCAAATTGATGACAACTATTCAGGTGGAGACATTTGTATACAAGCATGTTCAGATGATCCGCAAGTTAATTTTCATGCTATCAGAAACTTAATTAGAGTGGCTAAAGGTGAAGTTTCAATGAAGTGGAGCCAAGCAGGATTTACCTCATTTGAAGAGAAAGATGGTAAAAAAGAAACGCCAAGAAATTTATTCTCTTTTAAAGATGGAACAGGTAATCCTGATGTCCAAAATAAAAATGATTTAAATGAGTATGTCTTTATACAAGATGGTTGGGCTGAAAATGGTTCATATTTAGTCGCAAGAAGAATTCAAATGTTGTTAGAAACATGGGATAGAACGGCTTTAGGTGAACAAGAAGCTACATTTGGTAGATACCGTCATTCTGGTTCACCAATTGGTAAAGAAAAAGAATTTGATACATTTGACCCTGATATTAAAGATAAAAATGGCGAGAACTTGATAGAAAAAGAGTCACATGTCAGTTTAGCAAAAGCATCTAAAACAAATTTATTAAGAAGATCTTTTTCATATTCAGATGGTATAAACGCAAACACAGGCGCTTTTGATGCAGGATTACTCTTCCTAGCATTTCAAAAATCACCTGAACAATTTATTAAAATCCAAAGTAAAATGGGTGCCATTGATAAATTAAATGAATATATTACACATCGAGGTTCAGGTATTTTTCTATGTTTACCAGGTGTCCAAGAAGGAGGATATTTAGGTGAAACGTTATTCAATCGTATTTAGTTTAGTCGCAATACTATTTATGCTGTTATCTTTGACCGCTAAAGCAGAAACGAGTTTAAGCGATATTTATATCAGTGTGACAGATGCCAAATCGGCTATACAAGATAAAGACGAAAAAGCATTCGACAAGCATTTCAAAGAGATTAAAGATAATTGGCAAAGTACGAATAAAAAAGACCATAAACTTGTGAAAAAAATAGATCAAGATATTGAAAAAGTTGAAAAAACAACGTCTCAAAAAGATAGAGAAAGTGCGCTAAATACACTGACTTCTGATTTAATTGATTATGAAAAAGTATTAAATCCTGTTGATAAACAGAAGAAACGAGATCAGTTACAAAATGAAATGCAGCCATTGATTAAAAATATAACAAAGGCGATTTCAGATAAAGATTTTGAAAAAGCAAAAACGATCAACAATCAATTAAATGCGACTTGGACAAAGAATGAAAAAATTGTTCGAGAAGAAGATATTGGCAGATATGGTCAAGTTGAAACCGCATTAATGTTTACAAGAATTGAATTAACGAAAGATATAGTAGACGCTAGTAGTGCACAAATGCAAGTCGATCAATTGAAAAAAGAACTTGATGATTATCATGTAGGGAAAAAATCAGATGCTAAAACAAGTGATCAAGATGTTAATATTTTAAATGAACATTTAGATACTGCTATTAAAAATATAAAAAATGATGATTTAGCTAAATCAAAGCAAGCGTTACAACAATTTATTATTGCATGGCCAAATGTTGAGAGTGAAATTAGCACGAGAAATGGTGCGTTGTATACTAAAATAGAACAAAAAATTCCTCAATATGCAGGTCAACTTGATGAAGATAATAAAGATGACATTGGTAGCCAGTTAGAAACACTCAATCAAGAAATTAAATCAACCATTTCTAAGACGAGCTATACATTTTGGGATGCAGCTTTAATCTTATTACGTGAAGGTGTAGAAGCATTGCTTATTATAATGGCATTGCTTACTGTAACACGTAAATCTGAACAAACAAAAGCATCAAAATGGATTGTTACAGGTAGTGTTATCGGTATTGTATTAAGTATTGCCTTAGCCTTCATATTTAAAGCAATATTTGAAAACTTAGGTTCAACAAGAGAGTTAACAGAAGGTTTAGTAGGTATAGGATCTGTGATATTAATGATCATCGTAGGTATCTGGTTGCACTCTAAATCAAGTTTAGATTCGTGGCAGAACTTCATCAATAAAAATATGGATAAAGCCATGTCTACTGGAAGTATCGTTACTTTCGGGTTAGTCGCTTTCCTATCTGTGTTTAGAGAAGGGGCTGAGACGATTATCTTCTATTTAGGTATTGTTGGGAAAATCTCAACATGGTCATTAATATTAGGAATTATCGTCGCATCCGTCATACTGGCGTTAATCGCAATCTTCTTTAACCAAATTACAAAATGGATACCAATACATCGCTTATTCTTTATCATGTCATTATTCATATTTATATTGGCATTTAAAATATTAGGCGTAAGTATTCATACATTACAAATATTAAATATAGTACCTCAACACACAATTAATCACTTACCATTCATAGACTTAATAGGATTTTATCCAACATACGAAACATTGATACCACAATTAGCATTAGTCATTTTAGTTGTGATTTATTATACAATGAGTAAGAAAAAATAGAGTAATTTAAAACGCTAAGACAAAAAGAATTGTCTTAGCGTTTTTAGTGTGTCGCCAAAGTCTTAGACTTTGGTGGTATTTTTTATGCGCATGCTTTCCGCGGGCATGTTCTCAGCCTGTAGTCTTCGAATCATACTGTTCCCGCAGGAGTCAGCGCTAAAAAATACCCTTTGAAATGATTTCTGTTTCAGATTTAGTACTTAAAAATCAATTTAGTTTTCGTGGTAATTGACATAATAAACTTGATCAATAAATTCTTGTATGAGTTCATCTTCATATTTATATGCTATCTTCTCACTCATCTTTTCATCTAAAATTATATTGTCACTTATATAATCTTGATAATGTCCAATTTCATGCGCTAAAGTTCTTAAAATATTTAAATCACTATCGAAAAGTGACATTTCTTTTTTTAATTGTTCATAGCTATTTGTGGAAACGACTATTCTCGGATACTTAAATAAAGATTTGGGATATTGGAAGTAACCATAAGAATCTTCGAGTTCTTTATGTGTAACTTTTTCGTACTCTAAAGTATAGAATTGTGCGATATGATAATTTAAATCATATAAAATTTCAGAAAGTGCACATTCCAATCTGTTTACAACAATGTTATAGCTCTTCTTAGCAACAAGATATTCTTCAATATTATATAAAGAATAATATATATGACGATTATCAAAGTCTACTTGGCAGTCTGAAAGATAACCATAAGAACTGATTGGAGCATCATGGATAATAATTTTAATGCTTTGATTTAATATGTTATTTCTATTAATCCATTTAATATAATTTCTGATGCTTTGAACTACACTTGTGTGATTACTTTTATTTATTACTGTTATTTTATTCATCTTCATCATCCTCAAATACTTCTTACAATAAATTATCTATATATTACAAATATTGTCAATTGCATTCTACATGCCTTTCATGACATTTGTCATATGATATTCGTGACAGTTTGTACTTATAACGGTTGGTGTGATTTTTTATAATATAGGTAACTTATAAAGGACGGTGATGATTGTGATTGATGTTCAAAATATAACGAAAATCTATAATCAGAAAAAAGTTGTGAGTGATGTTTCTTTTCAAATTAATGAGGGTGAGTGTACGGCTTTAATTGGTCCAAATGGTGCTGGTAAGTCTACTTTGATTGATATGATTATTGGTGACAGACATCCTAATGACGGGCAAATTATTAGTGATGATCAACAATTAGATAAGAAGCGGATGGGTATTTTGTTTCAAACGACGGCTTTTCCGGATGTGATGAAAGTTAAGGAGTTGTTTTATCTTTTTAAGTCTTTTTATAAAGATACGATTTCGATAGAAACTTTTAAAGAAATTACACGATTTGATAATGATAAACTTGAACAATTTGCTGCTAAACTATCTGGTGGCGAACGTAGAATATTGGATTTTACATTATCTATTATTGGAAAACCGGACTTTGTCATTTTGGATGAGCCGACAAGTGCGATGGATACTGAGATGAGAAAGCATTTTTGGAAAGTGATTGAGGAAATGAAGCAAGAAGGTAAAACGATATTTTATACTTCTCATTATATTGAAGAAGTTGAAAGAATGGCTGACCGTGTTGTTGTACTCAATAAAGGTGAGCTTGTTATGGATAGTACGCCTAGAGCGATACGTCATAGTGAAAACAAAACGATGATTCAAATTCCTTTATCGAAAAAAGAAGTAGTGAATATTCTTAAAAATGTTTCGGTTGAAGCATCTAAAGATATGCTCATCATTACCACTGAAGATGTAAATCCTGTTATTAAAGCTTTTATAGACTATGGCATTGATTTTAATGAGGTAGAAATTATTAAAGAGTCATTAATGGATACGATATTTTCAAAAAATGAAGAAAGGGCTTGATGAGATATGTTATGGGCGTATTTTAAATCTGAATTGTTATTGTTAACGAGAAAAAAATCATATTTAATACTTTCGATTATGTTACCGTTAGTATTTTATTTAATATTCACAGCGTTATTGGATTTACCTAAAGAATACGAAACTAAATTTTACAAAGAATATATGTTTAGTATGGCGACGTTCAGTTTAAGTAGTTTCTGTATTATGACGTTTCCATTAGAGATGATAGAAGATAAGAAAATAGGATGGTCAAAGAATTTATTCAAAACGCCTTTATCACCGAGTTATTACTATGCAGGGAAAGTAATGAAATTAATGTGCATGTTTTGTCTAGCCATTATCGCATTATTTTTAACAGGTGCTTTTTATAAAGGTGTTGAAATGTCAGCAGGCGAGTGGATTGGCTCAGGATTGATGTTATGGGTAGGATCTAGCATGTTTTTATCAATGGGCGTTCTCATATCTCAAATAAAAGATATCCAAAAAGCCAGTGCTATCGCGAATATCATATATTTAGGACTTGCTGTATTGGGGGGACTTTGGTTCCCAACAGATCAGTTTCCAGATTGGTTAAAGCACGTATCTTATGCAACACCAACTTATAATTTAAGAGAACTTTCTTTATCTGTGACAACTCAAGGTGGTATACACTTTGTTTCACTTCTTATATTGGCAATTTATTGTATACTGTTTATAAGTATTGCGTTGATTATACGTAAAAAGACGGAAGTGGTTTAATGACATTAATAGAAAGAATTAAAGAGAATCCTATAGGTTCATCAAACTTAATTTATCTCATCTTTCCGATATTGAGTTTAACAGTGCTTGGTCATAGAGGAGCTTTATGGAGCGGTATATTGGTTACCACTCTATTTACGATAAGTTATTTAATGATGATTTATGTAGATTTATCTAAAAGGAGCATGCTTAGAAGAATACTTTTAACGGTTCATTTTTTAGGTATATTTTATTTTGTAGATTATTTTAATGCTTCTCATTTATTATTCTTTTTCTATGCAGCTTATATTATTCCATATGTCTTTCAAACTAAAATGAAATCTATCGAAGTATTGATGTATATTGTGTCGTTTATGATTGCGATTTATATTATTGCAGTTGATCATAGAGACTATTTAATTATTATGATACCTATGAGTATTGTCATTATATTTATTATGTTTGGAAATTTTAAAGCGTTAGAATCTGAACAATTAAAGGAAGAAATTAGAAGTAAAAATGAACATATCAATACGTTAATTGCTGAACAAGAGCGAAATAGAATCGGACAAGATTTACATGATACGTTAGGTCATGTGTTTGCGAGTTTAAGTATTAAATCTGAACTTGCAATGAAGTTAGTGGATAAAGATATTAATAAAGCAAAAGATGAAATGGCATCTGTGAATGGATTATCTAAAGAAGCCCTTGTTAAAGTAAGAGCAATTGTAGATGATTTGAAGTTGCAGTCTTTTGAAGAAGAAGTGAAGACGATGGAGACATTGTTAGAAAATGCGAACTTATCATTTGAATTTAAAAATGCTGATCGAGCTCAGTCACTCAGTCCAACTCGGCAGTCAGCACTGTCAATGATTTTGAGAGAAGCGGTTAACAATGTCATTAAGCATGCACAGGCTACTAAAGTAACAGGTGAAATCGTTGAAGAAAATGAACATTTAACATTGGTAATCATAGATGACGGCATAGGTATGAAACACATTGATGAAGATGATTTTAAGAGTATCAAATATCGTGTTCATGCATTAAAAGGTCAATTAAAAGTAAGTAATTTAAATAAAGGATTAAAAATGACGATAACATTGCCTAGAGGGGATGACACATTATGATATCAATTGTTATAGCAGAAGACCAAGAAATGTTACGTAAAGCCATGGTTCAATTGATGGAGCTGAATGATGAATTAAATATTTTAGGAGACTTTTCAAACGGGGAAGATGCGTTGGAAGGAATTCAAAGTCACGAGCCAGATGTCGCGATACTAGATGTCGAAATGCCTAAAATGACAGGATTAGAAGTATTGAAAAAAGTAAAAGATTCAAATTTAAATACGAAAGTCATCATCGTTACAACTTTTAAAAGACCAGGATACTTTGAAAGTGCGGTAGCAAATGATGTTGATGCATATGTATTGAAAGAACGATCAATAGATGAACTTGTAGAAACAATTAAAAATGTGATGGACGGTAATAAAGAATATAGTGAATCTTTAATGACATCAATGTTTAAAGATAGAAACCCATTAAGTCCGAAAGAACAACTCGTATTGAAAGAAATAGGCAAAGGCTTATCCAGTAAAGAAATATCAAAAGAATTATATTTATCAGACGGCACAATCAGAAATTATACATCGATTATTATAGATAAATTAGAAGCAGATAACCGGTTTGATGCATGGCAGAAAGCAATAGAAAAAGGATGGATATAGTGAGGTGCAAGGGGAGTAAAGGTTATTAGGGAATTTCTGGACTGATAAATAAAATTACCGGTCCAGAAATGAGAAATACGGACCGATAAAAATAATTACCCACCCGAAAACGGGATTTTCAGACCGATAAAAAAATTTACCGACCCGAAAACGGAATTTTCAGTCCGATAAAAAAATTTATCGACCTGAAAACGGGATTACCAGTCCGATAAATGAAAAGCTGAGCCATCATTTGATGATGTGCTCAGCTTCCTTATTGATTATTTTGTTTTTACGGTGTGTATAAACTCATATAATCCGTTTAGTTGATCGAGCTGTTGATTACAATGTTCACTATCATGGCAAATGTAATTACCATTTTTAGTATATGTTCCATCACCTTTAGATTTCGTCGTAGATAGAAACATGGAAACATTGGATTCCTTCTTACATATACTACAGATTCCAGGCTTAATGGTTGGTGATAAATCGCCTGATACGCCTATCAATTTATCGTCTTCATAGAGCACGATAAATTTCTTTTGTTTACCAGAATCATTCCAACCTATATATGAAGACTCTTTTAAGTCTATGTTATCCCATTCTGGTTGTTTTAACTTTTTAGTCTTTTTAAAGATCTTTTCAAGTTGCTTACTTGAAGGCTGTTCAAATGGGACGACGTAGCTTTTAAGCCCAAATAATAATTTCTCAATTTGTGATCGAGAAATCTTTTTATTCATAATGATTTTTGTGAAATCTTCTATTTCTGAATACTTTTCCTCAAAAAGCTGAGAAATATGGTCGTATGTTATAGCTTGAAACGTATCGATTGTTTTTATATCATTTACAGATTTATAAACGTTAAATAACTGTTCTGATTTTTCTTTAATACTAACGAATTGATATGGTTTAATGTAATTATTCATATTAAATCCCTTCTTTTAAATTATTTCATTTGATCGTTGGGTATGAATAATTGTAGAGAACATGACACATTTAGTAGCATCTTAAGATCCCTCCTTATCAGACACTAGTATATCCCTTTAGTAATGTAATTTCAAATGTATATTATTATAAAAATTATTCGAAATAGTGTAAAATTAAAAGACAACCAAATATGGTTGGAATTTTTTATTATATGGAGGAATTAATTAATAATTGGGGACCACAATTAGTTTAATCACGTTTATTGTATTACTCGCTTTAACCGGATTCTTTGTTGCGACGGAGTTTGCGATTGTAAAGGTCAGGTCATCTAGAATTAACTATTTAGCAGAACAGAATTATAAGAACGCTCAACCAGCTAAAAAGGTAGTTGAACATCTTGATGAGTATTTAGCGGCATGTCAGTTAGGTATAACCATTACAGCACTCGGAATTGGTATGGTTGGAGAATCAACATTTGAGTTTATTTTGCATCCACTTTATAGTAGCTTTGGATTATCAGAATCGGTTATTCATATCTTAACTTTAGCAAGCGCATTTATTATTGCAACATATTTACACGTTGTAGTAGGAGAAATGGCGCCAAAGACTATCGCAATTCAAAAAGCTGAACAAGTTACATTGTTCTTTGCAAGACCGATTATACTGTTTTACAAATTATTATATCCTTTTATCTTTATTTTAAATGGGTCAGCAAGAATGATATTGAGCTTATTTGGTATGAAACCTGCGAAAGAATCTGAATTATATCACTCTGAAGAAGAATTGAAGATGTTGATTAAAGAAAGTCACCAAGGCGGAGAAATTTCATCAACAGAATTAGAACATATTAATAAAGTATTTATTTATGATGAACTTGTTGTCAAAGATTGTATGATTTCTAGAGACAATATGACAATGATCAATAGTAAATCTAGTCAACAAGAAGCCATTCAATTTGTGAAAAATGGTTATTATACAAGATATCCAGTGTATCAAGATGATAAAACGAATGTTATTGGATATATACATGCGAAAGATTTATTGAAAGACAACATACAAGATATAACTGAATTAATTCACGAAATCATATATGTCAAAGAGACAGACGCCATTCAAAACGTATTAGATAAAATGAAAAAACAACGTGCACATATCGCAATCGTTCATAATGAACAAGGTAAATTAGCAGGTATGATCACGATGGAAGACATACTTGAAAATATTGTCGGTAACATTGAAGATGAACACGATAAATAGACGTAAAAAGAACCTGAGCCAAAAAATGGCTCAGGTTCTTTTATTCTGACTGTTTCTTTTTTGGTGGCCATATGAAATACGAGATGGTGATGGCTAAATCAATAATGAGCACTATTGACCAAATGTGGATGACACCATCCATAGCTTCAGTCCTACTTTTGTCATGAATTAAGTAAATGATTAAATGTAGAATACCTGTCCCTATAATGTAAGAGAGTAAATGTTTGAACCAACTTTTCGCATACAGTTTCGCATACGCGAACCCACTAGGCTTCTCAGGTTTGCTACCTTCTTTCATGACATAATATCTGAAGCGGTCATCAGCCCATTGAATCATACTTTTACCAAAGACAATTGAAACGGATATATAAACAGCAGCAATCGCGTGAGGTGTTTCGGCAGTTGCGCCATTCATTAAATCAACAGCTGTTGTGATTAATAGAATCAAATCAATAACGGGTGTTAGTGCTAGAAAAATGAGCCCAAGCTTTTTCTGTCTGAATACATATCTTGTGACGAGTCCGAGTAGTATAACGACCCAGAATGCAACTTCACAAAAAATAATGAGCCATACAATAAAATTCATGGCTTATCCTCCTTTATTTCGTAAGCTTTGAAATTTCTTCGAATACAATTGCTTCAATATCTTCATTTGAGGTCTGTTTTGGATTTAACAATTTATGAAGTGCTAATCCATCAATTAATGCGTGAAGTCTCTTTGAATTAAGATGTATATTGCTGTTGTTTTTTAATAAGTTGTCGCGTTCTAAAATCGTTAATACCGTTGTACATAGTTCGTCTAATCCATCATCTAAAGTACTTTGTCCGTATTCATGGCTGTCATATCGAAAGGCCATCCATACTTCCATATCAGCTAATCTCTCTTCATCTAACGGTAAAACGGTGAGTAAACATGCTTTTACTTTATCAATTGTGTCTTGGTTATCAGACGTGAGTATTGCTTCGATTCTCCTTCTTACTTTTAGTTCTACTTCAGACATAACTGCACTGAGTAATTCTGAATGACTTGGAAAATAGTATCTAATTTGTCCAGGTGTCATTTGTGCGAGTTTAGCAATTTGTCTAACCGTAGATCCCTTTGCACCATTTTCAACAATTGACTGAAAAGCATATTGAATAATTTGTTCTTTTTTTTCTTTATGATTAATAATTTTTGGCATAGTAGAAGTCTAACATATTTTAATACACCTGTGTTAAATAAAAGTTTAAAAAATAAATTAAATTAATTAATAAAAATATAAAAATGCATTGACTTTAACGTTTGCAATACATATGATGAAATTATAAATTGAAATTTACAAAATCTTTACATTCTTTACAAATAATTAATATTAGGAGGTATGAGTATGGCGAATTTCTTGAAACCGGCTAAACATATAGATCCTCTGCCAAGTGAACAGGTAGATGATACATATAAGAAATTGAGACTTCAAGTCTTTATAGGTATATTTCTTGGTTATGCTGGTTACTATTTATTAAGGAAAAACTTTTCACTTGCGATGCCAGCATTAATTGATGAAGGCTTTAGTAAGACGGAATTAGGGTTTGCTTTATCAGCTATTTCAATTGCTTACGGTTTTAGTAAATTTATTATGGGTACAGTAAGTGACCGGAGTAACGCAAGAATATTTTTAACATTAGGTTTAGTATTAACGGCAATCGTTAATTTATTGATGGGTTTTATACCTGTCTTAACATCTAGTGTATTTATCATGTTTATTATGCTTTTCTTAAATGGTTGGTTCCAAGGTATGGGGTGGCCGCCATCTGGTAGAGTACTTGTACATTGGTACAGTGTTAGTGAACGTGGTGGTAAGACAGCAATTTGGAATGTCGCTCATAATGTTGGTGGTGGATTGATGGCACCAATAGCTTTATTAGGTATTTCGATTACAGGCACATTATCCTTTGGTTACTTAAAAGGCTTTGAAGGTGCTTTTATTTATCCAGCTATTATTGCATTAATTATTGCACTTGTTTCGTATATTCTAGTTAGGGACACACCTCAATCAATGGGATTACCACCAATTGAAGAATATCGAAATGATTATCCGAATAAAGAACAGAAATCTTTAGAAGTAGAGCTATCAACAAAAGATATTCTCTTTAAATATGTATTGAATAACAAATGGGTTTGGATGATTGCTATTGCAAATATCTTTGTTTATTTTGTTCGTTACGGTGTGCTAGACTGGGCACCTACGTATTTAAGTGAAGAAAAAGGTTTCGATTTAAATGCATCAGGTTGGGCATACTTCTTATATGAATGGGCAGGTATCCCAGGAACATTATTATGTGGTTATATTTCAGATAAAGTGTTCAAAGGTAGAAGGGGACCAGCAGGATTTATATTCATGTTAGGTGTGACAATCGCTGTCATTGTATATTGGTTAAATCCAGCAGGAAACCCATTAGTAGACAATATTGCATTAGTCGCGATAGGCTTCCTAATATACGGACCAGTTATGTTGATTGGCTTACAAGCATTGGATTATGTACCTAAAAAAGCAGCAGGTACTGCTGCGGGATTAACTGGATTGTTTGGTTATTTAGGTGGTGCTGTAATGGCTAATATCATTATGGGACTAACAGTTGATAAGTTCGGATGGGATTCAGGATTTTTATTATTGACAATCATTAGTGTCCTTGCAATGCTAAGTTTCATCTTAACTTGGAACAAACGTGGACAAGAAGTTGTAAAATCATAATATTATATGAACTGAGACTGGGGTAGTTGTACCTTAGTCTCTTTTTGTATTTAATGAAGTTGTATTAAGTCGAAATATCGAATGGTAAACGTTCGCGAAATTCGATGATACGATTCAATATATTCTCACTTAATAAATTGTATGATTCTTTCAAAATATTAAAACATTTACCTTAATCTGATTTTCTTCAATTTATATATTTACTGATTAAAGTTTTAGAATTATAATAACGTCATTATAATTCTATATTTTTACATAAGTAATTCGATGTTTACTTATGGGATTTGGATTAAATTTATTAAGATATCAAAGAATTAGGAGATTTGTTGTGAGAAATATATATGAAATCAAATACCTAAAATATTCTGCTACTAAATATCGCAATCATATAGGTATTTCATTTTTTGTAGTATTAAAGGGGCATGTTATGGTTACGATCAAAGAGAATAGTAACCAATATAAAGAAGGGGAAACGTTTGTTGTTAAACATAATGAGTGGTATAAACTCGATGTGCTAGAAGGGAATATTGTTGTACAAATTCATTTGTATGAGTCATTAATATCAACGATGATACCGGAGTTACTTTCATATCATCAGTATATACAAAACCAAACAGAATTAGTCACTTTAAGAGACCATTTAATATGCTTGTGTGATTTATATTTAATACAAGAAAACAACCGCAATTTAAAAATAATGAAGCAACTTATTACGATATTAGAATTTTATAGAGACCGTTTAACGGTTTATTCAAAAGAATGTCCAATTGTTAACCGACATATCAACCCGATAATTGATGAAATTAAAGATTATATATATGATCATTATAATGAACGTATAACCATCAATACATTTACCGATAAATATCATATTTCTGAATCGTATTTTTCGAAATTATTTAAAGAACAAATGGGTGTGAACTTTAAAGATTATTTAACGGACATCAGATTGTTAAATAGCACGTATGATTTAATTCATACACAAGAAAAAATAATCGACATATCTGAAAAACATGGATTTTATAATGTATCGTCTTATATTTATTCTTTTAAATTGTATTATGGTGTTACGCCAAAAAAGTATCGTGATATGATACAACGTAAACACGCACAAATTGAACGACAAAGCTTTTTTAATGAAGTAGATCATGAGCGAGATTTATCAGATGAGGAAGTTAAATATTATTTAAAAAGTTTCAAGAGGATTATTCAAGTATGATATGTATATAAAAATTTAGTATTTTTAACAAAATAAAACCTCCCAATCTATTTTAAGGTTAAACAGATTGGAAGGTAAATAGTTCGTATTAAGATTGTGCAATATATTTTTTGATAACTTCTTTGTTTTTTTCTTTGAAGATATCATTGTGGCTCGATACGCGACCGCCTGCTTGTGCTTCAGGATCGATATAGCTTTTAGCTAAGTTTGCAGCATTTGCGGCATCATTGAAACAAGAAGCAATCAAATGAACTTTCGCATCATGTTTAATGATATCCCCAGCACCGAATATACCAGGTACTGAAGTTTGACTGTTTCCTAAACCTTCAATAAAGAAATCATTAACTAAATTGACTTTTGTTTGTGCATTATGAAGTAACTCTGATTCACGATCAAAACCATGACTAATGATGACTTCATCAACAGGTACGATTTCTTGTTCATTTGTATCAACATGTTCTAAAACAACCTCTGTGATAACTGGTTTATTAGGATCACTGTTAAGTTGTTTAATAACCATACTTGGTTTTTTAGAGATATCAAGTTTATCTAATAATTGTTTCATATGTTCATGCCCAGAAATTTCCTCTTTTCTGTAGCAAAGCGTAACACTTTTCGCATATTCTGATAAATCACAAGCCCAATCTAATGCAGAGTTACCTGCCCCCGAAATTAATATGTGCTTGTCTTTAAATTTCTGGATAGACTGCACAACATAATTTAAATTGGACAATTCAAAACGCTCAGCACCTTCAATATCTAAAGTTAAAGGCTTAATTATGCCACCACCAACAGCAATAATGACAGATTTTGAATGATACTCATGACCTTTTTCTGTATATATAATAAAATGTTGTTCTTCAACTTTTTTAATATCAATAACTTTTTCTTCTAAGCACACTTCTGGACCGAAATGTAAGCCTTGTTGCACTAAATCTTGAATAACTTCATAACAAGGTTTTGGCGCAAGTGCCCCTATATCCCAAATGACTTTTTCAGGGTAGACATGCATTTTACCGCCTAATTTATTTTGGAAATCTATTATTCTTACGCTCATTCCTCTCAACCCGGAATAAAAACTCGCAAATAATCCCGCTGGCCCCCCACCGATAATCGTAACGTCTGTAATATTCATCAGTCATGATTCCTCCTAATTATTTCAACTTACGGTTATTATCCTATATTTGCAAATGATAATCAATATCAATGAAGGAATTGTCATAATTTTTTAATTAAATATATATGTGAATTTTTTTAGATGAATAAAAATTAGGTGGGAATACTTGTATGGGCGGGATTGATAGATAGATGACTGTATGGTCGAAAAATGAGTAGGTGTTAGAGACAGAATTCTGAGAAATGTCCCTTAGTGACCGCCCTCTAATTACCAGAATTCATAAAAAATGAAAGTTAACACACTGTCACATAATGAAAGGCTGAGACAATTTTTCCTGTCTCAGCCTTCTTATCAAACTTATGCGATTGGGAAGAGTGATTCTATGAGTTGAATGTTCTCTTCTGTTAAGTTCACTTCTAATGTTTTTAAGTTGTCGATAACTTGTTCGCCTCGTTTAGCGCCTGGTATGATCACATCTAATGATGGTTTTGTTAAATAATATGCTAACACAATATGCGCTACGTCTACGCCATGCTCTTGAGCGATTTCTCTAAGTTTGTCTACTTTTTTTAGATTTTCTTTAAAAGCTTCACCTTGGAATTCTGGTTTTTCTGCTCTTAAATCATCGAATGTTGTATTCTCATCATATTTACCAGCTAATAATCCTGCAGCTAATGGGAAATATGGAATAAATGTAATATCATGTTCTGCGGTATATTCTAAGATGTGTTCATTCTCACGATTTAATAAATTATATTCATGTTGAATAACATCTACATTACCATTTTTATTGGCTTCTTTAAGTTGTTCTAAAGTGAAGTTAGAAACACCGATTGCTTTAATTTTTCCAGCATCTTTTAATTCTTGTAAAGCTGCAACTGCTTCGTCTTTAGGTGTTTCATCATCTGGGAAGTGAATATAGTATAAATCTATATAGTCAGTTTGTAATCTTTTAAGGCTGTTTTCAACTTGTTCTTTTAAAAATTCAGGGTCGTTAGATAATTTCGTATCATCACCGTCAAAGTAGTGAGCGCCTTTAGTAGCGATAACGACATCTTCGCGATTGTATTCTTTAACGACTTCTCCGACAAGTTCTTCTGATCTTCCAGGACCATAGATGAAAGCAGTATCTAATAAATTAACGCCATTGTCTAGGGCAGCTCTTACAACATTTTTACCTTGTTCTTCATCTAGGTTTGGATATAAATTATGACCGCCAACAGCATTAGTTCCTAAACCAATTGGGTTAACTTCAATATTTGATTTACCTAATTTTACGCGTTTTGCCATTTCAATCATCCTTTTCTCATTGTTTGTTTTAAATTTGAATAAGTTTGAATTAAAATTCTTCATAAGTTGCTGGATCTTGATCTTTAAGTCGTCCATCAGCTTTAGTTAATGCATCGATTGCGTGTAAATCTTCTGATTCTAAATAGAAATCAAACACATCTAAATTTTGTAGTTGTCTTTCGTTAGATGTTGATTTTGGAATTGGGACAATACCATTTTGAATGTGCCATTTTAAAATGATTTGTGGAATTGTTTTATTATATTTTTCAGCGATTTTACCAATTTCTTTATCGTTTATAACTTCTGAAGCGCGACCTAGAGGACTCCAAGCTTCTATTATAATACCTTTTTCTTGATGATATTCGAGTACATCTTTTTGGTTGAAATAAGGATGTAATTCTATTTGGTTAACTGCAGGTAGTACACCAGTTTCTTTTTCTAATGTATCAATATGTTCTTCTAAGAAATTACATACACCTATAGATTTAATAAGGCCAAGTTTCTGTGCGTCTATGAGTGCTTTCCAAGCTTCTACATATTTGCCTTGTTTAGGGTTTGGCCAGTGAATTAAATATAAGTCAATATATTCTACACCTAATCGATAAATCGATTCTTGTATAGCAGTAATGGCTTGATCATAACTATGATAACGACCAGGTAGCTTTGATGTTACGATAATTTGATCGCGACTAACATGGCTTTCTTGTATCGCTTTTCCGACAGTACCTTCATTTTCGTAGTTATATGCAGTATCTAATATGCGATATCCATTGTTTAATGCGTTTACGATTGCATGCACACCAGATGATCCGTTCAATTTATACGTACCAAATCCTACTTGCGGTAACACTTGTCCATCATTTAAATGATAATTTTCCATGATAAAATGCCTCCTAAATAAATATAATGACTGTACACTTGTAAACTATATCATAACTATTTTTGTTGATAGGAATAATCAGCTTATAAATATTTTGGAAAACGTATTGAATTCATATAGTGAATGTAGTAAGATGTATCTCATTGCGCAAGATAAGTAGCTAATAGCTAGAGTCAAATTATTGAGAAAAGAAGGGTTAAAATGGAGCGTGTATGTGTCATATCATTAAGCATTATAGATGCAATCATGATACTCATGTTGGTACTGTTTAATACGGCAATTATTTCTAATATTTATGTATTAACAGTTTATGCTTTAATCATGGTACTGGTTTCTGGTTATATCGTATATTTAGCTATCAGTATGAAATGCGATCAATCTATTAATCAATTTGATCAATATTCTAAATAATTAAATTTAACGAGTAAAAATGTATATGATTGAAACTTCAACGAATAAGCCTTGATGGTTTATTCGTTTTTTTATTTATATAAAAATCGTAAATAGTATGTAAAAATGTAGTAACATACTTTTAAGTTGCATGTTATAATAATGATGCTTTTAATTAAACGAAAAGGGTGGACAATAAACAATGTTTTTAATCATCAACATAATTGGTTTGTTGGTATTCATTGGTGTCGCTTTTCTTTTTTCTAGAGACAAAAAGAATGTTGATTGGAAATCAGTCTTAATACTAATTGTCATTAACTTAGTATTAGCATGGTTCTTCACACAATTTTCTTTCGGAGCGAGATTCGTTAAAGGTGCGGCTGATGGCGTATCATGGCTTTTAGAATCTGCTTTTTCGGGAATTGGATTTGCATTTGGTAGCTTTACAGCACCAGGGCCAGGGAAAATGGATATGGCAGTTTCAGCGTTACTACCAATTTTACTAGTTGTACCAGTATTCGATATTTTAATGTATTTAGGTATTTTACCAAAATTTATTTCAATGTTAGGTTGGGTTATTTCAAAAATAACAAGACAACCTAAATTTGAGTCATTCTTCTCAATTGAAATGATGTTCTTAGGAAATACGGAAGCTTTAGCAGTTTCATCTAAACAATTAACATCTATGAATAAAGTCAGAGTACTTACGCTTGCAATGATGTCTATGAGTTCTGTATCAGGGGCAATTGTTGGTGCGTATGTCACGATGATACCAGGAGAATATGTATTAACGGCAATACCATTAAACATCATTAACGCGATTATTGTAACAACAATTTTAAATCCGTTTGATTTAGACCCAGAAGATGATGTTGTGGCTGAGATAGACGAAGGGGAAAAACAGCCATTCTTCTCATTTTTAGGTGATTCAGTCATCAATGCAGGTAAACTTGTATTAATCATTATCGCATTTGTTATCGCATTTGTTGCGATTGCGGACTTGATTAATAAATTACTAGGTATTATGGATCCAATTCCATATTTACCAAACATAAGATTAGAGTATATCCTCGGAATCTTTATGTTCCCATTCGCAATTTTACTTGGTATGCCAGTTGGGGAAGCATGGGTAGTTGCTCAACAAATGGCACTTAAGATAGTAACAAATGAGTTTGTTGTTATGAGCACGATTAGTAAAGAAATAAGTGAATATTCAACACATAGAGCAGCAGTAATTAGTACATTCTTAGTATCATTTGCTAATTTCTCTACTATTGGTATGATAATAGGTACTTTGAAAGGTATCGTTAAAGAAGATGTATCTAATTTCGTATCTAAATACGTACCAATGATGTTGTTATCAGGTATTTTAGTATCGCTGTTAACAGCAGCATTCGTTGGATTATTTGCTTGGTAAGTTCAATAAACACTTTTAAAGTTTAAACTTAAAAGCAACAAGCACATTTAATGTACTTGTTGCTTTTTTTATAAAGGGGGATATATCATGCTCAAAAAAGTATTAGATATATCGAGTATTGTTTTGTGGTTAATTTCTATTATATTAATTATGATTAACTTTGCCGATTTACCTGACAAAATACCGAGTCATTATAATTTTGCAGGAAATGCAGATGCATGGTCGACTAAGACTTTTATATTCTTTATGCCTGTATTAGGATTATTGATATGGCTTATACTTCATTATTTAGTCAGTAATCCAAAGATAGATAAATACATACATGTTCCATCACTTTATGATCAACCAAATAAAGCCCAAATAGAAAATGCTAAATTATTAATTTACTTTATCAAATTCGAAATGATGGCATTATTTACATTTCTCGTCATTAAAGACTTATATACAGCGCTTGGTATGCCTTTTAAGTTGGGTGTATGGGAAACGATCATTATATTAAGTGTGATAGGCGTGACGATTATCATATTTATGGCTCGAAATTATATGTTAGATAAAAATGAAAATACGAAATGAGTGAAAATATATGTCAGAATGTACTTGGCCAAATAGTGATTTAATGAAAAAATATCACGAAAATGAATGGTGTAGAATTAATAAAAATGATGATTACATCTTTGAGATGCTATCATTAGAAGGTGCACAAGCTGGTCTTTCTTGGGAAACGGTCATTCAAAAGCGAGAAGCATATCAAGTAGCTTTTAAACAATTTAAAATTGATCAATGTGCAGTGTTAACAGATGAAGCATTAGAACACATTAAAATTGAATATAATGTTATTAAACATATAGGTAAGATAAAGTCCGTAAAAAGTAATGCATTATTAGTTCAAGAAATACAACAAACATATGGCAGTTTTGCAGATTTTCTTTGGTCATATGTAGATGGCGAGCCAATTATAAATGAATGGCATGACATGTCAGAAGTGCCGGCAGAAACAGATCTTTCTATTAAATTAAGCAAAGACTTAAAGAAATTAGGTTTTAAATTTGTTGGTCCTAAAATCATGTATTCTTTCTTACAAAGTATCGGTATAATAGATGACCATCTCATCACTTGTCCATATCATAGTTATAATAGAAATAAAAAGGGCTGAGACAATGTTTAAACCTTGTCCCAGCCTCTTTATGTTATTTCAAAATTATGCATCTTTGTCATTATTAAGATTTGTTTGAATAAATGTTTCAACTGAATCACGTAATTCGTTAAAATGATCAATATCCATGTTTAAATCTTGGAATGTTTGATAGATATCTTCTAAGATTTGGCCTTGCGTTTTGATACCCAATTTAGTTAAAGAAACACGTAAATTTCTCTCATCATTAATCGCTCTTTCGCGATTAACGAACCCTTTTTCTTCAAGTTTCTTTAAAAGTGGTGTTAAAGTCCCAGAATCTAAGTATAGTCTGTCGCCTAAAGTTTTAATATTGATTACTTCGTTTTTATCTATAGCTACAAGAACGATATAACCTGTATAAGTTAGATTATATTTCTTCAATATTGGTGTATATTTTTTTATAAGCTCTTTTGACGCAACATATAACATGAATCCAAGTTGTTTGTTGATTGGTGGTATATCCATTTTATTATCCTCCTTACGTCAAAATTAAGCCTATTATGAAATGAAAACAAAGTCAAGTTATTTACGAAATGTTCATAAAATAGAAAAAATTATCGCACTCAATACAGTTTTATAAAATCTCAGTTTTCGCATTTATATAAAATTGAATTTTATAGAAATAAAAGTCCGATTGTAATGTTATTTTTGATACTCTATTATATATATAAAGATAAAGTGAGGTGTGTAGTATATGAATCAACAACGCTATCCTAAATCTATAGTTCAAGAAATTGTGATGAATGCTGGTTTAGTATTGTTAGAAGCGGGTTCGGAGGCTTTTCGAGTTGAAGATACAATGTATAGAATGGCTAAACGATTAGGATATCCGAATAATCAATGTTATGTCAGTTCAACAATTATAAATTTCGCTTTAGATATAGACGACAATATTAGAGTATATAGAGTCAGTAAAAGAGATACGAATTTAGGTAATATTCATCGCGTGAATAATATTTCTAGAATGTTAGATAAAGGGCAAATATCAGCTGAAGAGGCATTGAAGCGTATTCGTACTATACATAAATCCCCATTACCATACTCGTTACCGTTTAAAATGATTGCTGCAGGTTTTATTTCAATTTTCTTCCTATATTTATTTAGTGGACATAAAGAAGATATCATCGCCACATTTATTGGAGGTGCAATAGGTTATTCTATAGTAGAAATTCTACATTCATGGACACGTGTTAAATTTATAGCAGAAATTATTGCCGCGAGTGTCATCGCATTAATCGCCATTTATAATCAAATGTTATTTGGAGGAGATGCGTTAAATATTGCGATTATATCTGCAGTTATGCCGATCGTTCCAGGTGTGCTCATAACAAATGCGATTCAAGATTTATTTTTAGGTCAATTATTAGTGGGTATATCTAAAGGATTAGAAGCAACCTTTACTTCTATTGCCATTGGTGTCGGTGTAGGTATCGTGTTGTTAATATTCTCATAAGAGGTGAATTATGATTATAACGATAATATTAAACATTGTATTTAGTTTTGGTACGGCTTTCTTATTTGCTTTATTATTTAATTCACCTAAATATTTATTAACCCCTGCTGGTATAGTTGGTGCCATCGGGTGGGTTGCTTTTCAAACGGGTATGATGGTTAATGGTTCTGACGTACAATCTTCATTTATAGGCGGTTTGTTTATAGGTGTGGCAGGGCATATGATGAGTAGAAAATTCTTCTCGCCAGTTATTCTCTTTATTATTCCTGGTATCATACCACTTGTACCAGGTGGCACAGCCTATGAAGCGATTAAAAATTTAGTATTAAATGATTATCATGAAGCATTAATTACGATGATAAAAGTTGCACTTATCTCAAGTTCAATAGCACTTGGGTTACTCATAGCAGATTTATTATCGAAAGTTTACTATAAATATAAGAAACATCGACAATTAAATAAAGTTAAATAAAAAGGTTATCACGCATGTATTTGTAAATAATAAGCGTCATAACCTTTTATTTTTATTCGTAAATATATTTAAGTACTTCTAATGCTTGATCCACTGTCTCAACAGTTACATTAGCTTTGTTAGATAACTCTTTAAGCGGGTGAATTAAGTCAGTTGGTCGTATAAGTATTAACGGCTTGTTTAAAGCAATCGCCGTTGAAGCATCCATTGCTGTATTCCATTGTTTATATTTTTCACCAAATAAAGCAATGACAACATCAGCTTTATTCATTAATACTTGCGTACGAAAATTATTAATATCAGAAGCGGCATTATCTTTATAATAATTATTAGGTTGTTCACCTAAAATAGATTCGCCAATATTATCAGAACGATCATGGTTGGTTTGTGGACCAACAAACGTTAGTGGTAAATTATGTTGTTCAGCTTTCTGAGTGATTTCTTCTCTCCAATTATCATGAATTTGTCCTGCTAAATAAATCGTTAAATTTGTCATACGAATATTCACTCCTTTTTTATTAGTTTAACATATTTAAAACAATCGTTTTCTTTGATATGATTAGAAAAATATTAATAAAATAGTATGGAAGAAGGCTCTCAATATGCATACAATCGAAATAACAGCTATTCAAGAAAATGAAATAGAAGCTTTATCAACAATATGTAGAACGACTTTTAAAGATACATTTGTAGACGACATGCCACAAGAAGATATGAATCAATATTTTGAAGAAGCATACAATCATGAAACACTTTTAAGTGAATTGCAAAATAAAGAATCATGGTACTTCTTTGCCAAAATCAATCAAGAAATCGCAGGATACATGAAACTCAACATTGGATCAGCACAAACAGAACCAATGGGAGATGACTATCTAGAAGTACAACGTTTATACATGTATAAACAATTTCAGTCAAAAGGAATCGGCAGTGAACTCATGAAAAAAGCCTTTGAAATTGCTAAAGAACAACAAAAATCAAAACTGTGGCTAGGCGTATGGGAACATAATCACCAAGCACTCAAATTCTATACTAAGCATGGCTATAAAATAGTAGGATCTCATCAATTCGTAGCCGGTAATGACATATCAACCGACTATATCGTTGAGACAGAAATATAGAGATAAATATAATATAGGGGGGTAGAATATGCTTATATTTTTATTTATTTTAGCTTGCGGACTTTATGGTTATTATTTGGTTAACCGTAAAAGAAAAAAATAGAAGATGATATATAAAAAAGAGACCTAATTTCAGGTCTCTTTTTATTATGAAAATCGCAATAGAGATAATAAATTCTACATAAAATCTGAAAAGTAATCTCTATATTTAAAGTTAACATATGCACCAATTACAAACGTTATTATCAGAAAAACAAAGTTATATATCACTAAATCCCAATTATTAATAAAGAACCATTCTTTATATAGAATCGCTGAACGGTATCCTTCAGCAAGAAAATAAATAGGGTTATATTTGATGATATTTATGACAATTTTATTATCTGGTAGATAAAGAATAGACGATACAAAAAATAGCATTCTCATTAAAGCTTGTATAATCATTTGAGTGTCTCTTATTATGACGTTTAAAGTCGAAGTAAATATAGCTATAGATATCGAAAGTAAAAGTGCATATGGAATAAATATTAATAATTGTATTAAATATATAGATGGTGTAAATCCAGCAATAAAGCATATTAAAGTTATAATACCCAATAGCACTAAATGACTATAAAATTTACTCACTACGATATAACTAGGTAATATTGAAATTGGAAAGTTCATTTTTGCTACTTGATAATATTTCATACTAATAGACCTAGTTCCATCTAGGATCCCCTGATTAATAAAAAACCACATACTTATTCCAACTATTAACCAATAAATAAAGGGAATACCTTCTATTTGCTGATTACTTCTAAATCCTAGCCCAAAAATGAACCAGTATATTGCAATTTGGATCATAGGGTTTATTAACTCCCATGCCGTACCTAAATAGTTATTCGTATTTGCAATTCTAATTTCAAAATTAGCTAACCTTTTAATTAAATAAATATTTTTAACCTGTTCTTTTAAAATGAATACAAAAGATGACATACACGTGCGCCTACTTTATTTAATATTTATTATTTTTACATAATTTAACTATAATTCCATTTATTTGTAAATATTGTTTTGAAGTAGGTGCTGTTTGATGTAAAATTAATTTAAACGTAGTGAGTCATAGGTAGAATAGGTGTATTTGGGAGTGATTGCATTGCAATTTTTAATCATCTTTTTATTTATCATAGGATATACTGCATTTAACACGTGGGTACAGGTATATGGATTAAAGAGGTATAATAGAAAAGTTTCCAAAAAGCTATTTAGAACGATATTAGTAACAAATATAGTAATGTCTATATTATTTATTATTATCTTTGGTTACGCTTATTAATAAAGAGAGTTTTAATCGAAGATATTTGAAATCAAGTAGAATATTTTATCTTCATTATTTACTTATATTGAAATGAAAGAAGTGATTAATGTTAGGAGAGGTATTTATGATAAAAATACTCTTTATATTTTCAATTGATTTTGTGATTTATTATTTATTTTGGAAATTATACATTATCTGCGCAAAGTTTTTGAAACAACAAAGAAGAACAAAGAATAATTATATAGTAAAACATATATTACTTGCATCTGGGGAAAGACTTAGTCACGTAGATTTAATAGTCGTATTATTGTTAACTTACTTTAGTTGTAGATAGACCATTTTAAGATACTAATGCTATATTTGATGATGAATAAACAATAATCAAAAGTGTGATATTAGAGTTAAATATAATTCTATAGAAGGTGCAGATATTGATAAAATTCAACAAAATAACCAGTATCGAAAGTAACTCAATTATTAGGGATTTATTTCAAAATATATTGAACATAGAAAATATAAAAGATGTTGAAAAGTATTACAGTATAATTGAAAATGAACTGTATTCTGTTAGTAATAATGAATGTATAGTAGGAATAGTGGGGTTAATCAGTACTGAACAAGAAGTTGTGATTAAACATATTGCCATTCAGAATCACATACAGAATAAAGGGCTAGGAACTGAGATTATAAATGAAATTCATCAATTATTCCCTAAACGGAAGTTAGTAGCTGAAACGGATAATGACGCAGTAGGTTTTTATACTAAACTAGGTTTTAAAATTATTTCTTTAGGAGAGAAATATCCAGGAATTATTAGATATAAGTGTATCAAAGAGTTCTGAAAGATATAAAAATAAGGTGATTAATGTATATTTTACACATGACATGATATGTAATAGATGGTATTATGTAATAAATAGAAAGAATTGTTATAATTTAACATTTTATCTCATCTTTATATGAAGTAGTGCTTGAACTTATTAATGGTGTTGGCTAAAAGTCGCCTATTATTTTTTATAATTCTCTTGCCAATGAGAAAAGTAAGCTATTGCACATTCATATATGATGGGTGCAACGATGTGCACAAAAGTAATAACTGTATTAACCCCCTCACTATTGCCGTAGTGAGGGAGTTTTTAATGCAATGTTTCATTTACTGTTAGTTTGGACTTGATTTAGAGTTTTGGTTATCATTAATTTAGAAGATGATTGTGGTAATACACATAGTAATTATTTTAAAATCAAGGGGTGTTTGAATATGCTTGAGAATAAAGAGAGTTTTAGATTACTTTATCAAGCTATAAGCGAACTATCAGTTAGAATTGGTGATAATCAATTAGAGACAAACTCTGTAAGTTTATTATTATTGGATTTTGATTTTGAACATGAGGTATTTGATAAACTTATGCTAGCTATTATGAAGTATTTGGGTAATGTAAGTTTAGATGATATAAATCATAGAGAACTTTTGGAATTGATAGATCAGACTATTCCAGAGGATAGACAATTAAATGAATTTGTGAAGAATAAAATTATTATAGGTTTTGCTAATAATTATTTTCCTGAATTACAGACTGTAGCAAGTCACATAAAGAATGAAATGGGAAAGTCTATTGCTAAAAGTAAATAAATTTTTTGAACATTAATGACAATGTTACAGATGACATGAAATGCAATAGGTGGTATAATCTTACTAACAAAAGCAATTGTTGTGACTCAACACCAAACCCCCTCACTATGGCAGTAGTGAGGGGGTTTTATTAGTGGTGTCGGCTAAATGTCGCCTTTTATTTTTTCTTACGATTCTCTAACCAATGAGAAAAGTAAGCTATTGCACATCCACATATAATGGGTACAATGATATTGATAAAAGCAATTGTCATGCACAACACCTCCTCTCTATGTAGAATTACGCCATAGAGCTAGGCGACGATATAATTATATCATTATTTTGGACAATTAAAAACTTTATTATAAAATTGTGTTTAATTTAATATTTGTACCTAATTTTTTGTAAACTGCATTTTGTTTTTGAATTTTTACTTAAATACCACTTTTGACAATACCGATTTTCATTATTTGTAGTTAAGGATATAATGTTTCTAACAATAGAAAAGGGTGAACTTATGATTATCTGGTTAAATGGGGCATTTGGTTCTGGAAAAACGACTGTGGCTTTTGAATTGAATAAGAGATTATCTAAATCTTTTGTTTATGATCCTGAAAATTTAGGTTTTTTTATACGTCATAATATACCTGAGAATTTACATAAAGATAATTTTCAAGACCATGATCAATGGAGATACTTTAACTATGATTTATTAAAGTATGTAGCGGAATCATATGACGGTATAATCATTGTACCTATGACAATCATTAATATTGAGTACTACCAAGAAATTATTGAACGCTTAAAAAAAGATGGGATTCGGTTAGATCATTATATACTGTATGCAAATAAGAAAACTTTAAATAGACGTTTAAATAAAAGATTGGAATTGGGAGAAACGTTTGCTCGTGTTCAAATGGACGACTGTATTGAGTTTTTTGATAATATTGTTACAGAATATAAAATATATACAGATCAATTAAATGTTGACCAAGTTGTTAATGAAGTCGCTCAAAAGAGTCAATTAAAGCTATTAAAAAATAGAAATTGGATAAAGAGAAAACTCGATAGAATTTTAACGACATTTAAGCATATTAGATGATTAAATGTTATATTTTAAGACGAAAACCCTTCACTAATGTGATAGTGAAGGGTTTTTTGATTTATCTAATAAAGCTTTGAATAGCATCTATTAAACTGTAGACGCCTAAAAATGATACGACGAGTACGACGAATATTCCGATGATGTTCAGGACGATGCCGTTTGCAAATTTACCCATCATATTCTTCTTATTTAAGATTACAAAGATTAATATTGCGATGAGTGGTAAAATGATGCCATTTAATGCTTGTGCGATTAGTAAGACTTCTAATGGTTCGAACCCGAGTGAAGAGGTAATGATACCAATGAAAATGACGATTGCGAACACGAGTCTATACTTTTTACTTTTTACGCCACCTTCCCAACGGAGACAACTACTGATTGTTGCTGCAGCACCCATTGGAGAAGCAATTGCTGAAGATAGACCTGCTGAAAATAATCCGACACTCATGAATATAGGTGCAAAGTCTCCCAATACCGGTTTAAGTGGTTCGGATAATTCTACTAAGCTTGTGACTTCTTTACCATGGATGAGTGTTCCTGCTGTAATCAGTATGGCAGCAGATATAAGTCCTCCTAATCCTATCGCAACAATTGTATCAATTCTTACAATTCTTAAGTCTTTAATGCCATTAAATCGTTCGTGAATGGAGCTAGCATGTATGAAGAAATTATAAGGTACAACTGTTGTACCAATAAGTGCGATGATTGTTAATAATGATCCGTTAGGTATACTCGGTATAAATGCACCTTTTAATACTGCGCCGAAATCTGGTTGAATGACAATAACTGTTGTAATAAAGATGACACCCATAATGAGCACGAGTACAGTCATAACTTTTTCTATTAAATCATAGCTACCGCTTAACCCAATTAACAAAATAACGATACCAATGACAGGTGCAATATAATTTTCTGGAATGCCAAGTAAATAGGAAGCACCTAACGACGTCCCTAATAAATCCCCAGATATGTATGCTGCACAACCAACTGCTACAGCAATCATACTGAACCAAACTGTGATGAGTTTAAGTAATTGGTGATTAAAAATATCCCGTATAGCTTCTCCTAAACCTTCATTTGTAACAAGAGCCAATCGAGCAACCATTTCTTGAAGCGCTATCGTTGCGATAATTGAGAAGACTACTGCCCAGAGTAAGCTGTATCCAAATCCAGCACCACCTTGAGTCGTGGTTGTAACGGTACCAGGACCAACAAATGATGCAGTAATAATCATTCCAGGACCAAAAATACTAAACTTACTTCTTTCTCTCTTTTCAGTCATATCTTGTCATCCCTTCGTTTGTAAGGCATTAAACTTTGTTTAAAAACTTAATATGGCCGGCTAATACGTAAAGTACAGCAGTTGATACAAAGTGAGCAGAGTTTTGGTTCGCATCTTGCATTGGATAAACTTCAACAAAGTCCATACCAATAAGACCTAACTTTCCAAATTCGTAAATCATTGTTAAAAGTTCATAACTTGTTAAACCATTACCATCAACAGGTCCGCCTGGATTAAAAGCAAAATCGAGTACATCACTACAGATCGTTAAGTAAACAACATCAACATCTTTACTTGCCTGTGCATAAATATCACGCGCAAACTGACGTAAATCAGTTGTTTCTTTAATTTCATTAATCGTGATGGTAACCGCACCATTTTCTTTGGCGAATTGTCCCGTTTCAGGCTGGTTACGAGGTCCATGAATACCAGTATGAATTAAGCTTTCGTTTCGAATGCCTTCTGTTTCATATAACCTCATGAATGGTGTATTACGCGCAAATTGTTCATTTTCATAGTGAGGCATATTATCATAGTGCGCATCTAAATGAATAATGCCTACTTTTTTCCCGGTGTTCGTTAATCCTTTTAAAATCGGATATGTGATACCGTGATCGCCTCCTAAACCGACTAAAAATTTATTGGATTTCCATAAATCTTCAGCAAATACTTCGATGTTCTGAACCGTTTGATCAACATCATGTGGTACGGTTGAAACATCGCCTACATCCCCGATGGATAAATGCTTATGTACATCTATGTGATCTAATTCAGGTAAATATCCGCTATATCTAGCAGAAGATAATCTAATTTGTTTCGGTCCTAATTCACACCCTGTATAATCTCCCCAAGTGCAAGGTCCTTCGAAAGGGACGCCATATACGAGAACGTCTGTGGAATAATCTTTTTCTTTTGTTAAGTTTTTACCACCTAAAAAGCAAGGTGTATTGCCATAAATTCGTTCTGTCATTGTAAAAGTTCTCCTTTCAATTATTTATTCACATTATATAAAAGTAATCATTTGTTTTCAAATTTTTCTGAATATTAATTTTATAAAATGAACATATTAATTAAAATTAGTATGATTAATTTTGTAGCGTTGACAATTTTAATGGAACCGATTACAATCGTATCAGGTTAATATATTTTTTTGACCCTTTTTGGTACCGGTACCAAAAAGAATGGGATAAATAAGGAGTGAAATCAATGAATTATAAAAAGGAAGCTCAGAATATTACTGAAGCAATAGGTGGTAAAGGTAATATTGAAGCTATTGCGCATTGTGCCACACGATTAAGACTTGTATTAAAAGACGAGTCTCAAGTAAATGAAGACCAATTAAATGATATGGATATTGTTAAGGGGACTTTTTCAACGGGTGGGCAATATCAAATTATTATAGGTTCTGGAACGGTTAATAAAGTCTTTGCGGAAATGGAATCTTTAACTGGATTAGAGGCATCTACGACATCAGAAGTAAAAGAAAAGTCGACTAAGAAATTAAATCCGATTCAGCAATTTGTAAAAATGTTATCAGATATATTTGTTCCGATTATTCCTGCAATTGTAGCAGGTGGTTTATTAATGGGGCTTAACAATATTTTAACTGCTAAAGATTTATTTTATGATAAAGCGTCATTTATTGATGTTCATGATCAGTTTGCAAGTTTAGCCAATATGATTAATGTTTTCGCGAATGCACCATTTGTGTTTCTACCAGTTCTAATAGGGTTTAGTGCAGCGAAGCGGTTTGGAGGAAACGCATTTCTCGGTGCAGCACTTGGTATGATACTTGTACACCCTAGTTTAATGAATGGTTATGATTATCCTAAAGCTTTAGTAAAAGGCGACGAAATCCCAACCTGGGAAATATTTGGACTTTCTATCAAAATGGTTGGTTATCAAGGACAAGTGTTACCAATATTAGTCGCATCTTACATACTTGCTAAGTTAGAAATTGGATTTAGAAAAGTCATTCCTTCTACTTTAGATAATTTATTAACACCATTACTGTCATTATTCTTTACAGCATTTGTTACATTTTTAGTAGTTGGACCAGTTACACGAACTGCAGGGACATTCTTATCTGACGGTTTAACTTGGTTATATGAAACGGGTGGCGCAATCGGTGGATTATTATTTGGATTACTATATGCACCGATTGTTATTACTGGTATGCATCATAGCTTTATCGCTATAGAAACAACATTGATTGCAGATAAAGCAAATACAGGCGGATCATTTATATTCCCAATTGCAGCAATGTCTAACGTTGCACAAGGTGGAGCAACACTTGCAGCATTCTTTATTGTGAAGAATCTTAAAATGAAGGGTACAGCTTCAGCAGCAGGTATTTCTGCATTATTAGGTATTACAGAGCCAGCTATGTTTGGTATAAACTTAAAATTACGTTATCCATTTATCGGTGCAATAATAGGATCAGGTGCCGGTTCTTGTTATGTAGCTGCAACAAAAGTAAAAGCCATTGCACTCGGTACAGCAGGATTACCAGGATTTATCTCTATAGCTCCAGGTAGTTGGTTTAACTATATTATCGGTATGGCAATCGCAATTGTTGTCGCATTTGTTGTCACAATTTTATTATCTAGAAGAAAAGTATATAGAGATGTGCAATCATAATATTTGTTATGACCTCTCATTATTTCGTACAATAGAAGTAGTTATTAAATGGAGGTATTGAACATGAAATTAAATGAAATTGATGAAAATGAATTATATCCTACAGAAAAAGTTGGTCCAAGTGTATTAGGAACAATCATTTATAAAGTAGGCGAACAAAGCCAATTTAAAGGGGCATATATTACAACAAACGAACGTGTCATTATGAGCGTTGATATGAACGGTGAACCTTATAAAAGAGTATTTAGTTATCAAGACATCAAAGCCGTTACAATAGAAGATAAAGGTGTATTATTTATTGAATTCCCACAAGGAAAAGTTGCAATGATTGATATTGAAGAAGGCGACAAAGAAGCATTCAAAGATTACGTTAACAATCTCGTTCAACAATAAATAACATCGTTAAAAACCTTTCAATGAAGACCATAACAGGTCTAAATTGAAAGGTTTTTTATATACAAATGATGAAATTGATTAACCGTTATTCATGCTAATTATATTGATTTCGTTAAATATTTTATCTAGCTTTTCAAAGTCTATATCACCATCTGCTAATTCAGACCAATGTATAATTGCCGCTAAATTAGATCCATAAATAAACGGAAGTAAAGATTGAGGTAGGTGGGTAGGAGTCGTAACTTTATCAATATTATTTTTGAAATCTTCACTAAATACTTCAATGAAGTGTTTAATAAGTTCATCCATAAATGCAGTATCACTATTATCTTTTTGCTTTTCAAATACGTCACTTAGCTCACTGATAAATGCCTTCTCCATCGATTGAAAAGGATGGTGCAGACGATCGTATAAATCTAATTCAAAGAAATCTTTCGTATATTCGCTTAATGCATATTGTAAAAGATCAAACTTATCCATAAAATGCTTGTAAAATGTTGTTCTATGTATAAGAGATGCATGACAAATTTCATTTACAGTAATATCTGAGAAATTCTTCTCTTTAAGTATTGAGACTAATGTTTCTGTGAGAGCTTTTTTAGTTTTAATCACACGTAAATCCGTTTGTTTAGTCAAAATAAATTCCACTCCTTTAATATACAGTGTATGCATAAAATTCATGAAATGCAAATAGGGAGGTCGTGAGGAATAGTTGTTACGAGTTTTGTAATTGAGCGTGCTGTTATTAGCAAGTTTGGTGAGAAATGCAAATACTGAGTGCGTTATTAGCAGTTTTGGCTAGAAGTGCAAATAAGGAGACCAGTAATTACAATTCTCAGTAGTTTTGTAACTAAGACGGTCCATAGTAACACTTCAGCTGAGTTTTGTAATTAAGGCCGTCCATATTAACATTTCAGCAGAGTTTTGTAATAAAGGAGGTCTATAGTAACATTTCAGCTGAGTTTTGTAATTAAGGCCGTCCATAGTAACAATTCAGCTGAGTTTTGTAACTAAGGCGGTCCATAGTAACATTTCAGCTGAGTTTTGTAATTAAGGCCGTCCATAGTAACATTTCAGCGAAGTTTTGTAATAAAGGAGGTCCATAGTAACATTTCAGCTGAGTTTTGTAATTAAGGCCGTCCATAGTAATAATTCGTCCGAGTTTTGTAATTATGGAGGTCTATAGTAACAATTCTCAGTAGTTTTGTAACTAACAACTCCGTTACAAACAGGTTTGGCCAGAAGTGTTCACAACAGTTTCTATAACTTATACTTATATAATAAAAGAGACTAGGTCGTTATGACCTAGTCTCTGCTTTATTATTTCGTTAACATATCTTTAAAGTATTTAGATTGTTTTTCGATTGAAATTGGATCTGAATACATAAATTCATTTCTTGGATAGTAGTATACGTGATCGTCTTTAACTGCCGGTGTATTTTTCCAAATGCTACCTTTAGTTAATGAAGAGTTTGGTGCTTTTCCATTTTCAGTTGGGATTAATAAATAATCACCAGTGTATTTATTAAAGTTCTCGAATGAAGTTGATAACCAACCTTCTTTAGGAATGTCTTTTTGTGCTGCTTCTGGATGTTTAAATCCAAATCCTTGATAAATAACTTCAGAACCTCTACCAAAGTTCTTACCGATTAATGTAAGTTCTTTAGGTCCAACTTCCATTATAGAAACTGTGCTGTCTTTGCCGATTTTATCTTTGACTTCTTTCCCATCTTTAGCCATGATATCTTCTATTTCTTTAATTTGTTCTTTAGCTTTATCTTCTTTACCTAATAATTTCCCGATTTCGATGTGTACTTCTTTAAAAGTTCGTTTACTGTGGTCGAATGGTACAGTAGGTGCTATTTTTTCATATTTTTTTATTTGTGGGTTAGCATTATAAGTAATGATTAAATCAGGTTTAAGCTTTGTAACAGCTTCAACATCTTCAGAACCAACACGTTTCCCGTCTTTATCGTCAACATATTTTGATTTAGGGAAATCAGCATCTGTTCCGACTGGATCAACACCAAGTTTTTGGAAGTTACCTTGGTTAGTTGTTAATACGACTACACGTTTTGGATTGTTAGGAATTTCAACTGTTTTACCTTCATCTGTTTTATATTTGTGAGTTTTACTTTTAGATGAGTCATCATCTTTGTTGCCACATGCTGCTAATACAAGTAACAATGTAGCGAGGAATACAAGTAATTTTTTGGTCATTTTTCTCTCTCCTAATTGATAATTACTTTCAATTATAACATGTTATTTCTTTAAATAGTATCAATTTTTATATTTTAAATTTGTGTATTAATTGTAAATAACGCATAATATCTTTAACGATGGAGGTGATGTATCATGCATGAAATTAGAATAGAATGTCCCAAAATATTCGACTATGAAAAATGCTTAGATTATTTAAAAAGAGATGAGAATGAAGTGTTATTTGAAGTTGAAGATCATAAAATTTATCGTGCAATTAATTTAGATGGCGAGAGACTGTTGATATGTATTTATTATCATAGTCATTACTTAATTGTTGAGGTTTTAAATGATGTTTCTGTAAATCCAGCACTTACCGAAAAAATAATTGCATATATAGAAGAATGGTTCGATTTCTCAGCAGATTTATCATCGTTTTACCAATATGGTAGGAAAAATGAAATATTAAAGCCATTAATCCGTAAATTATATGGTTTAAGATTGATTAGACTTCCAAATTTATTTGAAGCTATTTCCTGGGGCATAATTGGTCAACAAATTAATTTAACATTTGCATACCAACTTAAAAAGAGACTTGTTCAAACTTATGGCGAGAAAATCACGTATAATCATAAAGCGTATTATATCCATCCTACAGTTGAAGTGATTGCGAATGTTTCAGTACAAGAGTTGATGGATTTGAAATTCTCAAGAAGAAAAGCAGAATATTTAATAGATATTGCCAAAAGAATGCATTCTCAAATGTTATCTAAAGACATGTTGATGGATATTAAGGATACGAATGAAATTGAGCGTTCACTGATTAAAATTAGAGGGATTGGTCCATGGACTGCACATTATGTTATGATGCGTGCATTAGGTGTTCAGGATGCTTTTCCAATCGGAGATGTTGGTTTACAAAACGCATTGAAAGACATCTTGAATTTAGATAAGAAACCATCTAAAGAACAAATGTTAAGTTTAAATGAAGGTTGGCATGAGTGGAGTTCTTATGCAACATTTTATATATGGCGAGCACCATATATTCAAAATTAAAGAGTTGGATTGAAATCTCTACGATAAATAGGGTATTTCATCCAACTCTTATTTTTTAGTCTAAAGTTTGTTCTTCACCATTAAAGATAAGTTTTGGTTCAATTGTTGCTTTTAAAGAATGTGCAACCGTACAATATTTATCGACACTCAGTTTTATGGAACGCTTTAATTTTTTTAAATCCACTTCACCTTCAACATCGAATGTTAATGTGACATGTTTCACTGATCGAGATGTTGTATCTTCTCTTTCATCATCTACAGTGATTTCCAATTTCGTAACTTGAGCTAAACGTTCTTTCATTAAATTGGTAACATCAATTCCAGTACACCCAGCTAAACCACTTAACATAAGTTCAACAGGAGATGGTCCATTGTCATCTCCACCTGATTCTGTTGGTGCATCAGAAATGATGTCGTGGCCAAATTTGGATTGTGCTTTAAAAGTTTTCTTACCTTGCCAAGTAGACTTAATCATTAAGCTCTCCTCCTCTTTTTTTAAATTGTATCAACTTCAAATAATATAGACTAGTAAATCGTCTTTCCCATAATTATTCATTAAAATAAAAAAATTTGTTTTTATGTCTTTTTGTTCATATTCAGTTCATATTGCCTCGTTATGATATATATATACATTAAAGAGAGAGGAACGGATAAACATGAAACTAGCACTTAAAGAACTTACTTATTACAAATTTAAATATTTACTCGTAACATTAATGTTATTCTTATTAGCATTTTTAGTGTTATTTATATCAGCGTTAGCACAAGGATTGGCTAAAGAGAATGTATCGGGAATTGAACAATGGAATAAAAGTACGTACGTAATAGCCAGTGATGCTGACAATAACTTAAGTCAGTCTAATATTACGACGAAAACTGATGAAGCTGTTAATACAATAGCTAAAGGCGACACAGTCAAAACAGCAATGCAAAAAATTGATACTAAAAGTGGAAAAACGGATTTAATGTTTACACAAATGACAAATAACATTAAACCGAAACCAACAGAAGGACATTTACCTCAAAATAAAAACGAAGTGTTATTGAATGAGAAATTAAAATCAGAAGGCTTTAAAGTAGGGGACGAAATTAAATTATCAGAAGGCGATCAATCATTTGAAATCTCAGGATTTGCTGATAATATCATGTTCTCACATACATCTATGGCTTATGTAAATAAAAATGGCATGGATACATTGAAAGGTCATCATATTTCAGTCATTGCATATGACAACTTGAATGATCATCAAAAAAATGAAATCAACGATGTAGACAATGTTAAAGTCATTTCACAAGATGACATGTTAAATGCCATTCCAAGTTATAATGCTGAACAACAACCATTGAACTTGATGATTGTATTCTTATTCGTTATTTCAGCTATTGTTATCACGGCATTCTTCTATGTTATGACAATTCAAAAAACAAGCCAATTTGGTATTTTAAAAGCAATCGGTACAAAAAACAAATCACTTATCGCATCATTAATGTTGCAAATTCTGATGATCACATTAGTGGGCGTGGTCTTATCCATTGCCGTTATATTCATCATCAACAGTGTGATGCCAGTTTCAATGCCATTCTATATTGACGCAAACTTAATGATGTTAATGGTAGCCGTATTCATCGTTGTTTCATTAATCGGCGCCGTACTATCACTGATTAAAGTGACAAAAATCGAACCACTTGAAGCTATAGGAGGAGAATAATAATGGGATTAGTTGTTGAACATGTTACAAAATCATTCGGAGAAAAAGAAGCAAAAACACAAGTATTAAACGATATTACGTTTACAGCAGAAAAAGGACAGCTTGTTATTTTGAATGGCGCTTCTGGTTCAGGGAAATCTACATTACTTTCTATTATTGGTGGATTACTTGGCAAAAGCTCAGGAGAAATAACATTAGACGATTTAGATTATGTAGACTTATCAGATAAAAAATTAACAGATATGAGATTGAATCAAATAGGGTTTATCTTTCAATCATCACACTTAATACCATATTTAAATGTTACAGATCAACTTGTTTATGTTGGAGAAATGGCTGGCATGCGTAAGAAAGATGCTAAAGAAAGAGCTGAAAAATTATTAAAACAAATTGGTTTATCTCATAGACTCAAATCATATCCAAATGAATTGTCAGGCGGGGAAAAACAACGTGTTGCAATTATGAGAGCTTGGATGAATCATCCAAAAATGATTTTGGCAGATGAACCTACTGCAAGTTTAGATTCAAAACGTGCAATAGAAGTAGCAAAAATGATTAAAAATAGTGTGAAAGAAAATAATTCGATTGGTATTATGATTACACATGATGAAAGAATATTTGAATTTGCAGATAAAGTGATTAAATTAAGTGACGGAAGAATTGAGGAACAAGTATCATAATTAGGAAAAGCGGCTGGAGAATGTTAATCATCTCACAGCCGCTTTTAGTGTGCTTATTTTTTAATAAAACCTTTGAGATTTAATTTTTCTAGAATATCTGGTCTTGTTTTTTTGCTCATCATATTCTTAATTTGTTCTGACCAAGATTCTGAGCGTTTACCTTGTGTGCGCTTTTCATAATATTCTTGGATATCTTTGTCATATTGTTTAATTTGAGTAAGTTGTTGCTCTTTGTCGGCATTATATTGATTTTCGTGGAAGACATGTTCAAATGGTAAACGTTGCTTAGGTGAACCTTGATCGTCATCACTCGGTACACCGACAGCCATACCAAATAGTGGGAAGACATGCTCAGGTAAGTTTAATATCTCACTCACTCGACCAACATCGTTACGTAATGACCCTAAATAAACAATACCTAGTCCCATATCTTCAGCAGTTAAAGCAACATTCTGTGCAGCAAGTGCAACATCTATCGTACCAACGAGCAAGCCCTCAGCTGACTCAAAACTAGGTTGCATATTGCCTTGTGTTTCTTGGTTAATTAAACTATGACGGTAATAATCTATCACATACACAAATAAATAACCGTTATCGACAACATGTTGTTGCCCTGATACTTCTTTTAATGCTTGTTTAATTTCTGGGTCTGTAATACCAATAATAGAATAAGCTTGAACGTAACTTGAAGTTGAAGCCATTTGTCCTGCTTTTACTAATTTTTCTACAGTCTCTTTAGAAAGAGGTTCATCTTTAAACTGTCTAACAGATCGATGCTGTTGAGTTAAGTCAAATACGCTTTGATTCATTGTGTTCAGTGCTCCTTTATAATACTTATGATATATAAATGTTATCAAAAATATTAAAAATATTCATATAAGGTGCTTTAAAGAGTAGAAAAATAAGCGTTTAGGATATCATATGACATCCCAAACGCTTATTAAGTGAAGCTTATTTAATTTTATTTAACGCTTGTTCTAAATCTTTAATAATGTCTTCACTAGATTCTGTACCAACTGATAAGCGTACTAAGTCTTTCGTAACACCTGATGCAAGTTGTTCTTCGTCTGTTAATTGTTGGTGTGTCGTACTTGCTGGGTGTATGATAAGTGATTTAGAATCACCAACGTTTGCTAATAAAGAGAATAAGTTCAGTGCTTCAACAAATTCGGGAATAGATTCTGAATCACCTTTAACACCAAATGTTAAGATAGCACCTTGGCCATTAGGTAAGTATTTAGTTGCGAGTTCGTGATATTGATTAGATTTAAGTCCAGGATAATTAACCCAGCTTACTTTTTCGTGATTTTCTAGAAACTCTGCAACTTTTTGAGCATTTTCAGAATGACGTTCTGTTCTTAAATGTAAAGTTTCAAGTCCGATTAGGAATTGTTGTGCATTAAATGGTGATAGTGCTGGTCCAATGTCACGCAGCAATTGTACACGTGCTTTCGTAATGTATGCAGCTGCACCAACGTCATTGACATAAGATACACCATGATAACTTGGATCAGGTTCAACTAATCCAGGGAATTTGCCATTATCCCAGTTGAATTGACCACTATCAATAATCACACCACCAATTGATGTACCATGCCCACCAATAAATTTAGTCGCAGAATGAACAACGATGTCAGCGCCAAATTTAATTGGTTGTAGTAGGTGAGGCGTAGCAAATGTATTATCAACGATTAATGGAATACCATTATCGTGAGCAACTTTAGCAACAGCTTCAATATCTAATACATCTATACGTGGGTTACCAATTGTTTCAGCGAAAATAAGTTTCGTGTTTTCATTGATTGCTGCTTCAAAATTTGCTGGGTCATCTGGATCTACAAAGTGTACTTTAATGCCGAATTTCTTTAAAGTTACAGCAAATAAATTATATGTACCACCATATAGGTTAGTAGATGCGACTACTTCAGAGCCACTTTCTGCAATATTTAATATACTCAAAGTAATGGCTGCTTGACCGCTACCAACACTTAATGCTGCTAGTCCGCCTTCTAATAAAGCGATACGTTTCTCGAATACATCATTTGTTGGGTTCATAATTCGAGAATATATGTTTCCTTCTTCAGCTAAAGCGAATAAGTTCTTCGCATGTTCAGTAGATTTAAACGTATATGAAGTTGTTTGATGAATAGGTACAGCTGTAGAACCTGTTACAGGATCGGGTACTTGACCACCATGAATTGCTAATGTCTCTTTATTCCAATTTTCTTGTGTCATTCATAATTACCTCCTTAAGTTATATATGCCATTATAGTCAGACAATTTAAAAAATTCAATTAAATCCGAGTTAAAAGATAAGAAAAATTCATTAAGGCTGTTAAAATGCGTATTTGAATTAAAACCGACTTTACTTATAAGAATAGTTGTGATAAATTCAACATATTATTACGTTCGGGAGTGGATGACTTGCTTAAAGTTGAAGGATTGTATCATAAATTTGGTACACAAGAAATTTTGAAGAATATAAATTTTGAACAAGAAAAAGGTACCGTCACAACAATTATTGGACCAAGTGGATCGGGGAAGACGACACTACTAAGAAGTTTAAATATGCTTGAAACACCATATAAAGGATTAATCGAACTCGGGAATTGTAAGTTCAATGTAGAAAATTATCAAAAGCAGGATGTTACACGCTTAAGAAGTCAATCCGCAATGGTTTTTCAACACTACAATTTGTTTAAAAACCGTACAATTTTAGAAAATATTACAGAAGGTTTGATATACGGACAAGGAATGAAGAAGAAAGCAGCTAAAGAAAAAGCTATGAAATATCTTAAAAAAGTATCTTTAGATGATAAAGCGGATGTTTATCCTGTTCAACTGTCAGGTGGACAACAGCAACGAGTTGGTATTGTGAGAGCGCTCTGTATAGAGCCTGAAGTGTTGTTATTAGATGAACCAACTTCAGCACTTGATCCTGAATCTGTACAAGGTGTGTTAAATATCATTCAAGAAATTGCAAGCGAAGGTAGAACGATGGTTATCGTAACGCATGAAATCCAATTTGCGAAAGAAGTATCTGATCAAGTTGTGTTTATGGATAAAGGTGAAATTATTGAAAGTGGGACACCGGAAGCCGTTATTGATAATCCAGCATCTGAACGTACGAGAAGATTCTTAAGTCGTTTAACACCAGTCGGATTGTAGGAGGTAAAGAATGAAATATATTAAATTATTGATTTTGATGATGCTCATCATTTCTTTATCTGGTTGCGGCACAATCACGAAAGAAAATAACGGCAAAAAAGTTGTCAAAGTGGCTTTATCTGCAGAAGTCAATCCGCCTTATTTATATACAGATAGTGATAATAAACCAGTCGGATACGATATGGATTATATGAAAGAACTTGAAAAGAAATTACCACAATATGATTTCCAATATGAATTTGGAGAAGAAGAATCTAACGTTGTTGGTATTGGTGTTGGTAAATTTGATATGGGCATTAATTGGTTCTTCAAAACCCCTGAGCGAGAACAGAAATTCTTGTATCAGAAGGAGCCTTATGTTTATTCTTTAACAACACTTATTGTACATAATGATACAAATGATATTGAAACTTTAGATGATTTACAACATAAAAGACTAACGCCTATGTCACCGAGTGGCGGCTTATATTCAATCTTAACAGGTTACAACAAGACTCATAAAAATCAAATCGACATTGATGAAATCCATAAAGTTTCAAATGGTGAAAATTTCAAAATGATTGAATCTAAAAGAAGAGATGCCATGTTCTTAAACTTAACAACTTACCAAGCAATTCAAAAAGAACTCAATGCTGACGTGAAAGTTGGTGGCGTTGTTTCAAAAGAATCTGTTCATATTTTATATAACAAGAAAAATACGCAATTACAAAAAGATATAGACAAAGCAACTAAAGAATTAAAAGAAGATGGTACGCTAGAGAACTTATCTAAAAAATGGTTTGGATTTAATATATTTGATGATAAAGAGTCATTAAATGATATTAAAGACCGCTTATAAGGAGGAGACATATGGGAACTACCACTTGGCCAGATTTGTTTGCGCAAATACTGGATAAACTACCAATTACATTGTTTATTACTGTTCTTTCTCTTTTATTTGCGATGATATTGGGGCTAGTATTAGCAGTTATTAGAATCAAAAAAGTACCTGCACTATCCCAAATCGTAAAATTATATGTATCCTTTGTCAGAAGTACGCCACTTATATTACAACTATTTTTAGTATATTTTGCGTTACCGATCATATTGCAGTGGGTTTACATTGATATTAATCATTTTAGTAGACTTTTCTTTGTTATTTTGACATTCACGCTACATACTGGTTCATATTTATCAGAAGTGATGAGAGCTGGATACAACTCTGTTGATAAAGGACAAATTGAAGCAGGGAAAACAGTCGGTCTTAATGATCGTACAATTTTATTAAGAATTATTATTCCACAAGGATTTAGAAATAGTTTACCAAACATCGGTAATCAAGTTATAGAACTGATTAAAGACACATCATTAGCATTTACAATCGGTTTAATCGATATGATGGGACAAGTGAATTTAATTATCGGTAATAACTACGGACTAGGTATGTTTCCCGTATATGTCGCGATTTGTATCATTTACTGGGTCATCTGTATCATAGTCGAGTTTATCGTGATGCTTTTAGAAAAGAAATACAATATTCCATATCAAACTGAACAAATGAGGTGAGCAATTTGACGATAGATTTTCCTTTTATGTATGAACATGTTGGAGATATTTTAAAAGGTGTGCCGACAACGTTATTAATAGCAGTTGTCAGTATGGTATTTGGATTAGTGATTGGTACTGCTTTTGCATTAATAAGACAAGCTAAGTATTCAGTTATTAATCAACTCATTGTCATATTTGTTTCATTCTTCAGATCAACACCACTCATCGTTCAGTTGTTTGCTTTTTATTATGGAACACCTGTAGTAATAGAGTGGTTAAACAAAATGTGGCACTGGAACATTGATCCTGATGGTATCAATCCTTTAGCAATCGTATTATTTGTATTTACATTACATTCAGCTGCGTATTTGACAGAAGTGATGCGTGGCGGTTTACGAAGTGTTGATGATAAACAAATAGAAGCGGCACTAACAGTTGGACTTAGAAAGCGACATATACTCATGAGAATTGTGATACCTCAAGCTTTAGGTTATGCAATTCCAAACTTATGTAATCAATTTATTGCTTTAATTAAAGGGACAGCAATCGCGTTTGTCGTGCAAGTAACAGAAATACTCGCAATCAGCCAAATTATTGCTAACGATGGTTATCGTTTTGTTGAAGTATATATTATAGCAAGTGCAATATATTGGATCATGGCTATCATTTTCGAATGGATTTTTGACAAGATGGAAAACAGAGTTGGAAAATATTTATATCAAACATAAAGCGCAAGGTCATAGATTATCATTTCCTAGGAAATTTAATCTATGACCTTATTTTTTATAACTTTACATCGTATAAGTGTATACTAATAGATAAATAAATATCGGGGGTGCATCATGATTGAAATCCGACCAGTTGAAATGACAGACGCAAGTGAATTGTTAGATATAGATGTACGTAATAGAGCATTATTTGAATCATATTCAGCAGCAGATCGCAAAGATTCAGACTATCAACTCTATAATTATAGAAAAATTATAGACAAACATTTACAAGATATGACAGAAGATAAAGGCTATCACTATGTCATTGTACATAAAGAAGATAATAAAGTAATCGGAACGATAGATTTATTTGCAATCGTCAGACACAATATTCAAAGCTGTATGATGGGATATGCATTAGACGCTGCATACAACGGAAAAGGTATTACAACATTGGCAGCAAAAGAAGTCATTCGTATCGCATTTAATGAGTTAGGATTTCATAGAGTTGAAGCAGGCGTACAACCAACAAATATCGGTTCAGTTAGAGTATTAGAAAAAGCAGGCATGATACGCGAAGGACTAAACAGATCTAACGTAAGAATAAATGGCGAATGGAAAGACCATTACCTATATGCCATCGTAAATGAAAACTATTAAAGATAGGTGAGTAGTATGATGGTAGTAGGGTTGGGCGTTTATATATGTTTGTTATTATTGGCTAATTACTTAATTAAAAATGAAAAATTCTATATTATTCATACGATGTTTACAATAATCTTTATCTGTTTTAGCCAAATTCCTTTAATTTATTATGCAAAACTTGATGGGGACTTAAATGCCAATGTATTGGTATTTGGTTTGATGTTTACAATACTGATGAGTGTATCCATGTTTCTTCAAGTGATTTGTGATTTAATATCTTATACGAATTTGTTTAGAGCAGAAACAATAGATAAAATGTTCAAAATAGTGTCTGATCCATTAGAAGTAGTAGGTAATATACTGAAATCAGTTTGGCTATTACTATTTGGTATACATTTAATTCAAAATAATGAATATGGGATAGGCTTATTATTTCTAATATGGGGATTATTGATTGTCTATTATATTGGCATACTTATATATTATGTAACAAGATACAAAAAAGGTATTAGTCCAAATGTGTTTTTTATAAATATTGAAACACTATTGATATTTTTAATTCTATATATAAGTACTTTTATTATATGAAGTGACTTTCTGGACCGATAAAAAAATTTACGGTCCAGAAATAAGAAATGTGGACCGATAAATAAAATTACCGGTCCAGAAACGAGATTTGCAGGCCGATAAAAATAAATATCGACCCGAAAACGAGATTTGCAGGCCGATAAAAATAAATATCGACCCGAAAACGAGATTTGCAGGCCGATAAAATAAATTATCGACCCGAAAATGAGATTACCAGGCTGATAAAATAAATTATCGGCCTGGTAATTTCCTAATACCACATTAAATGAAACAAGCGGAACCATAATCAATGATGGTTCCGCTTGTTCTGCTCTATTGTCCTGCTTCGCTTGTCCTATTTACCTTGAATCAGGCTGGTCTATTTTTCTGTGGTGATCTATATATAATCCTAGTGGTGTTAGTATGAACGAAAGTATGATATATGCCCAATTCGATGTATATATTTTAGGTCCTAATTGTAAATAGACGCCTGGTAAATAAAAGGCTAGTATCGTCACAACTAATGTCCCGAATATCAATATATTAGTAATCATGGTTGTCCAATTGGATTCGCTATATATTCGTATTTGAACGACTTTAAATATCATCCATATAAATATAAAAATCATCGTAAATCCTGTTACAAAGGTGATGAGGAAAGTATAGAGGTAAGTGAATTCAACTTGTGTGAAGAATCCTGTGAATCCTCTTATGAATGAGAAGACACCTAACAATATAAGGATGTGTAATCCGATGAATTTAAATATATTCTGGAATGTTCTATTAGGCATATTTCTAATCATCGTGTCGGCATGTTTTTTTGGATCATGTTCAAAAAATTCCATGGCATGCATGCCATCTTTTTCGGCACTTAATAAATGATTAAGTATATTGAGCAACATTTTCTCTGAGTCATATTCATTGATGCTCAAATTTGCGCGTACATATGTTATATAATTTTCGTAAACTTCTCTATCGTGACTATTGAGTCTTAATCGTTTTACGTTGTTTTCTATTATAAGGTCGCGTGTTGATTTTTTCATCAGCGTTTTCCTTTCTGTTATCAATAATTTTATTCTAACAAGTATTTTCTAATAAAACATTACAAATTTGAGGTTTATACTTTTTACAGATGATTAATTTTTCGATATTATTAAATGTAACAGGTGGTGTAGTCTTGGAGATTATGACATTATTTATTATCTTTTTAGTAGGGATTTTTGCAGGAACGATTAATATTGTATCGGCTGGTGGCTCGTTAATTGTCTTGCCGTTACTTATATTTTTTGGATTACCAACTACTGTTGCGAATGCATCGAACAGGGTTGCGATTTTAGTTCAAAATTTATTAGGCTTATATGTGTTTTACATAAAAGGTATGAAAAATGTTAAGTTGAGTTTGATGTTAAGTGTGCCTGCTTTAATTGGCTCTTTTATCGGCGTTCATTACGCTATAAATCTCCCGGATGCTGTCTTTAACCGCATGTTAGGTATTATTATGCTTCTCGTTTTAATCGTTATGATTATTCCTACCAGATGGAAAGATACACAAAAACAATCTGAAAAATTATCTGCCTTTAGAATTTTCCTTCTTATTATTGTTTTTCTAGCACTTGGTATTTATGGTGGCATTGTTCAAGCTGCTGTAGGATTTTTATTTATTATCGCTTTAAATTTAATTATGCCAAGACTGACTTATGCAGAAGTTCAATGTATGAAGACGTTAGTTATAACGATTTACTTATCATTATCTACTTTTGTTTTTATTTTTCAAGGTTATGTTAATTGGCCATTTGCCATAAGCTTAGCACTTGGTTCAGGTCTAGGTGGCTTTATTGGTGGTCGTTTAACGGTTTCTTTACCTGAAAAGAAACTGAAAATTGTGATGTTTATTATCATATTTATTTTAGCAATTAAGTTACTAATCGAGAATAATTAGGTAGGTTAAAAATGGTTGTCATAAAAAATATAGAAGATGACGCAATGATTTATAACATTAGTGAAATGGCTGCTTCATCATTTAAAGAGGAAAATCAAAGTTTGAAACTTGCTACATCATTGGAATATGAGGCGATAAAGCGGTCTCTTGAATATGAGAAGAGTGTTTTGAAAGGTGCTTTAATTCAAGATGAATGTATCGGTTTTATATGGGCGAAATATAATGTTCATGATCGAGAGGTTAAGATATACAACCTTCTCGTAGATAAAAGTCAAAGAAATAACGGTATAGCAACCGCTTTGAAACGAGAAATAGAAAAGTGGGCAAAAGATATGGGTGCGTATACCATCGTTTCAACAGTCCATGCTCACAATAAAACAATGATTCATTTAAATGAATCAATGGACTACGAAGTTGAAAAAGTTATTATGCGTAAAAAGCTATTTTAAACAGAAGAGAGGAATTTTATGGCCATATTTGAAGGTTTTTTATGGTTCATCATGGGTATTATTCTAAGTTCAATCATACATCATTATATTTCTAAAATACCTTTAAGTTTTGTTCAAATTATAATTGGTTTTGTTATATTCTTATCTCCAATTCCAGTTGAATTAAATTTTGAGTCAGAAGTATTTATGGTAGGTATTATTGCACCGTTGCTATTTTTAGAAGGTATTTCGGTATCGCGTGTTCATTTAGCGAGGTATTTGAAACCCGTTATGTCAATGGCATTAGTGCTTGTATTCTCAACAGTTATTGGTCTTGGCTTCTTATTACATATTATCTGGCCAGAATTACCATTAGCTGCATGTTTCGCGATTGGTGCTATTGTTTCACCTACAGATGCGGTAGCAGTTCAAGCTATTGCGAAAGGTAAATTATTGCCTAAAGGATCTATGACCATATTAGAAGGTGAATCTTTACTAAATGATGCTGCAGGTATCTTATCATTTAAGATTGCATTAGCCGCATTAGTAGGTGGTTCATTCTCCTTAACCGGTGCAGTTGGACAGTTCTTTATAACTGCAATCGGTGGCGCAATTGTTGGGCTAATCATTGGTTATGGTGTTGTACAGTTACGTGTTTATTTAACACGAAATGGTATTAATAACGGCAATATGCTTACGTTCATCCAGGTTATTACACCATTTTTAGTTTATATTATTGCTGAAACATTCCATTCATCAGGTATTATTGCTGCAGTTATTGCAGGTTTAATTCACGGTGTCGAAAAAGATAGAATTGCTCAAGCAACAACGAAAGAGCAAGTAACATATAATCATACTTGGGATTTACTGAGTTATTTATTAAACGGTTTTGTATTTATTTTATTAGGTTTCTTAATACCTGAAGTCATGATTAATATATTAGAAGAACCACAACATGAAATTATGCATGTGATAGGTATTACATTATTTGTAGCTGCATTAGTGTATCTATTTAGATATATTTGGGTGCTTATTTCATATCCATATTTCTATTTACCAGAAAGTCGATTTTCTAAAATGTTAAATACGGGTAAAGATATTGCCCCAGAATCTCAAGTAGATAAACCAAATCGCTTTAAATATGCGTTTATTATGACGGTTTGTGGTGTTCACGGTACCATTTCATTAGCAATTGCATTGATGTTGCCATTTAAATTGTCAGAACACACTGATTTTATTTATCGTGATCATCTATTGTTTATCGCAACAGGTGTTATTTTAATCAGTCTTGTACTCGCACAATTAATATTACCGCTCGTTACACCAAAAGCTAAACCGAAAGATCAAAGTTTACTAACATTTAACGAAGCGAAAATTTTATTAATTGAAAGTGCATTAGAGAATCTACAAGAATTTTACAGTAAAGAAACAAGCTATATTTACGGTAAAATCACACGCAGTTATCATATGCAATTATCATTCTTAAGAGAAAATGAAGAAAAAGATGAAGATATTAAAGAGTTAGAACGTATGCAACGCATTGCGATTGATACAGAATTCAATACGTTGGATAAACTCATTAAAGAAAATAAAATATCTCAAAGTACATTTGATAACTACAGACAAATTACAGAACGTTCATCTACATTTAAAAATGCTTCTTTATATACAAAAGCGAAATTAATGTTGAAATTGTTTATTAGACGTAGAAAAATTAAAACATTCATCAGTGCTACAAGTTCACTTTCAATTGAAAGTAACATTAAAGAGATGAGATTTATAAGTAAAGAAGTGCATTTCAATGTTGTTAAAAGATTAACTGAAGAAATGAATGACAATAACGAATTTGAAATTAGCATCGTATGTGATTCTTACTTGAACAAAGTTGAAAGATTAACGCCTGATTACTTCAAAGGCAATCACACTGCTGTATATACAGAAATGGAAATTTACGCATTAAGAATTCAAAGAGAAATGATTAATCAGTTAACAGAAGAAGGTAAAGTCAGTCGTTCAATGGCAATCAAACTAAGAGAATCTGTTAATTATGATGAAATGATTGTTCTCGGTAACAGCATATAGTTTGTTTTCAATAGATAGCTTACATGTTGTGTGGTAAAATGTTTAAGACTATATATAGGAGGCGACACCTATGAAGAAGGCACTTTTACTTATGGTGAGCTCATCAATTATTCTAGCAGCGTGTGGTAATGATGATGAACAGAAAAATCTAGAACAAGAAATTAAATCTTTAGAGAAATCGACTAAAGATTATCAAAAAGATAAAAAGTCTTTAGAAAAAGAAAATGAAAAGTTAAAAGAAAGTATTAAAGATAAAGAAGAACAATTAAAAAAGCTTGAAGATGAAGTGAAAAGCAACCAAACAGATACAGAAGAATCTAAAAGAAGCAAAGATGATTCTAAAGATAAAAAAGAAACTTCAAGTACTGAAAGTAAAGAGGACTCAGCAAAAAAGCCATTTCCTAATACAATTCGAACATCAACAAATGGAGATGTTGAACTCATTCATGATCTTAGAGATAAACATTTTCAATTTGAAGACAGTGGCATGAAAGTCAATATTGACCATTTGCAAATTTTCCAAGTGCATAACATGCCTGAAGGACAGGTCTTACTTTTTAATGGTGCGAAAAATGGTTATGTCGTGATGTATGAAGTATTAACTGAAAATACATCTAATCATAAGTTATACTATGATAATACGGCGTCTATTCAAGATGGCAGTCATAAACAACGATCTGATTATGCATCATTTATACCAGACTCTCACAATGAAAAGTACATGAAAAAGTCTAAAGAAAATACAGATGAATATCAGCCAGGAGAAAAGACAAAAAGTTTAAAATCTATTCCAATTTCTCAAAAAGCCTATGAAGCGCTTAAAAATAACCGTGCTACTTTCAATATACACGGTGGCGTAAGTAAAACTGCTACATTTGATGATGCAACTGATAAAGTAAAATCATTTAAATTAGATTTATAGGTCGCGTTTAGATTGAATTGTATTAGGGAATAAACAACAAAGGATTATTTGAAAAGAGGGATGTCATCGTGCACGAAAAAGAATTTGTTCTGATTGAAGGCGGAAAAATGACATTATTAGAATTAGGTCATGAAATCGAAACAATCACAGGTCGAACATTACAATCAACAACAGGTGAGGTTAGAAGTTGGCCATCAGAAGCAGTAATTTTTAATCGCAAATCTAATATTAATCAAGTCACATATCGTTTTAACGAAGTTAATGATTTGATTGATGCAACGATTGAAGTTCCTAGAGGCTTTAAAAATTATGATACTGATCCTGTAACAATTAAACTGCTAACATATATTAGAAAAGCATAGTACACATAACGGAGCGGGATGATGAAATCTTTTAAGTATAAAAGATTTCTCACTCGCTCCATATTTTATACATAAGGAGAATATAATGAGGTCTAAACTTTCGATATTTAGTTTAATAACATTGATTGTCTTTGTTATTGCGGGTTGTTCAAATGACGTAACTGAGAAAGAAGGCAAAGATGGAAAAATTGTATTATCACCTAAAAGTGATGACATTAAAGGGAAAGTCTTGTTTGATAGTGCACATGGTCAAACAGCAGGCAGTGCAGATTGGGTCATTAATGGTGGTTTTTCTGATTTTGCTGATGCATTAACGAAAGAAAACTATGAAGTAACAGATTTAGGATATAACCAATTATTAAATTATGACAAGATGAAAGATTATGAAGTCGTTGTTATTCCAGAGGCTAATAATCCACTTAAAGCGAGTGAACAAGATGCTATAGAGCAATATGTGAAGTCTGGTGGAAGTATATTAATGATTAGTGATCATTATAATGCCGATAGAAACTTTAATCGATATGATTCTTCAGAAGTGATGAATGGTTATAGAAGAGGTGCTTTTGATAATCCTACAAAAGGTATGAACGCTGAAGAAAGCTCCTCAGATAAGATGAAAGATATTCAAAGTAGAGATTTCTTAAACGAAGTGTTTGGCTTGAGATTTAGATACAATGCATTAGGTAACATTAAAGTAGATGATTTAGCAGATGAAAAAGATAGCTTCGGAATTACTAAAGGTGTTAAAGCAGTATCGATGCATGCCGGTTCAACAATCGCCATTACAGATCCTGATAAAGCAAAAGGTGTCGCTTTTGTTCCTAAATTATCAAAAGATGATGCATGGAATCATGCTGTAGACCAAGGCATATACAATGGTGGTGGCCGCAATGAAGGTCCATATATTGCTGTGAGTAAAGTTTCTAAAGGTAAAGGCGCATTTATAGGCGATTCTTCAATGGTAGAAGACAAGTCACCAAAGTATAAACGTGAAGACAACGGAGAAACTAAAAAGACTTATGATGGATTTAAAGAAGAAGATAACCAAAAAATGATTATGCAAATTGTAGATTGGTTAAATAAAAAAGATGATGACCAAGATTTATCAACCATGAATGTTCAACTTGATGATAAGACTAATTTATTGAATTTTGAACAACCTGAGAATAGTAGAGAAAATGAAAAAGAACCTTGGGGAACACCTAAACAAGGCTATAAATGGTATGATTCCTCAACTTATGCATCTGGAAGTTATGGTGCAAACTCAGAAAGTAAAAAAAATAAAGCTGATCAATCAACGACGTCTAGTTCTAAGCAACAAAATAATAATCAAACATCCAATAGCGAACAAGGTACATTTGAAATGCCATCATCCGTTCAAAAACAAGAGAAATTTGAAATAACAGTCCATGTCGATGAATCGAAATTAGTAAATAATAAATTTCAGTTGTCTATCAAAAACAAAGACGGACGAGAAGTAGGTATGTTTGACGGACAAGCACCAGGAGTTTCAAGTTCAGTATCACCAAAAATTAAAAACGGAGTAACTGATTGGTATTTTAAATCCAAAATAGCAAACGAAGCAGACAACGAAGTAGAAGTTGAAGTCTTATCAGGCGGCAACGTGATAGCTAAAACCACATTAAATGTACAATAACGGGTGTCGTTAGGGACAGAATTTGGAGAAATGTCCCTAGGTGAGTACATTCTAATTACCACAATTCAGAATAATGGAAGTTAGCGCATTCTAATTACCACAATTCGAAATTCTGACAGTTAGCAGTATCTCAATAAATTTTATATAGTTATTTGTAACTTTTTATTTAAATTTTTATTAATAATATAAAATGCATTTTAGTTGATGTAAGCGCTTCCGTAGATTAAAATTAAACTGTAATCAATTTAAGGGAGGCGTTTTAATATGGCTTTTGAATATCCAACTGCAGCAAATGCAAAATACAAAGTTAAAGACAAGTACCAGAACTTTATCGGTGGTAAATGGGTGGATCCTAAAAATGGTGAATTCTTTGATAATGGATCGCCAGTAACTGGTGAAGTATATGCAAAAATTCCTCGTTCTACAAAAGAAGATATAGATGAAGCAGTTAAAGCAGCACATAAAGCACAAGTTGAGTGGGCGAAAAAGTCGCCAGCTGAACATTCGCAATTACTCTTAGATATAGCAGATCGTATTGAAGAAAATTTAGAAGAATTAGCAGTTATTGAAACATTTGATAATGGTAAACCTATTAGAGAATGTCTAGCAGCTGATTTACCATTAGTTGTAGATCATTTTAGATACTTTGCTGGAGTTGTCAGAGCAGAAGAAGGGGCAATCTCTCAAATTGACGACAATACAGTAGCGTATCACTTTAAGGAACCTATTGGAGTAGTTGGTCAAATTATTCCATGGAACTTCCCGTTATTAATGGCTACTTGGAAGTTAGCGCCGGCAATCGTAACAGGTAATGCTGTTGTACTTAAACCAGCAGAACAAACACCTGTTTCTATTTTACATTTTATTGAACTGATTCAAGACTTATTACCAGAAGGATTGATTAATGTTGTAAATGGTTTTGGTGCGGAAGCAGGACAAGCTTTAGCGACACATGAAAATATTAATAAAGTTGCATTTACGGGTGAAACAACTACTGGTCGTATCATCATGCAAAATGCGAGTCAAAACTTAATTCCAGTAACACTTGAATTAGGTGGTAAATCACCAAATATCTTCTTCAAAGATATTATGGATGAAGATGATGACTTCTTAGATAAAGCTGTTGAAGGATTAGTGATGTTCGCACTTAACCAAGGTGAAGTATGTACATGTCCATCAAGAGCATTGGTACATGAAGATATTTATGATAAATTTATCGAAAAATGTATCGAGCGTGTAAAACAAATTAAGACAGGTAATCCTCTAGATCCAGAAACAATGCTGGGTGCACAAACGTCACAAGAACAAGCTGAAAAAATTAAGAGCTATTTAGATATTGGTAAACAAGAAGGTGCAGAAGTATTAGTTGGTGGTAATGTAAGAGAAGAAGCTGGAGAATTAGAAAATGGTTTCTATATTGAACCAACAATATTTAAAGGCACACAAAATATGAGAATATTCCAAGAAGAAATCTTTGGACCAGTATTATCATTAGCAACATTTAAAGACGATGAAGAAGCTTTAGAAATGGCGAATGATACTTTATATGGTTTAGGTGCAGGTATTTGGACTAGAAACCAAAATAAAGCTTATCGCTTTGGTAGAGGAATCCAAGCAGGTCGTGTATGGGTGAATAACTACCATACTTATCCAGCTCACGCTGCTTTCGGTGGTTACAAAATGAGTGGTATTGGCCGTGAGAACCATAAGATGATGTTAGAACATTATCAACAAACTAAAAACTTACTCGTGAGTTATGACGAGAAGCCTGCAGGACTGTTCTAAATGACTGAACAAGTCACTGCTACTGAAAAAGCCAAATCACTCATTAGAGAATTAAAGAAAACACATGGTGAAAACCTTATATTTCATCAATCAGGTGGATGTTGTGATGGTAGCTCTCCAATGTTATTTGTTGAAGGAACATTAATTATTGGAGATGTAGACGTGAAATTAGGTGAAATTGAAGGTGTCCCATTCTATATGAATAATAAGCAATATGAATATTGGAAACATACGAATTTAGAAGTCGATGTTGTTGATGGAAGAGGCGGTATGTTTAGTATAGAAGGCCCAACTGGGAAGAGATTTCACATTAGGAGTTCAGTAAGATCATAATTTTTTGAAGGATGTGCTAAAATATTAGTACATCCTTTTTTGAATATGATAAAGGTTGGGTGAATGAAATGAAACATTACATTGAAACAAAACGTTTAATACTTAGAAATTGGAAAGATGAGGATGTTGCATTATTTCAAAGTATGAATGCAAGTCCTGAAGTGAGAAGGTACTTTCCAGATATATTGAGCTATCGTGCGACTGAAAATATGATTGACCAAATGAAATCGGTCATCGATCAACATGAAATTGGTTTATTTGCTGTGGAATTAAAAGAAACTAAAAGCTTTATCGGTATGGTAGGTTTGAATTATATCCCAGAAGGTAGCGAATTAAGTTTCCCAGAATTACCTTTTTATGAAATAGGTTGGCGCATGGATAAGGATGTATGGGGTAATGGGTTAGCAACAGAAGCGGCGGAAGCAGTATTAACATATGCTAAATCAAAAGGTATCGATGAAGTGTATAGTTTTACGTCGGAAATTAATAAACCTTCCAGAAGAGTCATGGAAAAATTAGAAATGAACCATATTAGGAATTTCTTACATCCAAAAGTCATACATGATGATGATTTAGCAGCACATGTTTTATATCATAAAGTATTGTAAGGAGTAGATGATATGATCGTTATTAGTGCATGTTTAGTTGGAGAAAAAGTAAGGTATGATGGCAACCATAAGTTAGATTTGTTCTATAAGAATCTAATAGATGAGAAGAAAGCAATTAGTATTTGTCCTGAAATATTAGGTGGCTTACAAGTTCCTAGAGAACCAGCAGAAATCATCGGAGGAGATGGTTGTGATGTGTGGAATGATCAAGCAAAGGTCATGACTGTTGCAGGTCGTGATGTCACAATACAATTTAAAGAAGGCGCTAAACGTGCACTCTCTATTATTAAAGATTTAAATGCCGATACAGTTATTCTGAAAAGTGACAGTCCTTCATGTGGTAGTACTGTTATATACGACGGTACATTTACGGGAAATAAAAAAGAAGGTGTCGGTGTTACGACAGCCCTCTTTACATTAAATGGTATTAACGTCTATGATGAAAAAACATTTTTAACTATTTTTGATAATCACGAAGTTTAACGGGTTGTGCCATTTTCATAGCACTAAATAAATCATCGATATTTTCTTTAATAATCGCTAAACTTTTATAATCTGAACTGATAAATTCAGTTGATATTAAATGATCAATCATTAAACTTAATGGATTGAAAAATTGTTTAGTATTTAATGCACCAATTGGTTTATGATGTAGTCCTATTTGAGACCATGTATAAATTTCAAAGAATTCCTCTAAAGAACCAGCACCACCAGGTAACATAATGAATGCATCAGCCATATCAGACATCATTTGTTTTCTTTCATGCATTGTTTCGACAACATGATATTCTGTTAAATTCTCATGAGCGATTTCACGTTCTCCTAAAAATCTTGGCATTACGCCAATAGCAATACCATCATGGTCAATGACACCATTGGCTACTGCTCCCATCATGCCAGTTGATCCGGCACCATATACTAATTCATATTTATTTTCGGCTAAATATTTACCTAACGCATAAGCTTGTTCTGTATAAATTGGGTCATTTCCCTTACTTGCACCACAGAAAACAGCAATTTTCTTCATATATATTACTCCTCTCGCATATGTAGTATAATAACTTAAAAGATACTTCTATTTATTTAAGAAGGGGGTATAACTATGAATATATTTTTAATGGTCGTGCTTATTGTGCTTATTTCATCAGTAGCAGGTCTTATAAAAAACCACCAAAGTAAAACGGTTAGAATAGAAAAAATTAAATCCCAACGTGTTAAAGATGAATTAGAGCTTGAAAAATTAAAGCATGAGAACTATCTATTAGAGACGGATAAGATGCGTTTAGAATTAGAACAAATGAAAGAAATAGATAAAGTTAATTTAGAAAAAGCTAAAAAACAAATGATAGAATAATAACATTCTGGACGATTATCATTGTCCAGAATGTTTTTTTATTAATTTTGATAGAAATTCTGAAAAAACTTTATGGTCTTCTTGTGTGAGTTTTTTAGGTCCTTTCGTTCTACCACCTTGTTGACGTACTTGAGCAGAAATATGTCTTTGCGTTAACAGTTGTTCAATATTTTGAGGCGTATACTCGTAACCTTTATGATGGATAACGTGAAGGGCTTTATTTAATAAAAGACTCGCTAGTCCATAATCTTGCGTCACAACTATATCATCTGGTTGCGTCAATTTGACAATTCTAAAGTCTGCACTATCTGCACCATGATCAACATATATTGTTGAAACATAATCGGGATATTCCCTTAGTGAGAAATGGTTAACACTTCTAATAATAAGAACAGAGATGCTTGTATGTTGAGTTAAGCGAATGATATCATCCGTAACTGGACAAGCATCTCCATCTATAATAATTCTGTTAATCATTTATTGCGACGAAATCTTTTCTTAGATTTTTGGTGTTCAGTCGTATGTTCATCATATGGAAATTGGCTGATATGTTGAGACATTGACGATTTATGTTGATTAAATAGAAGATGACTAGATTTTTCTTCTTTCTCATTTCTAACTCTTTCATTGACTAATTCTTGAATGTTTGGTTTTGCTTGTTTAGAGCTTACGTCGTTGATTGATTTTGCATTACTGCTTTGTGTAGTTGCTGTGTTCATTTGATGTCCCTCATATTTCTTTATTTCTTTAATACGTTCTTCTTTGTTTTGTTGCTCTAATTTTTGTTCTTCTTGTTCACGCGCTTCGATATTACTTTGTAACTTTTTATCTAACTTCGTCACATCTTTTTCGTTTTCTTTTTGAAGTTTTTCACCTTTTTTAGCTTGTTGTTCTTCAACTTTTTGGTAATGAGTCAATTCTTTAATACGCGCTTTTTTATTTTCTTTTTGTGCTTTTTCTTCTTCTTTATTACGAGCATCGATATTTTTTTGAAGTTTTTTATCTAAATGATCAATTTCTTTTTGTTGTTGTTTTGCTTCTTTTTGTTCTTCTTTAAAAGGTTGTTTCATTTGTTTGTTATATTCATATAAACGTTTCTTTTGAACAACATATGATTTTACAGGTTGTGTTTTTTCTGCAACTTTATCTTTCGTTTCGATTGTTTTATCTTTTACTTTATGTGAAAAATCAACAGTCGTTTCAGTTACATGTTTAACATCTGGATGTTCTTTTATTTTTTTGCGTTCTCTAATTAATGGAACTAATACAAGTGGTAATGTGTTAACAATTAATTTAACTTTATCATTCATGAGTCATTCCTCCGTAGTCATTTCTTATAATATATCTTATTCCAATACCCTATATCATAATCTTCAAACGATTGGTACGATACGTTAGCCGATATTCTGACCAATTCCAAAACCGAAATATGCAATGGCAATAATAATAACTAAAATAATACGATAAATCGCAAAAGGTATTAATTTCACTCTATTAATCAGTTTTAAGAATAATTTAATAGAAATAAGTCCAAATATAAATGATGCGATAAACCCTACAATATAGAAAGGTATTTGATCCAACGTTATAAATTGTAGATTTCCAAGTAATGCTTTTGCACTCGCTGCAAACATAATGGGTACTGCCATTATGAACGTAAAGTCAGAAGCAGCTTTATGATCTAACTTTAAGAAGACACCTGTCGAAATGGTTGAACCTGAACGACTAAATCCTGGCCATAATGCAATTGCTTGAGATAGACCAATTACAAATGCTTTTGGATAGTTCATATCATCTACTTTGTGTGGATTTGTGACGCGTTTAGAATACATATCCGCACCAATCATATATATAGCCCCAAGTAATAAACCGATTAATACAGTTGGAACACTAAATAAATGTTCTTCAATAAAGTCATCAAATAATAGTCCAAGAATACCAGCTGGTACAAGCCCGACAATAATATGTGACAATTTTAATGTTCTTTTTTTCTGTTCGTTTTGTTTAATATGTAACATTTCAAAATATCGATTTCTAAATATCCATGCTGCTGCAAGGATCGAACCTAATTGGATCACAACTTTAAATGTGAATGCTGATTCGCTTCCAAGAAAGGCTTTAGACTTTAACCACATATCATCTACTAAAATTTGATGTCCTGTAGATGAAACAGGTGCGAATTCTGTTAAACCTTCAACAATACCTAATATAATGGCTTTTATTAATTCTAATATAAACATAGCTTTGCTCCTCTATTTTTATGAAAGTCTGTGGTTATCTAGAGACAATCACCGTATCATCATTGTACCAAATATTACAATGTAATATGCTAATATTTAATAATACATTTTAGTTTATTTTTTTCATAAAGGCGTTATAATGGAACAAGGTGGTGAGATTGTGAAAGATTTAACAAAGTATAGTATGCATTATAAAACGTTGCAAATATTTATGTTTCTCGCTTCGTTTTTATTAAGTTTAACAGTCGTATTTCAAAATATATATTTAGGGAAAATTATTAACCAAATGCTCGTCGTAAAATCAAATGGTCAACAACTTTATTTATGGCTAGCAATCTTGCTCATTGTATTGCTTTTAAGAGCATGCTTTAACTACCTTAATCAATTATCAGGACAAAAACTTTCTTATAAAGTTAAAAGAGATGTTAGACATCAATTGATAAATAATGAAACAGATAGAACTAAAATAACAATGATTACTGAAGTGGTTGAGGGTATACATCCTTTTTATGAATCTTATTTGCCTCAAGTCTTCAAATCAACCATTATCCCAGTAACGATTATCATTACATTACTCTTTATTCATTGGCCAGCTGCTTTAATTATGATGATTACAGCGCCATTTATTCCACTGTTCTATATTGTCTTTGGACTAAGAACTCGTGATAAAGCGAAAGACCAAATGCAATCTTTAGATCAATTTGCAGCAGAATTTATAGATTTAACAAAAGGTCTCGTATCGTTAAAACTATTCAATCGAACACATCAAACGACTGAAAAAATCTATAAATCAAGTACGTCATTTAGAGATTTAACAATGGAAATTTTGAAAAGTGCCTTCTTATCAGGCTTAATGTTGGAATTTATCTCAATGCTTGGAATAGGTATTGTGGCACTTGAAGTTGGCCTAAGATTAATCGTATTTCACGATGTATCTTTTATAGTTGCCATCATTACTTTATTATTAGCACCAGAATTTTATAATGCGATTAAAGACCTAGGACAAGCTTTCCATACGGGTAAACAAAGTGAAGGTTATATTGAATTGATTGAAGAAATGAGTAATGAAGAATCTATACAAGCTTCAAACATTCATATTGACTCAAATATTAATGATGAAGATCTCATTCAATTTGATCATGTATCATTCACTTACCCAGAGCGTAAAGATTTTTCATTTGATCAAATCAATTTAAGTATAAAAGAAAATCATCATACAGCAATTATTGGACCCAGTGGTGCTGGTAAATCGACATTAATCAAACTTATGTTAAATGAATTAAATCCCAATGAAGGTAAGATTATTTATAAAAAACCACTAAAAATGGGTTATTTATCTCAAAGACCTTATATTTTCAGCGCAACTTTGTATGAAAATGTCACGATGTTCCAAAATTATGATGAAAAACGTGTTAATGAAGTGTTAACTGAAGTGGGCTTACTTGAAAAAGTAAAACAATTATCTAAAGGTATGCATACTATGATTGGTGATGGTTATGAAATGTTGTCTGGTGGAGAAATGAGAAGAATAGAACTAGCCAGATTACTATTACTTGATCCAGATGTGGTTATTTTTGATGAACCAACAACTGGATTAGATATTGAAACCGAACAACTTATCGTGCAAACTGTTAACCAATTTGCGCATCAAAAGACTATTCTCACAATCGCGCATCGAAAAGAAGTGTTGAGATATGCCACTGATTTTATAGAAATTCATAATGGAACAGTTCAATCATATGACGCATCTCAAAAAGGTGGTGGTATGTCATGAAAAAAATAAAAATTAAATTTGATAAAGACTTCTATCTTTCTATTGTAATAGGCGTCTTTGGCATGCTAACTGCACTTGGAATGTTTGCATTAAGTGGATATATGATATCTAAAAGTGCACTTGGAACACCTTTATATACATTAATGATTTTAATTGTATCTATTAAGTTATTTGGTTTTGTTCGTGCAATTACTAGATATTTCGAAAGATTATATTCGCATCGTTCTACATTTACAATGTTGAGGGATATACGTGTTAACTTATTTAATCAACTCATCCCAATTGTTCCAAACGTATTTAGAAGATACCGTTCGAGTGATTTATTAATGCAAATGGTAAACCATGTTGAACGATTACAAAATATTTTACTAAGAGTATATTATCCACCAATTGTTATTATCATTACGACATTTATAACAATACTCGTGATGATTAATTTCAATATATATGCCGGTGTGATTATAGGACTTTCAATGTTGATGTCAGTCATTGTCATCCCTTATTTATCAGCTAAAAGAGCTGAAAGCTTATCTGAAGCTGTTCAACAAAGTGAAGAAGCATATGTGGCTGAATACTTTGATTTTGAAAAAGGACGTTCAGAATTAAAAAGATTCCAACAATATCGTGCATTTAAAGAGAAAGTTTTAAATAAACAATACCAATATGAAGATAGAAAATATAAAGAACAGAAATTTTTAAGTTCTTATGACTTTATGCTGAATTTATCATCTATGGTGAGTATTTGGTGTATGACCATTTTATGTATTTGGCAAATACAAGACGGTGTATTAAACGCTGTATTCTTTGCGAGTATATTAATGATTACAATTACGTTATTTGAACAAGCTATCCCAATGACTAATGTTGCATTTTACAAAGCGGATACAGAGCGAAGTCTTAAAAATATTGAAGAAGTCATCAATCAATCATTTGAGGTGCCTCAAGAACGTTCAGTTCAAAATCATGCATTGTATAAAGCAGAGAATGTAATGTTTAAATATGACTTCCAAGAAAGAGAAACGTTATCTCAAATTAACTTTGAAATAAATAAAGGGGATCATGTAGCTATTATAGGTCCTTCAGGTTCAGGTAAGACAACGATGCTCAATATATTAATGGGATTATATAGTGTGAATGATGGCAGTTTATCCTATAAAAGTGAACAGTTGTCTCATATGATTCAAGAAGATTATGTGAATGAAATCAATACAATGTTGCAACATAATCATTATTTCGAAGGCACAGTAAGAGAGAATTTATTAATTGATGTGGAAGATGAACTTATGACTAACGTTCTTGCTGCTGTGAATTTAAAGCATTTAAACTTAGATCAGCAGCTAACTAAAAATGCTGAGAATATTTCAGGTGGGGAACGCCAACGTTTATCTTTAGCAAGATTGTTGTTAAGAAAAGCACAAATATGGTTACTTGATGAACCAACAGCTTCATTAGATGAAGAAAATGAAGAAAATGTTATGAATCTCTTATTAAATAAAGACGATACGATTGTAATTGTGACGCACAACTTGAAATATTTACAATACTTCGATCATATAATCGTTATGAATGAAGGACATATCATAGAGCAAGGTAGTTATACACAACTCATTAAAGAACAAGGTTATTTATATAAAGTCATTCAATATAATGACCAATTAGATTAAAAATAAGCATATCACTTTAAACTGAGAATTCAGTTGCGTGATATGCTTATTTATTTTGAGCAAGATGATAGAGGCTTGCTGTATTATTTTTCTTGATTGATTTTATCTACATTATTGATCAATTTTTGTAATAAGTTGTTTAATTGATTGGTTTCTTCATCATTTAACTCTGATACATCTTGAATTAAATGTGAAGCTTGGTGTAAATGTGGTTTCATTTGTTCACTTTTTTCAGTTAGATGAACAAACACTTCTCTTTGATCTAATTCAGAACGTACACGTTTAATTAAATCTAAATTTTCCATTCTTTTTAATAAAGGGGATACAGTACCTGTATCTAGGGCTAAGTCTGTTACAAGCTTTTTGACATTGACCGGTGCGGTTTCCCATAAAATCGTTAATACTAAATATTGTGGATATGTAATATTGTACGTCTTGAAAATTTTGTTTGAATAATAGCGGTTAACTTGTCGTTGCGCATTATACAAATTAAAACACAATTGGTTTTGGATATCTAATTTATCCGGCATAATCTTTCCCCCAAACTACAAATGCAATGGTTCATTATTTTTTTTTGAAATCTCCTAATTCATTATATAATGAATATTTTTATTTTGTAAATATTTTAGTGATGTGTAATTTATGAATATTTAAAGTATAAGTTATAGGATGAACTTTAAGTCTTTGTAGTTTCTGAACTTATATCATATAATTACAGAAAGGTGGTTTGAATATGAGTCAAAGTATGAAGAATAAAAATAAAATGGCAGTAACAATTTTGACAGGTTTTTTAGGAAGTGGTAAAACAACATTACTTCAAAGACTCATCATGAAAGCAAAAAACTCTGGCCAAAAGGTCGCAATCATTATGAATGAATTTGGTTCTTTTGATGTTGATAGTAATTTGTTAGGTGATGATGTCTCTACTCAAAGTTTATTAAATGGTTGTATATGTTGCTCATTGAAAGATGATATTGAAGTTGTATTACATAATTTATATCATAAAGACCAGCCTGATCTTGTATTAATTGAAGCTACTGGTATTGCGCATCCTGTAGAAGTAGTGGATGCATGTCAAAACCCTACATTAGTAGATAAAGTTGAAATGCCAACAATCATTGGTGTTATGGACGGCAAAAGATATTTAGAAAGATCGAGATATACCGTTCAGACGAAACAATTAATGGAAGAACAAATGTTATATTCTCATTTGATTATTATTAATAAGTCTGATGAATTATCTGCTGAAGAAAAAGCATCATTAGAAACGTCATTACAAACAATCAAACATCAACCAGTGCTACACTTTACGCAGTTTTCAAATATTGATGGTGTTGAAATACCTGTAAATGAAGTTTTGTCACTTCAAGCTAAACATAGTCATCATCACGGTATTCAATCCATAAATTATACATTTAGTGGTCCGATAGAAATGGAACTATTAATGAATTTCTTAAGACAATTACCTGATTCGATTCTTAGAATTAAAGGATTTCTGAAGTTTAGGGAAGAACCAGAGCAAACTTATTTATTTCAATATGCATTTGGGGTACCTCAATATGAACCAGAAATAATGAATATGCCATTAACAATTGTCATAATAGGTGAATCTATAGATAAAGCAAGTATTCGCAACAAGTTAGATATGTTGAATTTTTCTTAGGAGATGATGGGATGGAAAGAATTCGTATAAATAAACATGTTAGTTATTCTAGAATTGTACATGGTTTTTGGAGATTGAATGAATGGGGTTATAACAATCAACAATTAAATGATTTTATACATGAAATTGTTGATAGAGGCATTACAACAATGGATCATGCTGATATATATGGTAATTATACATGTGAATCATTATTTGGTGATGCATTAGCATTAACACCTAATTTAAGAGAGAAAATTGAAATCGTCACAAAATGCGGTATTATTTTACCGAATGATCAAATCGCTAAAAATACTGGTCATCGATATGATCAAAGTTATGATCATATTATTGAATCAGTTGATAAATCGCTTTTAAATCTTAAGACAGATTACATCGATACACTACTGATTCATCGTCCATCTCCATTAATGGATCCAGATGAAATGACGCGTGCAGTGATGCATTTAGTTGAACAAGGAAAAATAAAAGCGTTCGGTGTTTCAAACTTTAAATGCAATCAATATGAATTATTAAATGAAAGTTTGAAGAAAGAAATGTCGCATATCTCAGTCAATCAAGTTGAAGTATCACCATATCAACTTGAAAATATTGAAGATTGTACATTAAATAGAATGTTGCAACATGATGTTAAAGTAATGGCATGGAGTCCATTAGCTGGCGGTAAATTATTTGATCAAACTGATGAAAAAGCAAGACGCATTATGGCAGTTATACAACCATTAGCAGAAAAATATAACGTATCAGTAAGCATGGTCATTTACAGTTGGTTACTCAGATTACCTTCAAAAGTGATGCCAATTGTAGGCTCAAGTAAGATAGAAAGAGTCGACGAAGCTGTAAATGCTACGAAATTACAATTAACAGATCAAGAGTGGTTCGATATTTATGTCGCATCACGTGGTGAAGATATATTATAGTATGATAATGATATAAAGATGAGGCTGGAACCTATATACAGGTTCCAGCCTCATCTTTTATATTAATATTTATTTTTCTAATCTATTTAATGTAATTTCTGCTAAAGATTTTGCTGCTACTTGTAAGCAATCTTCATTCACATCAAATTTAGGGTGGTGATTCATATATGGTTCTGTTACGCCTTCTGGTTTACTGCCTACAATGTAGAATGAACCAGGAATTTTTTGTAGATAGTAGGCGAAGTCTTCTGATCCTGTAACTTGAGGTATTTCAACTAACTGTTGGAAATAGTCGCCTTTACTATTTGATAATATTTCTGCTACTTTATCAGTTTGTTCTGGATGGTTGTAAAGTACAGGATAACCAAATTGATAATCTAAGTCATATTCAATATCGAATCCAACTGCAACACTATCTGCAATTTTTTTGATTTCTTGATACATTGTTTCTTCTAATTCAGGGTTTAAATATCTAGCAGTACCTTTGATTGTAACGCTATCTTGAATAACATTGTATCCACCTGGTGCTTCGAATGCGCCAATCGTAACGACACCCATATCTAATGGATCGATACGTCTTGATACAATCGTTTGAATAGCATTTACAAAGTTTGTCCCAGCAACTAATGCATCATGTGTTTTGTGTGGACTTGCTGCATGTCCGCCTAAACCATTAATCGTCAATTTGAATGTTGAACTTCCTGAGAATGATGGTCCTTTATTGTAACCAATAAATTCAGGTCCAGCTACTGGAACGATATGGATACCATAAACTTCATCTAAATCATCAAGTGCACCAGATTCTACAAGTGCTTTAGCACCACCAGGAGGTTTCTCCTCAGCATGCTGATGAATGATTTTAACTGTGCCAGGTAATTCTTCTTTAATTTCAATAAGTGCATCTGCAAGTCCCATTAAATAAGCAGTGTGAGCATCATGGCCACAAGCATGCATAACACCTTCATTTTGTGATTTGAAAGGAACATCTGTTTCTTCAGTTATAGGTAAAGCATCAAAGTCAGCTCTTAAACCAATCGTTCTACCTTCTTGACCACCTTTAATTTCTACAATAATAGCATGTTCTTTTTCTAAAGGTTGTGTTACTTTAACATCTTTGCCTTCGTAAAATGATTTAATATATTCAGCAGTTTGCGCTTCTTCAAATGAGAGTTCTGGGTGTTGGTGCAAATGCCTTCTAATATCAATCATGTCACTTTCTTTCTTTTCAATTAGGTTAAAAAGCTTTTCTTTTAAATTATTCATGATTTACCTCCTAAAATTATACTAGAAAAGTATAACAGTAATCTTTTACTGTATAAAATGATTGCACTTATAAAACAACTAAAAATTTTTGGTTGATTTTGGTTGAAAGTGAACGAAAGTGATTGACATTGAAATGAAAACGTTTTATTATGTAGAGGAATAGGGGAGATTGTATGTTAACGACTGAAAGACACCAATTAATATTAGAAGAGATTAATTTACGGGAAACAGTATCTCTACAAGAACTTATTAATTTGACGAATTCAAGTACATCAACAATTAGGAGAGATTTATCTCAACTTGAAGAAAGAGGTTTGCTCAAAAGAGTTCATGGTGGTGCAACTCAAATTGCAAAGCGCCATGAAGAGCGTAATATGACAGATAAAGAATCGCGACATCAAGATGAAAAACAAGAGATTGCACGATTAGCTGTCAGTCAAATTTCAGACGGAGATACGATATATTTAGATGCTGGGACAACTACTTTAGAAATGATTCCATTTATTACACAACAAGATATTATCGTTGTAACAAATGGTTTAACACATGTAAGACCGTTATTAGAAAAAGGCATTTCGGTTTATATGACAGGTGGAGAAGTAAAAGCAACGACATTTGCGAATATAGGCGTCAATGCAGTTAAATCCCTTGAAAGATATCGTTTTGACAAAGCTTTTATTGGTATGAATGGCATTGATTTGAACTATGGGTTAACGACACCAGACCCGTACGAATCTGAAATGAAAGAAAAGGCTATTCATTTAGCATCTCAAGTATATGTCTTGTTAGATCATTCTAAATTTAATGAAGTATCGTTTGCGGAAGTGACATATAAGAAATCAATAGAAATATTAACTTCTCACAAAGCGATTCAAACATTAACTAATTTAAATCAATTTAAAGAAAAATATAAAATTAACGGAGGACTAAAATGATATATACAGTTACGTTTAATCCATCAATTGATTATGTAATGTTTACAAATCAATTTGAAGTAGGTGAATTAAACAGAGCACATGAAACAAACAAGTTTGCTGGTGGAAAAGGTATTAATGTTTCTCGAGTACTTCAAACATTAGATATCAAAAGCACAGCGACAGGTTTTATAGGTGGATTTCCTGGAGATTTTATTAAAGATGCACTTAATCAAGCAAACATCTTAACTGACTTTGTAGAAGTTAAAGATGATACAAGAATAAATGTGAAATTGAAATCTGGTTTAGAAACTGAAATCAATGGACCGGGGCCAAATATTGAACCTCATGACTACGAAGAATTTTTAACGAAAATGAAAAATACGCAATCAGAAGATACGGTTATAATTGCGGGCAGTGTGCCAAGTTCACTACAAAATCCAGTATATCAAGAAGTAGCAGAAATACTTAAACAGACTGGTGCGAATTTAATCGTGGATGCTGAGAAAGATTTGATGAAATCAGTACTAGCATATAATCCGAAATTTGTTAAACCAAATAAACATGAATTAGAAGAAATATTTGATAAACAAATTGAAACGGATCAAGAAGTCATTGAATGTGCTGAGCAATTATTAAATGAAGGTGCTCAAGCAGTCATCGTTTCACTCGGTGGAGAAGGTGCTATTTATGTGGATCAACAAACACGATTAAAAGCTATCGTACCAAGTGGTCAAGTTGTGAATACAGTTGGTTCAGGTGACAGTACTGTTGCTGGTATGGTAGCAGGATTAGAAGCAGACAAAGACATAGAATCAGCATTTAAATTAGCGGTAAGCTGTGGTACAGCAACAGCATTTAATGCGGACTTAGCTAATATAGAAGATATAGAAAAAATAATTTCTAAAGTAATCATTAAACATGTTTAAAATAGGGAGGTTATTAAAATGAGAATTACAGAACTATTAACGAAGGAAACTATTGCAATGGATCTTTCTGCAACAAGTAAAGATCAAGTCATTGATGAGTTAGTTGCGCAATTAAACAGCGCTGGGAAATTAAGCGATGAAGCAACTTTTAAACAGGCGATTCATGCAAGAGAGTCACAAAGTACAACAGGAATTGGTGAAGGTATTGCGATTCCTCATGCTAAAACAGATGCTGTACAATCCGCTGCGATTGCTTTTGGTAAATCTGTTGAAGGTGTAGATTATCAATCATTAGACATGCAACCAGCTCATTTATTCTTTATGATTGCAGCGCCAGCTGGTGGTGCACAAACACATTTAGATGCCCTTGCTAAACTTTCAGGCATTTTGATGGATGAAGATGTAAGAGCAGAGTTATTACAAGCAAAAAGTAAAGAAGAAGTGTTAAATATCATTAATAAGCATGATGATGAAGCTTCAGATGAATCTTCAGAAGAAGCAGCTGTAACGAATGCAGAAGCGGAATCAGAAAAAGGACTTGTATTAGCTGTAACAGCATGTCCTACAGGTATTGCACATACTTATATGGCTGCAGATGCATTGAAAAATCAAGCTAAAAAAATGGGTGTACCTATTAAAGTTGAAACAAATGGTTCAGGTGGTATTAAAAATCACTTAACTGATGAAGAAATTGAAAAAGCATCAGGTATCATTGTAGCTGCAGATGTACATGTTGAAACAGATCGTTTCGATGGTAAGAATGTGATTCAAGTTCCGGTTGCTGATGGTATTAAACGCCCGGAAGAATTAATCAATATGGCACAAGACACATCACGCAAACCATTCGTAGCTAAAGGTGCGAAACAAAGTAGTGCTTCTAGCAATGAAAAACAAAGTGTGTCTAAGACGATATATAAACACTTAATGAATGGTGTTTCTAATATGTTACCACTTGTTATATCTGGTGGTATCTTGATGGCAATCGTATTCTTATTTGGTGAAAACTCATTCGATCCAAAGAGTGGACAATATAACGAATTTGCAGCTAATTTATGGTCGATTGGTAGTGAAAGTGCATTTAAATTAATCGTGCCTATTTTAGCAGGTTTCATCGCTAGAAGTATTGCAGATAAACCTGGTTTCGCATCTGGTTTAGTCGGTGGTATGCTAGCAGTAGCAGGTGGTTCAGGGTTCTTAGGTGGTATTATCGCTGGTTTCCTTGCAGGTTACTTAACAGAAGGTATCAAATATGTATTTAAGAACTTACCTCAAATGTTTGAAGGTTTAAAACCTACATTAATTTATCCAATTTTATCAGTATCACTTACTGGATTACTTATGGTGTATGTGGTAAATCCACCAACAGCATGGTTAAACAATTTATTATTAGACGGATTAAATAACTTATCTGGTTCTAATATTATGTTATTAGGTTTAGTACTTGGTGCAATGATGGCAATTGATATGGGCGGTCCATTTAATAAAGCGGCATATGTATTTGCGACAGCAGCGTTAACTGAAGGAAACGCAGCAGCAATTACTGCTGCTATGGTCGGTGGTATGATTCCGCCAATAGCAATAGCAACAGCGATGTTAATATTTAGAAAGAAATTTACTAAAGCACAAAAAGGTTCTATTATTCCAAACTATGTGATGGGGTTATCATTCATTACAGAAGGTGCTATTCCATTTGCAGCAGCAGATCCATTACGTGTCATTCCATCAATGATGGTTGGTTCAGGTATTGGTGGAGCGTTAGCTTTAGGATTAGGTTCAAGAATTCAAGCACCACATGGCGGTATCTTTGTTATATTTGCAACTGACTTCGGTCATGTATTACAAACATTACTAGCAGTAGTTGTCGGTGCATTAGTTGCAGCAATTATTTATGGTGTTATTAAACCTAAATTAACGAAAGAGCAACTTGAAATCGCAGAAGAAGTAGAATAATCAATATATCGTGTTAAATTAAAAGCTGTCTACAGAGTTGTGATTTTGTAGACAGCTTTTTTAGTCAGTGCTTTAAATCCTCGGCCAAAAGTATGATGCTGATTTAACATGTTTAAAATTGAAAAGTTGGGGAAATTTTTATATGATTAAATTAAATTATTATAATATGTAGAAAATGGTAAACATAGGGAAAGATGTGAACAATGTTATATTACAAGACAATTATCAAATCAAATGACGCAGAATGGGTTACGTTGATACACGGAGCTGGTGGTAGTTCTTCGATTTGGTTTAAACAAATGAGATATTATAGGAAACATTTTAATATATTACTCGTAGATTTGAGGGGGCACGGGAAATCTGCGAATAAAGAATGGAAGAAAAATGATTCGTTTGAACATTTAGCAAAAGAAGTTGTAGATGTATTGGACCATTTGAAAATAGATAAGACTCATATTATTGGCATGAGCCTTGGCACAATAGTTGGCCAAACAATGGCGCAATCATATCCAGAGAGAATTACGACATTGGTGTTAGGTGGCGCCATTATTAATGTGAATTTAAGGACTAAATTCTTGTTAGCTATCGGCCGTACGATTATGAATTTTGTGCCGTATATGCTGCTTTATAAATTATTTGCTTACATTATTATGCCTAGGAAAGCTCATGAAGAATCTCGCTTAAGATTTGTGAATGAAGCTAAAAAAGTGTCTCAAAAACAATTTATCAAATGGGTTAAATTAACGAAGCTTGTAAATCCTTATTTAGCACATTTACAAGTTGCAACAAGAGATATTCCGACACTCTTTATCATGGGGGAAGAAGATTATTTGTTTATGCCTCCAGTTGAAAGACTCGTTAAAGAAAATGAAAATTTTTCAATAGAAATAATAGAGCAAGCTGGTCATGTATGTAATATTGATCAACCTGATGCTTTTAATAAAATTAGTTCTAAATTTATCATGCAACATGTTGGAACGACGGCTATATAAAGAATGTATGTGTAGACTTCTACATTTACATTCTTTCTTATATCATTTAAATTGTGATAAAAATATGCTACACTAAAAATAATATGCTAATATCGGGGGAGGTGACGCTAAATGGGAAGGATTTAGTTTTGAAAACGTATACCGTAAATAAACTTATTGAAAAAAATCATACAAAGGTGGCCATAGCGTCACCGCAAAATATTTGGAGGTGAATCCCTAGAAATAGGGAACTAATTGGAAATTTCGACCATAATAAACTTTATTGTATTCTTTATATTAATTGCATTTACAATGGTATTTGTAGGATCTGAATTCGCACTTGTAAAGGTGCGTATAACTAGAATTGAACAATTAATTTCTGAAGGAAGTAAATCAGCTAAAATTGTACATAAAATGATCAAAGAACTAGATTATTATTTATCTGCATGTCAGCTTGGTATTACTGTAACATCACTTGGATTAGGTTGGATTGGTGAACCAACATTTGAAGTATTAATACATCCTGTATTAGACTTCTTTAACTTACCAGACGCATTAACAACAACTTTCTCCATAGCGATCAGTTTCTTAATTGTAACGTTTATCCATGTAGTAGTTGGTGAATTAGCACCAAAAACGGTAGCAATTCAACAGGCAGAAAGACTTACACTTGTCTTCGGCCGACCATTATATTATTTCGGTATTGTTATGAAACCGTTAATTTGGTCAATGAATGGTGCAGCACGTATTCTAGTTAGAACAATAGGTATTCAACCTACTAACGAAGAACAAGCAATGTCAGAAGAAGAATTAAAGCTTATCATGACTCAAAGCTATCAAAGTGGTGAAATCAATCACACTGAATTAGCTTATATGCAAAATATTTTCTCATTCGATGAAAGATTAGCAAAAGATATCATGGTACCTAGAACACAAATGGTTACATTAACAGAACCATTTAATATTGAAGAATTATTAGAAATTATAAATGAGCATCATTATACACGTTACCCAATTACTGAAGATGGTGATAAAGACCATATTAAAGGATTTATAAATGTTAAAGAATTTTTAACAGAATATGCTTCAGGTGAACAAATTAAAATTAATAACTACGTACATGACTTGCCGCTTATTCACGAAGTTACAAGAATTAGTGATGCATTAGTAAAAATGCAGAAAGATCATGTGCATATGGCGTTAGTTATTGATGAATATGGTGGTACAGCTGGTGTCATCACGATGGAAGATATATTAGAAGAAATCGTTGGTGAAATTCGTGATGAATTTGATGATGATGAAGTAAATGATATCATTCAAACTGGTGAAGATACTTACCAAATTAATGGACGTGTAACTTTATCAGAACTAGAAGAAAAATTCGGAATTGATTTCGTAGATTCAGACGATATTGATACAATCGGTGGTTGGTTACAAGCGCATAACCCAGAAATTGAAAAAGACGACTATGTCGATACAGAATTTGATAAATGGGTTGTCATTGATGTTGAAAATCATCAAATTAAGACAGTTGCTTTACACAAAGATTTTATAAAAGAAAGAAAAAGTATATTTGACGAAGACGAAGAAGACGAGGATTAAAAAGTGAGCAAAACTACATTAACATCATTATTTAGGTTTACAGGATATTTAGAAGGTGGATCATTACTGTTATTAGTATTTATAGCAATGCCTATCAAGTATATGTTGAGTAATCCAAATGTAGTTTCAGTATTAGGCATGATACATGGCGGATTATTTTCAATGTATGTCATCATGATATTGGTAATGGCACTTATTGTTAGAATTCATATAAAGTGGCCAGTCATTGCTTTTATAGTAGCATTTATTCCTTTTGGAACATTTATATTTGATCATTTCTTTGTAAATGGCAAATCTTATGAAAAGATAACGCAATAATAAATTGATATTAAGAGCATGGGACAGATATTTAATTCCTGTGCTCTTTTTTTATTGCATGAATTACAAAAGTCAGGCGAAGTGTAACTAAGGCGGCCCATAGTAACAAAAGTCGGTGGAAGTGTAACTAAGGCAGCCCATAGTAACAAAAGTAGGCTGAAGTGTAACTAAGGCAGCCCATAGTAACAAAAGTAGGCTGAAGTGTAACTAAGGCAGCCTATACAAATGTCGTCAGAAGTCCAAAATAGACGCATACTGTTTTGTTTTAATGAAGATCATCATGTAAAATAGGGAATATAGTAGATAGATTGAGAGAGGAACCATTTTTATGAGAATAAATAAATTTCTAAGTGAAGCTGGTGTATGTTCGAGGAGAGGTGCTGATAAATGGATAAGTGCTAATCGCGTTCAAATTAATGACGAATATGCGACACTAGGGTCTCAAGTTGAAAGTACGGATGTTGTGAAGGTTGATGGTGAAGTTATTACAATTGATAAAGGTTATGTATATATAGCACTTAATAAACCACGTGGTATCACATCTACTACTGAAAGACATGTTAAAGGTAACGTTGTAGACTACGTTGATCATCATGAAAGAATTTTTCATATTGGTAGATTAGATAAAGATTCAGAAGGATTATTACTCCTGACAAGTGATGGTGATATAGTGAATGAAATATTACGTGCTGAAAATCATCATGAAAAAGAATATGTCGTTTCAGTAGATAAGCCATTAACGAAAGACTTCTTAAAGCAAATGTCTGAAGGTGTTGAAATTTTAAATCAAAAGACGCTCCCAGCGAAAGTATCACAAATTAATGATAGAACATTTAAGATTGTTTTAACACAAGGTTTGAATCGTCAAATTAGACGTATGTGTGAAACGTTAGGATATAATGTTAAAAAATTAAAAAGAATTCGTATCATGAACATTAAGCTAGATGGTATTAAATATGGTGAATGGCGTGATTTAACGAAAGAAGAATTTGAAGAACTAACACGTTCGCTCGCTTATACACCTAAAAGAGACCGTATGACATCTAAATAAAGGGGATAATAAAATGGTTAAATTAAATAATAATGTAGAGATACCAGAATTAGGTTTAGGCGTATACAAAATTGAAGATGCAGATGTTGAAAGAGTTGTCCATACAGCAATGGATGCAGGATATCGAGCGATAGACACAGCTTGGTTTTATAAAAATGAAAAAGCATTAGGCGCAGCTTTAAAAACATTAAATATCAATCGAGAAGATTTATTTATTACAACTAAATTATGGAATGACTTCCAAGGTTATGATTCGACTATTAAAGCGTTTAATGACTCATTAGAATCATTGCAACTTACGTATATCGATATGTATTTAATTCATTGGCCATGTCCTGAAGACGGATTGTTTATTGAGACGTATAAAGCATTAGAAACGTTATATAAAGAAGGTAAAATTAAAGCGATTGGTGTATGTAATTTTAAAGAACATCATTTAGATAAATTATTAGCTGAAACTGAAATTGTACCTGCAGTTAACCAAGTTGAATTTCATCCATTATTTAATCAAAAAGTATTACAAGCATATTGTGAAAGTAAAGGTATTAAATTAATGGCATGGAGTCCTCTAATGAGAGGTGGCGAATGGTTAAAAAACGCAGATTTACAAAGTATAGCAGATCAGTATAATAAGACTGTTGCACAAGTTATTATTAAATGGCATCTACAACAAGGTAGACTCGTTATTCCAAAATCTCAAAACGATAATAGAATCAGAGAGAATTTTGATGTATTTGATTTTGAATTGAGTGATGAAGATTTAGACAAAATCGACCAATTAAATACAGATGAACGACAATTTAGAGATCCAGATGAAGTTAAAATTGGAGATATGAAGTAAAATATAGAACCTTCACAGATTTGTTTGAATTAAGATGTATTTCATATGCATCTTTTAGTAAAATGAAACTGTGGAGGTGTTTTATTTGTTTAAATTTAAAAAACCAAATCAACATGGTGTATGGTCAATGATTGTACTACCAATCGCATTCGGAATTGCAGCAACTGGTTTTACATACTTTCATTTATTATTGTATTTAGGTATACTGGCATCTTATTTCATGAGTGATCAAATCTTCTTCTACTTAAAGAAAAGGAAGAAAATAATAGGTTATATTTATACGGCAGGCATATTTGCTTTGATTGTCGTCATATCTTTTATACCAATCGTATTACATAAACCTGTTACGATATGGATTTTTCTACTGATGGTACCTTTATCATTATTTAATGCCTATTTTGCTAAAAAGAAAAATGAAAGAGCATTTACTAATGATTTAATAGCTGTTTTGATATTTTGTTTATTTGGTGTGATCAGTGCGTTATTAAATGTATCTATAACAGATGTACAATCTTGGTTACGAGTCTTTATATTAAGTTTCTTATATTTCTTCGGTACAATTTTATACGTTAAGACGATGATTAGAGAGAAAAAATCCGTAAAATATAAATGGTCATCTTGGATTTATCACTTATGTATAGTTGTTGTAGGGTTCTTTATACATCCACTAGTTATGTTGATGTATATACCGAGTTTAATACGATCAATCGTTCTATATGGTAAGAAAATAAAAATTATGCATGTAGGCTTAATTGAAATAGCTAATTCAGTATTTGTATTAGTAGTAGGATCTATATTTCTACATTAAATAAAAGCAACCATCCGCAAATGGTTGCTTTAACTTTATCTATTAATTGAAGATTGATTATTTTTTGATCAATTTCAAAATAAATGATAATACAAGAATTAAAATAATTGAACCGATTAGTGCTGGTATGATTGCGACGCCACCCCATACTGGACCTAAATCTCCAAGTAAAGAACCACCAATCGCTGAACCAATTAAACCGGCAATAATATTACCTACTATGCCGCCAGGTATATCTTTACCTAATATAACACCTGCTAGCCAACCTATTAGTCCACCTACGATTAACATTAATATAAAGCCCATTTGAGTGTACCTCCTTAATTATATTTCTTATTTCTATATTTAAGTACCCTGTTATTCACTATGTGAAACATAATAAGAAGTTTTGAATAACTTTTGCCATAAAATAAACATAATATAAAAAAGGAACACTGGTATTAATAGAAACCAATGAGGCGTAAGGACAATCATACATATTAACGCTACAATCGATAATATCTCACCAACTAAACGTGGGTGAATAAAGTATCGATATATACCATTTTGGTAGATTTTTGCGAGCCTTTTACCGTCTGATTCAATAGGTTCTGTGAATAACGATAAATAAGCAATGATTTGTCCAAATATAAATAAACTGACACCTAAATAAGGTACTGATTGATAAATTGAAAGTGTACTATCTAAGTAAACAATGTTTAAAGACATACTAAATACAATTGTAATGATATAAAGTACGAAATATTGATTTTCAATGTAGTTTGGAACGTATTTAATTTGAATCCATGTATGTAAAAATGCCCATATAAGTAACATAGTCGTTACTGCAATCGTGATGAAGTTGATTTCTTTGATGATTATAAAGGATATTAAACCATTCAAAGCAATTGTGATTGAAATTGCGTAATGATTGATACGCGATTTCTTATTCATTACTACAAAGTTATATGACATCAAGACGATACACAGAATGATATTAATTGAAACGAGGAATGCCATATCTGTCTCCTGCCTTAAAATAGTCTCATCTAAGAATTATAACAATTTCTAAACATATAATCACTAAATATATGTTTTGTAAAAAAATTTAAAGACGCTTTGACAAATGAATTAAACTCTAATAGTATAAAAGTAAGCTATATTGTAATACAAAATAGCTGTAAAAATTGGAAGAGGTTATTAAGATGTCGACAATTAAGACACAGATGAGAAAAGGGTTATTAGATGCTTGTATTTTATCTATAATACAATCTCAACCAGTATACGGTTATGAATTATCTCGCAAATTAAATGAACATCAATTTACCGATGTAAGTGAAGGAACGATATATCCTATTTTACTTAGATTATTAAAGAAGGATTTTATTTATAGTGAGTTTAAGCATAGTGAACAAGGACCTAAAAGAAAATATTATTATATTACAGATAAAGGTCGCGAAGAATTAGAAATCGTACGAAAAGAATGGCTTGAAATTAAAGATCCTATTACAAAATTGTTAAAAGGGAGCAATGAAGATGTCAAGAACAACTAAACAACTGGTCAAAGAAAACAACGAGAAGAGAAAGCAGTTAAATGAAGTGGATTTAGAAGTTTATGAAGATTTCTTATTATATGTTAGAACGGATTTAAGAGTAAATGAACATGAATCAGAAGTCATATTAATGGATGTCCTTGATCATTTATTAGAAGCTGTTTCAAATGGCACAACTGCAATTGAATTTTTCGGTCATGATGTTAAAGGTCATGCTGATGATATATTAAATGAACTACCGAATGAATCTAATAAAGCAATTTTAAAAATGGTAGGAATGGGTGTAGCTTACTTCTATAGTGTATATTTTGTTATTACAGGTATAGTAGGTATATTTGTTGATTATAGGACACCACTTATATCTACACTTTTCCTTTTACTTATCGTACCAATAGGTGGATTCTTTATTGTTAAAGCATTATTCAATATTATCCAAAGATATATCTTTGATAAATCTAAATATAAGAAGATAAAAGAATCAGCATATGCTGGACTATTAGTTGGTGTTATACCAGCAATTCTAATATTAGTACCTAACCTTGTATTTAAAGATATGATGAAAGTTTATATTCCTTGGTGGATCTTTCTAATATTAGGTATAGCAATTTATGCTATATATAAAGTCATGAAAAGACAGCCAAAAGCTGTATAAATAAGAATAATAAACCAAAATAAATAAGCACATCACTTAACGAGCATTTTCAAGTTAGTGATGTGCTTATTTTATACTGTGTTTAATATTTCCTAGGAAATATTAAACACCTTTTTTATTACTCCATAACAGCGTATGTAGCTGTGGTAGAACAAAAATATCATTTAAAGTATCATTCATTACTTTATCAATCAGTTGTTCATATTTTTCGAGTAATTTCTCAGTATGGTTTGAAACGCTATCGTCTAGATACGGATTACCTACTTGTAAATAGAACGGGATAGAAGGATATCGTTTGTGTATATCTTTAGCAAATTGATAGTCATCTTCGTCGAAAATCACAACTTTAAGTGAAAGACTTTCTTCTACACATTGTGCGATAACTTCATCTAGAATTGTTAAATTAGGTTTCATACCAGAACTTGGTGGCTTAGGACTAATCGTTAAGTCATCGATTAGCGTCATCCATTCTTGGAATTTAGACCCTTGAGTTTCAAGTGCGGTCTTTATATTGCGTGCTTTAAGAGCTTCTACGAACGGGCCTATATTTTTAATCAGAGCAGGGTTACCACCTGATATCGTAACGTGTTGATATTTATTTGGAGCGAGTTGATCTAATTCAGAAATAATATCTTCTGGTTCAAGTAATCGAATATCATCTTTAGCAGAGCCATCCCATGTGAAACTTGAATCGCACCAACTACATCTATAATCACAACCACTTGTTCTAACAAACATCGTTTTTTGACCAATGACTGCACCTTCACCTTGAATCGTTGGACCGAAGATTTCTAACACTGGTATTTTAGGCATTGTTGTCACCTTTCTTAGTTGGACGGTAAACGACATAACTTGTAGGTGTTTCTCTCACAAATACTTGGACACATTTAGGTTGATTATCGCGCTTATCTAGAGATGCTTGAACGATATTATAAATTGTTTGAGCAACTTGTTCAGTTGAAGGACTATGATCTTTAAACTCTTCAAAGTCATTTAAAAGTTGATGATCATAACGTTTATGAATTAATGATTTTAATTCGCTAAAGTTCACTAAAAATCCCATCTTATCTAATTCATCGCCAGCAATTGTTAAATTAACAAAATATGTGTGTCCATGTACATTCATACATTTACCGGCTTCTTCGTGTGGAATATAATGTGCACTTGAAAAATTAAAGTCTTTATTCAGTTCGAAAGCATAAGGGTGTTGAACGCTCGGATAGATTTGTTGTAACATTATAAACTTCCTTTCGTTTCTAGGTATTGGTCTAATCCTTGTTTTCTTAATTTACAAGCAGGACATTCACCGCAACCATCACTCATTAAACCGTTATAACACGTTAATGTTTTTTCTCTAACATAGTCTAATGCACCTAATTGATCACTTAGTGCCCAAGTTTCTTTTTTATTCAACCACATAAGCGGTGTATGAATGACGAAATCTTTATCCATTGATAAGTTAAGTGACAAGTTCATAGATTTAATAAAGCTATCTCTACAATCTGGATACCCACTAAAGTCTGTTTCGCAAACACCTGTAATAATATGTTTAGCACCAATTTGATATGCTAATGCACCGGCAAATGATAAGAATAGCAAATTACGTGCTGGCACAAATGTATTAGGTATACCATTTTCGTCATTTTCAATTTGCATTGAATGGTCTGTTAGTGCGTTAGGAGATAGTTGTGAAAGTAGTGACATATCTAGAATATGATGCTTTAATCCTTGTTCTTTCGCAATGTCTTCAGCAACTTTAATTTCTAAATCATGGCGTTGGCCATATTGAAAGGTAACTAATTCTACTTCTTTAAAATGTTTTTTCGCATAGAATAAGCATGTTGTACTATCTTGTCCGCCACTGAACACAACAACTGCTTTTTCATTTTTAAATGTTTCTGACATAGTGTTTCTCCTTTATAAAGGCATAAAAAAAGCCTGCCTTCTATAAAAAGGTAGACGTAGGTGTCTAGTTTTTTATAGAGGGTGTAAGCTAGTAACCTCTTAGTTTATTGAATATACAAATGATAATATAATCAAATTGTAAAAGCAAGTTTAGTATATGGTATGATTGACATGAAATTAACGAAAGAAGTGCGAATAAACATATGATTATAATGATAGATAACCATGATTCATTTACATATAACATTATCGAGTATATTAATATACTGACAAAAAATGAACAAATAAAAATATTGAAATCTGAAGAGGCAACTTGTGATGTTGTACGTGCAATTAATCCAGACGCTATGATCATTTCACCTGGCCCTAGTCATCCAGATGATTATGTACAGTTAAAGACATTTCTTCAATCTATTTATACAGATGTCCCCATCTTAGGTGTATGTCTTGGTTTTCAATTATTGATATCTGCTTTTGGTGGCAAAGTCGTAAAAGGCCCGCGTCCGGTACATGGCCATACAGCTACGATTAAACATGATGGGAAAGGTATTTTTGAAGGATTGCCTGAATCATTTGAAGTGGCAAGATATCATTCTTTAATAGCAGATAAGCACCATATACCTGAAGGGTTTAAGGTTTCGGCATGGTTAGAAGAAGGTATCCCGATGGCTATACGACATCAACATTTGCCAATTGAAGCGGTACAGTACCATCCGGAAGCTATATTAAGTGAATATGGATTAGAACAAATTGCGAATTTCTTAGTAAAGGCAGGTGTAGAGATTGAAGACACATATACAATTTAAGTATATTACAGACAGTCAAATAGAAGAGAAATTAGATTATAAATTTGAGAATCCCGTTGTTATTAAATATGCAAGAACGATTGAAGAAGTATCAGACCTTGTGCATGAAGCAGAGCGCTATCAAAAGGAAGGGTACTATGTTGTTATGACTTTACCATATGAAAGCGCAGCTGCTTTTGATTCAGCGTTAAATGTTTATAAAGCGTCTCATCATTATGGGAGTATTCAAGTATTCGAACAACCCGTCTCACACTTTAATAATAAAACGTATCATACATATATAAATGAACATATTGAATGGCGAAGAACAGATTCAGATGAACGTTTAGCAAACAATATACATGCTATTCAAGATGAAATTAGACTAGGAAATACGTATCAAGTTAATTATACGACACAACTTGAATCAGAACCGATTCGTCATGGATATGCATATTACCAATCACTCACAGAGGATGCTAATGGAGATTATCAAGCATATATTGAACTTGAGGATGAAACTATTATGTCGATTTCACCAGAACTTTTCTTTCAATATGGTCCTTATCAACAAAGGCCAAACACAATATTAACGAAACCAATGAAAGGTACAATTTCAAGAGGAAATCATAAAGCAGAAGATCAAACAAATTATGAACAACTTAAGCATTCTAAAAAAGATAGAGCAGAAAATGTCATGATTGTAGATTTACTTAGAAATGATTTAAGTAAAATTTCTGAAGTTGGTACGGTTAATGCCATTGATTTATTTAAAATCGAACCTTATCAAACGGTATATCAAATGACCAGCACGATTCGAAGTCAATTGAAAGCACAGCATTCATTATTTAATCTAATTCAAGCGCTGTTCCCATGTGGCTCGATAACGGGTGCACCAAAAGAATCAACGATGGCCATTATCAAACGATTAGAGAATAGACCAAGAGGTATATATTGTGGAGCGATAGGTTTGTTGTTACCTGATAACAGAATGATTTTTAATGTTCCAATCAGAACGATACATTCAAATTCAGAAAGAGCAGTTTATGGTGTTGGAGCTGGTATCACAATAGATTCAAATGCTGAAGCTGAAATTGAGGAATTCAAAATGAAATCTAAAATATTAGAAAGCAGACATGTAAATCTTATTGAAACGATGAGATTAGAAAATGGAATAGTCCAAAGACGTCACGAACATACGCACAGAATTTCTACAAGTGCTGAAGCTTTAAATATTCAATTCAATAAAGATAAGTGGGATATTATGCTTAATGACATGGTTAATCATTATGTAGATGGCACATATAAATTAAGAGTAGAATTAAATTCGGATGGTACATTTGATGCTGAAACATCACCAATAGTTGACTCATCTCAATCTTTAACAGCTCAGTTGTTACCAAGTACACCAGTTTCTTCTATTTATACCATACACAAAACAACTGAACGTCAGCATTTTCAACATAATCATGATACAGATGTCATATTGTATTATAATGAAGAGAATGAATTAACAGAATTTGATATTGGTAATGTTGTTATTAAAAAAGGTGATGCATATGTCACACCTCCATATCATGGACAATTTTTAAACGGTTGTATGAGGCAAGCATTATTAAAGGATAAGCTCATTGAAGAAAAAAATATTACTGTGGAAAAATTAATCAATGATATCGAAAGTTCAAATTGTGAAATCTTCATGATTAACAGTTTGCGAGAATGGACTAAAATAGATTTGAAATTATGATGGTAATATAAAGATACAAATAGTAAAATAGTAAACATCATATAAGGACGGGTGAATAAAGATGTTCTTAACATTATTATATTTAGTAATAGTGATTGTTATTGCATTTTACTTAAAGCGCATCGTTTTAGGTGAATTGAGAAAAGAGAAAAATAAGCAAAGTTTTGCGTATTTATATATTGGATTTGCCGTTACAATTGTTTTTGTAGGCTTATTTGTAAATCAATTAACACATGTATTTATTGATTTAACAGATGTATTTTATCGTAAATAATGATGCTTTATATATAGCAGAATAGAATGAGGTGTCTTAAATGCGCATATATCCTAAGGGCGATTCTGCATTAACTGTAATGAGCGATCGTGAACCTTCGAGACAGCTAACGCATGAAATTAATGAATTTAGATTAGAAATATTAAATCAAGATATGCCTTTTATAGATGAGGTTATACCAAGCGAAAATAGTTTGATGGTTGTGTATCATCCATATAGCATGATGATGAATCACAATATTAATGAGCCATTTAAATATATGACTGAATTTGTAGAACGTATTATTTATCAGAAAAAACAAGACATTAATGATAGAGAAGTTACAAAGGAATCGATTATGATAGATGTTATTGTGGGTGGCGAATATGGTCCAGATTTCGATACTTTAACTGACTTGTCAGAAGAAGAACAAAGTCAAGTGCTGGAATCTAGAACTTATTTTGTTTCAATGATAGGTCATACACCAGGATGTCCTTATTTATCAGGATTAAGTCATCGATTGCATTCAGGTAATGCACAGTTCAAACAATTTATCCCTAAAGGATCATTGTGTATTGAAAGAGATAAATTATTTATTACGACAACTGATACAAGTGGTGAATGGCCAGTCATTGGTTGGACGAATATTGAAATATACGATAGACAAAATAATGTTTGTAAGCTTAATTTTGGTGATGATGTCATCTTAAATATTGTAGATCAATTACAAAGCAAGGATGGAGGGTATAAGCCATGTCATTAATTATTCGAGAAGCTGGATTATACTCTTCGATTCAAGATTTAGGAAGGCAAAAACAGCAACATATTGGTATTGTTAAAAATGGCTCAATCGATCAATTAAACCATAGACTCGCTAATATGCTTGTAGGTAATGAAGAAGGCGAAGCTATAATCGAAATGACGATTAAGTTGCCATCTATTCAATTTACAGAACCAACTTTAATCGCATTTACAGGGGCTAACTTCCCAGCATTTGTAGATGGTAAGAAAATAGCACCATATAAAATTCATTTGATGGACAAAGGTGAAGTATTAAAATTTGGCGAAGCTTCAAAAGGTACGAGAGGTTATTTAGCAATTGCAGGTGGTATTGTTGCTGAAGAATGGTTAGGTTCAAAATCTACGAGTATCCGCTTAGAAATGGGTGGCTACCACGGTCGTACTTTACAAGCAGGCGACGAAATCGAAATGTGTCGTAACTACACCCCTTTACAAAAAAAGCTATTTGAAAATCTAGAAGAATGCAAAACAGCTTCATGGGGCGTAGACCAATATACGTTAGCCTTAAATTATTTAACAGATATATTCCATGTTATATCGGGAGAAGGTATGACACACTTTAATGAAGCAGAGATTAAGCATCTTGAGAGCCAAGTTTATAAAGTATCTAATCGCTTTAATCGAACAGGATTAACATTAGAAGGAAACTCCGTTATTAATCGTAGAATCGTCGATCAGTCATTTTTAAGTGTTAAAAAAGGTACTGTTCTATTAAATGAAGGGAATCAACCGGTCGTGATGTTGAATGATCATCAATCATTATCCAGTTATCCTCAAATTGGAACAATTGCTTCTTATCATATCGATAAATTAGCACAAAAAAAGCAAGGTTCAAAACTCATCTTTAAGAAAATAACAATACAAGAAGCGGAACGCAATATGAGAAAACATGCTCAATTCGTTAAGCAAATTAAAACCGGCATCAGATATAAATTAAATGAAGAATTAAACAAGTAATTTCCATGTGTGAATTGTGTCTATTGTGTGCACTTTTTACACATTTCTTATTTGTATTTTAGGTTTTTAGTTGAAATTTATTGTAAAATAGTATAAATTATAATACTGTACATTAAATATTACAAGAATATTACAACCTTCAATAATATGTAATGAAATAATAATGAAAATTGATATGAGTTGAGATACGGAGGAACGGTATGAAAACTAAAAATAGGAAGATAGGCGTCTTTACATTCTTCTTGCTAACGATTTTAGCAATAGCGTTAAAGACTTATTTTGCCTATTATGTAGATTTGTCACTCGGGGTAAAGGGACTCGTACAGAATTTAATTTTATTAATGAACCCATACAGCTTGATTGCGCTAATATTGAGCGTATTCTTATTCTTTAAAGGAAGAAAGTCGTTCTGGTTTATTTTTATCGCTGGATTTGTACTATCGTTCTTACTATATGCGAACGTCGTGTACTTTAGATTCTTTTCAGATTTCTTAACATTTAGTACTTTGAATCAAGTAAGCAACGTAGAATCAATGTCTGGTGCGGTATATAGTTCATTCTCTTGGTACGATTTTATATATTTCACAGATACGATCATATTCTTATTTGTGTTGATCTTTAAGAGAAATAATTTATCAGTAAAAGCATTTCCAAAGAAATTTGTCCCAGTTGTTATGGGTGTAGCAGTAGCACTATTTTTCCTAAACTTAGCATTTGCTGAATCAGATAGACCAGAATTATTAACACGTACATTTGACCATAAATATTTAGTTAAATATTTAGGACCTTATAACTTTACGGTTTATGATGGGGTTAAAACGATTCAAAATAATTCGCAAAAAGCATTGGCAAGTGAAGATGATTTAACGCAAGTTAAAAATTATACAAAGCAGAAATATCAAGAACCTAACAAAGAAACGTTTGGTATCGCTAAAGACAAGAACGTTATTAAAATTCACTTAGAAAGTTTCCAATCATTCTTAATTAACTTCAAAGTTAATGGTGAAGAAGTAACACCTTATTTAAACTCTTTAGCTAAAGGTGATAAAGGTTACAAATACTATCCAAACTTCTTCCATCAAACGGGACAAGGTAAAACAGCCGATTCAGAGTTAACGATGGATAATAGTATTTTCGGTTTACCACAAGGTTCAGCATTCTCATTAAAAGGTGACAACACTTATCAATCACTACCAGCAATTTTAAATCAACAAGGTGGCTATGAAACATCAGTCATGCATGGTGATTACAAAACATTCTGGAACAGAGATCAAGTGTACAAGCATTTTGGTGTAGATAAGTTCTATGATGCAACTTATTATGACATGCAACAAAAAAACCTTGAAAACTTAGGCTTAAAAGATGAAGTATTCTTTGATGAATCTATTGCACATCTAAAAGAACAAAAACAACCATTCTATTCTCATTTAATTACGTTGACTAACCATTACCCATTCACATTGAGTAAAGAAGATGCAACGATCGAGAAACCAGACACAGGAAGTGCAACATTAGATGGTTATATTCAAACAGCTCGTTATTTAGATGAATCATTAGAAAAATTCATGACAGAACTTAAAAAAGAAGGTTTATATGATGATTCAGTAATCATCATATACGGAGACCACTATGGTATTTCTGAGAACCATAATAAAGCAATGGCTAATTTACTTGGTGAAGATGAAATCACTCCAGCTAAATTCATGGACTTAAACAGAACGCCATTCTTTATGAAAGTACCAGGTCTTAAAGGTGGCGTCGATGAAACATACGGTGGCCAAACAGATGTAATGCCTACACTATTAGACGTATTAGGTATTAAGTCAAACAACTACATTATGTTTGGTACAGACTTATTAGCTAAAGGACACGATCAAACAGTTGCATTTAGAAATGGTGACTTTATAACGCCAGAATATAAATCAATCGGTAGCACTGTGTACGACAATAAGACTAATAAACCTATGAAGACGAAACCTAAAGATTTAGAAGAAAATAAAAATAACGTCGAAAAAGAACTCGAATTATCAGACCAGTTATTACACGGAGACTTATTCAGGTTCTATGATAACCCTGACTTCAAGAAAGTTAAGCCATCAAACTATGAATACAAATCCGGTAACGGTTATCAAGAAAAATAATTATGAGTAGATAAGTACCACAAAATCATGAGATTTTGTGGTACTTTTTTATGTTGGAAATGGGAGATGTGAGTTGGTGACTGGGGATGTATGAGATAGAAGGTGATGTGGGTGATGTAGGGTGGAGAAGCATGATTTAGGAGATGTGAGAGTCTGAAAATATACTTTTTAGTGAGGAATATGGGTTAAAGTTGTAGTAAACTCACAAGATTGGTAAAGACGTGAGTTAAAATAGGAGTAAACTCACATCTTTTTCAAAAATATAAAATGATTATATAGAAATGAACACTTTTGATTATTTAAAAAACATCCAAGTCATGGCTTAACTTCCTAATAAAGCCAAGAGATAGACTAAGTCATGGCTTAACGCCTGAATAAAGCCAAGAGATCATCCAAGTCATGGCTTAACGCCTGAATAAAGCCAAGAGATCACCTAACTCTTAGCTTAACTCCAACTAAAGCCAAGACATTCCCAAAATCATCGACATCTCTAATTCACCCAATCTACACAACGCCCATACCCCCATACCCCCAACCCTCAACACATTAATCAATGAAAAAATCCCAATCGTCCTCACGATTGGGATTTCTATAATATCTATCCTAAAGCGACATCTAATATCATCATTATTGTGAATCCACCCATTAATCCTAATGTAGCTAAGTCAGTGTTATTACCTGACTGTGATTCGGGGATGAGTTCTTCTACAACAACAAATATCATTGCGCCGGCTGCGAATGCTAATGCATATGGTAATACTGGTGTAGCAATGACAACTAGTAATGCGCCTAGCATTGCGAATACGGGTTCAACTAATGCTGATGCTTGACCGTAGTTAAATGACTTCCATCTTGATAAACCTGAAGCACGGATTGGCATAGATAGTGCTGCGCCTTCTGGAATGTTTTGTATACCGATACCGATTGCTAATCCGAGTGCGCCTAATAATGTTGCACCTTCGTTTCCAGTTGCAACACCACCGAAAGCAACACCGATGGCCATACCTTCTGGAATGTTATGCAATGTGATGGCTAAAAATAGCAAAGTGTTTTTGCCTAATTTAGTGTCAGGTCCTTCTACTCGCTGACTTTTATCAACTGCATTTTGGTGTGCATGGGGTATGACAAAGTCTAGTAGTCTAATAAACAATCCGCCTAAAAGAAAGCCGATTGCGGCTGGAAGCCAAGGCATTGCTGAATGTGAACTTTGTTCTATAGAAGGTTGTAATAAAGACCAAAAACTAGCTGCAATCATGACACCTGCAGCGAAACCTTGCATTGTATTGATAACCTTTGTGTCTATATTTTTGAACAAGTAAACGAACGATGCACCGAATGCTGTTAACAGCCATGTGATGATACCTGCGAATAATGCTTGCAAGTATGGTGGTAGTTCTGTAAAAATCTGTTGCATAGTTTTTGCTCCTTCATATCTTTTGTGTGAAAAAAAGTGTATAATATATTAATTGAAAACTGAGAATACTAAAGGATGTTAATTCATGGAAGCATATAAAATTGAAAAACTTAATAAGCAATATGGTGACAAAATTATTTTTGATGATTTAGATTTATCCATTTCTTACAAAGAACGCATTGGTTTAGTTGGAATCAATGGAACAGGGAAAAGTACTTTGCTTAAAGTTATTGCAAATATTGATGATGATTATGATGCGAAGACATCTTACCCTAACCAATATCAAATTGCATATGCAAGCCAAAAGCCTAAACTTGATGAATCTTTAACTGTAATCGATGAAGTATTAAATAACGAAACTGAATTGACGAAAGTGATTTCTAAATACGAAAATGCTTTAAATCAATATCAACAGACGGGTGAATCTAAAGATTTAGATTTTATGATGAAATATCAAACTGATATGGATCGATTAAATGCATGGGATTACAGTGCAGACGTTAAAACTATTCTATCAAAACTAGGTATAAATGACTATCTTAAAAAAATAGCTACATTAAGTGGTGGTCAGAAAAAAAGAGTTGCACTAGCAAAAGAATTAATACGTAAACCAGATTTATTATTATTAGATGAACCGACAAACCATTTAGACATTGAAGGAATTGAATGGCTCGTTAACTATATTAAACAATATCCCCACACAATCATGTTTGTTACACATGATCGTCATTTCTTAAATCAAGTTTCTACAAGAATTGTTGAACTTTCAAATGGTAAACTTACAAGTTATCCAGGTAATTATGAAGCGTATATTGAAGCAAGAGCTGAAAAAGAAGAGATTGAAGCACAACAACATGTTAAAAAGAAAGCGCTGTATAAACAAGAATTGCATTGGATGAGACAAGGTGCTAAAGCTAGATCAACGAAACAACAAGCAAGAATACAACGATTTAATACGTTAGAAGAAGATTTATCAAATAGAAAAACACAAGGTGAAGCAAGTTTGAATTTAGCGCATGCTCGTCTCGGTAAACAAGTATTTGAGTTAGACGATATTTCTAAATCTGTTGGAGATAGAAAATTATTTGAACACTTTACAACGATTATTCAAAAAGGCGATAGAATTGGTATTGTTGGAGAAAACGGCGCAGGTAAAACGACATTACTCAATATTATTAGTGGCTTAGATCAAACATTTGAAGGTAATCTTATTACAGGTCAAACTGTGAAAATTGCTTATTTTAAACAGCAAGACGAAAGTTTAACTTCAGATAAGAGAATGATTGATTATTTAAGAGAAGAAAGTGAAGTTGCTAAAGAAAAAGATGGCACAGTTGTATCTGTAACGCAGTTGTTAGAAAGATTTCTATTCCCAAGTCAGATGCATGGCACTCAAATTAATAAATTATCAGGTGGAGAACAAAAACGTTTATATTTACTAAAACTATTAGTTCACGAACCAAATGTATTAATTCTTGATGAGCCAACAAACGATTTAGATACTGAAACTTTAACAATATTAGAAGCTTATATTAATGAGTTCGGTGGAACGGTTATAACGGTAAGTCACGATAGATATTTCTTAAATAAAGTGGCAAATAAATATTGGTATATCCATGATAAGCAAATCGAACCTATGTTAGGTACATTTGAAGATTATTTAGAATATAAAAGAGAGATTGAGAAAAAAGCAACACAACAACATAAAGAAGTTCAAAAAACAGAAACGAAACCTAAGACTTCTGTAAGATTATCGTTTAAAGAAAAGCGTGAACTAGAACAACTTGAGAAAAATATTGAATATATAGAAACAAGATTAGAAGAAATCGACCAAGAAATGGTTGAACATGCTACAAATTATGAAAAATTAAATGAACTCACAAATGAAAAGACATCAATTGAAACGCAATATGAAGAAGATTATATGCGTTGGTCATCCTTATCAGACAGATTATAAGCGTATAGAGGTGTATATATAGATGCAAAATATTTTAAAAGAGTATTTCGGATATCAACAATTTAGAGATGGACAGAAAGAAATTATTGATAAAGTTATTGATCATCGTCCCACTTTAGGTGTTATGCCAACAGGTGGCGGTAAATCGATTTGTTATCAAGTGCCGGGTCTATATTTAGATGGATTAACGATTGTGATTAGTCCATTGATTTCATTAATGAAAGACCAAGTTGATAGCTTGAGATCGATGGGAATCAAAGCTGAATTTTTAAACAGTACTTTAACAGCTAAAGAGAAAAAAAGAGTAGAGAATGAACTTGTCTCAGGACAGTTGAAATTTCTATATATTGCACCTGAAAGATTTAATCAACCAAAATTTATACAAATGTTGAATAAATGTAATGTACAGCTCATCGCATTTGATGAAGCACATTGTATTTCGAAGTGGGGACATGATTTTAGACCAAGTTATCAAGAAGTGATTACACATGTTATGAGCTTGCCTCATCATTTTAGATTGGTGGCATTAACAGCAACAGCCACTAAAGAAGTACAAGAAGATATCTCTCAAAAATTAGGAATTGCTGAAAGTGATATTGTTGAAACGTCTATTAAACGTGAGAACTTAACTTTTAAAGTGAACAATACATATCAGAGACTTAATTTTGTTAAAGATTATGTGAAGAAAAATATTAATCAATCAGGTATTATTTATTGTTCTACTCGAAAACAAGTTGAACAATTAAGTGAAACATTTGATGATTTAGAGATTAAAAATGTGATGTATCATGCAGGGCTACCAAAAGATGAACGAGAACGTGCACAACGTAAATTTATTGAAGATGATATCAAATTAGCAATTGCAACAAATGCTTTTGGTATGGGAATCGATAAATCAAATGTTAGATACGTGATTCATTATAATATGCCTCAAGATATCGAATCATATTATCAAGAGGCTGGTCGAGCTGGTCGTGATCAGTTAGACAGTGAATGTATCTTATTATTCTCAGACCGTGATATAGACCTTCAAAAATTCTTCATTTCTTCAAGTTCTGCAGATGATGAATACAAAGAAAAGCAAGGCGAAAAGCTTCGACAAATGATTCAATATACGAAGACGACTAAATGCTTAGAAGCGATGATGATTCATTACTTTAATCCTGATGAAAAATTAGAAGAGTGTGGCAGATGTTCTAGTTGTTTACAATCAGAAAAATCATATAACATGACAACTGAAGCACAAAAAATATTAAGTTGTATCGCGAGATTAAAACAAAAAGAAAAACGTAATATGATAATACAAGTATTAAGAGGAGAACAAACACCTCAAATAACGTCTTTAGGATATGATGAACTCAGTACTTATGGTATTTTAAAAGACTATACGACGAATGAATGTCATCATTTGCTTGATGAATTACGTTATAAAGGCTATTTAAATGAACATAAAGAAATATTAAGTGTTGATCAAGAAGCGATGGATGTATTGCGTGGAAAAGTTGAAATTATGACAACACCATTTAAATCTAAACCGAAAGAAATCGTTGATATTCAAACGATTACAGATGTTGATAGATCATTGTTTAATCGATTAATAGAAGTTAGAAAAGATTTAAGTAAAGAATTAGAAGTTTCACCGCTTTCTATATTCTCTGACCAAATTTTAGAGCAATTTGCTAAACGATTACCTGAATCTAAAAAAGAAATGATTTTAATCGACGGTATTGGAAGTTATAAATTGAAACACTATTGTCCGATATTTATTGAAACCATTAAAAATTATAAACAACCCATTTAAGAAAGAATAGGCATTTTATTGTGGAATTAGGGTAAATAATATAAAGGAAATTCTAGCATTGATAAAAAAGAGGAATGTGGTGTCTATTAATGATTAAGTTTGAAGCTGTTTCAAAGATATACGGGGATAAGAAAGCAGTAGATAATGTAAGTTTTAATATTAATGAAGGTGAATTTTTTGTACTTATAGGACCTTCTGGGTGTGGAAAGACTACAACACTTAAAATGATCAACAGGTTAATACCTTTATCAGAAGGATTTATATATTTTAACGATAAACCAATAAGTGAATATGATGTTGCGGAAATGCGATGGGACATTGGGTATGTTCTCCAACAAATAGCACTTTTTCCGCATATGACGATTAAAGAAAATATCGCACAAGTACCAGAGATGAAGAAGTGGAAAAAGAAAGATATTGCGAATAGAGTAGATGAATTGCTAACTATGGTCGGTTTAGATCCTGAAACATATCGAGATAGGTATCCAAGTGAGTTATCTGGAGGACAACAACAACGTATTGGCGTTATTCGTGCACTAGCTTCCGATCCGCCAGTTGTCTTAATGGATGAACCATTTAGTGCACTAGATCCAATTAGCAGGAAGAATTTACAAGATGATTTACTCGAACTTCAATCACAAATTAAAAAAACAATCGTCTTTGTAACACATGATATTGAAGAAGCAATGAAAATGGGAGACCGTATTTGTTTATTGAATCAAGGACATGTGGAACAAATTGGAACGACAGAAGACTTTATTCATCGCCCTAAGAATGATTTCGTAAAATCATTTATTGGTAATGTGGATGCGCATGTATTAAAGCAAGTGAAGTTAGGAGATATTGCGCAACCAATTTCAGAAGTAAATACGCATTCTATTGATCAATATCCTAAAGTTTCACCAGAACAAACGATTGACGACATATATGGATTATTAGCAGAACACGAAGCGATTGTGATGGATTCAGAAAATGCATCACCTAGCCATATTGTGACAAGACAATACGTGTTTAGTTATTTAGCTGAAAAGAATAGAGGTGTTTCTTCATGAATGCCTTAATCGAAACACTTTCAAGCCGTAAAGGGCAACTTTTAGAAACGTTAATTGAACATATTCAATTGTCATTTATTGCACTTTTAATTGCAGTCGTAATCGCAGTTCCGTTAGGTATATTACTGACAAAGACTAAAAAGTTAGCCGAAGTTATTATTAACATCGCAGCTGTATTACAAACAATACCATCTCTTGCTTTACTAGGTTTAATGATTCCGCTATTTGGTATAGGGCGAATACCGGCAATTATTGCACTTGTTATATACGCGTTATTACCAATATTAAGGAATACATATACTGGTATTAAAGAAGTAGATCCTTCATTGATTGAAGCGGCACGTGGTATAGGTATGAAGACTGGTAGAAGATTGTCTAAAGTTGAGTTACCACTTGCAATGCCAGTTATGATGGCTGGTATTCGAACAGCAATGGTATTAATCATTGGTACAGCAACATTAGCAGCTTTAATAGGTGCTGGTGGTCTAGGGGATTTAATATTATTAGGTATTGATAGAAATAATTCATCTCTTATATTACTTGGGGCAATTCCTGCAGCTATTTTAGCAATTTTCTTTGATGTATTTTTAAGAATTTTAGAAAGAATTTCATACAAGAAGTCTTTAATTATTCTTGGAACAATATTAGTCATATTCTTATTATCTGTAACGATACCTTTATTTGCTCAAAAAGGTGATAAAATCACATTAGCAGGTAAATTAGGATCTGAACCAGAAGTTATCACAAATATGTATAAGATTTTAATTGAAGAAGAAACTGACAACACTGTAGAAGTTAAAGCAGGTATGGGTAAGACATCTTTCCTATTTAATGCATTAAAGTCTGACGAAATAGATGGATATTTAGAATTCACAGGTACAGTTCTAGGTGAGTTAACGAAAGAAACACCGAAATCAACAACAGAACAAGAAGTATATAATCAAGCTAATAATAGTCTTGATAAAAAATTTGATATGCAATTGCTTGAACCGATGAAATATAATAATACGTATGCTTTAGCAGTTAAAAAAGAATATGCTGAAAAACATAATATTAAAACTATTTCAGATTTAAGTAAGGTAGAAGATGAAATTCGACCTGGTTTCACTTTAGAGTTTAATGACCGTGAAGATGGTTACAAAGGTATTCAAAAGAAATATGATTTAAACTTTAAAGATGTTAAAACTATGGAACCTAAATTAAGATATCAAGCACTTGAAAGTAATGATATTGATTTAATCGATGCATATTCAACAGATGCTGAGCTTAAAGAATATGGCATGGTTGTATTGGAAGATGACAAAAAATTATTCCCACCATACCAAGGTGCACCACTTATGAAAAAAGAAACAATTAAAGAGCATCCAGATGTAGTGAAAGCTATGAATAAACTAAAAGGCAAAATATCTGATGAAGAAATGCAAGAAATGAATTATAGAGTGACAATCAAGGATGAAGATGCTTATCAAGTCGCGAAAGAATATTTACAGAAGAATGACTTGATCGATTAAATACCATTGATTTATGAAAATGATTAGGTCTATAATACTAATAAATTAACAAACGGTAAATTTCGGTTTACCGTTTTTATAATTCAACTTGGAGGTCTAAAAATGAAGCAACAATTAAGTGAATTACAAGCATACCAACCGGGGTTATCTCCGAGACAATTAAAAGAAAAATACGGCATAGATGGAGACATGGTCAAACTTGCTTCAAATGAGAATTTATATGGTCCTTCACCAAATGTTAAAGAAGCAATCAAAGCTAATTTAGATAAATTATTCTACTATCCAGAAGTGAAACAATTTGAAGTGAAAGAAACATTAAGTACATTTCTCAATGTGAAAAAAGAACAAATATTCTTTGGTTCAGGTTTAGATGAAGTGATTATGATTATTTCAAGAGCAGTTCTTGAAAAAGATGATGAAATTTTAACGAGTGACATGACATTTGGACAGTATAGACATCATGCCATTATTGAAAGTGCTCAAGTTAAAACAACACCAATTAAAGATGGATATTTTGATTTAGATGCAATGTATGAACAAATTACAGATAAAACGAAACTGATTTGGATTTGTAATCCGAATAACCCAACAGGCACATATTTGCCTCATGATGCAATAGAAGCATTTATTCAAAAAGTACCAGATGATATTATCGTTTTAATAGATGAAGCATATATAGAATTTGCTGTTGCTGAAGACATGCCAAATAGCTTAGAATTGCTTTCAAAATATAATCAAGTCGTTGTCTTACGTACACTTTCTAAAGCATATGGATTAGCAGCACAACGTATTGGTTATGCAATCGCTAATGAATCATTATTAGACCAATTAGATATTGTCAGATTACCATTCAATGTAACATCACTTTCAGCTGTTGCAGCAGATGCCGCGATTAAAGATCAAGCATACTTAAAAGACATTACAACAAAGAATCGTCATGAAATTGAGCAATTCTTAAATGCACCTTTTAAAGAACATATTTACGATAGCCAAACGAACTTTATATACGTTAATACAGACGAACCTCAAGTATTATATGATTATTTAATAAAAGAAGGCTTTATCACAAGACCATTCCCAAATGGTATACGTATTACGATGGGCTTTAGTGAACATAACGATAAGATGTTACAAGTATTAGAAGAATTCTTTAAAACACACAGTTCGTAATAAAGGAAAGGCATTGCGTTCTTTGGTATACTAGTAGACATTGATATATAAAGGAGAAGGTATAATGACGAAGCAAACAATTGGTATCGATATGGATGAAGTGCTAGCTGACACAATAAAAAAACTTTTAAGACGTTACAATGAAGAAACTTCTTCTAATGTTACTATGGAAGAACTTAAAGGTACTAAAATCCGTAATATGATGCCTGAACATCAAGGTATTTTGACAAGTATTTTAAGAGAAGATGGATTTTTTAGAGACTTAGAAGTATTTCCAGACGCTGTGGAAGTTGTACAGAAGTTAAATGAATACTATGACGTATATATTGTTACAGCAGCAATGGACGTACCAACATCATTTGCTGATAAATACGCTTGGCTAAGAGAACATATGCCATTCTTAGACCCTCAACACTTTGTATTTTGTGGAGATAAAGGTATCGTCAATACAGATTATTTAATTGATGATAATCCTAAACAACTAGAAAGCTTCAATAATCATTCTATTATGTATGCAGCAGATCATAATATTGATATTGATAAATGGCCAAAAGTTCAAAACTGGAAAGAAGTAGAAGCATATTTCTTTGGTGAAAACGGGGAATATAATAAACAACAAGAATCTTTATCAGAATCATATAAATAAAGTAAAAGACATCAGCTTGGGAAGCTGATGTCTTTTACTTTAATGTATGCCTTGCATAAGTTTTTTAATTTTTGGCGTCATTGATAATACAATAAGTGAAACGACAATTGCGATTGCGCCGATTAAGCCAAAGTAGTTCTGTTGTCCTAACGGCTCGATCAGTTTAACTAATTGTCCGTTAATACCTTGTGCTGTTGCATTCGTTAAGAACCAAAGACTAAGCATTTGTGCTGAAAAGGCTTTTGGTGCAAGTTTAACGGAAACACTTGATCCAGTAGGTGATAAACATAATTCCCCAATAACACATAGGAAGAAGCTTAATACTAACCAAATTGGATTCATCAGTTCAGCTTGTTGCATCATCATTGCAATCATCATAGCAATAAATGAAATACCAGCGAATGCTAAGCCAATTACAAATTTAAGTGGTGTAGAAGGATTGTATTTACCTAATTTTTGCCACAAGAATGAAATAACTGGTGCAAATAGAACAATGAAGATTGGGTTAATGGATTGGAACCAACCTGCTGGTATCACGAAATTAATACCATATGCATTTAAATCTAATTGTGTATGTTCTTGCGCGAATACACCAAGTACGTTTGATCCTTGTTCTTGAATACTCCAGAATAAAACAGAAGCTAAGAACAATGGTACATACGCAAGTAATCTTGATTTTTCTGTTTGATCTATATCAGGGCTTCTATACATAATTGTCCAGTATACAAATGGTATAACGATACCGATAATTAAAACGATTAAACTGATTGAATTAAATGTAAGATAACCTGTTAAATATAAAATAGCTAAAAGAATAACAATACCTATTGCACTATATGTAAACATTTTAGCGTATTTAACTTTTTCTTTATGATTGAGTGGGTTAGAAGGATAATTTTCAACTTCCCCAAGACTTCTTTTTTGGAATAGAATGTATGCTACTAAAGCTAAAAGCATACCGAAAGCTGCGATTGAGAATCCTTGGTGGAAACCAACGCTTACACGTACTTTGTCGATAATAAGTGGTGATAATAAAGCACCCATATTAACTGACATATAAAAGATAACAAAACCTGCATCTAATCTATTATCATTCTTATGATATAAACCACCTACAACATTTGAAATGTTAGGTTTCATAAGTCCCGAACCTACAATGATTAATATCATAGAAATAAGAAATGCACCTAAACCAAACGGTAAAGATAACACTAAATGACCTAGCATAATAAGTACTGCACCGTACATTAATGATCTACGAGAGCCAAGTAATCTATCAGCTACCCAACCACCTAATATACCTGTCATAAATATTAATGAACCATACATGGCCATAATTTGTTGAGCTGTAATTTTATCTAAACCTAGTCCGCCTTGGCTGACAGTAAAGTATAAATAATACAGTAAAATTGCACGCATCCCATAATAACTAAAACGTTCCCAGAATTCTACAAAGAACAATATACCTAGGCCGCGAGGATGTCCAAAAAATCCATGTTGAGGGACAGTTTCAACCATTTCCTCTCGCGTCATTTTGCCCATAAAAAATCGCTTCCTTTCTAAACTTCCCCCGATTGTCAGGTAAGTTTAAAGAACATTTTAACCCTATATGTTAGTAAATTCAATAAAATTTTAATAAGTTCTAATATTGTGAATATTCTAAAATAATTAATATATCATTAAAAAGTATTTTTACACATATTAGTTAATTGTATAACTCGTATTGTTGTGTGATAAGAGTGAAGCAGGGCTCTTGATGTTGGTATTAGGGACAGAATTCCGAGAAATGTCCGTAAGAGGTGCAGTTAGGGACATAATTCTGAGAAAAGTCCGTAAGAGGTATTGTTAGGGACATAATTCTGAGAAAAGTCCGTAAGAGGTATTGTTAGGGACAGAATTCCGAGAAATGTCCGTAAGAGGTGCAGTTAGGGACAGAATTCCGAGAAATGTCCGTAAGAGGTGCTGTTAGGGACATAATTCCGAGAAATGTCCGTAAGAGGTGCAGTTAGGGACATAATTCCGAGAAATATCTCTTATTGAGCACATTCTAATTACCAGAATTCGAAATAATGGAAGTTAGCGGATTCTAATTACCAGAATTCGAAATAATGGAAGTTACAGTATGCTAACTCCCAGCAATCAGAACTTTCCTGATACTAAAAAAGGTAAGGGCAACTTGTTGCCCTTACCTGTTAAATGGCTAGATCTTATTTTACGCCGGCCATTAATGTTTTAATTTTTGGACTTGCTACAAGTAAGATGATTGAAATGATGATTGCGAATATACCTGAGTATAAGAAATAATCATTTGAACTAATACTTGTATAAATTTTTACCATTTGAGCATTCAAACCTTGAGCCATAGCATTTGATAAGAACCAAACACTCATCATTTGAGCTGTAAATGCTTTTGGTGCTAATTTAGTTGTTGTTGATAATGCGATTGGTGATATACAAAGTTCACCAAGTGTTACTAATAAGAAACTTGCGAATAACCAAACTGGGTTAATTAAAGTTGATGTGTCTGATAACGGAACGACCATAATAATATATGAAAGTCCTGCTAAGAATACACCTATAGCAAATTTATAAACAGTAGGTGGGTTGAATTTACCTAATTTAACCCATAATACTGAGAACAATGGCGCTAAAATAATAATGAAGAATGGGTTAAGTGATTGGAACCATGCTGCTGGTATATTAAAATCAATTGCGCCACCTGTTAATTTAGCCATGCTTAATTGTGTCTTAGTATCTGCGAATTGTGCTAATACTGTAGAACCTTGCTCTTGAATCATCCAGAATGCTACTGCTGCAATGAATAATGGTATATATGCATATACACGTGTACGTTCATAATCTTCAGTCTTTTTACTTAATGAAATTTTCACGAAATAGTAAATTGGTAGAACAACACCAAGTACTGAAATAAAGTTTGCGAAATTAGGCAATGTTAATTGACCGAATAGACTAAGGATGAAACAAACGATTGCGATAATTACGACAGTGATACCAACAATTTTGACCATTTTTTTCTTTTCAGAAGATGATAATGGATCAGGTACTTCAACACCCGCTAAACCTAAATATTTCTTGTTTGTTATGAAATAAATGATTAAACCGATGAACATTCCAACTGCTGCTACTGCAAAACCAGCATGGAAGCCTACGTTTACTTGTAACCAACCGATTAATAATGGTGAAATTAAAGCACCTAAGTTGATTGACATATAGAAAATAGTAAATGCTGAATCCATTCTTGGGTCATTCTTTTCATATAATAAACCTACTGTAGAAGAAATGTTTGGTTTCAATAATCCTGTACCAATAATTAAGAACAATAGCGCGATTAATAGCAAAGTAAAATTATTTGGTAATGATAATAAGATATGACCAATCATGATGAGTATTCCACCGTAGAATAATGCATGGCGTGTACCAGTAATTCTATCAGCAATCCATCCACCGATAACACCACTCATATAAACAAGTGCACCGTAGATTGAGACGATTTGTAGTGCTAAACCTTGATCAATACCAAAGCCGCCTTTTGCTACTGAATAGTAAATGTAGTAGGCAAGAATAGCCTTCATTCCATAATAACTAAATCTTTCCCAGAATTCGGTAAGGAATAGTGTAGCCAAGCCTTTAGGATGACCAAAGAAACCTGTACGTGGCGTACTTTGGATAATTTCCTCTTTAGTATAATGTTTGTTACCCATTTTTTACTTCCCCTCATAATAAACTGTATTCATTTTTAGATGTACTTAAAATTAGCACATGTTAAATTGTAATGCTTTCACAAAATAAACACAAGTTAAAGATTAACAATATTCATACAATAATGACTATTAAAAATACTAGCGTCAATAGTGGCAAGGCTTAAGATAAATGTGAACAAATTTTTAAATTTGTAAGCGTTTTCTTTTTTGGTGAGTAATATGTTTTGAAATGTGAAATTTATGTATATTAATAGCCGAGTCATGTTGAATAAGACTCGGCTATATATTATATGCTTATCTGTTGTCTATATTTTCAGGGTATAAATCGTGGTTCATCATACGATACTCTGCCATTTTTTCGTATTTAGAATCTGGTCTTCCGTAGTTTGTATAAGGATCTATAGAAATGCCGCCACGTGGTGTGAATTTACCTAAAACTTCTATATAATGGGGGTCCATTAATTCTATTAAATCATTCATGATAACATTCATACAATCTTCGTGAAAATCACCATGGTTTCTAAAACTGAATAAGTATAATTTTAATGATTTAGATTCTACCATTTTGACGTTTGGAATATAAGAAATATAAATTGTCGCAAAATCAGGTTGTCCAGTAATAGGACATAATGAAGTGAATTCTGGACAATTGAATTTAACAAAATAATCTCTACCTTGATGTTTATTGTCGAACACTTCTAATACTTCTGGTTTGTATTGATCATAATATTGATTATTTTGATTCCCTAATAACGTAATATCTTTTAAATCGTCTTTGTTTCTTCCCTCTGACATTATGATTCTCCTTTATTAATTGCTTCCTTAGGTTTTGGGTTTCTTTGGGCTTTCTTGAACATATAATAGCCTGCTAAGAATATAATAATGTATCCTAGATAACTGAGTAAATCTGGTACTTCTTTAAATAAGATGAAACCGAGTATTGCACTGAATATTACAGATGCATATACAAATATTGAAATATCTTTTGCTGCTGCGAAACTATATGCAATTGTAATACCAAATTGACCAACTGTTGCAAAGACACCTGATAATAATAATATGATTACTTGTGAAAGTGTCATTGGTTCATATGTAAATATGACAAACGGTATTAATGCAACCGTAGAAAAGAATGAAAAGTAAAATACTGTTGTATATGATTTTTCACGTTGTCCTAAAGGTCGTAGTGCAGTATAAGCACCTGCAGCAAAAATTCCAGATAATAAACCAATAACTGCTGGCATCATATCTGAATCAAATGTTGGCTTAATGATAAACAATGCACCAAGAATCGCTACAACCATTGCAATTACTTGATATTTGCGTGCTTTTTCATTTAAAAATAACGCACAAAGTAGTATAGTCCAGAATGGGTTTAATTTCATTAACATATCCGCATCACTTAATACCATGTGATCAATCGCATAAATATTGAGTAATACACCAATAAGTCCAAGTGTAGAGCGTAAAATGAGTAACGGTTGATTTTCTAATTTACCGAAAAATGGTGCTCTATACTTCATGACAAAGTAAATAGGTACAATCATCGCGATGAGATTTCTAAAAAGTGATTTTTGGAAAACTGGTAAGTCACCAGATAATCTGAAGAATACTGCCATTAAACTAAAACCAATCGAAGAAATGAGTATTGCAATTATTCCTTTTACTGTGGAATTCATGTAAACACCTTCTATTTTTTATCAATGAACATATATTATCATAATTCACTTTAAAAAGTATATGACTTATTCAGTGATTGTTTTTAACAAAAAAATTTTTATGAAAGTAATTTTCAAATGTTGATATAGCAACGCTTAGTCGAAATAGGGAGAAAGTCAACCCTATTTTTTTAAAAATAATAAGGTATTATAAGTGTTATGAATCATTTAAAGTGTTATAATGAATCACATAATATAGTATGTGCTTATAAAACGTAACACTATATCTTGTGTTTTGTGCATTTGAAATAAAAATGAATAAAGTGTTCATTTTTTTGTATTTTTTATTTCATTTATACAGTTGCATAGGCATTTACATGTGGTAGGTGAAAGTTTATGAAGATAATTTATTACTCTTTAACTGGTAATGTACGACGGTTCATACAGAGAGCAGGATTGTCTGACACAATGGCTCTCACTGAGGCAAACAAGACAAATGAAATAAATGAACCATTTATAATGGTTACAGGTACAATTGGATTTGGCCAAGTACCTGATACTGTACAAGATTTTTTGAAAGTGAATCATCATAATCTTAAAGCAGTAGCAGGTAGTGGAAATAGAAATTGGGGACAGAATTTCGCGAAAGCTAGTGAAGAAATCGCGAATCAATATCATGTCCCTTTATTGATGAAATTTGAGTTACACGGTAACCAAGCAATAGCAGATGAATTTAAAGAAAAGGTGGTTAATCTCTATGAAAATGATAAACAAACAAAAGAAAAATCATATTGAATTAAACAATAAGGTAACAAAGAGAAGAGAAGACGGCTTTTTCGATATTGAAAAAGATCAAGAAGCATTAGAAGTATACTTAGAAGAAATTGCAGAAAAAACAATTCAATTCAATGATCCTATTGAACGTTTACACTTTTTAGTTGAACAAGACTTTTATTATGACTTATTTAAAGAATACAGTGAGTCATCATTAAAAGAGATTAACCAGTTTGCAGATTCAATTCCTTTTCAATTTGCAAGTTACATGTCAGCTAGTAAGTTCTTCAAAGATTATGCTTTGAAGACTAATGATAAATCAGAATACCTTGAAACATATAAAGAACACGTTATTATTGTTTCTCTATATTTAGCTAAAGGTAATGTAGAACAAGCTAAACAATTTGTTGCAGGTATGATTGAACAACGTATCCAACCTGCAACACCAACATTCTTAAATGCTGGTAGAGCTAGACGTGGTGAGTTAGTAAGTTGTTTCCTATTAGAAGTTGATGATAGCTTAAATTCAATTAACTTTATAGATTCAACAGCTAAACAATTGAGTAAAATCGGTGGCGGTGTCGCAATCAACTTATCTAAATTGCGTGCACGTGGTGAAGCTATTAAAGGCATTAAAGGTGTCGCTAAGGGGGTATTACCAGTTGCTAAATCACTTGAAGGTGGCTTTAGTTATGCTGATCAACTTGGTCAAAGACCAGGTGCCGGTGCAGTATACTTAAACATCTTCCATTATGATGTATTAGAATTTTTAGATACTAAAAAAGTGAACGCAGATGAAGATATTAGATTATCTACTATTTCTACTGGTTTAATCGTGCCATCTAAATTCTTTGATTTAGCTAAAGAAGGTAAAGATTTCTATATGTTCGCTCCACATACTGTTGAACGCGAATATGGTGTGACGCTTGATGATATTAATCTTGATGAATATTATGACGAACTTGTAGCAAATCCTAATATCATTAAAAAAGCTAAAGATGCACGTGATATGTTAAATACAATTGCTCAAACGCAATTGCAATCAGGTTATCCTTATTTGATGTTTAAAGATAATGCGAATAAAGTACATCCTAACTCTAATATCGGACAAATTAAAATGAGTAACTTATGTACAGAAATATTCCAATTACAAGAAACGTCAATTATTAACGATTATGGAACTGAAGATGAAATCAAACGTGATATTTCTTGTAACTTAGGTTCATTAAATATTGTAAACGTGATGGAATCTAAGAAATTCCGTGATTCTGTACATATTGGTATGGATGCTTTAACAGTTGTATCTGATGATACAGACATTAAAAATGCACCAGGTGTAAGAAAAGCAAATAATGAATTACATTCTGTAGGTTTAGGTGTTATGAACTTACATGGTTTCTTAGCTAAAAATAAAATAGGTTATGAATCAGAGCAAGCTAAAGACTTCGCAAATGTCTTCTTTATGATGATGAATTACTATTCTATTGAACGTTCAATGGAAATTGCGAAAGAAAGACACGAAACATATGTAGATTTCGACAAATCTGATTACGCTTCAGGTAAATACTTTGAAAAATATATACAACAAGATATTAAACCTGAATATGATAATGTTGCAGCATTATTTGAAGGTTTCGATATTCCAACTGCTGAAGATTGGAAAGCATTAGCAGAAGCTGTTAAAGAAAATGGTTTATACCATGCATATAGGCTTGCTATTGCACCAACTCAAAGTATTTCATATGTACAAAATGCTACAAGTTCTGTTATGCCTATTGTCGATCAAATTGAAAGAAGAACATATGGTAATGCAGAAACATTTTACCCAATGCCATTCTTATCACCTGAAACAATGTGGTATTACAAATCAGCATTTAATACAGATCAAATGAAATTAATTGATTTAATTGCAACGATTCAAGAGCATGTGGACCAAGGTATTTCTACAATTTTATATGTAAATTCAGAGATTTCAACACGTGAACTTTCAAGATTATACGTATATGCTCACCATAAAGGCTTAAAATCACTTTACTATACACGAAATAAATTATTAAGCGTTGAAGAATGTACAAGTTGCGCAATTTAATCAAATTAATTAAGATAGGAGATCTAACATGAAGGCAGTAAACTGGAATACACAAGAAGATATGACGAATATGTTTTGGCGTCAAAACATCTCGCAAATGTGGGTTGAGTCAGAATTTAAAGTATCTAAAGATATAGCAAGTTGGGAAACATTAACAGAACCTGAAAGAAATGCTTTTAAAAAGGCGTTAGCTGGTCTTACTGGATTAGATACACATCAAGCTGATGATGGCATGCCTTTAATCATGATGCATACGAAAGACTTACGTAAAAAAGCAGTGTATTCATTTATGGGTATGATGGAACAAATACATGCGAAAAGTTATTCACATATATTCACGACACTATTACCATCTAGTGAAACAAATGAATTATTAGATAAGTGGGTTGTTGAAGAACCACACTTGAAATATAAATCAGAAATGATTGTAGGTAATTATCATAAATTATGGGGTAAAGAAGCTTCCATTTATGATCAATACATGGCAAGAGTATCAAGTGTGTTCTTAGAAACATTCTTATTCTACTCTGGTTTCTACTATCCATTATATTTAGCTGGACAAGGCCGTATGACAACTTCAGGAGAAATCATCCGTAAAATTTTACTAGATGAATCTATCCATGGTGTGTTTACAGGACTAGATGCACAAAGTTTAAAAAATGAATTATCACAAGATGAACAAATTAAAGCGGATAGAGAAATGTATCGTATGCTTGATTTACTATACAAAAATGAATACGAATATACAAAAACATTATATGATGAAATAGGATTAACAAATGATGTTATGAACTACGTAACATATAATGCAAATAAAGCATTAGCTAATTTAGGATTTGAACCATATTATGAAGAAAAAGCGTTCAACCCTATCATTGAAAATGCATTAAATACAAGTACTAAAAACCATGACTTCTTCAGTGTTAAAGGTGACGGTTATGTACTAGCATTAAATGTAGAAGCACTTAAAGATGAAGACTTCATCTTTGATGAAAAGTAAAATATTAAAAGAGTCTAGGACATACATTTTGTTCTAGGCTCTTTTTATTGTGTAATTAAAAAGTTAACATATTTTTCAATATTTATGGTAATTTATGTGATATTTATTGTTTATAATGAAGTTAATATATTGAAAGGTAGGTTATATTCATGAAAAGAATATTACTAGGGGTATTAACAGTATTAGTTATTTCTGTTCTAGCTGCATGTGGAAATGACAAGAAAGAGGATGAGCATCAACATTCAGAGCATAAGTCTTCTGATAAACCTCAAGCTTTAGAAGTGGCTTTAGATGTACCTAAAGAAGCTAAAAGAGGTGAAGAAGTAGAACTTTCTGCAAAAGTGACACTTGGTGATGAAAAAGTGAAAGATGCAGATGAGGTGATGTTTGAAATCGTTAAAGATGGGGACAAAAAATCTTCAGAAATGAAAAAAGTTAAAGAAAACAAAGATGGGGTATATACTTTAAAATATAAATTTAAAGATGCGGGTCAATATAATATAACAAGTCACGTTACTGCTAGAGATCAACATACAATGCCAAATAAAGATATTAATATAAAATAATTATAAAAGAGTGGTGGAATTTAATTCCATCACTCTTTTTTTTAAATGGCATTGCATTTCCCCATACTCTTCATTACAATAGAGATAATGATAATCGTTATCAACTAAAAAGAAGTAGGGTGTGAAATGGGAAAGTTTTTAATGCGTTTAGATGTTTTGATTATTTTATTAGTAATTGCAACGTTCTTCTCTATATTTATAGGTGTTTCAGAAGTAAAACCATTACATATATTAAATTTAACAGACGAACAGAAGAACATTTTAGTATCAAGTAGAATTCCGAGAACAGTCAGTATTATTATCTCAGGTAGCTCGTTAGCTATTTGTGGACTGATTATGCAACAGCTTACAAGAAATAAATTCGTTTCTCCAACAACTGCAGGGACAATGGATTGGGCCAGATTAGGTATATTAATTTCTCTTATCGCTTTTCCAGAAGCCAACATACTACTTAAATTATTATTTGCTACATTATTAAGTTTATTTGGAACAATGCTATTCATGCAAATTCTCCGTAGAATTCAATTTAAAGATGTTATTTTCATACCATTAGTTGGTATTATGCTCGGAAACATAGTGTCAAGTTTTTCTTCTTTTGTTGCATTACGTACAAATGCTGTACAAAGTATTGGTAATTTTATGCAAGGTAATTTCTCAATTATTACAAGCGGTAGATATGAAATTCTTTATATTAGTATTCCGTTATTGATTTTAGCATTTATATTTGCGAATCAATTTACGATTGCTGGTATGGGTAAAGATTTTAGTGTGAATTTAGGACTTAATTATCAAAAAGTCGTCAATATCGGACTGATCATTGCCTCAATCATTACGGCACTTGTTGTTGTAACAGTTGGTATGATGCCATTCTTAGGTTTAATTATTCCTAACTTAGTTTCAATATTCAGAGGAGATCATTTAAAAAATGCATTGCCACATACAGCTGTATTTGGTGCATTGTTTGTCATGATTTGTGATGTAATAGGTCGATTAATTATATTCCCTTATGAAATTACAATTGGTTTAACAATTGGTGTGATTGGTAGTTTCATATTTATAGTATTGCTGATGAAAGGACGTTCAAGAAATGCTCAATAAATTAACCCCTATACATAAATTAATCCTTTTATCTGTGTTAACGCTATTAATTGCAGCACTTTATTTACTTTATAACATTAATCCTAATATATTGGCGTATCAATTAACCGGACGTGTTAGAAAAGTTATTGCAATGCTATTAGTAGGTGGCAGTATTGCAGTTTCAACAGTTATTTTCCAAACAATCACGAATAATAGAATTTTAACACCATCCATCATTGGTTTAGATGCAGTCTATATGTTTATTAAAACGTCTTTAATATTTTTATTTGGTTCAACATCGACTGTCGTACTCAATAATCATCTTAACTTTTTGATTACATTGGTTGGTATGATTCTATTTAGTTTATTCTTATTCCAAATATTGTTTAGGTCTAAAGATCAAAATGTCTTCTTCATATTATTACTAGGCATTGTTTTTGGAACATTCTTCTCAAGTTTATCTAGTTTTATTGAAATGATGATAGATCCTGAAGAATTCTTATCTATACAAAGTGCAATGTTCGCAAGCTTTGGTGCAATAAATGAAGGTTTACTTACAATATCAGGCATTGTTTTATTAATTATGATATTCATTGCTTTTAAGATAAAGAACTACTTAGATGTATTGTCTTTAGGAAGAGACCAAGCTATTAACCTTGGTGTTAATTATACAAATGTGACGAGATGGTTAATGGTTATGGTTGCACTACTTGTCACAATTTCAACAGCACTCGTTGGACCCATTACATTTTTAGGTCTACTTGTCGTGAATTTAGCACATGAATTCATCAAAGAATTCGAACATAAATACATATTACCGGCTTCAATACTCATCAGTTGGATCAGCTTATTTTTAGGTCAATGGGTCGTGGAGCACTTGTTTGAAGGTAATACAGAAATTAGCATCATGATTAACTTTATAGGTGGCATTTACTTTATATTCTTAATTTTAAAGGAGCGTAATGTAGCATGATTAAAGTCGAAGGATTAACAAAAGCTTATCATCATCATAAAGTTGTTGATGAAGTAGATATAGAAATTGAAAAAGGGAAAATCACATCATTCATTGGTCCAAACGGGGCAGGTAAAAGTACGGTATTAGCGATGGTCAGCCGCTTAATTGATAAAGATAACGGTAAAATCACGATAGACGATCAAGATATCGCTTCAATGAAAAGCAATGAACTTGCTAAGAAACTAGCAATTTTAAAACAAACTAATCATACAGAACTTAAAATTTCAGTAAGACAACTCGTGAGTTTCGGAAGATTTCCATATTCAAAAGGTAAATTAAAAAAAGAAGATCAAGATATGATTGATAAAGCGCTAGATTATTTAGGACTCACTGAAATTCAAGATAAATATTTAAGTGAGCTATCAGGTGGTCAAAGACAAAGAGCTTATATAGCGATGACGATAGCTCAAGATACAGAATACATTCTATTAGATGAACCATTGAACAATCTAGATATGAAACATTCTGTACAGATTATGAAAATCTTAAGAAGACTTGTGAAAGAAATGAACAAGACAATCGTAATCGTTATACATGATATTAATTTTGCTTCATGCTATTCAGATAGAATTATCGCGATCAAAGAAGGTAAAGTTGAAATCGCCGGTATTAAAAACGATGTTATTTGTGAGGAGGTATTACGTGACATTTATGACTTAGAAATTAAAATTCAAGAAATTAATGGTCAACGTATTTGTGTCTATTTTGATGATGAATACATCGAAGAAGAAGAAATTAAAACATTAGCTATATAGCAAAATTGATATCACATTGAAAGGAGTGATGTTTGTAGTTTGTTGGGCAATAGGGTTTTGGACGCATAATTTATCATAATATTTGAAGGAGAGACATCGATAATGAAAAAAGTTTTCAGTTTTATTTTAATTGCAGTTTTATCAGTTGTACTTGTAGCATGTGGAAGTAATTCAAGTAGTAAAGAAAAATCATCAAAAGGTGATACTAAGAGTGAGTCTAAAACAGTAGAAATCCAATCGAAATATCAAATTCGTGGTGAAAAGAAAGATGGCAGTGATTCAAAAACTGTAGAAGATAAAGTTAAAGTACCTGTTAACCCTAAAAAAGTTGTTGTATTAGACTACGGTGCTTTAGATACAATTGAAGCTTTAGGTGCTAAAGATGCAGTTAAAGGTGTACCAAAAGGTGAAGGTGGCGCATCATTACCAAAATTCTTAGATGCATTTAAAGGCGACGACATTGTAAACACTGGTTCAGTTAAAGAAGTAAACTATGATAAAGTAGCAGAAGTTCAACCAGACTTAATCTTATTCTCTGGTCGTACAGCTGGAACTGAAGTACAAGATGAATTGAAAAAAGCAGCACCAGATGCAGCACGTTTATATGTTGGTGCAGATGATAACAATTACTTAGAATCAGTAGAAGAAAACACAACTAACTTAGGTAAAATCTTCGACAAAGAAAGCAAAGCAAAAGAATTAAATGCTGATTTAGATAAAAAAGTGAAATCTGCTAAAGATAAAGCTAAAAAATCAGACGACAAAGCAATGTACTTATTAGTTAACGAAGGTGAATTATCTACATACGGTCCAGGTGCTAGATTTGGTAGCTTAATCTTTGATGTATTAGGTGTTACACCAGTAGATAAAGATATTAAAGCAAGCGGTCACGGACAACCAGTAAGTTATGAATATATCACTGAGAAAAACCCTGGAATCATCTATGCTATGGACAGAGGTCAAGCAATCGGTGGTAAATCAACTGCTAAGAAAGCATTATCAAATGACGTAATTAAAGATGTAGATGCAGTTAAGAACGACAAAGTTGTTAATGTAGATGCACAATTATGGTACTTAGCTTCAGGTGGCGTAAGAACAACTGAAAAACAAGTAGACGAAGTTATTAAAGGTTTAGAATAATAACATAAGAAAAGCATGGGACGTGGTGTCCCATGCTTTTTTCGCTATTAAAGTGTAAATAAGGACGCTGTTAGTAACACTTTGTGGGAGAAGTGTAAATAAGGGTACTGTTAGTAACACTTTGTGGGAGAAGTGTAAATAAGGATGCTGTTAGTAACACTTTGTGGGAGAAGTGTAAATAAGGATGCTGTTAGTAACACTTTGTGGGAGAAGCGTTACTAAGATTTTAACTTAAATAGAAATATAGAAGTATTTTTTAGCGCTGACTCCTGCGGGAACAGCATGATTCGAAGACTACAGGCTGAGAACATGCCTGCGGAAAGCATGCGCAAAAAATACCACAAAAGTCTAAAACTTCTTCAACTTAAGAAAAGCATGGGACGTGGTGTCCCATGCTTTTTCTCTTATTCTAAAGGTTCTCCAATGATTCTAACTTCTCTTTTGAGTTCCACATCAAATTTCTCTTTAACGACTTTTTGAACGTGTTTAATGATGTTCTCATAGTCTGTAGCTGTTCCGTTATCAACATTAACGATAAATCCAGCATGTTTAGTAGAAACTTCTACACCACCTATTCTATGCCCTTGTAATTCAGCGTCTTGAATAAGTTTACCTGCGAAGTGATTTGGTGGTCTTTGGAACACGCTTCCGCATGAAGGGTATTCTAAAGGTTGTTTATCTTCACGACGTTGTGTAAGATCATCCATTGTTGCTTGAATAGATGTAATATCTCCATCTTGTAATTTAAAAGTTGCTTCTAGTACGACTAGGTGTTTACGTTGAACTATACTTGTACGATAGTCCAATTCTAAGTCTTCACCTTTAATGATATGTAACTGACCAGTATCATCTACTGCTTTAATATGGTCGATACAATCTTTGACTTCACCGCCATATGCACCAGCGTTCATATATACTGCGCCACCGACAGATCCAGGTATACCACAGGCAAATTCTAAACCAGTTAAATGGTGATCTCTAGCACGTCTTGAAACATCAATAATTGCTGCACCGCTTCCACATGTAATGGATTGATTTTTCACCGTTATTTGATTGAATTGTAATAAGCTTATAACAATTCCTCTTATACCACCATCACGGATGATAATATTAGAACCATTCCCCAAAAATGTAAGTGGAATTTGATTGTTATAAGCAAATTCTATTATCTTTTGTACTTCTGTATATGAAGTAGGTGATAAGTAGAAATCTGCATTGCCACCAGTTTTTGTGAAAGTGTATTTTTTAAGTGGCTCATTTACTTTTATAAGGGATTTTGGGAGAAAGTTAGAAAGCTCCTCCAAAATTGTATGATTCTCCAACGCACGACGTCCTTTCTGTATTATGCTCTCACATTATTATATCAAGATTTATCATCTTAAGCGAATGGGTTATTTTTTATGTTTTTGAACAAGTTGTTGAAACCATTTTTGTTTTTGAGCTTCGTAATCTTTTATACTATTTGCTTCAAGTAAAGTAGCTTTCTTAAAGGATTCAAATGTTTGTATGACATCTGTATCATTTGTTAAAAGTGACTCTACAGTTAAATAATCATATAACATTTGATTGTTTTGTTCAACAATATGTAAACGTGCTATTTGCTTTAAGCTTATCATGTCTTGGAATTGAGCCATCATGACTTTTTTATTGTAACCATTATGTAATCGATATATGCGATGATAATTGAGTCTTTTTTCATCGAGGCTTGTAACATCGTGAAGTGATTTTACCGTAACAAGTACATCTACGATAGGTTCTGTAACATATTGTGTTTGTTTCGTACCACCGATATGGAATACATCTATCACTGGCGTATCAAGCAAATGTATTAATAATTGTTGAATACTTTCAAAATTTAGTTTAAAATCATCTGATGATTGTAATTGAATAAAGGGTTGTGGAAGTTTAAGCATAATAGCTCCTTTCTAAAATCCATGCATGAATATACTATATAACATTTTCATTATCCATGAAATTATGTATAATACAAGTGAAACAGGGGTGCAATGATGAAAATTAAATTATTTTATTTAATGATATTTGTTCTTGTTTTAATTATTGCAGCTTGTGGTAACGAATTACATTCAGATCTTCAAAAGTATAAAAGGGAAATGAAACCTATTTATAAAAAAGAGAATTCAATTCTTAAAGATATAGATAAATTAAGATTAAATCAGTTAGATCAACTTATTGGTACTGAAGTAACGGTTGAAAAACGTAAAGAATTGAATGAACTTCAAGATAAAATCGAAAAGCAAATTATACCTGAAGTTAAAGATCTTAGTAAGCAAGCTCATAATATAAATGTAAGCACAAATGAGGTTCAAGATGCTCATGATATTTACATGAGTAATATAGAAAAGAAAGAAAAAACATTAGAAGAATTAAATGAGTACATTTCATTATTTAAACAATCCATCCAATCTAATGAGAAAATATTAGACTATACAGATGTATTTGAACAGAACAAATCTGATGCAGAGAAAAATGCTAAATTAGCTAAAAATAATCCTGATGATAAAGAAGATTATGATGCGCTTGTTTCTGTTATTGATAAGAATAGTGAAGAATTAAGTACGAAAGCTAAATATTTAAATGATACTCAAAACGTGCAAGATAGAGCGGACTATATTGAGAAAGATATTATCCCATTATTTTCTAAAAATATTAAATCACTGAATCAAACGAATATTTCATCAAAACGTGTTAATCAGATGAGACAAGCTCAAATAGAAGTGTATTATACTTTAATTAATTACTATAAAGAACGTAAAAAAGGTATTCTTATAGAAGATAAACTTCAAAAAGTCCAAGTACAAAATGGCGTAATTTCTCAATTTAGTTACTTAGGTAAAGATGAAAAGTACAACAAAGCGATAGATAGATTAGATAAGTAAAACACACCAAATACATTGTTTTATGTAATCGGTGTGTTTTATTTTATTGCTTATCAATTGTATCTTTAGGGTTGTCTTTGTTGCGCTTTGATAAATATATATTTTTACCTATAAGTGAAATAAACCATATAGAAAATGCTATTACAAGAATATACGATAATGCAGGTTGGTTTTTAAAATCAAATAAAAATAAGACAGAAATAATAAGTAAACATGCATTGATCGTATCAATCATACCCCATCTTTTAATAAGTACGGGTGAAGTATTTTTGGACAAATTTAGCACCTCCTTAATATATATTAACAAGTATACCAAAATTGTCTTGTGGTTAATATTATAGATTGCGGGTAAAGATAATAAAGATAATTATTAAAAATAGAATTTGCCATATAAATGGATAAATGATATAGTGTTCAATTGTATTGGTTAAATTATGATAGAGGTGAATTAAAATGGTCGTGAAATTAACTTCCATCGATCAATTTGAAAAAGTACTCAATGATAATCCAAACGTATTTGTTATGAAACATAGCAGTACTTGTCCTATTTCAGCAAGTGCATATGATCAATTTAACAAATTCTTATATGAAAGAGATATGGATGGTTATTACTTAATTGTTCAAGAAGAAAGAGAATTGTCTGATTATATAGCCGATAAAACTGGAATCAAACATGAATCACCACAAGCATTTTACTTTGTTAATGGTAATGCTGAATGGGATGCAGATCATGAAAATATCACAGTCGCAAGTTTATCGAAAGCAGAAGAGTAAGTGAAACATATGCAAACAGTCTGATTGGACTGTTTGTTTTTTTGTTAATTGAAGTAAAAAACAGTATAATGAATTAAGATAAAAAGCATGAGGTGAAAATTATGAGAGTATTAGTTGCGATGGATGAGTTTGATAGTATTTTATCTAGTTATCATGCAAATCGATTTGTCGAAGAAGCAATAAAGTCTCAATTTAATGAAGCAGACATAGTACAAGTCCCATTATTTAATGGTCAAAGGGAAGTTATAGATTCAGTATTATTATGGCAATCTGGCACTAAATATTCAGTGGATCATCATGACGCATATATGAGACCAAAGTCGTCTTCATATGTTGTAACAGAGAAAGATATCATTGTCATTGAAGCGGGTAATGTTTTAACTTCAAGTGAGGATATTATTAAACCACTTGAAACGTCTTCATTTGGACTAGGAGAAGTGATTTTAGAAGCGCTGAATGAAGACAGTAATGAGATATTAATTTCAGTCGGTGATGTCGCAAGTTACGATGGTGGACTTGGTATGTTACAAGCATTAGGTGCTAAATTCTTTGATGCTGAAGGTAGTTTTATAGATGTTAGCCAAGGTGCAAAACAGATTAAATATATAAGAACAATTGATTTATATGATTTAGATAAAAGGTTAAAAGATAAAAATATCAAAGTGATAACAGACTTTGAATCGAAGTATTATGGTAAGAATAGTCGTATCATGAAAGAGCAAGCAATCAATCAAATTGCTATTGAAGATGCTGTATCAATTGATAATGCTTTATGGTATATTAGTGAACTATTTAAGAGCCAACATAGAATCTTATTAGGTAAAGAAGAACGTGGTGGCTCAGGAAGTGGCTTAGCTGCCTTGTTTAATTGTCTATGGGACGCACAACTTGTTACAGGTGGAGATGTTGTAAATGAGCTTACTTATTTAGATAAGTTGATTGAACAAGCTGACTTAATCGTATTCGGTGAAGGTTTGAAACCTAATCAACAATTGCTAGAGACGACGTCTGTAAGAATTGCTGAACTTTGTAACAAATATCAAAAAGTCAATATTGCGATATGCGCAACAGATGAAAAGTTTGATCAATACTTGGAACAAGATGTAACAGCTATGTATAAAGTATTTAATAAAGATCAATATTTAATGAGTGATTTAGAATTAGGTATAGCTTTAAGACATTTAACAACACAATCGCTAAGATTATTAAAAGCTAATATATAAAAATAAGAGCCTGAGACACTGTATTTGTCTCAGGCTCTTATATGTTGTTTTAAGACTGTTGTTCAAATTCTGATACGATACCTACTATCGTATGTACAGCTTTTTCCATAACATCTATGGAAGCATACTCATACGGTCCGTGGAAGTTTGCGCCACCTGTAAATAAATTAGGTGTTGGTAATCCCATGAATGAGAGTTGTGAACCGTCTGTACCACCTCTAATAGGTTCAATAATAGGTGTCATACCTAATGATTCAATAACTTTTTCAGGTATGTTCACAAGTTCAGGTTGTGGCTTGATTTTTTCACCCATATTGTAATACTGATCTTTGATTGTTACAGTTATCAGTTCTTGATCATATTTATGATTTAATACTTTTGCGATATCTAATAAATGATTTTTTCTACGTTCGAACTGTGCTTTATCATGATCACGAATAATATATTGTAGCGTTGCTTTCTCAACAGTACCTGTCATGTCAGATAAATGATAGAAGCCCTCATAACCTTCAGTATGTTCAGGTACTTCATCACTAGGCAATTGATCATTAAATGCCATTGCTAAAGTATTAGCATTAACCATTACATCCTTCGCTGAACCTGGATGTACGTTTACGCCGTTAACTTCAACGACTGCAGAAGCGGCATTAAAGCTTTCGTATTGTAATTCGCCTTCTAAGCTACCATCTAAAGTATAAGCAAAATCAGCGTTAAATCGTTCAACATCGAAATGATGTGGTCCTCTACCAATTTCTTCATCTGGTGTAAAGCTGAATCTAATCTTGCCGTGTTTAATTTCAGGATGTTCTAATAAGTAAATAATCGCTTCCATAATCTCAACGACACCGGCTTTATCATCAGCACCTAGTAAAGTTGTACCGTCTGTTGTCATTAATGTATGACCAATTACTTTTTCAAGTTGTGGGAAAGTCTTCGTGCTTAATACTTTGTCTGTATTACCTAATGTAATATTTTCTCCGTTATATTGTTCTACAATAACAGGATTAACATTTGATGCATGGTAATCTGGAGACGTATCAATATGTGCCAATAACCCTATAGTAGGTACATCCTTATCTGTATTTGACGGTAAAGTGGCCATTAAATACCCTTTATCGTCTACGTCAACTTCAAGATTTAATGCTTTAATTTCTTCTTCAAGCATATGGATTAAATCCCATTGCTTTTCAGTAGATGGTGTACTTTCACTTGCTGCATCAGCTTGTGTATCTACTTTTACATATCTTGTTAATCGATCAATTAGACGTTGTTTCAAATTGCTCGCTCCCTTTACATCTATTTACGTTATTTATTATACGCTTTTTTGTTTCTTAGAAGCAAAAGAATGCTTTGTTCTGACATAGATTTGGAAAATGATTTCAGAACATAAAATACCAAACGCGATTGCACCAGAAATGAGTGTCGCTTGTAGTGTTGTATTAATTGCAACATCATAATTGTTGATAACTAAGTTTTTAGTTGCATCATATGCTAAGCCTCCAGGAACGAGAGGGATAATACCGGCAACTATAAAGATAATCATTGGACGTTTGTAATAGCGACTCATAATATGACTCATTAACGCTAAGGCAAAGCTACCATAGAATGATGCTTGTACTTTATCGATGCCAAAGTCTAACGAAATGGTATAAATCATCCAGCCCATCGCACCAACAATACCACATGCTATTAATAGTCTCTTAGGTGCATTAAAAATGACAGAGAAAAACAACGTTGCGGTAAAACTTAACAAAATTTGATATATATAATCTAACATTTAAAGCACCTCCTTAACTAAGTAATAATACGATAGCAACACCAGCACCAATAGCAAATGCCGTAAGTGCCGCTTCTACACCTTTAGATATACCTGCAAGCAACTGTCCTGCCATTAAGTCTCTGATTGCATTTGTAATCAAGACACCTGGTACAAGTGGCATAACAGAAGCGATTGTAATTAAGCTTAAATTAACGCCTATAAAGAAATTCACACTAATCGTTGCGATTGTAGCAATAATTAATGAACTTATAAACTCTGTGAAGAATTTAATTCTAATCGTGTTATGGACAAGGGACATCGTTAAATATCCTACACCACCCGCAATGAATGAAGGGATGACTTCAGCTTGCTTACCACCAAACATAGGTAAAAAACAGGCTGATGCTATCGCTGCAGCTAATACTTTTAACCAAAATGGAAATTGTAATGAAGCATGATGTAAATGGATCAGCTCTGATTTAGCTTCATCTATCGTTAGTTCATTGTTAGCTATCTTACGTGATATTTGATTCGTTAAAGAAATCTTCTCTAAATCTGTTGTACGTTCATCTATTCTAATCAGACGTGTATTTGTTCTGTCATTAAGCGAGAATATAATCGCAGTAGATGTTACAAAGCTATGTGTATTTTCTAAGCCATAACTTGTAGCGATTCTTGCCATTGTATCTTCAACTCGATATGTTTCAGCGCCACTTTCTAAAAGTATGCGACCGGCAGTCATGACAACATCAATGATTTTATTTTCATCTATAATCGTGAAGTCTTGTATCTCTTCCATAGTAACCTCCAGTTTCGTATTGAATTTTATGTAAATAATCAAATTAAAAACGATTCAACAAAAAACATAGAATTGCTAGAGGCAATTCTATGTTCAGTTTATAACTTAATAATTGGATTGAACATTACTTTGTTTTGACCTTGTAATTTGGCTTCATGTAACATATCATCCGCATCTTTAAATACGCGGCGTTTAGATTTGTTATCTTGTTCACTTAAATAGCCTACACCAATTGAAACAGATAGCTTAATTGTTTCTTTGTTAGGTAAATGGAAAGTAGATTGTTGAACGCTATCTCTAATACTTTCAGCTAATTTAATAGCACTATCTAATGTTTCACCAACAAGAATAATAGAAAATTCTTCTCCGCCGTTACGAAAAGCTTTAACATCTTTAGGTAAATAGTTGATTAACAATTGCGACATTTGTTTTAAGACCGCGTCTCCAGCCTTATGAGAATACGCATCGTTCACGTCTTTAAATCCATCAATATCAATCAATAATAATGCCATAGATTGGTCTTGTTCAGTTATTTGTTCAGTCGTCTTATTTAAATAACGATCGAATTCTTTAACATTTCCTAAACCTGTTAAGTAATCAACGGATTCTTCATTTTCATATCTTGAAATTAAATTTTTCAAGATCCAAATGTCTCTATAAACACTTGCACTAATAATACTTAGGATAAAGGAAACTGGCACAAGAAACAACCATTCGTTGAGCCATGAATCAGGATTTAAAAAGATAAGCGTTATCGCAATAATCATAATGCTGATTAAATACAATAATTGAATACTCACGAAATCACTTTGTTTAAGAAAAGGACCTATCATCCCAACAACAATTGCAATAATCAGTAAATGGATATCATCTAAAAATGGTGTACCCATTACAAAAATGTCAAATAGTACAATAACTACGGCACTTAAAACAGAATAAAATAAATTAGTAAATCTTCCTAAGAAGAGAATAGGTATAAAACTTAAAGAGAATGCATAGTCATGATACTGTATAGGATTAGATATTAATAATATTGAAACACCTGTCATTAAGATGGTGATATAATTTTGTGAAAAAGTCACAGTTCTCGTTTCGCTATATTGTATTCGATGGTATAGATAAAATGCTGCAATAGTTACAGATATATTGAATATAATTGCTTGAATCATTTAATTTAACACCATCCTTCATTTAGTAAGCCATATGATATTGTAATCTATTAGATTGCTTTTGTCACGGTATAACAGGTTATTTTGTTAAAAAAGTTTCTTTTTTCACATGTTTGCTTATAAAGCTAGTTTAAACACAAAAATCTTTGATTTCAAAAATGTGGTATACTATTGTTTTTATAGCATGTAGAATGAAATTTTGATATTCTAGAAGTAATGTTTTAATCAAATTCGGTGCAATTACAAAATGAAGGTGACTCAATGTTTACTTTACAACTAATATTACTAACCATGATTGTAAGTTTAATACTAACACCTTTAGTTATCGTTCTTTCTATTAAAATTGGTGCAGTTGATATGCCAAACGTTAGAAAAGTTCATACTAAACCCGTATCAGTATTAGGTGGCTCAGTCATTTTAATATCTTTTCTCATCGGTTTATGGTGGGGAAAACCAGTAGAACATGAAACAATTCCTATTATACTAGGTGCGATTGTCATCTATATTATAGGTTTAGTGGATGATTTATATGATATGAAACCACTTGTTAAATTAGCAGGTCAAATTGCTGTATCTTTAATCGTCGTTTTTAACCACGTCACATTAGATTTTATTACATTACCATTTGGTGTTGTAATAGAGTTTGGAATCTTTAGTATTCCAATGACAATCTTCTGGGTTGTTGCAGTAATGAATGCAATCAACTTAATAGATGGTTTAGATGGATTAGCTTCAGGCATATCATGTATCGCTTTAGTAACAATAGGATTTATCGCAATATTACAGCAGAATATCTTTATCATGATGATTTGTAGTGTGTTAATAGGATCATTATTAGGTTTCTTAGTATTTAACTCACATCCTGCTAAAATATTCTTAGGTGACAGTGGGGCATTACTATTAGGTTATATTATCGGTGTGTTATCGCTATTAGGCTTTAAGAACATTACGTTAATATCGCTATTCTTCCCAATGGTTATACTTGCAGTACCATTTATCGATATGTTGTTCGCAGTAATACGTAGACTACATAATCGTCAATCTATCGTTCAAGCAGATAAATCGCATTTACACCATAGATTATTAGATTTAGGTTATACACATAGGCAAACTGTTATATTAATATATATGATTGCTATATTATTCAGCATATCAAGTGTCATCCTTTATTTATCACCACCATACGGCGTATTAATGATGTTTATTATGATATTAATAACAATAGAATTAATCGTAGAATTTACAGGACTCGTGAATGCAAATTACAGACCAATATTAAATTTATTAACAAGAACAAAGTATAAAAAAGAACGCTAATGTCGATTAGCGTTCTTCTTCTTTATTATATGGAAATGGTAGTGCGATTATATCTTGTCTGTTTAATTCGTACTTACCTTGGTTGACTTCGTTTAGGAAATCAATAAATGGTTCTTCTTCTGAGGCTATCACATGTATGGTGTAGGTAACTTTGTCTGTATAAGCAGTATCTACAAGTTGATAATCAGTTTGTTGTAATTCGTGCTCGAAGCGTCCTGTTTGATCATAGTCTAATGTTACTTCGAATGGTATTGCGTCTAATAAAACAATTCTGCCTACTTCTTTAATAACTTGGCTGACTGCACTTCCGTATGCGCGTATTAATCCACCTGCACCTAATTTAATACCACCAAAGTATCTTGTAACGACAACAACAACATTATGGAGTTGTTGTTTTTTTAATACTTCTAACATAGGCACGCCTGCTGTTCCTGATGGTTCACCATCATCATTTGCTTTTTGGATAAGCATTGTAGGACCGATAACATAGCTAGAGCAATTATGTGTTGCATCATGATGTTCTTTTTTCTTTTGTTGTATGAATGCTTTCGCTTCTTCTTCAGTTTCTGCAGGATGAATGCTCGCGATAAATCTCGATTTATTAATGACAATTTCAGTTTCATGTGGTGATTTGATTGTAATTAGTCCTTCTGCCATGTTAATACTTCTCCCTTTACATCGTAATCTGTTACGATTATTATATACTATTGAAATTAGTCGGGAAAGGATTGTATGAATTGAAGAATAAATTATTGATGTTGTGCTTAGTGTTGTCTATCGTGTTAGCTGCTTGTGGATCAAAAGAAGAAAAGCAAACGACGGACAAAGTGGATGATAGTCAAGGTGTACTATTAGATGAAAAAGGAAATCCAAAAGATACGATTCAAGTAAATAAAGATACTGAAAAAGCAGTCAAAGAAGCTATTGAAAAAAATAGAAAGTCTTTAAATGATGGTGATGTAGAAGCTTACATTAAAACAATCGACACAGATTCAAAACAACTAGACGTTAAAGAAGAAGAAAAAGTGTTAAAAGATACACTTAAAAGTTATAAATTCGATAAAAAAATATCCAATATTAAGTTTTTAGAACAGAAAAAAGATCAAGTTGTTGTATTCTATAATGTAGAAACGACAGCTCACCCTAAGAATGGCAGTAAAGATGAGAAAAAGACTTTTAACGAAGTTGTGACGCTTGTTAAAAAGGACGGCACATATAAATTTTCTAAAATGGCACAGGCAGCAATTTAGTTCATAAACTTCTTTTCAAATAACCAAGAATTAGATATGATGAGTATGGAAGAGAATCAAGGAGGATAACTTTATGAAGATTGCTGTTATAACAGATTCAACAGCATATTTAGATCAAGCATATATAGATAAATATAACATTAGAACGATTGCCTTAAATGTTATATTTGATGATGAAGTTTATAAAGAATTGTCAGAGATAAGTACAGAAGATTTCTATAAAAGAATGAGAAATGAAAAACAATTACCGACGACATCTCAACCAGCTATGGGTCAATATGTAGAATTACTTGAGAGTTTGAAAGACGAAGGATATACAGATGTGATTGCAGTTCACTTATCAAGTGGTATAAGTGGTACATATCAAACAGCTGTGACGTTAAACGATATGGTAGAAGGTATAAACGTTCATGCATTTGATTCTGAAATCTCTTGTTCAGTACAAGGTTTCTATGCTTTAAAAGCAGCTCAACTTATTGAACAAGGTATGACAGTTATTGATAACATTCTAGAACAATTAGAGAATATGAAACAAAATACAAATGCATATTTTATAGTAGATGATTTAAATAACTTGAAAAAAGGCGGTCGCTTAAATAGTGCACAAGCATTAGTCGGCACGATGTTACAAGTGAAACCATTACTACACTTCGTTGATACGAAAATTGTCCCTTACGATAAAGTGAGAACAAAGAAAAGAGCAATGAAACGTATTGAAGAACAATTAGCTCAAGAAGTTGAAGGTTCTAAAAACTTATCTATTGTTATTATTGAAGGAAACGATAAAGAAACTGCACTTTCCTGGAAAGCGCAAGTTGAAGAACAATTCCCTGATGCACAAATTATTATGAGTTATTTTGGACCAGTAATCGGAACGCATTTAGGAGAAGGTTCATTAGGTTTAGGATTCACAACGACCGAATTAGATTTAAGTATATAATATAACTACAGCACAAAAAGCTTCGGCTTTTTGTGCTTTTTTTATGGAGGTTAGAATGAAATTATACGGACGAATATGCCGAGATTTAAATGAAGTAACGACTGAAAAAGTTAAAGACAGTAAACCTGGCGTGTCTTTTATTCAAGGTAAATATATTTGTAATCAGTGTGGTAACAAAGATCAATCATTGTTTTATCAGTATTTTTGCCACCATTGCGAGCAAGAAACAACCTATTGTAGATATTGTATTGCACTTGGTAAAGTTCAAAGTTGTAAAGACATTTATTTCATTGAGAGCTTGCATGAAGCATCAGAATGTCATTATCAGTTGGATTTTGAATTGAGTGAACAGCAACAACTTGCATCCTCTAAAATTAAAGACGCTATTTTAAAGCAAGAACATTTATTACTCCATGCTGTGACAGGAGCAGGGAAGACAGAAATGATATTTGAAGGTATATCAAAAGCTCGAAAATCGGGTATGAATGTTGCAGTTGTTTCACCAAGAGTAGATGTCGTGAAAGAAGTTAACTTAAGACTGATAAACGCATTTAAAGAGGAGCAAATTGATTTAATGTATGAAGGTCAGTTCGCGCAGTTTAATAGTTCATTTGTCGTATCGACAGTTCATCAACTTATGCGCTATGATGGACATTTTAATGTGGTCATTGTTGATGAAGTAGATGCATTTCCGTTAGAAATGGATAATCAACTGATGCATACCATTCGAAAAGCTTCTTCAGTGCAATCTAGTCATATTTATTTAACAGCGACGCCTAACAAGCAACTCCTTTCTAAATTTAATCATAATCAGATTATCAAACTCCCCGCAAGATATCATAAACACCCATTACCAGTTCCAGAATTTCAATTTAATATCATTAAAGAAAATAAACTCAATCAGAAGTTACTTACGTTTCTTAAATCCCAAATAGAACAAAATAGAAAAACATTTGTCTTCTTTCATAATATTCATTATATGGAACAAATATTTAAAGTGTTTCAATGTTACTTTTCAAAAATTGAATATGTATCTAGTCATGATGTGATGAGGCATGAAAAGGTGACGCGTTTAAGAAATGATGAAATAGACATTATGTTTACGACGACAATATTAGAAAGAGGCGTTACGTTAGAAAAATTAGATGTCGTCATCGTGCATACAGAGAAGTTTACAAGTAGTGCCATCATTCAAATTGCAGGACGTGTTGGTCGAAAATTATCTTGTCCGACTGGCAAGGTATTGTGTTATCACGAAGGTATCACACGAAATATGATACAAGCGAAACGTGAAATTATAGAAATGAATGATTTAGCACGCGAGAAAGGATGGTTAATTTGAATAAATGTTTAATTTGTCAAAATAATATAAATGAAGTAATCGATTTGTTAAATCTATTTTCAAAGCAATCTATAATATGTGAGCAATGTGCAAATCAATTAACATTTAATCATCAAACAAGACGATGCAAAAAATGCTTAAAAATAATGTCTGAAGAAGAGGATGCTTGTTTAGATTGCCAGTGGCTTTCGAATAAGTATCCATTGATTAATCAACTTTATACGCTTTATGACTATGATGGTCTTGTCAAAGTGCTTATACAACAATATAAGTTAAATGGAGATGTTGCGCTCAATCAAGTATTTCAATTACCACTTAAATTATTTAAGCGATATGATTACGTTATTCCGGCACCCATTCATCCTAATAAGTTAGAGCAGCGTACATTTGATCATGTAACAACAGTGTTGGATAATCATAAAATTAAATATATACAAGTTTTTGAAACTGAAGAAAGGAAAAAGCAATCTGAATTAACTAAAATTGAAAGGTCATCTCAGCATAATCCATTTAAAATAAATAAAGATATAGACTTTGAAAATAAGAGAATATTACTCGTAGATGATATTTATACAACAGGGTTAACAATGCATCGATTAGCGGAACTTTTATTTATTAGAAAAATCAGAAAAATAGATGCCTTAACATTTGCAAGAGCGGTAAATAATGATAAAATATAAGTAGGAAGAAACACAAGAGAAATTGAGCGTTAAAGGAGTCGGTGTTTTATGATCAGATTTGAAATTCATGGGGAAAACATCACAGTGACTGATCCGATAAGAAATTATATTGAGGACAAAGTAAGTAAACTAGAAAGATATTTTACTAATGTCCCAGAGGCGATAGCCCACGTTAAAATCAAAACTTATCAGGATTCTAGAAGTAAAATTGAAGTAACTATTCCGTTGAAAGATGTTACTTTGAGAGCTGAAGAAAGACATGAAGATTTATATGCTGGAATCGACTTAATAACTAACAAACTCGAAAGACAAGTACGTAAGTACAAAACTAAGGTTAATAGAAAGTATCGCGATAAAGGGCGAGATAAAGATGTCTTTGCAGTAAGTGCAGATTCAGCTGCTCCTGAAGAAGTTGAAGAGAATGATAGCGATAATGAAATTGAAATCATTCGTTCTAAGCAATTTGCATTGAAACCAATGGATTCTGAAGAAGCAGTATTACAAATGAACTTACTAGGACATGATTTTTACATCTTTACTGATGCAGAAACAGATGAAACAAGCATCGTTTATAAACGTAAAGATGGTAAATATGGATTAATTGAAACTTCAATACAATAAAAATCATTCACACGAACTGGTGCAGAATTTCTGCACCAGTTTCTTTGGCTATTGATAGCTTTTCATGTACAGAGGTGGTAATCTTAAATAGTGTAAAAAGAGATATAAACGTGTTATGATATATTGTTGTAAGATTACTAGTTTTCTAGTTGAAGGAGAGAACAAAATGGGTTTTTTATCAAAAATAGCTGATGGTAACAAACGAGTTGTTAAATCACTCGGAAAATTAGCAGACCAAGTCATCAATTTAGAAGATGAAATTGCTAAATTAACAGATGATCAATTAAGAGAGAAAACAGAACAATTCAAAAAAGAATTGTCAGAAATAGAAGATTATAAAAAGCAAGAAAAATATTTAGACAAAATTTTACCTGAAGCATATGCAATCGTAAGAGAAGCATCTACTAGGGTATTTAATATGACACCATTTAAAGTACAAATAATGGGTGGTATTGCCATTCATCGTGGTGATATTTCAGAAATGAAAACTGGTGAAGGTAAAACATTAACAGCAACAATGCCAGTTTATTTAAATGCGTTAACAGGTAGAGGAGTTCATGTTGTTACAGTCAATGAATATCTATCAAGTTCACAAAGTGAAGAAATGGCGCAATTATATAATTTCTTAGGTTTATCAGTTGGACTTAATTTGAATTCAATGGATACGGATCAAAAACGTGAAGCATATGCAGCGGACATCACGTATAGTACAAACAATGAACTTGGATTTGATTATTTAAGAGACAACATGGTTACGTATAAAAAAGACCGTGTTATGAGACCTCTTAATTTTGCCATCATTGATGAGGTTGACTCAATTTTAATTGACGAAGCGAGAACACCACTTATCATTTCTGGTGAAGCAGAAAAATCGACTACTTTATATACACAAGCCAACGTATTTGTAAAAATGCTTAAAGGTGAAGATGACTTTAGTTATGATGAAAAAACTAAAGCCATCACTTTAACAGAACAAGGTATTGATAAAGCTGAACGTATGTTCAAAATTGATAACCTGTTTGACGTGAAACATGTTAACTTAATGCATCATATTAATATTGCATTAAAAGCAAATAGAACAATGTTTAAAGATAAAGATTACGTTGTTGAAGATGGAGAAATTATGATTGTCGACCAATTTACAGGTCGTACAATGCCAGGTAGAAGATTCTCTGACGGCTTGCATCAAGCAATTGAAGCAAAAGAAGGACTCGAGATTCAAAATGAATCTAAAACAATGGCATCTATTACGTTCCAAAACTTCTTTAGAATGTATAACAAATTATCAGGTATGACTGGTACGGCTAAGACGGAAGAAGAAGAGTTCAGAAATATTTACAATATGACTGTTACGCAAATTCCAACAAATAGACCGATACAACGTAAAGATGAAGCGGACTTAATTTTTGCATCTCAAAAAGGTAAGTTTGATGCAGTTGTTAAAGATGTAATCGAGCTCTACAAGAAAGGTCAACCAGTATTATTAGGTACAGTTGCCGTTGAAACAAGTGAATATATTTCACAACTATTAAAGAAAAAAGGCGTTAGACATAACGTATTGAATGCGAAAAACCACGAACGTGAAGCAGAAATTATTTTAAATGCAGGTCAAAAAGGTGCAGTAACCATTGCAACAAACATGGCCGGTCGTGGTACGGATATCAAGCTTGGTGAAGGCGTTGTTGAACTTGGTGGTTTAGCTGTTATTGGTACAGAACGTCACGAATCAAGACGTATCGATGACCAATTAAGAGGACGTTCAGGTCGTCAAGGTGACGTTGGTCGAAGTAGATTCTACTTATCATTACAAGATGAGTTGATGGTTCGTTTCGGATCAGAACGTATGCAATCTTTAATGGGTAAATTAGGTATGAATGATGATACACCAATTGAATCTAAAATGGTTTCTAGAGCAGTAGAATCTGCTCAAAAACGTGTTGAAGGTAATAACTTCGATGCACGTAAACGTTTATTAGAATACGATGATGTACTTAGAAAACAACGTGAAATCATTTACGGTGAACGTAATGATATTATCGAAAAAGATGATGTACAAGACATTGTTAAAGACATGATTAAATCATCATTAGAGCGTGGCGTGAACTATCACTTCGCAACAAATGAAGAAGAAATTGATTTTGAAGCGCTTGTTCAATATATTGAAGATTCATATTTACCACAAGGTGCAATTAAAGTTGATGATATTCGTGGTAGAGATTATGAAGATATCGTAGAAATTGTATTAGAAAAAATTAAAACACAATACAATGCTCAACAAGAAGACTTTGGTGATCAAATGTCTGAATTTGAACGTATGATTGTGTTAAGAACAATAGACCGTAAATGGACTGATCACATTGATACAATGGATCAATTACGTACAGGTATCCACTTAAGATCTTATGGTCAAATCAATCCACTTAGAGAGTACCAAAATGAAGGTTTGGATTTATTTGAAACAATGTTGAATGAAATAGAAGATGAAGTAAGTAAATACATTCTTAAATCAACAATTGATCGTGGCGAACAAGTTGAACGTGAACAAGTTGAAATAGGTGAAGCTAAACATGTGAGTGCAAATGATGGTAAAGAAAAAGTTAAACCAAAACCAATCGTAAAAGATGAACAAGTTGGCCGAAATGATCCATGTCCATGTGGTAGTGGTAAGAAATATAAAAACTGTCATGGTCAAGCATAAAGGAGTAATTTTATGGAATTAACGGAAATTAGACAAACATTAAATAAAAATAATGAAAAATTAATGAATATCAGGGGGTCTCTTTGACTTAGAAAATAAAGAGACGAACATTCAAGAATACGAAGAAATGATGGTTGATCCGTCATTCTGGGACGATCAAAATAAAGCACAAGACATCATTAACAAAAACAATGCATTAAAGTCTGTAGTCGGTGATTTTCATACTTTAGATCAACAGATTGAAGATTTGCTTACAACTGTTGAATTGTTACAAGAAGAATATGATGAAGATATGCACGAAATGCTTGAGCAGGATTTAAAAGCGTTACAAACAGACATCGATCAATTTGAATTGAAACTGCTACTTAATGGTGAACATGATGAAAACAACGCTATATTAGAATTGCATCCAGGTGCAGGTGGTACAGAATCTCAAGATTGGGGTTCAATGCTACTTAGAATGTATCAACGTTTCGCAGAACAAAAAGGCTTCAAAGTAGAAACGTTAGATTATCAAGCTGGAGATGAAGCGGGCATTAAAAGTGTCACAATTCTTATCAAAGGTCATAATGCATATGGATATTTAAAAGCTGAAAAAGGTGTCCATAGATTAGTGCGTATTTCGCCATTCGATTCATCAGGAAGACGTCATACATCATTTGTATCTTGTGATGTAACACCTGAATTTAATAATGAAAAAATAGAAATAGAAGTTAATTCTGAAGACATTACAGTCGATACTTATAGAGCATCTGGTGCAGGTGGACAGCACGTCAACACGACTGATTCAGCTGTTCGAATTACACACCAACCAACTGGTATCGTCGTAACATGTCAAAACGAAAGATCACAAATTAAAAATAGAGAACAAGCTATGAAAATGTTAAAAGCTAAACTCTACCAAAAAGAACTTGAAGAACAAGCAGCAGCTTTAGATGAAATTAGAGGCGAACAAAAAGAAATTGGATGGGGTAGTCAAATACGTTCATACGTATTTCATCCATATGCTATGGTTAAAGATCATAGAACTAATGAAGAAACAGGTAATACGAATGCAGTTATGGATGGTGACTTAGATCCATTTATCGATGCATATTTAAGAAGTCAAATTAACGAAAAATAATTTAAAGTAAGAGGCTAGGATGATTTTTAATATCCTAGTTTCTTTTATGATAATTTAAATTGTGAATTATTGAACAAAATGATGTCAGAGGATGGTTTACATGGTAAAATATAGTTGATAATAAAATGAATGGAGTGTTATACATGAAAATCAAAATGGGCATGATTTCTGTAATAGCATTATCATCGTTAGTATTTGTAGGATGTGGACAATCAAGCGATGATAGCAGCAAAGAAGAATACAGTTCACAAGGGGAAAAAATCTTTAAAAACAATTCTTGCGTAGGATGTCATGGTAAAGATTTAGATGGTGCATCTGGACCATCACTTAAAAAAGTCGGTGCCAAAATGTCTGAGTCTGATATTGAAAAAATTATCAACGAAGGTAAAGGCAATATGCCAAGCAAAGTTGTAGATGAAAAAGATGCAAAAGAAGTTGCTAAATGGTTAGCTAAACAAAAATAATCATTTATATTCATTTTGCATACAAATTGGAAATTTCACTTTGTTAAAACATAAGTATTTTAATTGAATATTGATAAATCAAAAAGACGATGTTAATTGTGTATAAATAATTAACATTGTCTTTTTAAATGTCTACATGACAGTCTTTAGTAACATTTTTATCTATAAAATTATAGAATGTTAACGTTTATATTACAGATTTGTAACAATACAATATTGAGAAAGATATTGTGCTATATTATTTCCAGTATTAATTGAGGAACATCATATAAATTAAAAATATAAACGTAAATACATACACTTCGGGAGGATATTTCATCATGAAGAAGACTTTCATTACATTAGCATCTGTAACTGCTTTAACAACTTTAGCAAATTCATCTGCCTATGCAGCTGATATTAAAGTAAAAGAAGGACAATCATTAGAGAATATTGCAGAAGAATATGGAACATCAGTATCTGAAATTAAATCTTTAAATAACATCGACGTAAATGTTAAGGTTGGACAAACATTAAAGGTATTAGAAGATAACATCTATACAATTCAAGATGGTGATACACTTAACAAAATAGCTGAAAAATTTGATGTTAATGTATCAGACTTAAAAGAATGGAACAATTTATCTTCAGATCTAATTTTAGTAGGTGATGAATTAAAAGTTGCAGCAGAAACTTCAGAACCAACTGCTGAACCTACTAGTTTGACAGTTAGTGCACCTGAATCTCCTGCTCAAGAAGATTCATTATTAAGATACGTATTTGAACAAACATCATATGGTAATGTTTACAATAGTGAAGACTCAGTTGCTTATGTTGCACCGACATTTAATCACAGTCAATCAACACAATATACAGAACCTGTTTCATACAGCCGACCAAATTCTGGTGGCGGAAGTAATTTATACACTTCTGGGCAATGTACGTACTATGCATTTAGTAAACGTCCAGATTTAGGTAATACTTGGGGTAATGCTAACAACTGGGCTAATGCAGCAGCTCAAGCTGGTTACACAGTAAACAACAGCCCATCAGCTGGTTCAATTTTACAATCAACTGCTGGTGGATATGGACATGTAGCTTATGTAGATAAAGTGAATTCAGATGGTTCAATTCAAGTTTCTGAAATGAACTACCAAGGTGTAGGCGTTGTATCTTCACGTACAATTTCAGCATCAGCAGCTGGTTCATATAATTATATTCATTAGTTTTTATAGAAATTTAATAAATAAGCAAGTAGTTAATTCCATTTAAGAATTTTAACTATTTGCTTTTTTTTATCATTATAGTTGATATAATAAACGTAAATGTTAGTGTAGAGGTTTGAAAACATGAAAAAAAGGTTAAAAATCATATTAGTTATACTTTTGTTATTGATTATTAGTGTCAGTGTTTATAAAGTATTAGATATCAATAAGTTTCAAACGGACGAACAGTTTAAAGAGCAACAAGGGAAGCAATCGTTTCAAAATAGTCATCCAGCTACAGGCATGAATGTAAATAATGAAACTGTAAATGTTTTTTCAACTGAAAAATCAAAACAATTAAAAGAGGTAACATCTAAAAATGATATTACAGTTATTAATTTATTTGCCTCTTGGTGTGACCCTTGTAAACGAGAAATGCCTGAACTTGTAAAATATGCAAAACATGAAGATAAAGGTGTCGAATTAGTTGGTTTAAATGTTAAAGATAAACGAAAACCAGCTAAACAATTAATGGACGATGTAAATGTGAATTATGATGTTTACGTTGCGCAAGATGATTTTCTTGAAAAGTTCAAATCGTATAATATACCTACAACTTTATTTGTAGATAAAAATGGCGAAATCAAAAAAGTGTATTTAGGTGAATTATCTGAAAAGACACTAAACAACTTAGTTACACAAGTTAAGGAGGAAATTTAATGGGGGTACATCAATATTTTAAAAGTTTGTCTGATTTAGAGAAATTAGTAAGATGTCCAGGTAAATTTAAATATCAAGACCATAATGTTGCAGCTCATTCCTTTAAAGTAACGAAAATAGCGCAATATTTAGCAACAGTAGAAGAACAAAATGGTCAAGAAATAGACTGGAAACTTGTTTATGAAAAAGCTTTGAACCATGATTATCCTGAAATATTTACAGGTGACATTAAGACACCTGTAAAATATGCGTCTTATGAAATTAAAAAATTATTCTCTCAAGTTGAAGAAGAGATGATCGATAAATTTATAACAGAAGAATTTCCTGAGCAATATCAAGATATATATAGACATAGACTACAAGAGGGTAAAGATGATAGTATAGAAGGGCAAATATTAAGTGTTGCTGATAAAATTGATTTATTGTATGAATCTTTTGGTGAAATTCAGAAGAGAAATCCAGAACCTTTATTCTTCGAAATTTATGAAAGTTCATTGGAAACCATCATGCAATTTGATCATTTAGCATCTGTACAAGATTTTATTCAACATATTATACCTGATATGTTACAAGAAAAATTTATACCACGTTCAGAGTTAAGAGAGATAACAATGACGATACTTGAGAAACGTGAAACAAAAAGGAGTTAGTGAATTGAATGATTTGGCCGATTCTAGCTTTGTTTCTTCCTTGTTTAATGGTTATTATTTTCACGCAAATTGCTCAAAATAAATGGATTGGTTTACTTGTATCCAGTATTATAATTGGTGTTTCGGTTTATAAAGGCTTTTTTAATAATGAGCTCATTATGTTGTTAGATGTATTGAGTTTAGTAGCTGGCTTTTATATAGTAGATACACTTAAAATAGATAAAATTGAATCAAGATAGATAAGAGGAATAATCATTTAGATTTTTCCTCTTATTTGTATGTAATTTTAAAATTAACGAACAAATGTTTGGTCATTTTTACAAATTTTTGATAAAATAAATATATATATTACAGAAAATGAGGAGGTTCCTATGCAACATTTTCCTTTTAAAATACATTCTGACTACTCTCCGCAAGGTGATCAGCCAGAAGCGATTAAATCTCTTGTAAAAGGCATTAATGATGGCAAGAGACATCAAACTTTACTAGGTGCGACAGGTACAGGTAAAACGTTTACGATGAGTAATGTCATTAAAGAAGTCGGTAAACCAACATTGATCATTGCACATAATAAAACGTTGGCTGGACAGCTATATAGTGAGTTTAAAGAATTCTTTCCTGAGAATAGAGTAGAATATTTCGTAAGTTATTATGATTATTATCAACCTGAAGCATATGTACCTCAAACGGATACTTTTATTGAAAAGGATGCCTCTATAAATGATGAAATTGATAAACTTCGACATTCAGCTACTAGTGCATTGTTTGAACGAGATGATGTTATCGTTATTGCGAGTGTCAGCTGTATTTATGGTTTAGGTAATCCAGAAGAATATAAAGACTTAGTTGTAAGTACACGTGTTGGTATGGAAATGGAACGTAATGAACTGTTAAGAAAGCTTGTTGATAACCAATATTCACGTAATGATATAGATTTTAGACGTGGGACATTTAGAGTTAGAGGAGATGTTGTAGAAATATTTCCAGCATCACGTGATGAACTATGTGTCAGAGTGGAGTTCTTTGGAGATGAAATCGATAGAATTCGAGAAGTGAATTACTTAACAGGTGAAGTTATTGCTGAAAGAGAACATTTTCTATTTTATCCCGCATCTCACTTCGTAACACGTGAAGAAAAAATGAAAGTTGCGATTGAGCGTATTGAGAAAGAACTTGAAGAACGATTGGCAGAACTTCGAAAAGAAAATAAACTTTTAGAAGCTCAACGACTTGAACAAAGAACGAATTATGATTTAGAAATGATGAGAGAAATGGGTTTTTGTTCAGGCATTGAGAACTATTCTGTACATTTAACGTTACGACCAAAAGGTTCTACACCATATACTTTATTAGATTACTTTGGTGATGATTGGTTAGTGATGATTGATGAATCTCATGTAACACTTCCTCAAATTAGAGGCATGTATAATGGTGACCAAGCGAGAAAAAATGTTTTAGTAGAACATGGCTTTAGACTACCAAGTGCTTTAGATAATAGACCGCTTAAATTTGAAGAATTTGAAGAAAAAACGAAACAGTTGGTTTATGTTTCAGCAACACCAGGACCATATGAAATTGAACATACTGATGAAATGGTCGAACAAATTATTCGTCCAACTGGTTTGTTAGATCCGATTGTTGAAGTCAGACCAAGTGAAAATCAAATAGATGATTTAATGGCTGAAATTAATGAAAGAATAGAAAGAAATGAACGTGTATTAATTACAACATTAACTAAAAAAATGAGTGAAGATTTAACGACTTATTTAAAAGAAGCCGGCATTAAAGTGAATTATTTACACTCAGAAATAAAAACATTAGAAAGAATAGAAATCATTAGAGACTTAAGAATGGGTGTTTATGATGTATTAGTTGGGATTAACTTACTAAGAGAAGGTTTAGATATCCCAGAAGTTTCGCTTGTGACGATTTTAGATGCAGATAAAGAAGGTTTCTTGAGATCAGAGCGTTCGTTGATTCAAACGATTGGTCGAGCTGCACGTAATGATAAAGGTAAAGTTATTATGTATGCTGATAAAATTACAGATTCTATGAGAACAGCATTAGATGAAACAAGTAGAAGGCGTGCTACTCAAGAAGCGTACAATGAAGAACACAATATAACACCACAAACAATTAATAAGAAAATACGTGATGTCATATCAGCAACAGTAGAAACGGATGAAGTAACCGAAAAAGATACTAAAAAAGCGCCTAAGAAACTTACGAAAAAAGAAAGAGAAAAGACAATTGAGCGCATAGAAAAAGAAATGAAAGATGCTGCGAAAGATTTAGATTTCGAGCGTGCATCTGAACTAAGAGATATATTATTTGAACTAAAAGCAGAAAGGTGACTGAGATGAAAAACAAATCCATCATCGTAAAAGGTGCAAGAGCACATAATTTAAAAGATATAGATATAGAAATACCTAAAGATCAACTTGTTGTTATGACTGGATTATCTGGTTCAGGAAAGTCGTCTTTAGCATTTGATACGATATATGCAGAAGGTCAAAGAAGATATGTAGAGTCATTAAGTGCATATGCGAGACAATTTTTAGGACAGATGGACAAACCAGATGTAGATTTAATTGATGGTCTTTCTCCAGCTATATCAATCGATCAAAAGACAACAAGTAAAAACCCAAGATCAACTGTTGCTACCGTAACTGAAATATATGATTATTTAAGATTATTATATGCGAGAGTTGGAAGACCAATATGTCCAAACCATGGTATTGAAATTAAATCACAAACGGTTCAACAAATGGTCGATCAAGTCATGGAGTTAGAAGAAAGAACAAAAATACAAATTCTTTCACCAATCGTTTCAGGACGTAAAGGTACACATAAGAAATTAATCGAAGACATTGCTAAAAAAGGCTATGCAAGGTTAAAAGTAGATGGCGATATTTTAGATGTAGATGATGTTCCAGATTTAAACAAAAATCAAAATCATTCTATTGATGTCGTGATTGATAGACTTGTCATTAAACCAGGTATTGAAGCGAGGTTAGCTGATTCATTACAAACAGCGCTAGAATTAGCTGATGGTAATGCAGTTGCTGATATTATTGATGGTGATGAAATTAAATTTTCTGAACACCATGCTTGTCCTATTTGTGGTTTCTCAGTAGATCAATTAGAACCTAGAATGTTCTCATTTAACAATCCATTTGGTGCTTGTCCATCTTGTGATGGATTAGGAAGTAAACTAACTGTAGATATTGATTTGGTTGTGCCAGATAAGACTTTAAGTTTAAATGAAGGTGCAATTTTACCATGGCAGCCAATCAGTTCTAATTATTATCCAACTTTATTAAAACAAGCTTGTGAACATTTTAATATTCACATGGATAAACCATTTAATAAATTAACGAAAAAAGAAAAGAACATCGTCTTAAGAGGTCATGATGATGAAATAGAATTTAAATTCAATCAAGATTATGGCGTTAAAACAGAAAGAAAGAGAACGATGGCTTTTGAAGGTGTACTGAATAATATTGAACGTCGTTACCATGATTCACCATCTGAATACGTTAGAGAAGTGATGCAAAAATACATGGTAGAAAAAACTTGTGAAACATGTGATGGTTATCGTTTAAATGAAAAAGTACTTTCTGTCAAAGTAGATGGCCAACATATCGGTGAAGTAGTCAGGTATTCAATTTATAATGCAATCAAACATTTTGATAATCTAGATTTAGATGAAACAGAACGTAAAATTGCGAAGCTCATCTTAAAAGAAATACATGAAAGATTATCTTTCTTAAATAATGTAGGTTTAGAATATTTAACACTCAATCGAGCATCAGGTACATTATCTGGTGGGGAAGCACAACGTATCAGACTGGCAACTCAAATTGGTTCTAGGTTATCAGGTGTGTTATATGTGCTAGATGAGCCTTCTATCGGTTTACATCAAAGAGACAATGATCGATTAATTGATACATTGAAATCTATGAGAGATATGGGTAATACATTAATTGTCGTTGAACATGATGAAGACACGATGAAAGCGGCGGATTATTTAATTGATATAGGTCCAAAAGCAGGTGTACATGGTGGTGAAGTAGTTGCGAGTGGTACACCTGAAGAAGTTATGGCAAATGAACAATCTTTAACAGGTAAATACTTAAGCGGTAAAGAGAAAGTCTTTGTACCGTCTAAACGAAGAAAAATCACGAAACGTAAAATATCTGTTAAAGGTGCGACAAGTAATAACTTGAAAAATGTCGATGTAGACTTCCCATTATCAGTTATGACATGTGTAACAGGTGTTTCAGGTTCTGGTAAAAGTTCATTAGTAAATGAAGTATTGTACAAAGGTTTGCAAAAACAATTGTATAACACGAAAACAAAACCAGGTGAACATAAATCTATAAAAGGTGTAAATGAAATTGAAAAAATTATAGATATTGACCAATCACCAATTGGTAGAACGCCACGTTCAAACCCCGCAACTTATACAGGCGTATTTGATGATATTAGAGATGTATTTAGCCAAACGAATGAGGCAAAAGTGAGAGGCTATCAAAAAGGAAGATTCAGTTTTAATGTTAAAGGTGGCCGTTGTGAAGCTTGTAAAGGTGACGGAATCATTAAAATTGAAATGCATTTCTTACCAGATGTATACGTACCATGTGAAGTTTGTGATGGAAAACGTTATAATAGAGAAACATTAGAAGTAACTTATAAAGGAAAAAGTATTTCTGATGTATTAGAAATGACAGTAGAAGATGCTTATCACTTTTTCGAAAGTTTACCTAAGATAAATAGAAAATTAAAAACAATAGTAGATGTTGGTTTAGGATATGTTAAACTAGGTCAGCCTGCAACAACTTTATCAGGCGGTGAAGCACAACGTGTGAAACTTGCTTCAGAACTTCATAGACGATCTAATGGTAAGTCTTTATATATACTTGATGAACCAACAACAGGTTTACATGTAGATGATATTAAACGTTTATTAAGTGTGTTAAATAGACTCGTTGAAAATGGCGACTCTGTTATCATTATTGAACATAATTTAGATGTCATTAAAACAGCAGACTATATTATAGATTTAGGTCCAGAAGGTGGAGATGGTGGCGGTGAAATAATTGCTACTGGAACACCAGAAGACATTGTTGAAGTAGAAGCATCTTATACTGGTAAATATTTAAAACCAATTTTAGAACGAGATCGATCATAAACCAGGAGGGGTTATTTATGAACGAAGTACAATTAAAAATTTTAGACCTTATTGAAGGTGGGAAAATTACTGTTGATGAAGCGGTGAAGTTACTTGATGCAACATCGAATAATCAAAAATCATCATCACCTTTTGATAAGAAATCTAAAGAAAATGTAGAAAATTTATTTGAAGACTTATTAGATAAATTTAAGACAACTGCCAAATCAGGTAAAACTGAATTTGAAAAGCAGTTTAAGGATAATGAAGGATCAGGTCAAGATCCTATTCAACAATTAGATGAATCATTAAGAAATATCATTAGAAATTTCAACAAAAATAACGACCAAAACAAAGATATTTAATTTTTAACCCTAGAAACGATAAAAAGTTTCTAGGGTTTTTATATTTGCTGAAACTGTTGTAATATTGATAATGATTGCAGTTAAGGTTAAAGTTCATTAGAATTAACATATATTAACCTAGAGGTGAACCCTATGATATCAAGTAGTAAATTAATAGAGCAATTTAATTTGGAAGTTATTGCCGGGAAAAATGGCTTACATCGTAAAGTAACAGAAACAGATATATCACGTCCTGGTCTAGAAATGGCTGGGTATTTTTCACATTATTCATCAGATAGAATTCAAGTATTAGGCACAACTGAGTTGTCATTTTATAATTTGTTGCCTGATGAAGAGAAAAAAGGTAGAATGGCTAAATTGTGTAGACCCGAAACACCAGCTATCATTATCACACGAGGCCTAGATGCACCAGAAGAACTCATTCAAAGTTGTAATGAAAACAACACACCACTTTTAAAAAGTGAGTCTTCAACGACTAAATTGATGGGGCAAGTAACCGGATATTTAGAACGTGAACTAGCACCTGAAACATCATTACATGGCGTACTCGTAGATGTTTACGGTGTAGGTGTATTAATTACTGGTGATAGTGGTGTCGGTAAAAGTGAAACTGCATTAGAACTTGTTAAACGAGGTCACAGACTTGTTGCTGATGATAATGTTGAAATTAAAGAAATCAATAAAAATGAATTAATTGGTAAAGCACCTAAGATCATCGAACATTTACTTGAAATACGAGGTCTTGGTATTATTAATGTTATGACTTTATTTGGTGCGGGATCTATCTTGATGGAGAAAAGAATCAAGTTAAACATCAATTTAGAAACATGGAACAAAGAAAAAATATATGACAGAGTTGGATTGAATGAAGAAACTTTAAAAATATTAGATTCAAAAATAACTAAAAAGACAATTCCTGTTAGACCTGGTAGAAACTTAGCAGTCATCATTGAAGTTGCTGCAATGAACTACCGTTTAAATAATATGGGTATTAATACTGCTGAAGAGTTTAATAATCGTCTTAATGCAGAAATTTTGAAAAATGCACGTAAGGAGAATGAATAATGGAAGTGTTAGGCATTGATCCCGTAGCCATACAATTAGGGCCGCTAGCAATAAGATGGTATGGTATTATCATAGCTTCAGGTATATTAATTGGATATCTTATCGCACAAAGAACTGCTAAAAAAGTTGGAATAAAAGAAGAATCACTTATAGATTTAATTATATGGTGTGTCGTAATGGCAATTATCTGTGCACGTATTTATTACGTAGCGTTTGAATGGGATTATTACAGTCAACATTTAGCAGAGATACCACTTATTATGAATGGTGGTATAGCTATTCATGGTGGATTGATTGGTGCCTTTTTAACAGGTTTCATCATATGTCGTAAAAAGAATTTATCATTCTTCCAAATGGTTGATATTGTTGCGCCAAGTATTATTTTAGCACAAGCGATTGGTAGATGGGGTAACTTTATGAATCAAGAAGCTCACGGTGGACCTGTTTCACGTAGTTTCCTTGAAAATTTACATATACCTGAATTTATCATTAGCCATATGCAAATAGATGGTATTTATTACCAACCAACATTCTTATATGAATCTATTTGGAATATAATCGGCTTTGTCATTTTATTACTCATTAGACCTCAATTGAAAATTGGGGAGACATTCTTTGCTTATTTAATTTATTATTCAATTGGTAGATTCTATATAGAAGGTTTAAGAACGGATAGCTTGATGCTTACTGAACATTTAAGAATTGCTCAAGTTATCTCTATTGTAATTATTGTTGTTTCTATTGCTTGTATTATATATAGAAGAGTACGTTATAATCCGAAAAAATTCAGAGATGTTAAAGGTTATTATCATAACTAATGTGAAAGAAGTGTTTACGTGAGAGCATTAAAGACTAAAAAAGTAGATGGTGAGAATCCATTATGGAAAATGTATGAAACAGTACGTTTTATAAAAGTATTTAAAAATGTTATTATCATTGAAATTAGTAGATATTTACCGAGTGTTAAATGGAAACATTTTCTATACAGAAAAGGGCTTAAGATGAAAATTGGACAAAAGACAGCTTTTGCATTTAAAGCAACGCCTGATATTATGTATCCTGAACTTATAACTATCGGTAAAAACTGTGTAATAGGATATAATGCAACCATTCTATGTCATGAATATTTAGTCGAAGAATATAGAATTGGCCGTGTAAACATTGGAGATAATGTATTAGTTGGTGCAAATGCCACTATACTTGCAGGCGTGAGTATAGGTGATAATGCTGTTATAGCAAGTGGTACAATCGTGACGAAAGATGTACCTGATGATATGATGGCATATGGCAATCCTATGGAACTTAAAAAAAGGCGGTGAGTCAGTCGTTGGGAGAAAATTCAAATGTCATACACGTAAAGTTTGATAAAGACTTCTATTATCATAAAGCAATGGAAAAAATGAGAGAACAAGATTTCGGATATGCCGAGTCTTTATTTAAAAAAGCGCTTGAACTATCACCTAATGATTTTGTTATTATACCGCCTTATGCTGAATGTCTTGTAGAGCTGAATAAAAATACCGAAGCAGAAGAAATGATGTTCAATCAAATTGTGAAAGAAAATTTTGTAACGGATTATTATTTTTATTTAAGTCAAATGTATATAAAGACGAATGAACCTAATAAAGCATTTTTATTTGGTTTAAGGTATGTAACAGAAGAGGACGACCAAGATTATTTTGAAGAAATGATTCAAATGTTTGAAGTAAAGTATGATGATCAAACAATTGTGGAAGAAGAAGCGGAAAGATTTGTTATTCAACATATTTTTCAATACTTATTTTCACATGGTAGGTTACAAGAAGCGAATGAATATATTGATAGACAACGTGCTAAAATACAAGAAGATAAGCATATTATGAATTTAAAAGCGATGTCTATGTTATACAATAGTCAATATGACGAAGCGGAGATATTATTACAAACGATATTGGAAGATAATCCTTCTGATATTTACGCTTTATGTCATATGACATTATTGCTTTATAACACGCAACAGATAGAACGTTATGAGCAATATCTGAATCAATTAAGTAAATTACATCCTATTAACGATGAAGAATCTTTTAAATTGGGTGTTGTTTTAAGCTATTTAGGAAAGCATAAACCTTCTAATCAATTATTAGTGCCTCTTCTAAAAAAAGCACAAGCTGCTACGCCACAACTACACCACGCCTTAAGTTACAACTTCTATCATTTAGGTTATTTAGATGAAGCGAAAAGACATTGGCAAAGATTTGAAGATAGTGTACAATATCATAGTCAATTGCCACCTTGGAAAATTGACGAACTAAAAGATATGTTAGATCGTCATGTATTACCTTTATTAAAAGACGAAGACTATCGATATAGATTATATGGCATATTTTTATTAGGGCATATGAAACATAGAGAACTCGTTATGTCTCATGAAATATGGGAAGTTCTAGAAAGTTTACCAGACTATGAAAGGTTATATATAACGTATACTTTTCAAGATTTACACTTAAATAAGTTAGGCTTTATTGATAAAGGTATGAAGCTTATCGAACAATCCATATATCAGAAATATGGAAAAGAGATTTTTGTATCATGGATTGAACATGCAGAAATGCTCATTGCAGATAATGAACCGATTGAACAAGTTGAACATTATGTTGCAGCATCCATTTATATTTATTTAAAGATGCTAAATAAAAAAATAACTAAAAAAGAGATTAAAGATACATTTCATATTACTACGTATCGTTTGAATAAAGCGATCAATGCTATTTTGAGCATATAGTTATGAATAGTAATGATTATGATGTACAATTCTACTGAATTAATAAGAGGAGGCAGTTTATAAATGACTACACAAGTAGATTATGATGTAATTATAGTTGGGGCAGGACCAGCAGGAATGACTGCTGCAGTGTATGCTTCAAGAGCAAATTTATCAACTGTAATGATAGAACGAGGTATGCCAGGTGGACAAATGGCAAACACTGAAGATGTAGAGAACTTCCCTGGCTTTGATTTAATAACAGGTCCAGACTTATCAACTAAAATGTTTACACATGCACAAAAATTTGGTGCTAAATATGAATATGGTGACATTAAAGAAATAGAAGATAAAGGTTCTTATAAAGTTGTAAATATGGGTGACAAAACATTAACAGCTCGTGCAATTATCATTGCAACTGGTGCAGAATACAAAAAAATAGGTGTACCAGGTGAACAAGAATTAGGTGGACGCGGTGTAAGTTACTGTGCAGTATGTGACGGTGCATTCTTTAAAGGGAAAAACTTATACGTAATCGGTGGCGGAGATTCAGCTGTCGAAGAAGGTATTTTCTTAACTAAATTTGCAGACAAAGTTACAATTGTTCACAGAAGAGACGAATTAAGAGCTCAAAAAATCATTCAAGACCGTGCATTTAAAAATGATAAAATTGATTTCATTTGGAACACTACATTAAAAACAATTAATGAAAAAGATGGTAAAGTTGGATCAGTAACATTAGTTTCAACTGAAGACGGATCAGAGTTAGAACACCAAGCTGACGGTGTATTCATCTATATCGGTATGAAACCATTAACTAAACCATTTGAATCATTAGGTATTTTAAATGAAAATGGCTATATCGAAACAAATGATGAAATGGAAACTAAAGTGCCAGGTGTATATGCAGCAGGCGATGTTCGTGAAAAAACTTTACGTCAAATCGTTACAGCAACAGGTGACGGAAGTATCGCAGCACAAAATGCACAAGCATATATCGAATCATTAGAAGACGAAGAACAATTAATATAATTTGAGTAGTGAAGAGGCGAGGACACATGTCCCGCCTCTTTTTTTATGTGGATGGTAAAAGGTGCGGATTGTGATTATCGGTCCAGAAACGGAAAATATGGACCGATACGGAAAATTATCGGTCCAGAAATGAGATTTTCAGGCCGATAAAAATAATTATAGACCCGAAAACAGGATTTTCAGGCCGATAAAAATAATTATAGACCCGAAAACAGGATTTTCAGGCCGATAAATAAAATTACCGACCCGAAAACGTAACATCAATATAATCAACTCTATTTCATAAGTGATTACTACCTTTATATAACGGGAAAGATACACTTGTATTGGCCATTTATTTAATGTTTTTTATGGTGTAATCATGTAAGATAAAGGTATATATGATCGTTAAAGGAGAACTGTTATGCAACCTATCGACAAAACTAATGTAAAAAATGAACTTCTTGTAGTTACAGGAATGTCCGGTGCGGGTAAATCAGTCGCACTACAAGCTTTAGAAGATTTAGGATATTTTTGTGTTGATAATTTACCGCCTATATTATTGCAAAAATTTGTTGATTTAATGGACCAGGGTAATCCTTCTTTATCAAAAGTTGCAATTGGTATCGATTTAAGAGGTAAGGATTTCTTTGGAGATTTAAGAGATGAATTAGATTATATACAAAGTGAGAAAAGAGTCTTAGTAGACATTATCTTTTTAGAAGCAAGTGATAAAAAATTAATTTCTAGATATAAAGAAACGAGAAGAACACATCCTTTAAGTGAGGAAGGTAGTTTATTATCTGCAATTGAAAGAGAAAGAGCATTACTAAGTGATATTAAAGGTATCAGTAACTTTGTGATTGATACGACTGAAATGAAGCCTAAAGAATTGAAACAAGAACTTGTAGAAACATTTGAAGAAGATCCTTCTACAACATTTCAAGTAAGAGTGATGAGCTTTGGTTTCAAACATGGTATGCCTATTGATGCAGATATAGTCTTTGATGTACGATTTTTGCCAAATCCATATTATGTTGAAGAATTAAGACCTATGACAGGTCTCGACGATGAAGTTTATCAATATGTTATGAAATGGAAAGAGACGAATACATTTTATAAAAAGTTTAGTGATCTGTTAATGTTTATGTTGCCTGGTTATAAGAAAGAAGGGAAATCTCAATTGACGATTGCAATTGGTTGTACAGGTGGTCAACATAGATCTGTAGCACTTGCAAAACGTTTAGGGGAAGATATTAAAGAGAACTTTGACTATGTTGTGTATACATCACATCGCGATGCACATATTGAAAGTAAGCCAAGAACATGAAAAGATTAAAAGTCGTCTTAATTGGCGGAGGAACCGGCCTTTCTGTATTAGCAAGAGGGTTAAAGGATTATCCAATAGATATTACAGCCATCGTAACTGTAGCAGATGATGGCGGTAGTACTGGTAAAATTCGTGATGTGATGGATATACCTGCTCCTGGCGATATCAGAAATGTATTAGCAGCACTTAGTGACACAGAACCAATGCTTGAAAAGTTATTCCAATATCGTTTTGAAGAAGAAGAACTTGGTAGTCATTCAATCGGAAATTTATTGTTAGCAGCTATGACAAATATTACGGATGATTTTGGACATGCTGTAAAAGAATTGAGTAAGTTATTGAATATTAAAGGGCAAGTCATTCCATCCACAACGAGAAGTGTCGTGTTAAATGCAGTTATGTCAGATGGTGAAATCATTGTTGGGGAATCTAATATTCCTAAGACTGAAAAGAAAATTGAAAAAGTATTTTTGACACCTCAAGATATTGAACCGATGAAAGAAGCAATAGATGCGATTGAAGAAGCAGATTTAATCGTTATGGGACCAGGTTCTTTATATACAAGTATTATGCCTAATTTAATTTTGAATAAAGTTAAAGATGCCATTGTTAATACTGAAGCAGAAAGACTATATGTATGTAACCTTATGACTCAAAAAGGTGAGACAACGGGTTATTCAGTTAGTGATCATGTTAAAGCGATTCATGACCATGTAGGTGCATCATTCATTGACTTTGTTATATGTCAAAATGAGCGTTTCAATAAAGATATCCTATTAAGATATGAACAGGAAGAAGCTAAACAAGTTGAATTTGATGGTGAGAAGTTGAAAGACATGGGTGTACAGTGTATTCATGATAATGAATTAGTGAGTATCACACCTCATCAATACATTAGACATAACAATAAAGTGTTGGCACAACTCATTTACGAAATTGCCTTAAGAGAAATCAGTACAATCCAATACAAGAAAGATAAATAATCATTTCGTCTAGAGAAAACAGTCAAACTTAAAAAATGATATTACATGAAGCAAATGTGGCATGAATGATTGTCAATTTGCTTCATTTTTTTATGGAAATCAAGTAATATAAATGTAAGGGTTTTCAATTTGGGGTGATGGGTCATGAAAAGAGTTCAGATATTAATGGTGATTATTGGCTGTATATTTTTACTCGTAGGTTTAATCGCAAATCAGCAGATAGGTATTACTTTTTTAATCATTGGTTTAGCGATGGTATTATTTGGCGTTATTAAAGAGCCTTCAAGTAAAACATAAAAAGTTCAAGTTTAAAAACTTGATACGCCCGGCTATTCCATGTAATATGAAATAGATACAAAACGTATGATATGTCTTTTGGCATATCATTATTTTTATGTGCTTATAAACTAAGAAAGGATGATCTGCTGTGAGCTTTGCTTCAGAAATGAAAAATGAATTAACAAGAATTGAAGTAGATGATTGTTGCGCCAAGGCAGAACTTTCAGCTTTGATTAGAATGAATGGTAATTTAAGCATATCTAATCAGCAATTTGTTATAAATGTACAAACTGAAAATGCAGCGATAGCACGTCGAATATTTTCATTAATAAAAAAATGCTTCGGTGTTGAAGTTGAATTATTAGTGAGAAAGAAAATGAAACTTAAGAAAAATAATATATATATTAGTCGAATAAAAGTAAAAGCTAAAGAAATATTAGATGAACTTGGTATTTTACAAGATGGCATGTTTAAACATGAAATAGATAAAGATATTTTACAAAAAGATTGTTGTAAAAGAAGTTATTTAAGAGGTGCATTTCTAGCAGGAGGTTCTGTTAATAACCCAGAAACTTCTTCATATCATCTTGAAGTCTTTTCATTATATGAAGAACATTCAGCAGATTTAACCGCACTCATGAATCAATATGAATTAAATGCTAAATTATTAGAGCGCAAAAAAGGTTTTATCAGTTATTTGAAAGAAGCTGAAAAAATTTCCGATTTCTTAAGTTTGATTGGTGGCTATCAAGCGTTATTGAAGTTTGAAGATGTGAGAATTATTCGAGATATGAGAAATTCAGTAAATCGATTAGTCAATTGTGAGACGGCTAACTTGAACAAAACAGTGAGCGCCGCCATGAAACAAGTTGAGAGCATTCAGCTCATCGATAAAGAAATTGGTATTGATAACTTGCCAGATCGCTTAAGAGAAGTTGCAAGACTTAGAATAGATAATCAAGATGTTTCAATTAAAGAATTAGGTGAAATGGTAAGCACAGGTAAAATTTCTAAATCAGGTATTAATCATAGATTACGTAAATTAAATGAAATGGCTGATAAAATTAGAAACGGCGAGACAATTCAACAATAAAAGAAGCACCTGGGACAATTCCTGTCTCAGGTGCTTCTATTTTTATGAATTATTTAATATCTTCTGGATGCATAACATCATCGATTAAACCGTATTCTTTAGCTTCTTCAGCTGTTAAGAAGTTATCACGATCTGTGTCTTTTTCAATTTTTTCAATTGGTTGTCCAGTTCTTTCAGATAATATTTTATTTAATTTCTCACGTGTACGTAAAATATGACGAGCTGCAATTTCAATTTCAGTAGCTTGTCCTTGTGCACCGCCAAGTGGTTGGTGAATCATAACTTCACTATTTGGTAATGCATAACGTTTACCTTTAGCACCAGCTGCTAGTAAGAATGAACCCATAGATGCTGCCATACCGATACAAATAGTTTGAACATCAGGTTTGATGTGTTGAATTGTATCGTAAATAGCAAATCCTGCTGTTACACTACCACCTGGAGAGTTGATATATAAGTAAATATCTTTCTCAGAATCTTGAGCTTGTAAGAATAGTAATTGTGAAACGATTGAGTTTGCTACATTGTCATCGATAGCTGACCCTAACATAATAATGCGGTCTTTCAATAAACGTGAATAAATATCATAAGCGCGTTCTCCGCGATTTGTTGTTTCAATAACTGTTGGTATTAAATTCATCAGTTAATCCTCCTTTGAATATCTTAATGACCATATCATACACTACAAAGTCAAACATGGTCAAAAAATATGACCTACTGATGAATATTATAACTTAAATAGCTGATTTATACACTGGGAATTTGTGATATGAGTTGTCAATGTTAGCATAAATGATATAATAGTTTCCGTAATCAACGAGCTGTGTGCAGTGAATTTGTGTGACTTCTATATTAAAATAGTCACATCTTTTTCTGATGAAATACTCCCTTTGAGTTGTATTCATATTGCTTCACTCCTTAATGGTTGATAATTCTATTATATCGACAATATATTAAGTAGATATAAAGTATTTATTAAGACTTATCTCTCCGTAGTGTAACGGATAACACGCAAGATTCCGGTTCTTGAAATGGGCGTTCGATTCGTCTCGGGGAGGCTTTATTATGTAAAGGGTGATTTGGATGGCAATTAAATTTTATGTTGGGACAAATTGTGGTTTATGTGAAGATGCTAAGATTCAAATTGAATTTTTTAAAGAATCGTACGATTATGAAATAAAAATAGATACTATTAATATTGAAGAAGATGATACATTACTTGAAAAATATATGTTAAGGATACCTGTTGTTGAATACGATGGGCAAGTTTTACAAGAAGGGAATATCGATTTCATCACATTGACAGAGGCATATAATCAAATGAAATAATAGGAAACGCTTTTAACTTGCATTCTATATATAAGGGGTGTATTATAAAACTGTAAACAGATATTATTTTTTTGACCCGCATGGGACAAAAAACGTCTAACCCAGGTTAGAAATTGCCCATCTGTTAATCTTTGAGGAGGCGACTTGTTTATGGAAGATTTACTAAAAGTACAACATAGACTAGTTCCTGATTTGATTGACAAGATGTATCGACGCTTTAATATTTTATCGACAATCGAGAAGAAGCAGCCTATAGGTCGAAGAACGTTGAGTGATGTTATGAATGTCACTGAACGGGTATTGAGAACTGAAATAGAAATTTTAAAACAACAAGATTTAATCAGCGTTCGGTCAACTGGTATGAAATTGACTGAAACAGGCGAGCAAACGCTTGATTCTTTATCACATTATTTAACACTTTATTCTAGTTTTAATCATATCGAAGAAGAAATTTTCAATCGATATGGTGTCAAAGCTCATATAGTGAGAGGTAATTCGGATTTAGATGAGATGGTTAAAGCAGAAATGGGTAATGTTACAGCTGAATTACTAGAACAGTCATTATACGATCATGCTTCTGTATCAGTAACTGGTGGTTCAACAATGGCAAGAGTAAGTGAGTCATTACATCCATTAGATAAAGACATTTTGTTCACGCCAGCGCGTGGTGGTTTGGGTGAAAACGTTGTGTTTCAAGCAAATACAATTTGTGCAAGTATGGCAAATCGTACAGGTGGGTCATATAAAGTCTTGTATGTTCCAGACCAAGTGAGTGAAAGTTCATACGAAACTTTGCTGAAAGAACCTGCAGTAATTGAGGTGCTAGATGCAATACGTCGTTCAGATTTTATTATTCACGGTATTGGTGATGCGCTGAAGATGGCGGAAAGAAGGAAGACTTCTGAAGCAGTATTAAGTCAATTGAAACATCATCATGCTGTCGGTGAAGCTTTTGGTTATTATTTTAATGACAAAGGTGAGGTCGTACATCGTGTTAAGACAATCGGTTTGCAACTAGAAGACTTAACAACAAAGACAAACATTTTTGCAGTAGCAGGTGGGACATCTAAAGCAGAAGCGATAAAAGCTTATCTTGAGATTGCGCCTAAGAATACAATTCTTATTACCGACGAAGGTGCTGCAAAAGCAATAATCAATTTGGAATAAAAGGTTATTTAACCTTTTTGAAATAAAAAATTAAAAGGAGGCCATCATAATGGCAACTAAAGTAGCAATTAATGGTTTTGGTAGAATAGGTCGTTTAGCATTTAGAAGATTACAAGAAGTTGAAAATATCGAAGTAGTAGCAATCAACGATTTAACAGATGACGCAATGTTAGCTCATTTATTAAAATATGATTCAACACAAGGTCGTTTCAAAGACGAAGTAGAAGTTATCGAAGGCGGATTCCGCGTAAACGGTAGAGAAATCAAAACTTTCGAAAATCCTAATCCTAAAGAATTACCATGGGGCGATTTAGATATCGATGTAGTATTAGAATGTACTGGTTTCTTCGCTGACAAAGACAAAGCTTCAGCTCACATCGAAGCAGGTGCTAAAAAAGTATTAATTTCAGCTCCAGCATCAGGTGACTTAAAAACTATCGTTTATAACGTTAACCATGACGAATTAGACGGATCTGAAGAAATCGTTTCAGGTGCATCTTGTACAACTAACTGTTTAGCTCCAATGGCTAAAGTATTAAATGATGAATTCGGTATCGTTGAAGGTTTAATGATGACAATTCACGCTTACACTGGTGACCAAAATACTTTAGATGCTCCACATGCTAAAGGTGACTTCCGTCGTGCTCGTGCAGCTGCTCAAAACATCGTGCCTAACTCAACTGGTGCTGCTAAAGCAATCGGTTTAGTAATTCCAGAATTAAAAGGTAAATTAGATGGATCAGCTCAACGTGTTCCAGTAGCAACTGGTTCAGTAACAGAATTAACAGCTGTATTGGACAAAGAAGTTTCAGTTGAAGAAATCAATGCAGCAATGAAAAATGCTACAAATGATTCATTCGGTTACACTGAAGACGAAATCGTATCTTCTGATATCATTGGTATCACTTACGGTTCATTATTTGATGCAACTCAAACTCGTGTTATGACAGTTGGAGATCGCCAATTAGTTAAAACTGTATCTTGGTATGACAATGAAATGTCTTACACTTCACAATTAGTTCGTACTTTAGAATATTTAGCAGCTCAAGCTAACAAATAATTTAAATAATTGAACTAAATAGGTTATGCTTATGAGTAAGCGGGGAGCACAACGCTTCTCCGCTTATTTTTAATCGTAAAGTATTTTCTATTATCTAGAGGAGGAAGACAAGTCATGGCAAAGAAGAATGTTAAAGACGTAGAATTAAAAGGTAAAAAAGTACTTGTAAGAGCAGATTTTAATGTACCAATGAAAGATGGTGCAATTACAAACGATAACAGAATCGTTCAAGCGCTTCCTACAATAAAATACATTATCGAGCAAGGCGGTAAAGTTATTTTATTCTCACATTTAGGTAAAGTGAAAACTGAAGAAGATAAACAAGGATTGTCACTTAAACCAGTAGCAGAACGCTTAAGTGAATTATTAAATAAAGAAGTAACATTTGTACCAGAAACTCGTGGTGAAGCGTTAGAAAGCGCAATCGACGGATTATCTGAAGGCGATGTATTAGTATTTGAAAATACTCGTTTTGAAGATATTGATGGTAAGAAAGAATCTAAAAATGATCCTGAATTAGGTAAATACTGGGCTTCATTAGGTGATGTATTTATCAATGATGCATTCGGTACAGCTCACCGTGAACATGCGTCTAACGTAGGTATTGCATCTAATATTGAAACAGCATCAGGTTTCTTAATGGATAAAGAAATCAAATTTATCGGCGGCGTTGTAAGTGAACCTGAACGTCCGTTAGTAGCAATTTTAGGTGGCGCGAAAGTGTCTGATAAAATTGGTGTTATCGAAAACTTATTAACAATTGCTGATAAAGTTATCATCGGTGGAGGAATGGCATATACATTCTTCAAAGCACAAGGTAAAGAAATCGGCTTATCACTTCTTGAAGAAGACAAAGTAGATTTTGCTAAAGATTTACTTGAACGTGCTGGCGATAAAATTATTTTGCCGGTTGATTGTAAAGTAGCTAAAGAATTTTCAAATGATGCTGAAATTACAGTTGTTTCTGCAGATGAAATTCCTACTGATCAAGAAGCAATGGATATCGGTCCTAAATCAGTTGAAGTATTTAGTGAAGCTCTACAAGGTTCAAATACAGTTGTTTGGAATGGTCCAATGGGCGTATTCGAATTTAGTAACTTTGCACAAGGTACAATTGGCGTATGTAAAGCAATCGCTAACTTAAAAGATGCTACAACAATTATCGGTGGTGGAGATTCAGCTGCAGCAGCGATGGACTTAGGATTTGCTGATGATTTTACACACATTTCTACAGGTGGCGGAGCTTCTCTAGAATATCTAGAAGGTAAAGCATTACCAGGTATCGAAGCAATTTCTGAAAAATAATCATAAAAGGAGTTTATATATCATGAGAAAACCAATTATCGCAGGTAACTGGAAAATGAATAAAACAGTTCAAGAAGCAAAAGACTTTGTTAATGAACTTCCAGCATTACCAGATACTAATGAGGTAGATTCAGTAATTTGTGCACCAACTTTACAATTAGATGCACTTGTTAACTTAACTAAAGAAGGCGTAGCACAAGGCTTACAAATTGGTGCGCAAAATGCATACTTTGAAGATAATGGTGCTTTCACTGGTGAAACATCTCCAGCAGCACTTGAAGATTTAGGTGTTAAGTATGTCGTTTTAGGACATTCTGAACGTCGTGAATACTTCCACGAAACTGACGAAGATGTTAATAAAAAAGCATTAGCTGTATTTTCTCATAATATGACACCAATTATTTGTGTTGGTGAAACATTAGAAGAAAGAGAAGCAGGTAAAGCTGAATCAGTAGTAGGTGGTCAAGTTGAAGCAGCACTTAAAGGCTTCACAGAAGATCAAGTTAGAGCGACAGTAATCGCTTATGAACCTATCTGGGCAATTGGTACTGGTAAATCTTCTACTTCTGAAGATGCTAACCAAATGTGTGCACACGTACGTAACGTTGTTGCAGGTGCTTTCTCTCAAGAAGCTGCTGATGCTTTACGTGTACAATACGGTGGTAGTGTTAAACCAGAAAATATTAAAGAATATATGGCTCAATCAGATATCGATGGCGCATTAGTTGGCGGCGCTTCATTAAAAGTTGATTCATTCGTAGCATTATTAGAAGGTGCTAAATAATGGCTAAACAACCAACAGCACTTATCATTCTTGATGGTTTTGCTAATCGTGAAGAAGAGCATGGTAATGCGGTAAAACAAGCCAACAAACCAAATTTTGATAGATATTACAACAAATATCCACATAACGAATTATCAGCATGTGGTTTAGATGTAGGTCTACCAGAAGGTCAAATGGGTAACTCTGAAGTAGGTCACTTAAACATTGGTGCAGGAAGAATTGTTTATCAAAGTTTAACTAGAATCAATAAATCAATTGAAGATGGCGATTTCTTTGAAATTGACGCACTTAAACAAGCAATGGATCACGTTGTAAAAAATGATTCAACGCTACATTTAATGGGACTTCTATCAGATGGTGGTGTTCACAGTCACTACAAACATCTATTTGCATTATTAGAATTAGCCAAAAAACAAGGTGTTAAAAAAGTTTATGTTCACGGATTCTTAGACGGACGTGACGTTGATCAAAAATCAGCACTTAAATATATTGAAGAAACTGAAAATAAATTTAAAGAGCTAGGTATTGGTCAATTCGCTTCTATTTCTGGTCGTTATTACGCTATGGATAGAGATAAACGTTGGGATCGTGAAGAGAAAGCTTATGATGCAATGTCTAATGGCGTTGGACCTGTATATGCAACTGCAGTTGAAGGTGTAGAAGCTAATTATCAAGAAGGTCTAACAGATGAATTTGTTGTTCCATTTATCGTTAAAGACGAAGAAAAAGGTGTGGAAAACACTGGTGTAAATAACCATGACGCTATGATATTCTTTAACTTCCGTCCAGATAGAGCAGCACAACTTAGCCAAGTATATACAAATGAAAAATTCGAAGGTTTTGAAATTAAACGTAAACTTGATGATTTATTCTTTGTTACTTTTACAAACTATAGTGATGATGTTATTGCCGAAGTTGCTTTTAAACCAGTTGATATTAAAAATACAATCGGTGAAGTAGCTGAGAAAAATAATTTAAATCAATTAAGAATTGCTGAAACAGAAAAATTCCCTCATGTTACTTATTTCATGAGTGGTGGTAATCATGCAGAGTTTAAAGGTGAAAGAAGAGTATTAATCGATTCACCAAAAGTCGCAACATACGACTTGAAACCTGAAATGAGTGCATATGAAGTAAAAGATGCTTTAATCAGTGAGTTAGATAAAGGTGATTTAGATTTAATTATCTTAAACTTTGCGAACCCTGATATGGTTGGTCATAGTGGTATGCTTGAACCAACAATTAAAGCAATTGAAGCAGTTGATGAATGTTTAGGTGAAGTTGTTGATAAAATTTTATCAATGAATGGTACAGCTATCATTACAGCAGACCATGGTAACTCTGATGAAGTATTAACAGATAACGAATCACCTATGACAACTCATACAACAAACCCAGTTCCTGTTATTGTGACAAAAGAAGGGGTAGAAGTAAGAAGTGGAGGTCGCTTAGCAGACTTAGCACCAACACTTATAGATTTACTTGGAGTAGAAAAACCAGAAGATATGACTGGTGAATCATTAATTAAATAATAAATTATAAATTTATAAAGGAGTTTTAATTATGCCAATTATTACAGATATTTATGCACGCGAAGTATTAGACTCTCGTGGTAATCCAACAGTAGAAGTAGAAGTATTAACTGAAAGCGGTGCTTTTGGTAGAGCTTTAGTACCATCAGGTGCTTCAACAGGTGAATATGAAGCAGTAGAATTACGTGACGGAGACAAAGATCGTTACTTAGGTAAAGGTGTTCTTAAAGCTGTAGAAAACGTTAACGAAATCATTGCACCTGAAATCATTGAAGGTGAATTTTCAGTATTAGAACAAGTTTCTATCGACAAATTAATGATCGCTTTAGACGGTACACCAAACAAAGCTAAATTAGGTGCTAATGCTATCTTAGGTGTTTCTATCGCAGTAGCTCGTGCTGCAGCTGACTTCTTAGGTCAACCATTATACAAATATCTTGGTGGATTCAACGGTGTTCAATTACCAGTACCAATGATGAACATTGTTAACGGTGGTTCTCACTCAGATGCACCAATCGCATTCCAAGAGTTCATGATTTTACCAGTAGGTGCTGAATCATTCAAAGAAGCTTTACGTTGGGGAGCAGAAATCTTCCATAACTTAGCTAAAATCTTAAAATCTCGTGGTTTAGTAACTGCAGTAGGTGACGAAGGTGGTTTCGCTCCTAAATTTGAAGGTACTGAAGACGGTGTTGAAACAATTTTAGAAGCAATCAAAGCAGTTGGTTTAGAACCAGGTAAAGATGTATTCTTAGGATTCGACTGTGCAGCATCAGAATTCTACGAAAATGGTGTATACGACTATGCTAAATTCGAAGGTGAAAATGGTGCTAAACGTTCTTCTGAAGAACAAGTAGACTTCCTTGAAGAATTAGTAAACAAATACCCAATCATCACTATCGAAGATGGTATGGATGAAAATGACTGGGACGGCTGGAAACTTCTTACTGACCGTATCGGCGACCGCGTACAATTAGTAGGAGATGATTTATTCGTAACAAACACTGAAAAATTATCTGAAGGTATCGAAAAAGGTATCGGTAACTCAATCTTAATTAAAGTTAACCAAATTGGTACTTTAACAGAAACATTCGAAGCAATCGAAATGGCTCAAAAAGCTGGTTACACTGCAGTTGTATCACACCGTTCAGGTGAAACAGAAGATACTACAATCTCTGATATCGCAGTTGCAACTAATGCTGGCCAAATCAAAACAGGTTCATTATCAAGAACTGACCGTATTGCTAAATACAACCAATTATTACGTATCGAAGACGAATTATTCGAAACAGGTAAATTCGAAGGAATCAAAGCTTTCTATAACTTATCAAAATAATTGAGCATATAAATAAAATGGTTCACATAAAGCCCAAAAGATGTCGTCACATCTTTTGGGCTTTTTATAGTTGTAATAGAAATTTTGGTAGGTAAGGCAGGTTAGAGTTTGATAGAGAAAATGGATAGAGGAAGGTTGGAGCGGTCGGAGCAGTTGGGGGAGTATCAGAGTATCGGGAGATGTGAGTTAAAAATGGAGTAAACCCACAAGATTGGTTAAGATATGAGTTAAAGAAGTAGTAAACACACATCATTTCAAAATTTAAAATGATTATATAGGAATGAGCACTTTTGATTACTTAAAAATCATCCAAATCGTAGCTTAACTATCGAATAAAGCCAAGAGATGTCTCAAATCGTAGCTTAACGTCTGAATAAAGCAATAGATCCTACTCTACACAATTTAATCCACATACTATATACCTCCCATCTCCCACATAACCAAATAAATTCTTTAACGCTTTAAACCAATAATATTTTATCATTTCATTCTATTTGAAAATGTTCTATAATAGAGGCAATGAATTTTATAGGAGGATCATAATGACGATTAATTTAAAAAGTGCAAAATCACCTTGGTCTAGTTTAGATGGTGTGGATCAATTAACTCTTCATCCTATTAAAAAAGCATTCAATAAAGAAGTCATGATTCCAGGTAGTAAGAGTGTGACGAATCGTGCTTTTATTTTGGCTGGTTTTAGTAAGGGTACTTCTAAATTATCTGGATACTTAAAAAGTGATGACACATACTGGTGTATAGAAACAATTAAAAAACTAGGTGCCACTGTTGAAGCTGTAGGTGATGAACTTCATATTACGGGTATTAATCGTTCAGAGTTACCTGAGAAACAACAAGTATTTATTGGTTCTGCTGGTACAACGGCACGATTCTTACCAGGTATTTTAGGTACTCAAGAGAAAAGTGAAATCACAATTACTTCAACTGAACAACTTGCTGGTAGACCTCATAAGACTTTACACGATGCGTTAAAACAATTAGGTGTTAAACTAACGTATCTTGAAAAGGAAGGTCAGTTACCTGTGACAATCAAAGGTGCACCAGAAACGGGCGGAAAAGTTTCAATTGCTGGTAATCAATCAAGTCAATTTATAAGTGGTTTATTAATGGCGGCACCTTTATTTAACAAACCAACTGAAATTGAACTTACGACTAAGATTGTTCAAAGCGCCTATGTGGATATTACAATTGAAATGATGAAACAATTTGGCATACATGTAGATGTATCAGATGATTATACACATATGAAAGTAGAACAAGGTGAGTATGAAGCGGCTACTCTACCATTAGAAGCTGACTTATCAACAGCATGCTATTTCATGGCATTAGCAGCACTTAATAAGTCTACGATTAAAATTAATCATTTAAATATGGAAAGTCATCAACCTGATTTAGAAGTTGTCGATATTCTTGAAAAAATGGGTGCAAGTGTTGAAAAAGGTACTGATTATGTTGTGATTTCTGGTCCTGAACAATTAAAAGGGAACTTAACAATTGATATGAATGCTTGCTCAGACCAAGCTTTAACAATTGGTAGTTTAGCTGTATTTGCTGATGGTCCAATTACAATTACAGGTGTAGAACATATACGTCATCATGAATGTAATCGTGTAACTGCATTAACAGAAAGTTTAACAAAATTAGGTATTGAAGTTACTGAACATCAAGATGGTTGGACTATCACACCGGGTGATGTAAAGGCAGCAACATTAGATACTTATGATGATCACCGTGTTGCAATGTCATTAAGTCTAATGGGTACTAAAGTTGATGGGATTAAATTATTAGATCCTTCATGTGTATCAAAGACTTGCCCAACATATTTTGAAATGTTAGCATCGTTAGGTATATCGGTTGAGTATCATTAACGAAAACTTGAGTGCATATTGTAAATATGCTATAATGCTACTGTTATAATAGACAGGAGGACCGAGTCCATGCATACATTTTTAATCGTCTTATTAATCATCGTTTGTATTGCATTGATTACCGTCGTATTACTTCAAGAAGGTAAGAGTACTGGTTTATCTGGTGCAATTAGTGGCGGAGCAGAACAATTATTTGGAAAACAAAAACAACGTGGAATAGATTTAATTTTACACAGAGTTACAATTATTTTAGCAATTTTATTTTTCTTATTAATGTTAGCAATTACTTACTTCAAAATGTAGTGGTCCGACTGTATTGTCGGACTTTTTTATTTATATACAAGTAAAAAAACGATACAATAGAACTAGATTATGTTAAAGGATGGTCATTCATGAGAATTCAATTACCTAAACCTTTCTTTTTTGAAGAAGGAAAAAGAGCAGTATTACTTTTACATGGATTTACAGGTAATTCATCAGATGTTAGACAATTAGGACGTTACTTACAGAAAAAAGGGTATACATCATATGCTCCGCATTATGAAGGTCATGGTAGACCACCAGAAGAGATATTGGAATCAAGTCCATATGTATGGTTTAAAGACTGTTTAGATGCATATGATTTTTTAGAAGAAAAAGGATATACTGAAATAGCAGTAGCTGGATTATCATTAGGTGGCGTCTTTAGTTTAAAATTAAGTTTAAACAGAGATGTAAAAGGTATTGTAACTATGTGCTCACCTATGTATATAAAAACTGAAGGCACGATGTTTGAAGGTGTATTAGATTATGCTAGAGAATTTAAAAAGTATGAAGGCAAAACACCTGAACAAATTGAAGAAGAAATGAAACATTTTCATCCTACGAATACTTTGAAAGATTTACAAGAAACAATTCAAGGTGTGAGAAATCAAGTAGACGAAGTATTTGATCCATTGTTTGTTGTACAAGGTAAACTAGATGAAATGATTAACCCTGATTCAGCTAATATTATTTATAATGAATCATCTTCTGATGACAAAAATATTAAATGGTATGAAGAATCTGGTCATGTTATAACAATCGGACAAGAAAAAGAACAAGTATTTGAAGACGTATATCAATTCTTAGAATCATTAGATTGGTCCGAGTAACACACATAATATAAACGAGAAAGGAGGCCCACTATGAATCTAAGAGAAGAAGTTGAAGAAATCATCAATGATAAAGAATACAGTCCTATGACAGTAAGTGAATTTCAAGATGTAATGGGACTTAGTAATGCTGATTCATTTAAAGAATTAATTAAAGTTCTAGTTGATTTAGAACAGACGGGTCAACTAGAAAGAACAAAAACGGATAGATATAAGAAGAAAAGTAACAAATCAGACCTTGTAAAAGGTACTTTGAGTCAGCATAAAAAAGGATTTGCCTTTTTAAGACCTGAAGATGACACAATAGAAGACATCTTTATCCCACCTAATCAGATTAATAAAGCGATGGATGGCGATGAAGTATTAGTAGAAGTTGTGCCATCTCGTGGAGATCATAAAGGTAAGATTGAAGGTAGAGTTAAAGCAATTACGACACGTAATATTACGCAAGTCGTTGGTACTTATACAGAAGCGAAACATTTCGGTTTCGTATTACCAGATGACAAACGTATTACACAAGATATCTTTATTCCTAAAGGTAAAAATCTTGGTGCAATTGAAGGTCACAAAGTATTAGTAGAAATTACAGAATATGCTGATGGTACGCATAATCCAGAAGGTCATGTTAAAGCGATTCTAGGTCATAAGAATGATCCAGGTGTCGATATTTTATCTATCATATATCAACATGGTATTAATATTGAATTTCCTGATAATGTTATTCAAGAAGCTGAAAATGTACCAGATCAAATTAGTCCAGACGAAATTAAAGGTAGAAGAGATTTAAGAGACGAACTTACAATCACGATAGATGGTGCAGATGCGAAAGATTTAGATGATGCTGTCTCTGTAAAAGCTTTAGACAATGGTTTAACAGAACTTACAGTTAGCATTGCTGATGTCAGCTACTATGTAACAGAAAATAGTGAGTTAGACAAAGAAGCATATGACAGAGCAACAAGTGTATATCTTGTCGATAGAGTAATCCCTATGATTCCGCATAGATTAAGTAATGGTATTTGTTCATTAAACCCTCATGAAGATAGATTAACATTGAGTTGTAGAATGGAAATAGACCAACAAGGTGAAGTCATCAGACATGATATCTTTGAAAGTGTTATTCACTCAGATTATAGAATGACATATTCAGATGTAAATGCCATTATTGAAAATGACGATCAAGAAATTCGTGAAAAGTATTCAGAAATTACACCAATGCTTGATTTAGCACAACAACTATCAAAACAATTAATCGCTAAACGTAAAAGACGTGGGGAAATTGATTTTGATATTAAAGAAGCACAAGTATTGGTAGATGAAGATGGTATACCTACAGACATTAAAGTGAGAGAAAGAAATGATGCAGAGCGATTAATCGAAAGCTTTATGTTATCTGCTAACGAAACAATTGCTGAACACTTTAGTAAACTCGAAGTGCCATTTATCTATCGTGTCCATGAGAATCCAAAAGCAGAAAGATTAAACCAATTCTTTGAATTTATTTCAAACTTTGGACTTGCTGTTAAAGGTTCAAGTGAAGACATACACCCTGCAACATTACAGAAAATTGTAGAAGAAGTTGCTGGACAGAAAGAAGAAATGGTTATTTCTACTTTAATGTTAAGAAGTATGCAACAAGCTAGATATAGCGAAGATAATTTAGGTCACTTTGGTTTGTCAGCAGATTACTATACACATTTCACATCGCCAATTAGAAGATATCCTGACTTGATCGTGCATAGATTAATTCGTAAATATTTAATTGAAAAATCTATGAACAGTAAACAAATTAGACATTGGGAAGAAATGTTGCCAGATATCGCTGACCATACTTCTAAACGTGAGCGTAGAGCAATTGACGCTGAACGAGATACAGATGACTTGAAGAAGTCAGAGTATATGATTCAACACGTTGGAGAAGTGTTTACAGGTATTATCAGTTCAGTAGCGAACTTTGGTATGTTTGTAGAGCTAGAGAACACAATTGAAGGTATGGTTCATATCTCTAACTTAACAGATGACTACTACAACTTTGATGAGCGTAATATGGCAATTATAGGTGAGCGCCAAGCTAAAGTATTTAGAATTGGTGACAAAGTCGAAGTTAAAGTAATTAATGTTAACGTTGATGAGCGTATGATTGATTTTCAAATTGTTGGTATGCCAATAGCTGAAAAGAATAGAGAACGTTTAGCAAGAGAAAAAACAATCAAAGCTAAAAAACGTGGTACAGCTAAAGAACAAGATAAACCTAATAAGCATAAAAAAGGTAGAGCTAAAGGTAAACAAGGCGGCAATCAAGGTAAACAAGGTAAGAAAGATAAAAAGCCTTATTACAAAGCAAAAGCTGTGAAAAACAAAGCAAGACGAAAGAAAAAATAGAAAGTAGGTGATGGATGTGCCAAAAGTTCAAAGTAAACCATTAGCACAAAATCGTAAAGCAAGCCATGATTACACAATAGAAGATACGGTTGAAGCGGGTATTGTACTTCAAGGTACTGAAATCAAATCCATTCGCCGAGGCAGTGCAAACTTAAAAGATTCATATGCGCGTGTATTTAATGGAGAAATGTATGTATATAACATGCATATCGCGCCATATGAAGAAGGTAACCGATTTAATCATGATCCATTGAGAAACCGTAAATTACTTTTAAAAAGAAAAGAAATCGATAAACTCTTTGGTATTACAAGAGAAAAAGGGTATGCATTAATCCCACTTAAACTCTACATTAAAAACGGTTACTGCAAAGTTCTTTTAGGAGTAGCTAAAGGTAAACGTGACTATGATAAGCGACATGCATTAAAAGCAAAAGAAGCAAAACGTGACGTTGAAAGAGCAATGAAACAACGATATTAAGCAATTTGTATTGAAAAATCAATCAAAAATTGTTAAGATTAAATATACTTCTGTTAAAAGGAGTATATTTCTTATTGAGGGGACGTTACGGATTCGACAGGGGTCCCCGAGCTTATGAAGCGTGTCGGAGGGTTGTCTTCGTCATCAACACAACAGTTATAATAACTGGCAAACAAGATAATTTAGCAGTAGCTGCGTAATAGCACTCTGCATCACCTAACCGCATCGCCTATGTGCCGTTAACGTGATTCAACTTAAGTAGGATACGCTCGTCACTGCCGTTTGAAGTCTGACGAGAAGAGATTAATCAAGCTAGCATTGTCTTCGGGTGTCAGTCCCCTGAGACAACGCGAAACCTTAACGACTAGACTACACACGTAGAAACATTTGTATCAGGATCTCTGGACGCGGGTTCAACTCCCGCCGTCTCCATATTTCACCCCATATATGACGGGGTTTGACCTAACAGGTGTCAAAAAAGGTGTCAAGAGAATAATTCTCTTACTTTTTGACCCTGTTTTTTTATATTCATCAAGTAAATGTGAGAAAGTATCAAGTATTTGTGAAATTGTTTCATGTCCCAATCCCTTACTAATATATTCAACAGGCCGCAGCTAAAAAGAAACCAGGTTTAAACGCAACAGCATTACCATCATCAAATAATATATTAGCAGGTCAATATATCAACTTCTTCTCAGTAACTAAAAAAGATGGCTACTGGTGGGCAGAGTTTGAATACCCAACCAATACTAAGGCTGGTTTTCTTTATTGTACATTAGGATCTATTACACACAAAGATGAGAGGTTAGAAAAAGAAACAAAATTATGGTTTAACTTGAAGACTACAAGCCAGAAATAGGTGTGATATAATTTTATAAGAGAAGCATTTTTTGCTTCTCTTAATTTTATTTAAAGGAGCAAAATTAAGTGAAAACTAAAATATTCAGTTTTATATTTGTTATTTTATTATCGTCTTCAACGTTATTTGAAGTAAATGCAGCAGAAATTCCTGTGCAAAATAATGATAATAGTAATTTAAGTACTAGATTTTATGTAGATACATATGCGAGTGGAACATCAAAAACTAAAAACCAAGCTATAGGTTACATAAATTCTTTAGAGGGTAAAGGTTGGGATTTTGATGGATACTATGGATGGCAATGTTTTGATTTAGTAAACTATTATTGGAACTATTTATATGGTCATGGTTTAAAAGGCGCTTATGCAAAGGACATACCATTTGAAAATAATTTTAATGGTGAGGCAACTGTATATAAAAATACACCAAGTTTTATTGCACAGCCAGGTGACTTAGCAGTTTTTAATAGTAATTATGGTCAAGGAGCAGGTCATACTTCAATTGTGACGAATGGTAATATTGATGGTAATTTGTTGAAGTTCCAAAGCTTAGATCAAAATTGGTATGGTGGAGGATTAAACAAAACCGAAGTAGCCCAAAGAGTCAATCATAACTATGATACAGAAATGTGGTTTATAAGACCGACGTTTAATAATAATTCGACAAGTGGTTGGCAACAAAACCAATATGGTACTTGGTTTAAATCAGAGTCAGCAACATTTACATCTAACACTTTAATTATTAAGAGGTATGATGGTCCTTTTAGAAGTATGCCACAGGCTGGAAGTATTACTTCAGGTCAATCTGTAAAATATGATGAAGTATGTTTACAAGATGGACATGTTTGGGTAGGTTATACAGATAGTAAAGGCAAACGTACTTATATCCCAATACGTACATGGAATGGAGTAAATCCACCAAATCACGGAGTTGGTTCGTTATGGGGTACAATAAAATAATTTATTATGGTTTAACTTGAAGACTACAAGTAAAAAGTAGTATTATAGATTTACTCTATTTAGTTTAACCACTAGGTAGTTCATACACACAAACTCCACTTCTTTTACGCAGAGTGGGGTTATTTTTTGTTATAGTATTCATAGCAACCTTTTGGTTACAAATGAAATAGTATAAAACCCTATCTGGTCGTAAACTAGCTAGGGTTATCTATATGAAAGTAATAAATTATTTCATAAAAGAAATTTTCCGAAATTAAAGTTATAAAAAAAGTTAATAGGGTATCTACTTATTATATCTTTTAATTGGGAGTGGTGTTATGAGCCAAATTTTGATTGCTTTAAAGGGAAATAATTATTTTTTAGCTAATGAGGACTTAACTGAATTATATGATAAAGTAAAAAACATAAAAAATTCTAAGGAGAAAGCTGTATTAGTATTTGGGAGATTTGTAAACAGTGATGAACAAAATTATGATAATGGTAGTCATACAACAGCACTTCTGATGGTGGATAAAATAATAGGATGGAGAACTTTAGATTAATATAAGTCATTCTGTTATTAAATTATGAATCATTCTGAAATTAACTAATTATTTTTGTTTATTAGATGAAGAAGTGGGTATTTATAACTTGTATCTATAATATATACAAGTATAGTTGAAGGGACCAATTTTATGAAAGAAATTAACTATCAAGATTTAAGTGATGATTTATTGTATGTTTCTACATTATTAAATCAAAAATTAAATGGAGACTTCAATAATGATGTAGAAATAGCGATATTAGAAGATTGCATTACTAAATTAAAAAGCACTATTATACAAAGTCCTGATTTTAAAAGAAAAGTGTGATTGAGTATGTTAAACTAACTTTAGACATATTAAACACATATGATTGCGAGCCTGCTTATATAAATAAGTAGGTTTTTAATTTCAATAAATAATTTTAATGATACAATAATTATAGTTTGAATCTATTATCTCCGTTTTAGATTTAAACTCATATTTAAAAATCCTTTGCACCTCACAAATAAGTGGGGTGTTATTTTAAAAAATGCAAGGTTGGTGTGCTTATGAAATTAGGTAAATATAAAATTGATTCTGTTTGGTCAAGTATTATAGGTGGATTTTTTGTTGTATCAGTATTCTTTCCATTTATGTGGGTTTCTATTTTAGTTTTACTTGTTTTTGCGATTAAGAAAGATAATGAATGATTAATTTATCATTAAACTTATATTATATTTGAAATTCAAGTTGCAAGCGAAATTACCCTTTGTAACACCTTGTGATATATCTGTACTCAATAACACTTTCTTACCATTCTCTGACACCTCTAACTTATTAATCTCACATTCAATCGTTTTATAATACCCATCTTCACAATACTTAATTGTAGCTAGTGCATCATAAAATAATTTTTGTGCGAACACATCGTTCAAATCACGTAAAGCTAATTTATCGAACACAGGCTTATCTACTTTGTTTTGGTCTTCGATAAAACCGTTAATCGTTTTATATTGTTGTGACATCGTCGCGAATGACACCCACTTAATCATCTTAAGTCATCCTGGGATATTACTATTCAAATACTTTTTAGGTATCTTACGATAATCCGTTTCATACTTATAAGGCTCTGGCATACTATGAGTAATGATTTTCAATTTAAACATCTTACGTATAATTAGTAATTTTATTATTCGAACAAAGATACTTTTTTTGTAAAGTTGATTTATTCGCTCAAGTGTCAAACGCATATTAATTTAGTTATGATTAGTGATATTTCTATACAAAGTTAAATTCTTATAAACGTTAAACTTACAACATTTTACTACCATTTACATACACTAAAAAAGGATGCCGTCTGCATTATATAGCCTATAACCCTTGTGGTTATGGGCTTTTTATTTTTCACTTCCTAGTTACGCCCCAACATATAAAAATACACCCAAGATCACATTAGATTTTAGAGTGTAACAATTATAAATATTTTACTATTTCTTTTCGTGTACTAGGGTACAATGGAAATTTTAGTGAAGAATAGAAGGTTCAGCTCAAGCTTCATATGAAAGTTCTAAAGGAGTTCAAAATGGAGAAGCAGACAAAGACCAACTAGCAGAAAGGTATCAATCATGGGTTAATATTGGTTTAATGACTTAAGAAGAATTAGTGAATTAACCAACCAACCTCCCACTACGTGAGGTTTTCTTATAAGGAGGAATAATGATAGCAAGGAAAAATTTCTATAAATGTTAGAATTTTGAGTGATATATATAATGATTTGTGATACTAATCACAATTGTTTATTCTTATGTATAATGGGGTATATTTTAAACTAATATAATTTTATAGAAAACATGAGGAGATAACAGTGAAAAATAAAATTAAAAACACATTCGATAAATTAGTTAAAAACGGTCAACTTGAAAAAGGATTACACAAAGCAAACGATATGTATAAAAAGAAAAGTGGAAAAGACTATTCGAAGTATATAGACAAAGGCATGGATAAATTAAAGAAATAATACAAAATTTTGCGATGTAAATTTGTATATGGTAAATTAGCTCTACTTAACATTTATATAGAACTTTAAATCCTATCTAGCGAAAAAACTAGGTAGGATTGTTTTTATATGTGTCTCAATAGTATACCGTGATATAAAAATTGTGTTATGTTAACTTTAAAATAATTTTGGAGGGTTGTATATGAAACAATTAAGTTTTAAGCAAGTTGATGTATTCCCGAATGAACCATTTAAGGGAAATCCAGTTGCGGTGATTTTTGATGCTGATGACTTAACGGTTGAACAAATGAAAGATATAGCTAGTTGGACTAATTTATCTGAAACTACTTTTGTTTGTACGCCTGATGATGAAAATGCAGATTATAAATTAAGGATTTTTACTCCTAACAATGAATTGCCTTTTGCCGGTCATCCAACCATTGGGTCTTCTTATGCAGCATTACAAAATGGTTTAATACCTAAAAACAAAGGTTATCTTGTACAAGAATGTGGAGTTGGTTTAGTAAAGATAGATTACACGGAAGATAAAACTTATTTTAGCTTACCTGAACCAAAAATTAGTGATATAGAACTAAAGCAATTAGAGGGAATAATTGAAAGCTTAGGTATAAATGGTGAAGATGTAATTCACTCAAAAAAAGTTAACATTGGAGCTGAATGGCTAACTTTACATATAAAAAATTCTAGTATTGTTAAAAGAATTGAACCTAATTTTGAGCAAATGAAAAATTACATATACGAAGGAACGACTGGTGTAACGATTTTTGGTGAAAACGAAGATGATAAAGATACAACTTTTGAAGTTCGATCATTTGCACCTAACGAAGGCGTAAATGAAGATCCTGTATGTGGAAGTGGTAATGGGTGTGTTGCAGCAGTGAATGAACTATATGGTTTGATAGTAAATAAAGAGTACTCCAATTCACAAGGAGAATGTATAAACCGAAATGGCAGAGTTTATATTAGGCAAGAAGATGGATTGAAACTTGGTGGAATTTCAAAAATCGTAATTGATGGAAAAATTAGAATAGAGAATTAAAATTTAATGAATAGGATTATATTTGCTTATTTTATAAAAGCGTAGTATTACTATATATAAGCACTTTTTAGTGCTAGTATTTCTTAATACAACTTCCAATACTTGCCCTTTCACTTTATGTGATGGGGTTTTATGATATATTTAATTAGGTGGAAGAGGTTTAAATATATAAGAGGCAGACTGCTACAGGCAGCATCCTCTTTTTTAATCTTCTAATATCTCATCTATATCTTCAATTTCTCTTACATCTACTATCTCTTCTTCAATAATCGAATCTAATCTTTTGCTAATCTCATCTTCAGACCAACCAGTTTCTTTAAGTGGCTTACTAATTTTCATATTATATTCTCCTTAGTGTGTTAGTTAATTATACACTATATCAATTAGATTAATATGGTTTTTAAAATATCTCAATAATACAAACTATTTATAATTTTAAAATATTCATTGTAGCTATATACATTTTATGCATAATTGGTATATAATGTAAAAAGTTGATGTGATAAAATTTTAAAGGAGAATACATATGAATTTTAAAGGTTTTGAAATTCAAGTAAACTATAAAGGAAATTATGATTTTTTTACTAGTGATAATAAAGCACTTATTCTTAATCAAGATGGTGAAATATCTATATCGTTTAAAGTAATTGGTGATAGTATTTCAATTACTAGTACAAATTATGATACTGAGATCATTATTGATACAGCGAATAAAAAAGTTGAAATAAATATTCCTGATCCATTGGAATTTGAGTAAGTTAGAAAGATTAGCCCACCATAATTGGTGGGCTTTTTTTATGTATTTTTAGAAATTAACATAAAATGTATGATTAATATAGAAGGGCTTCAGGAGGTGTTTTAAGATGAGTACTTTAATAAAAAATGTTATTAAAATTATAATTCTTATTTTAATGATATTAGTTTTAGTTTCTTATGTTCAAGGTAATATAAATACAGTAATTTTCTGGATACTTTACTTTGTTTTTATTTTTATTCAAATTTATATTGATAAATTTAGACAAAGGAAAAGATAGTAATGAAAAAGTTATGTCTAAGTATCGTAGCAACTTCTGGTTTGTTAAATACCTTAAGTATGCGATTTCATAGTGCAGAAGCTCAGGTAACACCTATAGAAGAAAAAACTTATATCCAAGGTAATAAAATCTCTTCACAATATGTTGATGATGGAACAACATATTGTGAAGAGATTTTACTGGAGATTACTTCGTTGAGACAAAAATATATAAAAATAATATTTCTAGTAAGAATCTAACTGAAAAAATTTATAACTCAGTTGAAAATGATACATTAGTTCAAAAAAATGAAGACGGTAAAATTATTTATTCAGAAAAAGTTGATAGTTTTTTCCAGAAATAAATACAAAAAATACCTCGACAACTAATTCTCAAAAAGATATTGTAATGATGGCTAAAAAGAAAGCAAAATGGTACAATCAGGAAAAGCATGGAGTGGTAGTAATAAAGCTAAAAAACTTACTATCGGTGCATTAGCCATTACCATAGCAGCAATTACAAAAGTACCTAGAACTTATACATGGGTAATTAATATCGCGAATTTCTTTTATCAAAGTACAGCGAGAACCGTTTATTATAAAGCTGTTCTTTAAAAAGATGCAAATAGTTATAAATATAGACTAACTGTTATGACTCAATATATTTTTTATAAAGATAAGGCTCATAAGAAGAAAATGGGCGCTAGAAATGTAGTTTTCAGACCATAATAAGTATTATATTTTTTTATGAAAAAGAATGGATCAGAATATAAATTATAGTTTTTAGTAATTTTATTATACGAACAAATATTCTGCTTTTTGAAGTAAATTTATTCGCTCAAGTGTCAATTGAGTTATGATTAGTGATATTCTTTACAAAGTTAAACTCTTATAAACGTTGTACTTACAACGTTTTACTACCATTTACATATTCTATAAAAGGACGCCGTCTCCAATATATAGCCTATAACCCTTTATGCCTCAGAAAACCCCTCTCAACCGCAATGGTTGAGAGGGGTTTTTGTCTTATTTTTATGTACTTGTGTTTAATTTTTTAAATTTACTTTTATAAAATGTTACCAATACTAATGATAACCAAGATAGAATAATCACTATTTTAATAGACCAAATAATATGTGCATTATTAATATATAAGCTTGCCAATGAACTTACATTTGTAAATATTATAAGACCTCCAACACCTATTGCAAGGACACTAACTGGAAGTGATTTTACTAACCAAGCAGATATAGGAGCAGCTACTACGCCACCTAAGCTTAAGGATAATACTAAAATCCAATTGATTGATGACCAATCTAAAAATATTAAAAATCCTATCGAAGAGGCTACGGTAACAAAAAATTCACTTGCTGAAACTGTACCAACAACGTACCTTGGTTCTATTTTTTTACTTGATAATAACATAGGTGTGTTTACGGGTCCCCAGCCACCACCTCCAATTGAATCAAGTAATCCAGCTACTGCAGCTTGTGGTACTAAAACAAAATTAGATATCTTTTTTACACCAGTAATTTTTGGTTCATCTGGTTTATTTTTAAATAGAAATTGGTAAATGATATAAATACCTAAAGATAATAAGAAAATTGAGATAAATGGTTTGATGAAAGCACCATTAATATTACTTAAAAAGAATGCACCTATAAATGCAGCAATTGAACCAGGGATAGCAAGTTTCAAGACTGATGGCTTGTGGACATTTTTAAACTTTAAATGTGATGTTCCAGCTGCGGCAGTCGTAAGAATTTCGGCAAAATGGACTGTTGCTGATGCTATAGCAGGGGCAACTCCAAATGTAAGTAACACTGATGCAGATGAAGCGCCATATCCCATTCCAAGGGAACCATCTACTAATTCTGCTAAAAATCCAGCTAAAGCAAATATAATAATTTTATTCATGTAATAGCCTCCATTTAATCATTAATTATATTAATCCTATCTGTTTACTAAGGATTAGTATAAATAGTATCTTTTATTTATATTTATGTCAATAATAAATATAGATATGTTAGATGTAGATATTTATAAACTATTTAAAGTATGATGTATTTACAGTATGATGTATTTACAGTTAAATTTACTATAGTAAAACCCCTCTCAACCGCAATGGTTGAGAGGGGTCTGGCGAAACAATTATATTTAACACAAATATTTCGATAAAAAGAATTATAAATTTTAATTTTCTACTATACATATTGTTCATTATGATTATCTATAACGAAACATATGTTGCTACGAAATATATTCATGTTTTAACAATGCCATGATATATGCATCTTTGTATTTACCTTTTGTATAAAATTGTTCTTTAAGTAATCCTTCTATATTGAAACCTTGAGATTCGTATATATGAATTGCTTTTTCATTATCTGTATCAACATATAAATAGATCTTATGCATGTTTAATATATCAAATGCATAGCTTGTTGCTTTTTCAAAAGCAAATTTAGCATATCCTTTACCATTAAATTCTGGTTTGATAATTATTTGAATTTCACAATTACGATGAATATAATTAATTTCGACTAATTCTACTATTCCCACAACTTGATTTTCATCTTCTACAATAAAACGTCTTTCGGATTCGTCTAATAAATGCTTATCAAATAAATATTGAAGTTCCGTTAAAGATTCATAAGGCTCTTCAAACCAATAAGACATGATTGAATATTCATTATTCAATTTATGGACAAATGGTAAATCACTAACTTCTAGTGCTCTAAGTTTCATATTAACACTCCTATATTTTTCTATTTCTAGTTTAACGAATGATTATAATCATTAGCAAATATATAGGGAAATTAATTTTTGTGGATTCTCTTTATTTAAATGTAATCTAACTAAAGAACAAAAGAGAATAAATGAAATGGAACAAGAACTCAAACAACTGAGAATGGAAAATGATATATTAAGACAGGTTAAAAACCTTCAAAAATGTAAATAAATAGTTTGAAACGAAACAACTAATATCATCGTGTGATATTGGTTGTTTTTTATGAAAAATAATAGGGATTCACTGACTATAAATGAATTTTAATGTTTTTAATAATAATGAATAGTAAATGTTGAAAATACAATTTAGCGCTATTAAAATTGTAAAAAATAGGTATTGTAGATTGTATATAGGGTAAAGGAGCAATGTGGAATGGATAAGTGAAATCAAAGAATTGAAAGTGGAAATGGTTGGCTTTACGCACTTTTAGGTTGTTTAGGTGGAATTATGATTGTAATTACAATTGTTGGTGTGATTTTAATTCTTTTTTTCTTTGCTATAGATGAAGAGATTAATGAAAAAGAGGAAGTGCATATAGCTCGTAAAGAAATTTCGAACAAGATTTATGAATTAGTTGATACGGTTAAGAATGATGGAGTAGAAATAACATTGGTTAAAGCTGAAATTGTAAAGCCTACTGATGATCTAAATTTTCCACCGAATAATGGTAAAGCTTTGAAAGTTTATTTCAAATTTAAGAATAATAATGATGCACAAGTACTAATTCAAAATGATGGTTTTAGCATGAAAGTTAATGGAGAAAACTATCAAGAATGGTTTGGTAATAGTGATAGGGCAGTTGGTTTCTCACATCAACTAAATAAAGACAATACAGGTTCTGGATATATCGTATATGATGTACCTGATAATGATAAATATACTTTGGAAATGAACTTTATGCCAAACATTGAGCCGACTCAAGCAAAATGGGAAATAAATAGTTCGAGTATTTCTACGGTGAATAACACATCTAATAAATATACTGTAGAATCTTCTGATATTGAACAATAGTAGAAGCTTATGGTTATAGTTGTTACTCATAGAAAGGAATAACATGTCGGACTATGAGATTTTAATGATAGTCTTTACTGTCATTGCTTTAGTCATGATTAAAGAAAACCAAAAAAAATAACCATCACTAACTTTGATCGAGTTTGATGGTTATTTAAGCATTTTTACAAAGTCACCGTCTTTTTAACGGGCTCACTTGGGTGATACACAATATGTGTGTCGCCCTTTTTCTATATATAAATTAACATATTTCATTTATGTTGTCTATTTCAAATGACAGGTGGAAGGTGTAGAAGAATAAATAAAATATTTACGCTCAAAATTAAATATAAAAAGTATATACTAATCAAGTGTAATTAGATTATAATCAAGTTAATAAGAATATACTTATATTAGGGGGAGAAATATGAAAAAGCTAATTGTTTTATTATTATCATCATTACTAGTATTAGGCGCATGTGGAGAGAAAAAAGAAGAATCAATATTAGATCCTGCACCAAAAGAAGATAAAAAAGAAAAGAAAGAAACTAAAAAAGAAGATAAAGAAAAGAACGATTCGAAAGATAAAGAAACAACTAAGGAATCAGAACCTAAAACAGAAGAAGAGTCTACTGAGGAAAATATGACTAATGAACAAGAATCTTCAAACGAACAAGAGTTAACTAGCTCAATTGATTACAACAATATAACTGATAGAAATTCATTAGTTCAAATTTTGAATGGTAATTATACTGAAGAGCAGAAAATTATTGCTTACAATAGTGCAGTTTCAAATGGTGTTATCCCTCAAGGCAATGTACTCGAAGGGCCAGCACAAGCTGCATATGAAAGTTCGTTAAGAGTTGAAAGTGGACAAGAAAAATCTATTTATGATGAACAAGCTAATGAAGATGAAGAAGAAACTTACGATTATGAGAATAATGGTGTATACAGAACTCCTGAAGAACAAGCTGCACATGAAGAATGGGTTAATGGACAGGACGAATGGAATAATGCAACGGAAGCTGAAAAAGAAGACATTAGAAAACGAAATGCTGAAAAATATGGATATGAATATGATTCAGCTGATAATGAATAACAGGATTTCGTAAAAAACATAAAAAATAATCATTACTAATTTTGACCGAGTTTGAAATAAATTAATAGCTCTTAATGAGATAACCTATTGGGGGTGCTACTTTTGACAAATAAAGCTTATGTTGAATTTTATATAGATTGGTATTGTATGTTTTATGATATATATGAATATGAAGTGAACTTTGGATCTGGCTTATATGGAGATTTTAGAAAAGAATTTCAGCCATATTTTCATATGATTCGAAATGATGGAGAGCATACTAGTTTTTTTGGAGTTAATAAAGAGAAGTCTGAAGAACGGGTAAAGAAAATAAAAAACAATACTAATCATTGTTTATATGAGTTGTATCACATGTTAAAAGGCAAAAAAATATATGATTTATTATTTGACCCAAAAGAACATTTTATTGAATTCCAAAGTAACCAACCAAGCTATTGTAATAGAGTATTACATGATTTAGTAAATGATTATTTCAATAGCGAACCTTATTACCCTTATTCTGAGATACTGAATGTACCTGTAACAGATGCAGATCAGGAGATTATTGATGCGTTTAGAAAAGTTTTTGCAGGGGTCGATGTAAAGACTTATCTTTCCATAGATGAATATACGAATAAAACATTTGAATTACATATTACTTTAGATAAAGAAGAGGAGAGTCGCCAGAAAATTGAAGATTATGAAAAGGAAAATAATATATTATTATAAGTATCTTCCTAACTATAGATACTAGAGTAATTGAAGAATAAAATGAATGTTTATATTTAACAAAAGTCCTAGCTATTTTATTAGCCAGGACTTTAATTATTTTTCCAATCTAAATATGCTGATGGCTAAGCCGATTAAGACGGTGCCTATTGCATAGTCGAGGATGGATTTAAATTTATGGTTATTAAATAATTGTCTTATGTAGTTAAATAGGAAGCTACAGATAAAGAACCACACAAATACTGTAATGATAAATAAAGTGGATAGAATGATTATTGTCATTGATCCGTCTTGTTTTGTAATAAATTGAGGTAATATACTCACATAAAATAGTATTGCTTTCGGATTAAAAATTGTACTTAAAAACCCTTGTTTATATGATGATGTCAGACTAATATTAGACTGAATTGTTGGTTCAGTTGTAATGTTAAAAGTCTTTTTAGCATTTAAAATGGTCTTTACACCTAAATAGGCAATATAAACAGAACCTAATATTTTGATAGCACTAAATACATAATATGATGTAGTTAATATGAAAATTAATCCAAATGCTGCTAAAGCTGAATAAAAAACATGTGCACTTGATATACCTAAACCTGCCATAATGCCATTTTTAGCATTTCCTTTTAAAGTATTATTTAATACAATGAAGAAATCTGGTCCTGGAATAATAATAATCATTAAAGCAATAACTACGAAACTTAACCAATTATCCATATATGCAACACCACTTAGTTATGTTTTATTTTAAATAATATAACAAAGAAATATTAAAATAACTATACTATTTTATGATTAAGTGGTATTTTTCGCTGAATTTAAAGGATATCTTAGGAGAGTAGTTATATGAATATTGGTGGATATAGAAGCGGTGCTATTGAAGAAGATTTATATTTGTACGTAAAACTTGTTATGATCATATGACTAGTTTTTTATATTAAATTTAAAAGGAGGTTTAACAAAGAACCTAAAGTTAATAAAATTCCTAAAGCAAATATAAATATATTGAAGAAACTTTTGCCTTCCCAGATAAATATGATAATGCTTATAAGTATTAGCGTAATGCCACATATTAAGTACATAGTGCCTCAGTCTGGTCAGAATGAATGTTTTTTGAATATCATTATTTTATCATAAACTGTTAAGATATTAATGTGAAATCCTTACTTTATTTTACATATCCATTCTTATCTAAAAATTAATAAAAATATTCAAAGGGCAATGTGTTTCGACATGTTGCCCTTATTTCATAAGTATATTACTATTATTCCATAACTAATGTTATTTATTAATTGTAGAATTAATTAAAATACTAAAGGTGATTAAATGAAAGCATTCATTTTGTTGATGGCATTTATTTTTGAAGGTTTACTGATATTACTAGGAATAGGCTTTGATCTTTATACTGAACATATCGGTATTAGAGATGCATTTTATGATACATGGATTACGAGTCACTTTCCTACTAAAAGGAATGCGTTAGGTACGTTAACAGCAGTGGCTTTTGCTTATCTTTCTTTAATGACAATGTTTATTATTGTCCATATTGTTTATAGAGAAAAGGGAGAAAAAATTAAAATAATGTCTGCTTTATTTATTTTAGGCACTATGGCTTATGCATTTTATATATTTATAAAAGGTATCAATTATCTAGTTGAATTTGTTTTAGTACATTTATAAATTAAGATAGGAGGCGTCATATGGGTAAAGAAAATAAAAAACATAAAGCTGATAAATTATCTTTTGGAGATTTTTTAGAAGGCTTCTTTTATATAGGAGATATTATCAGAGCAATATTCGTGACAATTCCAAGAGCTATAGGCTGGATATTTAGAATCATATTTCGGTTATTTGACTAAAAACATCGTAAAGGTGTTTTTTATTTTTTTGAGATTATAGCCATTGGATATTCCTTGTTAATACATATAATAACCTTGATATTTTAAGGTAAATTAATTAAATTGAGCGAAATTTCAAAATATAATTATAAAATATTCAAAATTTGGTATAATAAGTAAAATGAATATTTAAGTAGGAGTAAGTGTTATGAAAAAGATTATATTGTTATGTGTAAGTATTTTATTCTTAGCAACCATTGCAAGTGGTTGTAGTAATGGAAGTACTGATAATAGTGAAAAAGAAAAAGTAAAACAAGAGAATACAGCATTAAAAAGTAAACAAAAAGAATTAGAAGAGACAAATAAAAAGCTGAAGGAAAAAGTAGAGAATTCCGAGAAACATTCAAATAATAATGAGAAATCTAGTCAAAATAGTACTCAAGAAAAATCATACAAACCTGGTACGACAGACAGAATTCCAGTTGATTTAGCGGGTACAGTTGATGGAGATACTGCGAAATTTATTTATAATGGCAGTCAAAAATCATTTAGATTTTTACTGATTGATACACCTGAAACGAAACACCCAAGATTAGGTAAACAGCCATTTGGTCAAGAAGCATCAGATAGAACGAAAGAATTGTTAACTAATGCAAATAAAATTGAAGTAGAGTTTGATGTAGGTGGACAAACAGATAAATATCAACGTTATTTAGCATACATATATGTAGATGGTAAAATGCTTAATGAAATATTGGTCAGAGAAGGATTAGCTAAAGTAGCATATGTATATCCACCTAATACAAGATACTTAGATCAATTAGAAAGTGCACAAGAAAAAGCAAAAGAAGAAAAATTAGGTATTTGGAGTTTAGGAAGTGCATTTGAAGATAATCAAGCAAGTACACAACAACATACAACTGAGCAACCAGCATCAAGTAATACGCAAAGTTCAAATGGAGCAGGAAGTGCTACAACACAAACACCAAATAATACTTCTCAAAATGCAGGGTCAGAATATTATCCAAACTGTACGGCACTTAGAAAAGTATATCCAAATGGCGTACCAAGCACACATCCAGCATACAATGCTAAACTAGATAGAGATAAAGATAACTTTGCATGTGAAGTAAATTAAATTTATTTTTATGTATCTTAGTTAAAGTAGATCATTATGTATAATAACATTATATTTTTTATCTTAAGGTTATTAATCTATTTCTTAGCTATTTGGGGATGTACCACTTTAACTAATTATTTGGAATTAGGATATGTTTGGAGTTTAGTTGTACTATTAATCGTAATGACTTTAATTAGTATTGTTGTTGAAACGGTATCCATTAGAATTAGAAATAATAGATAATTAACCACACTAAAAAACCCCCTTATTTTCACGGAATAAGGGGGTTTGGTGTTGACCATGATGGAAGCTATCATGTTTGTAATATATGGAAATATTATACAATAATGTTAAGTCCAATTCGAAAGCTTTCTTTTCAATTATAAATGTATATATACTGAAATTTAGCGTGTTATGTACCGTTATAAGTGATACAATAGATTTTAAATTATTTAATGTGAGGTTTGAATGATGACAAATGTATATTTTTTAAGACATGGTGAAACGGATTGGAATTTGGAAGGTAGAACTCAAGGTAGAACAGATATTCCTTTGAATCGTAATGGTGAATTACAAGCAAAGGAAAGCGGTGCTGCTTTAAAAGATAAAAAAATTGATTTGATTATTACGAGTCCTTTAAAAAGAGCTAAAAAAACTGCTGAAATTGTGCAAGAACAATTGAATGTAGATTTGATTGAAAGAGAAGCGTTTATTGAATTATCATTTGGTGACGCTGAAGGTATGACGCTTGCTGAAAAACTCGAACGCTTCCCAGATCGAATATATCCTAATAGTGAAGATGGGGCTAGCATCGAGCGTAGATTTTTAACAGGATTAGCTGAAATACATGATAAATATCATAATCAAAATGTAGTAGTCGTATCACATGGTGCCTTTATTAATGCCATATTATATCATTATTCAAATGGAGAAACAGGGACAGGAAAAATTAAACTTGCAAACGGTGGTATTACATCATTAAAAATATCAGACGATAAAGTAGAAATATTAGAATGTAATCAAGTGAACCACTTGTCTCAATATAAGAAAATTGGTGAGATATAAAGGATGATTGTATGAAAATTAGAATGTTCGATTTAAAAGATGCTAAAGCAGTTAGTGAAATGATTATTCACACATTGAGAACAACTAATGTAAAAGACGAACCTGTTGATGAAATTGAAAAAGTTGTGAGTAGCATGACACCTGAAGCAATAATTGAAAGAGCAAGTTTTACAAATTTTTATATATTTGAAGAAAATAATCAAATAATAGCAACAGGTGCAATAGGACCGTATTGGGATAGCCAAACTGAAAGTAGCTTGTTTACCATTTTTGTATCACCAGATCATCAAGGAAGAGGTATAGGTAAGCTTATAATAGAAACCCTTGAAAATGACTATTATTATAAACGTGCACAACGTATAGAGGTTCCAGCATCTGTTACAGCAGTAGAATTCTATAGAAAGTATGGTTATGATTTCAAGAATGGTATCAAATTTCAAGATGATGAAGGTATTTATAGAATGGAAAAATTTAATAAAACTACCTAAGCTTTAGTTATCTATATTTCTATATTCATAACTTAAACTTATCATTCAAAATACTAAATTTGTCATATTTATTATGATTCATTTGTGATAGTTTGAATATAAAGGAAATATAGAAAGAAAGAGGATATTATGTTTGTTTTCATTTTAACGGAAGTGTTATTGCCGCTTCTTATTTTAATTTTTGTTGGTTTTTTACTACAGAGAAAGTTTGCATTTAATTTAAAACATTTTTCTACACTGATTACTTATTGTTTAATGCCTGTTGCGGTTTTTGCGAATATTTATGATATTACGATTCAGATGGATTTGCTGTTAAAGGTTCTTTACTATATTGTAGCTTATAGTTTAGTTATGATCTTAATTGGTAATTTATTTGCTAAAGTATTGAACCTTCAAAAAGGTGAGAGTGCTGCTTTAAAGAATAGTATCTCTTTGATGAATTCTGGTAACTATGGTTTGCCGGTCAGTCAATTAATTTTTAGTCAAAATCCTATTGGTGTTGCGGTACAAATCTTCGTGCTTATTTTTCAAAATCTACTTACGTATTCTTATGGTATGTATAATTTACTTTCCACTACTAAAAGTTTAAAAGATATAGTCATTTCTTTTTTGAAGCTACCTGTTTTTCATGCACTGATTTTAGGTATTATATTTCAAGTAGGGCATATTAAATTATCTCAAGTGTTTCTAATTCCTATCCACCAAATTTCAGATAGTTTTGCGCCAATCGCTTTAATTTTATTAGGTGCTCAATTAGCGCATATTAAATTGAAATTATTGCATAGAGCAATTATGGGATCGTTGATTGGTAGGTTGATAATTGGACCGCTTATTGCACTTAGTTTAATTTATTTATTCCATATTGATGGCGTTATTGCACAATCTTTATTTATAGCTAGTGCCTTTCCAACTTCAAGAAATACATCAACGATTGCTTTTGAATATGATGTGGAGCCAGAACTACATGCTCAAATTGTATTATTCTCTACATTATTGAGCTCAGTCACAGTTTCAATTGTTATTTATTTGTCATATATACTATTTACTTAAGTAAAAATCGTTTAAATTTATAATGTCCATGCTTACTATGATTTAAGCGCGGACATTATTTTATTTGTATACCATTAGATGAAAAGTGTATATTATTATATTTAAATATTAAGTTGACACTATAAAAAAGTGAGCGTATACTCTTTAAACATGAAAAGGAGCTGTATACGTTTGAAGTTTAATAAAAAGAAAATCAACGTCGTAGATATCGGTATGGCAAAGAAAAGTGTGTTTGCTACTGGTATTGGTAATGCAATGGAATGGTTTGACTTTGCTCTATATTCTTACCTTGCAGTTATCATTAGTAAGAATTTCTTCAGTCCAGTTCAAAATGATGAATTAAAATTAATTTTCACTTTTGCAACATTTGCGATAGCATTCTTACTTAGACCAGTGGGCGGCATTGTCTTTGGTAAAATAGGTGACAAGCTAGGTAGAAAAGTTGTCTTAACATTTACAATTATTATGATGGCAATTTCTACTTTGATTATTGGACTATTACCTACATATGATCAAATCGGAATTTGGGCACCAATTTTATTATTGCTAGCTCGTATTTTACAAGGTTTCTCAGTAGGTGGGGAATATGCTGGTGCGATGGTTTATATCGCAGAGTCTTCACCGGATAATAAAAGAATTAGATTAGGTAGTGGTTTAGAAATCGGTACTTTATCTGGTTATATTGTGGCATCTATCCTTGTTACAGTATTATTCTGGACACTATCGGACGCTCAAATGAATTCTTGGGGTTGGAGAATTCCATTCTTCTTAAGTGCACCAATTGGATTGATTGGTCTTTACTTGAGAACACATTTAGAAGAAACACCAATTTTTGAAAATGATATCGCTGATCAAAAAGATCAACTAAGCGTTATTGAAATTATAAAACAATATAAAAAAGATATCTTATTATGTATTGTGTTTGTAGCCTTCTTCAACATTACAAACTATGTATTATTAGGTTACATGCCTTCATACCTAGATGAAACGGTTGGTATTAGTGATCGTATTAGTACGCCGATAACAGCGGTTGTATTACTGATTATGGTACCATTCGCGCTTACATTTGGTAGACTTGGTGATAAAATAGGTAATAAGAAAGTGATATCTTTCGGTTTAATCTTAGGTATATTAGTATCTGTCGTTTCATTCCAATTCTTAAATATTGGTGGACTTGGTTTCTTATTCCTTGGATTACTATTGTTAGGTATCGTATTGTCAGTCTACGAAGGTACAATGCCAGGTTCATTACCAACATTGTTCCATACAGATATTCGTTATAGAACATTATCATGGACATTTAATATTTCAGTTTCGTTATTTGGTGGTACAACACCATTAGTAGCTTCATGGTTAGTACACGTGACAGGTAATAATTTAGCACCTGCATTCTACTTACTAGGTGTGAGTGTCATTGGCCTTATCGTTGTCTTAACATTATTTGAAGATACTTCTAAAAAATCATTAAAAGGATCTTATCCAACTGTAGCATCGAAAAAAGAATTTGTTCATGCTGTAGAAAATCCGAAAGATTCATTATGGTGGCATAACGAAAGTACAAAATCATAATTTATATTAAAGAGTCTGGGACAGAAATGTTCTAGACTCTTTTTCATATTTTAGAAATAAGGGCTAAATATTGCAAGTGAAGGGTGACAAGCAATGTTGGAGGTCTGAATATTGCAAGTGAGGTGTGACAAGCAATGTTGAGGACCCTGTATTTATCAAGACATGCGAAACAAGATAAATAGGCGCTTCGTATTTATCAAGACATGCGAAACAAGATAAATAAACGCTTCGTATTTATCAAGACATGTGAAACAAGATAAATAGGCGCCTCTGTATGTTGCAAGACACATCAAACAAGCAACATAGAACCTCACGTTTATATTGATTTTTCCATATAAAAAAGACTGGGACATAATGTAATGTCTCAGTCTCTTGTAGTATCTTATCAGTAGATGACTGAATTGAAATACGCTTGTACCAAGCTTTTTTAACTCTAGTCATCCTTGCCGGGGCGGGACTACGAAATCTTTTTATTATATGTGTAATGAAAGACTTAATTGGGTAAAGTAGTGAAGAAGTAATAGTAAATGATATAGAGTAAGAGGAGCTGATAAGGATGGGAAACGTAGTAAAACGTATTTTAAGATATGTTGGTACAGTTCTAATCATGAGACTTATAAGAAATCTTTTTAGTAAAGGTTCTAATAAACGTTAAAAATTCATGAATTTCTTTAGATTATTATTAAAATAATGTTTAGAGTTTATATACATCGGGTATTTTATTATTACAAAGCTATTTACCTAGAGTGGTTTTGAAAATATTTATTCGTATATGACATAAGCACCGCACAAATTTGTGTGGTGCTTCTATTTGTTAGATATATATGTATTAAAAAAAGAAGTATATCACGAAATCAATTAAGTGATATACTTCTTTATATTTATTGTACTTTCTATTTTTTAATTGCTTTTAAAATGAATGAAAGTATCAAGATTAAGATGATTGAACCGATTAATGCTGGAATAATTGCAATTCCACCTATTACTGGTCCCATATCTCCTAATAATTTACCACCAATTGCTGAACCGATAATACCTGCGATAATGTTACCAATAATACCGCCTGGAATATCTTTACCTAAAATAACTCCTGCTAGCCAGCCGATTAAACCGCCGACGATTAACATTAATATAAAGCCCATATATTATTACCTCCTATTTTTACACTTCTTTATATATATCCAAAGTGAAGATACGTTAAACACTTATAAAGAAAATATTTGGTAAAATTAAACAATAATTGTAGTAAATAGTTGTTTTTTTAAAATATTGGTATTATTTTATGAGCTTGGAGGATATCTTTAGTCCAAAAATATTGTTTGCCTTGTCCTGTATATGCTGGTACTAATACATCATTTCTAATACAAGCATAGAACCATTCTGGATGGACTCCACTATATAATAAAGTTTGGTATTCAATAAAATCTGCTTCCCAGTTTATATTAAGTTCTTTCATTACAATACACTCCATAAATATTAAGCTTTATGACCTGCAATTAAACCTTTTCTTTCTAATAATGTTCCACTATTTAATAGGCTTGAACCGCGCATAACAACATCCTTACCATATTTCATACGTATAAAATCTAAATGATTTTCGAGAGTCTCTGTCTTAATTTGATACGGATCATCGAATAAAGATAATTGCTTAATTTGGTTCGGAATAAATTTACCAAATGATATAGCCATTGTTCTATAAAGTCTGTCCGGTTCTAACCATTGAGATAAATAATCCCATAATAATTGTGTGATAACATAAGTATTCATAAATCCCGTTTTGTTTGTAAATTGTTTCCGCACACCTCCAACGTCTGCATAACCGACACTCACGCTAATACGTGTAGGGTATAAATTGAGTTTTCTAGAACGAAAGTAAACTTCATCTACTTGTTCATTTAATACGGTCTTAAGTTCATTCACACTGTAATCACGCATAAGTATTTGGGACTTACCTAAAGATTTATCATATATACGATGAGGATTTCTAATGACACTTTCATCAATACCATTAGCATGCAAATGAAGGTCAACGCCAATAACGCCAAAGTCCCGCTTCAAATATTCCACAGGATAGTTAGCTAAGTGTCCAATCGTAAATATACCTTTCTTATTAAGCTTAGCTTCTGTACGTCGATTGATTCCCCACATGTCTCGTAAAGGTTGAATGGCCCAAACTTTAGACGGCACATCTTCATAGCGCCATTCTGATATCCCAAGACTTGTATGCTTAGCATCAATATCCATTGAAAGCTTAGCAAGTAATAAATTAGAGCCAATACCAATCGTGCTACGAATTTGAGTATAATTAAATATACGCTCTTGAAGTTGCATCGCTAATGAAAAGGGAGAATGTGCAAATAAATGATAAGACTCTGATACATCCATAAAGAATTCATCAATACTATATTGATGAAAATCTTCAGGTGCAACATAATCCAAAGCAATTTTGCTAATTTGTGTTGATAATTGTATATAGTTCTTCATAGATGGATTAATAACATAGATATCTTTACGTTGAGGTATTTCAAATAAACGAGAACCTGTTTTAATGCCAATTGCTTTTAAAGGTGGTGTAGCTGCCAGGACAACAGAACCTTTACGCTTCGTATCAGCCACAACAGCAAGCTTAGTCGTTAACGGGTTCAAACCTTTCTCAATACATGAGACAGACGCAAAGAAACTCTTTAAATCCACACATAAAATATCCCGATTTAGACAATAACTGTAGTCATACATAAAAATCACCCTAGTCATATTGTACTTTCATTATACGAACATATGTTCTGTTTTGTAAAGTATAAACTTGTATAAAAGCACAATATGTTATCATTTTATGATTGTTATGTACTAGATTAAGACTTTAAATCTTGCCATTCTTCACGTAAAAGACCCATTCTAATAGAGTCGTAATAAGTCCCGTTATAATATCTTACTTTTCTAATTCTAGCTTCCATAGTCATACCAAGACGTTCTCCAATTTTAATCATGCCTTTGTTCCCTGACCAAGTCGTATAACCGACGCGAACAATATCTAAAGTATTGAATAAATGATCAATCCACATACGCATGACATTTGTGCCAATGCCTTTACCCCAATTACCAGATTGATAGATTGAAATACCCATCTCTAGCCACTTAGAAGGTTCATGTTCCCAATAATATGAGACTGTACCAATAATTTTGTCGTTGTAAATTACAGCCCATCTATTCGGAACATTGATCCAATCATCCTTTTGGAGCAAAAAATCATCATACGACATAGCATGATGAGGAAAATAAGGCGCATCCCATAACTTCCATTCAGGATTTGAGTACTTAAAAGCCATCTGCCATATACTCTTTAAATCTTCTAATTTAATAGGTCTAATATATAATTTACGATTCTCATCCATGTTATCCCTCTGTTCTGTATAAAATAATTAAAATAATTTTATCATGCAAATTGGAAAAAATATATTTCTTTGAAGTTTATGTTTTGAAAATAAGCTATATGAATTATTAAGAATATGTAGCCAAGCAATATAATCTAATAAAAAATGGTTACTTTCCATCGCATAATTTTAAAATACAGTTTTTGACAATTATATTTATAAATTATAAAATATAAAAAGAGAGGTGATCATTATGTCAGAATATATTACGAGAAATGAATTTGAACAATATGAAAAGCGTGTTGATGAACGCTTCGATACTTTGAACAATAAGATTGATCATTTGCCAAATATCATTCAAGACAAAATAACAATTTCAATGAACAACCTTGAAAGAAGTATTAATGAAACCAATAAGAAAAATAGAAAAGCGGTTATTACATCTGTTCTATCGGGTGTAGGTGTATTAATAACACTAGCAGGGTTAATTGGAAATATATTAGGTGTGTTTTAATAAGAGAGACTTAATCTTACAAAATTGTAAGCTTAGAAACCTGTTGTGACAACAATGTTAGGACTATTTCAAGTGATATGATGCTATCATTTTACTTGAAAGGAGAGATAACATTGAAAGGTTTATTAAAAGGTATTGTTTTTCTAGTTATATTTGTTATTTTATGTTGTTGTTTATTAATCGTTATATTTAGTACATCTGGCTCAAGTGAAATTAAAGGTGTATCAGATCAATTAAATCCATTTATGAAAGAGAAATACGCTTATGTAAAGACAAAGCTACCTGATGCTGTTGAAGAACATAATATTAGAAGATATAAGCAAGATATTGTAGATAAAGATGGCAAACGTACAAAAGTGGAATTTATATCATCAGATGAACTTAAAACAAATCACTATTTAAAAATTAAGCATAAAGGGACACATGTGGAATCATTTGAAGAAGTTGATAAAAGTGAAATACCAAAGAAAGCTCTAAACGCTATAGAATAAATGAGAACGAGATAATCAATTTATCTCGTTCTTTTTTAATTTGTAATAAATATTTAATATAACGAAATATTCTTCAGGTATATTAATTAATTATAGTTTGTAATACAATATAAAAATAAAATATAAGGGGGATTATAATGAATTACAAGTTTGGAACAGCAATAATTTTGACGACAAGTGTATTATTTTCTCAATCTGTTGGATATGTAAATGCAGAAGAACATCAAAGTGAACAAACAGAGAACACAAGCAAATCGATTAGTTTTGAACAAGCACAAAAGATGAACCCTAAAGAATTAACAGGCTTGCTGACGGATGAAGATCTCAAATTACATAATAAAGATGCAGAAGAAAATTCTACAGAAATAGAATCAAATCAACATATAAATGAAGCTTATCAAAATGTTAATAATTATATTGCTAAAAATAATATTAAGCCGTCTACAATCACACAAGATTCTAGAATGGATAGCTTGCCGAAGTATGATTATAAATCAGATAAGTTTATCGGTGTGATTATACATGAAACAGCTAATCCTGATAGCACAATAGATGAAGAAATCAATTACATGTATAACAATTATGAAAGCGCGTTTGTTCATGCTTATGCAAGTAGTAGTAAAATTGTTCAAACAGCATCTAGTGATTATTTAGCTTGGGGTGCAGGCGCAAAAGCCAATCCATATTTCTATCAAATAGAATTGGCTCAATCAAGTACATTTGACCAGTTTGCGAAATCGGTCAATAATCAAGCATATTTAACTGCGAAAATGTTACACCAAAATGGACTGAAACCATCATTAGCCGATAATAATGAGGGAACAGGTACAGTTATTAGTCACAATGCCATTAGTCAATATTATGGCGGAACAGATCATACAGATCCAATCAATTACTTTAGTCAGTGGGGCTACGATATGAATCAATTTTATAGTCTCGTTCAAAAACATTATAATGATTTAAATGAAACAAGTGATACTATTACAGGCGATACACATACTGTTGTTTCTGGAGATACGTTGTATAATATATCTCAAAGAAGCGGCGTAAGTGTAGCTAAACTTAAATCATTAAATAATTTAAGTTCAAATGATATAAGTGTAGGACAAGTATTGAAACTGAAATAATTAAAAACACCTCTAAAGTGCAAGCGTTACTGTAACTTTAGAGGTGTTTTTCTATTTAAATTTAGGTATCAATTTAATATAGAATAGTTCGCCAATAAGCTCGACAAGTGTTTGTGTGATGATAACAGTTGTTACAATTGTTGACCATTTGTCTGGTAGAGATAAAGCTAATGGCAAGACAACTAATGCGTTTCTTGTGCTAGAACTAAAAGCAATCGTGCGTTTTAAGTCTGAAGGTAAAGCAAAGATTTTACCAGAAAGATAACCAATAAAAGGCGCAATAATCATAAAACAAATGTAAACAGGAACAACTATCCATACGACGTGTAAATCATTAAAGATTTTTGAAATTTGAGAGCCTATAACCGTCATTAATACGAGTCCCATAAAAGGAACAGGCAACCATTCTGATAAAGATAAAATGTTCGACATAGTAGCGGACTTTTTACTTAAAACTTGCATAAAAATAGCTATGATTAAAGGTACCAGAATAAGATATACAAAAGTCTTTATAAAAGGTATAAAGTCAATGTATTCCGAGAAATCTTGGTTTAAAAATATTACAAAATATATCGGTAATAAGATGATTTGTAAAATAAATAAAATAGGTGTAGCAATCAACATAAAGCTTTCATTTCCATGACCTAACTTCGTAAAAACAATCACATAATCAATACAAGGTGTCAGTAATACTAAGTAAATTCCGATTAGAAGCGGTGTAGATGTAATATGAAAGGCTGTGACAATTAGAAAAACAAGAATAGGAATAAAAATAAAATTAGAAATAATAAGTGCCACAAGAAATTTAAAATTTAATGCCTTTTGACGTAAAGATAAAAAAGGAATTTGAGCAAACATACTAAACAATAGAATTGCAATTAAAATAGAAATAAAAGGTTCAAAAATAAGGCTAGCACGGTCAAACAATAGACCGAAACTCACGCCCATCATAATAAATAAAAGATATATATAAATTTGTTTATCCTCTAAAAAAGATTTCAAGTAAGACATCATAACCTCCTGTAAACCACTTAATATAAATCATAGTATGAAGTAGAAATTAATTCAATTGAATAAAAAGATGATGAATATTGTTATAATATGAATACTAATACTATATTTATTGATATTTGTAAGGGGATAAACACATGAAATCTATTTTTATGATGGATGAACTAAATGATATTGAAGAAACTCAAAAAACAGCAAAATATTTTATAGATAAAATTGAAAATTATATTGATATTCTGAAAAAAAATTACGAATTAAATGACATGCCAGAACACGTCATATGGACAAGTGATTATGTAATGACGCATGTATTTAAGAAGAATGTACCAGCGTTTACAAATGAAAAAGGTATATTTATGAATATTGAAAAAGAAAGCTGGAAGACCTTTTTAAATGGTCAAATCAAAAGTGACATGTCTGAAAAGACTCAAAAAATATTAAATAACTATTTAGAAAAAGAAATATTGTGCATATTAGGTCATGAAATTACGCACCATTGTGACTTCTTTTTAACAGAATTTGATGATCTTGATATATCATCAGATGACTTATGGTTTGAAGAAGGATTGGTTACTTTCTTACCAAGGTATTATTTATATAATGACAAAGAATTTAAAGAAATTATACAGTATGAAACAGAATTATTTAATTACTACAAATCAAAATATGATGAAAATAATTTAGAATCATTCACAAATGAAATTTATAAAAGTAATGATAATGCATATGTCATGTTTCATTACTGGAAAAGCTTTTTAGCAATAGTTGATTTAGTTGAAAACTACTATGAAGGCAACATTCATAAGATGATCAAACAATATCAACAATGGAATAAAGAAGGAAAAAAACAAAAATTAAGTGAATACCTATTTAGGAAATAAGGGAGTATTATATGGATAAAATATATATAAATCAAGATGTAATATTAAGAAATGCAGAAACAAAAGATATAGATGATTATCTTTCAGTTCCTTTTAATAAAGAACTATTAATGATGTATGGATTAACAATGGATTATAGAACTTCAAAATCAAAGGAAAAAGCAGCTTTATTAATTAAAGAAATTCAGAGTGAACCCTACGAATGGGCAATTGTATGCCAAGATAAATTTATAGGGCAAGTTAGATTAGTTATTGATGATATTAATAACAAAGCAAAATTTGCAATAGGGATATTTAATCCAGAATATTGGTCTATGGGAATTGGAACTAAAGTTTCAGCAGCTGTAGTAAATTATGGGTTTGAATATTTGAAATTACATAAAATTTACTTAAGAGTATTGAAATATAATGCTCGTGCAATTAAGGCATATGAAAAAGTAGGATTTATAATTGAGGGAGAAGAACGTGATAGTGCATTTATAAAAGGTGAATACTATAACGATATTCATATGGGTATTCTAAAATCTGAATTTAATATCAATCAATTGTAGCAAGAGACCAATCATACTAATAAATTACAAGAAGAAGCGATGGAAAATGACAAAAGTTATTATAATTAGAGGGAATTCAGGAAGTGGGAAGTCATCTTTAGCAAAAGAATTACAAAACAGAATAGGATTTCAAACTTTGTTAATTTCTCAAGATACGATTAGAAGAGAAATGTTATATGATAAACCTGATAATAAGACAGTGGAACTTATCGATTATTTAATCAGATATGGATTGGAAAATTGTGATTATATGATTATTGAGGGCATCCTTAAAGAGCATAGGTATGGAGATATGCTGAGAAAACATTTTGCAGGCAAGAAAAATGTGTTTACGTATTACTATGATATCTCTTTTGAAGAAACGTTAAGAAGACATAAGAATAAGAAAAATGCTGAATTTGGTAAGGAAGAAATGAGTAACTGGTTTGTTGCTCATGATTACTTAGGTTTAGAAAATGAAAAAATAATAAAAGAACATATAAGTTTAAACGATATGGTGGAAAAAGTGTTGGAAGATATTAATTTTAAAGAATAACAGCAACTTTTCAATAAAAAAATTTAATATTTGCCTATCTTTTATATAGCAACTGGCTTAACGCTTTCATACTTTAGCATAATATTGATTTATTTCGAAAACTGAAACAAAATAGATGAAATATTAGCTGAGATGTTCTAATATGTACAAATATGATAGTGAATAAATCAAGGGAGTAATGAAAATGGAAAGTTTTATATTTAGCGTTATTGGAGTTGTAGTATTAATAGCTTTTATTGTGATGTTAGGCACGACGGTTGTTAAAGCGATTAGAGATACTAGGTTCAGGATTCCGTTGCTAAGTACCATTATATTATTCTTTTTAACTTTAGGTTGTGCTGTTGGAATTGTTTCAACTGAACCTGTCCAAGATAATCATTCAAAAATTAAGTTCGATGACCACGTAGCAGAAGCACAAGCGAATGAATATGTTCAGAAAAAAATGAACCATTCTAAAGAGATTAATTATGACAAGTATAATAATGAAACATACAGCCATAACGAATTGTTAAAAATCACAAATGCTAAGGTTGATAAAATTAGCCATAGTGAAGCAGGTGATAAAATCGTCGAAGTTACAAAAGGTAGTGGGGACGATAAAGTGTCATATTATATTATAGATTATGATCATAAAAAACTTGAAGAAGGCAAAAGCTATACTTTTTATGGTAAAGAAGATTTGAAATATGATGCAAACAGCCAATTACATGGATTTAATGTATGGAAAGTTGAATAGAGATAAGCAGAGTCTAGGACATATTACGTTGTCTTAGACTCTGTTTTTTAAATTCTAATTATCAATTCTAAATGAAAAATAAAAATTTGCTCTTGCCAAATAAAAAATCATGTATTATAGTTAAAGCGTAGTCATTACGATTTACCTCCGGAAATGAGATGGCTACTTTACTTACTTAATATACGATTTCGAAAGAGTGAGACATCATTTACCGTCTCACTCTTTATATCTAATGATTTATTTCAAAAATTTTAATAGTAAAAGGAGTATATAAAATGGCGAAGAAGTCAAAAATTGCAAAAGAGCAAAAAAGAATTCAAATGGTTGAAAAATACCGTGAAAAACGTGAAGAATTAAAGGCTAATAAAGATTATGAAGGTTTGAAAAAACTACCTAGAGACGCTTCTCCTACACGTATTACACGTAGATGCCAAGTGACTGGCAGACCAAGAGGTGTATATAGAAAATTTGGTATGTCTAGAATCGCTTTAAGAGAATACGCACATAAAGGTCAAATACCTGGATTGAAAAAATCGAGTTGGTAAGATTTTATGCTTATATGGGATAAATAGATAGAAGGTAGGGGAAATGTGTTGAATAAAATACCAGTTACAGTATTGAGTGGTTATTTAGGAGCTGGAAAGACAACGCTGCTCAATAATATTTTGAAAAATAGAGAAGGATTAAAAATTGCAGTCATTGTAAATGATATGAGTGAAATTAATATAGATAAAGATTTAGTCATTCAAGGCGGAGGTATTTCACGAACTGACGAAAAATTAGTAGAGTTATCGAATGGCTGTATTTGCTGTACTTTAAGAGAAGACTTATTAATAGAAGTCGAAAAGATAGCTAAACGAGGAGATGTCGATCAAATCGTAATAGAATCAACTGGTATTTCAGAGCCGGTACCTGTTGCCCAAACTTTCTCATATATAGATGATGAATTAGGTATTGATTTAACAAGTATATGTCGTTTAGATACAATGGTTACAGTTGTAGATGCACATAGATTTGTTCATGATATGTATTCTGAAGATTTATTGAAAGATAGAGATCAAGGTATAAGTGAAGAAGATGAACGTTCTATTTCAGACTTGTTGATTGACCAAATTGAATTTTGTGATGTACTTATCTTAAATAAAGCTGATTTAGTAGAAGAAAAGGATTTAAAGCAATTGGAAATCGTTTTGAAAAAGTTACAGCCTAAAGCGAAATTTATCAGAACAAGTTTTGCAGATGTACCGCTTCAAGAAGTGCTCAATACAGGTTTATTTAATTTTGAAGATGCAAGTCAATCAGCTGGATGGATTAAAGAATTAACAGAAGGTGGCCATACTAATCATACACCAGAAACTGAAGAATATGGTATATCATCATTTGTCTACAAGAGAAGACTGCCATTTCATGCAGAAAGATTTAATCAATGGATGGAAAATATGCCAACAAATATTATAAGAGCTAAAGGTATCGTTTGGTTAGCTCAATATAATCACGTAGCATGTCTATTTTCTCAGGCAGGATCTTTTGTAAATATTCACCCAATTACATTTTGGGTTGATGCGATGAAAGAAGAAGAGAAACAAGAAATACTCAGATCTAGACCAGAAGTTAAAGAAAATTGGGATCCAGAATATGGTGACAGAGAAACACAATTTGTGATTATCGGAAGTGACTTAAATAAAGAAGAAATTACAAAAGCATTAGATCAATGCTTATTGAATTCAGAAGAAATCGACACAGATTGGACAAAGCTAAACGAAACTTATCAATGGCAACTAGCAAAAGTATAAGTTAAAAGCATGAGCATAAGTAACTGCTCATGCTTTTTTGTATGCATAAAAATTTCTATGACCTCCCAATATGAGATGCTTAATGTTATGATATTAAATAACTAAATTGTAACTAAAAAGGAGTCATTACAATGATATTAGAAACGGAACGAATCAAGCTCGTACCCCCAGCATATACATATCTTGAAAAATTATTTGAAGTCCATCATGATCCAGCAAATCAAAAATACAACCCAGCAGGTCCAGCAACAACAATACAAGCATTTAGAGAAACATTAGATCAATGGATTAAGCATTATGAAGACCATGGATTTGGATATTACGTCTTGATTAAGAAAGACCACTATCTCCCATTTGGTGTATGTGGGTTGCAGTATAAAGAAATATTAGGACAAACATATTTGAATATTTACTATCGAATAGAAGCTGCAGAAACACAACAAGGACTCGTATCAGAAGCAAGTAGAAAAATAATCGAGTACGTCAAAGAACTAACAAATAACCAATATAAAATTGTAGCATTAACTAAAAAAGAAAATATACCTTCAATAAAAACAGCAGAAAAACTAGGATTCAAACATAATCCAGAACTAGATAATTACGACGGAGAAGGCAACGTGTATTACTTTAGTGAATAAGGAGTGGTGGGATGGAAGTAAGGTTACTAAATAAAAATGATGTAAATGCATTTAGAAGTCTTAGATTACTAAGTTTGCAGACAGATCCATCTGCGTTTGCGTCTTTATATGATATAGAAATAAATTATCCGGTTAGTAAATTTGAACAGCGATTAGAATGTAGTGATACAAAATTTACTATGGGTGGTTTTGAAGATGAAAACTTGGTTTGTGTAGCTACTTTTTATAGAGAAGCGGTTAAGAAGATGCATCATAAAGGAAATTTAGTGGCAATGTATTGTCATCCTGATTATCGAGGTACAGGTATTGCTGAAAAAGTAGTCGATAAATTGATTATTGAAGCATCCAAGTTAACAGGTTTAAAGTATATTGATTTAAGTGTCCTTTCTAATAATCAACGCGCAGTAGAATTTTATAATAAAGTCGGCTTTGACAAATATGCTACTGAACCAAATGCAATATTTGATGGAAAAGATTATTATGATGAAGACATGATGAGATATGAAATAGAGTGAAGAGAATGGATCGAGAAATATGGACCGATAAAATAAATTAAAGGTCCAGAAATGAGAAATATGGACCGATAAAAATAAATAGCGACCCGAAAATGAGATTTGCAGGCCGATAAAAACAAATATCGACCCGAAAACGGAATTTGCAGGCCGATAAAAATAAATATCGACCCGAAAAATGTAATAAGCTGAATTGTCTATAAGACGATTCAGCTTATTTTCATCTTATCCGCTTCTACAAACTACATAACAGTTCGTTATTGTTGCTATATTAAATTAATCGAACATAATCAATTGAATATTCAAAATATTATGTTAAAATAAACACAATTAAACATTATCAAACAAACAAAGGGGATTGATTTGATGAAAAATATTTACAAAGTGGGGATTTATGTATTAGTGTTAGCGTTATTTTTAGCTGGTTGTAGTAGTGGCGGGGATAGTGATGGTGCAAGTGGTGATTCAAAGGATACGCTACGTTTAATTGCACCATCTGATTTAACGACATTAGATTCTAGTTTGGCTGTTGAAGCTGGTGCTTTTGAAGTGATGAATGCGACACAAGAGGGATTATATCGTTTAGACAAAGATGATAAAGCAGAACCAGCGATTGCAACTGGTGATCCTAAAAAATCAAATGATGGGAAGACTTGGACATTTAAATTACGAGAAGATGCGAAATGGTCTAATGGAGATCCTATTACTGCACATGATTTTGTTTATTCATGGAGAAGAGTTGTAGATCCAAAGACTGCATCAGAATATGCATACATTATGTATGATATTAAAAATGCTGAAGCGATTAACAAAAGTGAGAAAAAACCTGAAGAATTGGGTGTAAAAGCAATTGATGATCATACTTTACAGTTAACGCTCAATCAAGAGTTACCTTATTATAAAGAACTGTTAACGTTTGGAACATTCATGCCGTTGAATGAGAAGTTTGTTAAAAAGCAAGGCAGTAAGTATGGGACGACTGTTGATAAGACTTTATATAGTGGACCATTTGTAATGAAGAGTTGGAAAGTTGAAGATAATTACTCGCTTAAGAAAAACAAACATTATTGGGATAAAGATCATGTATTGCTTAAAGGTATTAATTATAGAGTCATTAAAGACGAACAAACGGCACTCAATTTATATAATAATGATAAAGTGGATACAACAGAATTGAGTTCGCAAAATGTCGAATCTAACAAAGATAAAGAAGGTTTCAATACGAATTTAGAATCTGCTACTTATTATATTCAAATTAATACGCAAACGAATAAAGACTTACAAAATAAAGATTTACGAGCTGCACTTGCTCAAGCAATCGATAAAAAATCTTACGTAGAACATAATTTAAATGATGGTTCTAAACCGATAGATACATTTACGCCTGAAAAAGTGTTTACTAATGAGAAAAAAGAAGATTATAACAAGTTAGTAAATGCACCTTATACGTATGATGTTAAAAAGGCACAAGCTTCATTGAAAAAAGCTAAAAAAGCATTAGGCAAAGATAAAATTGATATAGAATTTTTAACATTTGATCAAGATAATGCTAAGAAAGATGCAGAGTATTTTAAAGAACAAGTTGAAAAACATTTACCTGGTGTAACAATGTCGATTAAACAACAACCGAACAAACAGAAAATAGCACTGACTAAAAAGGGTGATTATGATGTAGCAATTACTGGTTGGGGACCAGATTATCCAGATCCAATGACATTTTTAGATTTATTCCATAGTGAAACGACTAAAGGTGAAACGGGATATGATAATCCTGAATACGACAAAATTATCAACGAAGGTAAATCTTCGTTACTTCAAGACCCAGACAAGAGATGGCAAGAACTCGCAAGAGGTGAAGAAATGTTATTGAATGATGGTATGGTTATCCCACTTTATCAAAAAGGTAAAGCGCGATTAACGAAAAAAGAAGTTCACGGACGTATCATTCATTACGTAGGTACGAAAGAGTACAAACATGTAAAATTAGATAGATAATTTATTTATTGCTAGGGCATGATTTAATGTCCTAGCACTTTATTTTTCATAAAGTTGAGTAATATTATAAGAATAGTTTTGTATGGATTGGAAATTATGATAAGATATTCCCAATCATTAAATTACATATCATCATTGGAGGATTTTAAATGGATTACTATACTAGAGATTTGAAACAATCAGATATAGAAGATATTCATGCATATAATGCTTTACCTGAAGTGAGTAAGTATCAAGCATGGGATCCACAAACATATGAAGAAACAGAAGCATTTGTTGAGATGTTATTAAATCGAGATGAAAATTGGATGTACAATGTCATAGTAGATGCAGACTATGATAAAGTCATTGGCGCAGTGCAATTAGTATGTGATACGAAAAATAATAGTGGAGAACTTGGCTATATCATACATCCTGATTATTGGGGTAACGGTATTGCAACTGATATTGGTAGAACGATTATTAAGTATGGTTTTAAAGTATTGAAACTTAATAGAATTTGGGCATCAACAGATATTCGTAATACAGCATCTGAAATTGTTCTACAAAAGTTAGGTATGAAACATGAAGCCATCTTAAGACAAGATACAAAGCTTAAAGATGGCTACAGAGATTCATTGATTTATAGCATTTTAAAAGAAGAATATTAAAATGAAACAACAAAAGGTTCAGTACGATTTAAACAGTACTCGAACCTTTCTTTAAAGTTTTTCCAAGTAACCATATTCATAACCTCATCATAAGTAAAAAAGCCTACCTCTAAACTTTCATCACTTGTTTGAAGTGTGCCACCTGTATAACGCGCTAAAAATAAAGTATTGAAGATAGAACTTTTCGTATTTTGAAAGATACCACAAAATCTTGTAATTTCGATATCAGCACCAGATTCTTCTTTAACTTCGCGAATTGCAGCATCATATAAAGGCTCGTCCAATTCAACTTGACCACCAGGCATTTCCCAGCCACGTTTAGGACCTTTAATGAGCAATATTTTATCTTCGTCATTTAATACAATACAAGCTGCAGAAACAATATGTTTTGGAACCATAAGTATCCTCCTATAAAAATTAGATTCTATATAATCAAAAGTTATACAAATATTATTTTATGATTAAATGACTAAAATGTCATATAATTACTTTAAATGTATATAAATATACGTCATTTTATAAAGGAGAGATTTTTATGACTATTAAAGTAGAACAGCTAAATATAAATTTTGATTATGAAGGAGAAAACTATGAAATACATCCTACACTTATCATCCAGGACGAAGAATTGATACTTGTTGATACGGGTTATCCAGGTTTCATGGAAAAGATTGAACTAGAAATTAAACGATTAAATTACAATATAGAAAATTTAAAAAATATTATTATCACACATTATGATGATGACCACATTGGTGCGTTAAAAGCTTTTAAAGATAAATATCCTAATACACAAATTATAAGTAGCTTTGTAGAAGGTAAATATATAGGTGGTCATTCTAAATCAGAAAGGTTGATTCAAGCTGAAGATTTATTAAATAAAATGTCAGATGATGAAAAACCATATGGCGAAGAATTTGTTAATATGCTACAAGAATTAGAACATGTCGATGTTGATGTAGAAGTCACAAATGGGGCACTAATATTAAATAATGAAGTGGAAGTTATTGCGACACCAGGACATACGTCAGGGCATATTTCATTATACATACAATCAGTCAATAGCGTTATTACAGGAGATGCTGCTGTGAAAGAAGGCGAAAGCTTAAACGTTGCAAATCCTGAATATAGTATGAGTATTGAAGACGCGAAAAACTCTCTAAAGAAAATTAAAGATTTAAATGCTGATAAATATTATTGTTTCCACGGAGGATTGTTAGAGAAATCTTGAAGATAATAAATCTATGATTTACACCTATACAAATGGGTATAATTTAGGACAAGGTTATATTGTGAGGTGAGCGTATGATTAATATTATTCAAGCGATTGGTTCTATAGGTACATTTATTATGGCGATTCTATATTTTATATCCGTCATGATTCAAATTCGCCAAATTAAAATATCATTTATTCCTTATTTATCTTTTGATCAGATTATCCTGGAGAAGAAACAAAGTGGTATTAAAGTGATGAATTTAACTTCATCTGATCATGAATATTTAAATACGGCTTTTAAGCTGTTAAATTTAGGCGGGGGTTCTGCTAAAAATATTGAGGTCGTGTTAAAGTTAAATGGAGACGAAGTATTGCAACGTAAACGTATAAATATTTTACCTAATAATCAATTTTATTTAATTCCAATTAACCAAAAAGTCTTTAATGAATTTAAAAATACAATAGAAAATCGTTATTTTGAAACGAATATGACGATTGAGTTAAAGTATGATGGTCAGGTTTCTAAAAAGCGATCTTCTAATGAGTATAGAATTTCGATTGATGATTTTGTAAATATGGATGAAAAAGACTTATATGAAATAACATTTGAAAAATTAGAAGAATAAAGGTATGACATAAACAGGTTTTAAAATTATTTTTTAACCTGTATTTTTTAAGTGAAATCATATTTAGATAGGTCAGTTATAGTTAATAATTATTTGATTTTGTACTATTATTTTGATTAATTCATGCTATGATGAAATTATTAATCATTTGTAGAGGAGAGAAAAAATGAGTAGTCTACTTTTCGCGTTATTATGGGTTGTTATTTCGATTGCCTTTATAACGACTTTGATTATTACAGTCGTTAAATATGCTAAAGAAAAGCAGTATAGTAGCTATTTAGTGAGCACAATTTTACTATTTGTAATAGGTGTGATTAGTTTTGTATGTATATTTGTAAGTCTTTCATTTGATAAAGAATATTCATATCAACAATTATTTAAAGAGGATAAGCCTAAAGCAGTTAAACATTTTTCAGATACACCTAAGAAAGATTTGAAAAATATTAAACTCGGTGAGAAAATTATAGTTGATGGTTTAGAAGTGACTGTTACGAAAGCTGAAGTTGTTCAACCAGATGACGGTTATTCTTATTCGCAAAATGGCAAAATTCTTAAAATCAATTATAAGTTCAAAAATTTAGAAAAAGGTAAAAAATTAATCGATAATTCTAATTTTCAACTTACGATTGATGATGAGGTACAACCTCAATTTAATGGTATGAAAGACAATAAAGGTGGATTTCAACATCAACTTGATAAAGGTGAAAGTAAAACAAGTTATTTATACTATGATGTAGCGGAATCTGATAAATATGAAGTCAAAATGAATTATGAAACTTCTAAGAAAACGTATAATGCTAATTGGCGCATTAATGATAAAGACATTAAAGATAATACACCTGAAGAAAATCCAACTGAAGAAATCAATTCGACACAAGAAGCGCCAACTTATGAACAAAGAACAATTCAACAACCAAATAATAACGCTGATGAAGAGAAGAAAGCTACAGAAGATGAGAAAAAACGTAAACAAGAAGAAGCGGATAAAGCTGCAAAAGAAAAAGCAGATAAAGAAGCAGCAGATAAGAAAGCGGAAGAAGAAAAGGCAGCTAAAGAGGAAGAAGAAAAACGTCAAGAAGAAGCGAATAAAAAAGCCGAAGAAGCTGAACAGAAACAACAAGAAGCTGAAAAAGAAAAAGCTCAACAAGCAGCTGAACAGAAAAAACGTGATGAACAAGCAGCAGCTGAACGTGAAAAACAACAACAGCAACAACAAAGAGATCAAGAGGCCCAAAGAGAGAAAGATCGTGCAGCTCAAGATGCAGCACAAAAAGCAAAAGAAAGATCAACAGAGCAAAGACAATCTCAAAATAATTCAAATGAACAAAAAGAACGCTAGTTAAATAAATGAACAATTTATGCGTAACATAAGAAAGAGGTAACTAAATGACGACAGTATATTTCAACCATGATGGTGGCGTAGATGATTTAATTTCATTATTTTTATTATTACAGATGGAAGACGTTAATTTAATTGGTGTAAGTGCAATTGGCGCAGATAGCTATGTAGAACCTGCAACAAATGCTTCTTGTAAGATTATCAACCGATTTTCATCACAAAAACTAAATATTGCAGCTTCGAAAGAAAGAGGGAAAAATCCATTTCCTAAAGATTGGAGAATGCATGCATTCTTTGTAGATGCGATGCCAATATTAAATGAAGATGTTGAAGTAAATTCTACAATTTCTGAAAAAGAAGCATATGAAGATATCATTGAAAAAGTAACGAATAGTTCTGAAAAGGTAACGATGCTGTTTACGGGACCGTTAACAGATTTAGCAAAAAGTTTGAAAGTTGAACCAAGAATTGAAAGTCGTATTGAAAGAGTTGTATGGATGGGTGGCACATTGCTGAATAAAGGTAATGTTGAAGAACCTGAACATGATGGTACAGCTGAATGGAATGCTTTTTGGGATCCAGAAGCAGTGAAGACTGTTTTTGATACGTCATTACCGATTGATATTGTAGCATTAGAAAGTACGAATAAAGTACCTTTAACACCAGATGTACGTAAACGATGGGCGAATGAAAGACAATATGAAGGTGTTGATTTCTTAGGTATATGTTATGCGCTTGTGCCACCATTAACGCATTTTGTAACAAATTCAACTTATTTCTTATGGGATGTATTAACAACGGCTTATGTAGGGAAACCTGAACTCGTTAAAAAAGATTCGCAAAAAGTATCCGTCATTACAGATGGCCCTAGTCAAGGTAGAACATTCAAAAGTGATGAAGGTAGAATGATTAATATCATTAATGATGTTGATAGAGATGGATTCTTTGATTACATGACAGAATTAGCTAAAAAAATATAACACAATAAGCACTTCATTCGGTGTCGTTATGTTTAAATAACGAGCTGAATGAAGTTTTTTTATGAAAAATTAAAATTTTAAATTGCATAATGATAGGACTCAACACTGTTCAACTAATAAAATATTGAATTTTCTGATTAAAACCATTTTATTAGGTTATATGATTATATAGACAAAATGGGGAGTGTTTATAATTATGAAGTTTAAAAGAAAGAACGTTAATGTTGTCGACGCCAGTAAAACGAAAAAAACGGTCGTTGCAACAGGTATTGGTAATGCGATAGAGTGGTTTGACTTCGGTCTATACGCTCAGCTAGCCGTCATTATCAGTATGAATTTCTTTGGTAATATGCCGAAAGAAATTCAACTTGCATCAACATTTGCGGTATTTGCTTTTGCATTTATAGTAAGACCGATTGGTGGTATATTCTTTAGTCATTTAGGAGATAAACATGGTCGTAAAGTCGTCCTTTCAACTACAATAATTATGATGGCTTTATCTACACTTGCTCTAGGATTATTACCGACACAACACCAAATTGGTATTTGGGCACCAATTTTATTATTAATTATTAGAATGATTCAATCGTTCTCTACTGGTGGTGAGTATGCCGGTGCGATGACATATATTGCAGAAATATCACCTGATAAGACGAGAGGTAGACTCGGTAGTGGACTTGAAATTGGTACTTTATCCGGTAGTATTTTAGCCGCTGCTTTAGTAGGGATTATGTATGCACTATTAAGTGATGATCAAATGGCAGCTTGGGGTTGGAGAATCCCATTCATTATAGCTGCACCACTTGGTATTATAGGTGTGTATTTAAGAAATAATTTAGATGAAAGTCCAGCTTATGAAACAACACTTGAAGAACAAGAAGAGCTTGAATACTCTTATAAAGATATCTTCAGAAAATATTGGAGAGATATCATAGTATGTTTCGCTGGTGTAGCTTTTTTAAACGTTGCTAATTACATGGTATTATCATATATGCCGTCATTCTTAAATGGCACTTTAGATTTAGGTGGTACGATGAGTAGTTTATTAAGTACGTTAACGATGGCAGCAATGATCCCAGCAGTATTCTTCTTTGGTTGGTACAGTGATAAAGTTGGGAATAAAAACACCATTTTATTTGGATTAATAGGATTTAGTTTATTCTCAGTACTAGCCTTCTGGTTAATGAGTATTCCTTCAATACCAGTTGTTATTTTAGGACTATTTATCATTGCACTGTTTATGTCTACATTTGAAGGTGTTATGCCATCTGTATTACCAAGTATTTTCTATACAAAAGTGAGACTAAGAACATTATCACTTGTTTACAATATTGGTGCAGCGATATTTGGTGGTTTAACACCATTTATTTTAACAACATTAGTCGAAACAACTGGTCAAAAAATTGCACCATCTTATTATTTAACATTGATTAATGTCGTTGGACTTGTCATCTTCTTATTTATGTTTAAGACAACGTCTAATAAGTCATTAAGAGGATCTTATCCAAATGTTGATAATAAAGAAGACTTACAAGAAGTATATGAAAATCCGAAAGATGCACTTTGGTGGAATCACGAAGAAACAAATAAATCATAAAAAAATAAAGGCTGAGACAAAATTTGTCTCAGTCTTTATTTATGTGACTTATATTCAATTAAACAGCTTCTACTTCTAAATTCACGTCAATATTTCCACGTGTTGCTTTAGAGTATGGGCAGAAATCGTGCGCTGCTTTTAAATATTTTTCTGCGTCTTCTTGAGATACGTTTTTTACTTTTGCGGCAATATCTACTTCTAATTTAGGACTTTCAGCATTTTCGTCATCTACTAAACGAACTGTTAACGTAACTTCTGGTTCAGCATCACGAACTTTGTTTTGTTTTAAAATTAAATCAAAAGCACCGTTGAAGCATGAAGCGTAGCCTGCTGCGAAAAGTTGTTCTGGATTAGTGGCATTACCATCTGCTTGTTGTGGTGGTAGTACATCTACATCGATTGCTTTATCGTCAGTGTAAACATGACCTTTACGTCCACCTGTGTTTGTAGCTTTTGTTTCATAATGAGTTGCCATAAAAAAATACCTCCTTTAAAGTATATTATCTATTTACCCGTATATTATTTTTTAAATCATCTATAAATTATAAATTAGCATATATAAATTGTCGGAAATATGAAATAATATACAATATCAAAATAAGAGAGGTCACAACATGAAAGCAATCTTAATAGGTGTCTTGGCAGCTTTATTTTTTGCAGTTACATTTGTCGTTAATCATATGATGGCTAATGATGGCGGAAGTTGGTATTTTAGTTCCTCTTTACGTTTTATTTTTATGCTGCCATTTTTATATTTGTTTGTACTCATTAAGGGAAGAACAAAATTTGTTTTAAAGCATATTCAACAAAAGAAAAAGGCTTGGTTCATATGGAGTACAGTAGGTTTTGTATTATTTTATGTACCTATAACTTTTTCAGCAGAGTATAGCCCGGGGTGGTTGATTTCAGGTACTTGGCAAATAACAATTATTTGTGGCATGATATTGGCGCCATTATTTGTAGAGACAGTTGTGATAAATGGTAAAGAAACAATCGTTAGACATAAAATCCCATGGCGATCATTATTGATTTCAAGCATTATGTTTATCGGTATTATCATTATCCAAATTCCTCAAGCAAGTCAGATTAAATTGAACTTATTTTTATTAGGTTTCTTACCGATATTAATTGCAGCATTTAGTTATCCTTTGGGAAATAGAAAAATGATGCAAGTTGTGAACGGTGAGCTCGGTACAATTGAACGTGTATTTGGTATGACTTTAGTCACATTGCCTATTTGGATTGTTATATTTGTTGTTGGCGTACTTAAAGAAGGATTACCTTCTTCTAGTCAAGTTGTACAAGCATTTATCGTCGCACTATTTTCAGGCATTATCGCAACAATTCTATTTTTCTATGCTACAAATATTGTAAAGGATAACCAAGAACAATTAGCAGCAGTTGAAGCAACGCAGTCATTAGAAGTTGTATTTGCCATTATTGGTGAAATGATACTACTAGGCTTACCGTTACCAAATGGTTTAAGTATGATAGGTGTAGCGCTCATTATAATAGGTATGTTTATATATAGTTTTATCGATCATATTTCTTTTGGGAAATTTTTCAAAAAAATATGACGTGAGGTGTTTAAAAATCCTTTCACAGGGTAAAACATAAATGAATGGTCAATCATTCAATAAAGTTTAATGAAGGGTGATATAAAATGGCAGACGAAAACAAATTCGAACAAGCAAAAGGTAACATTAAAGAAACAGTTGGTAATGCAACAGATAACAAAGACTTAGAAACTGAAGGTAAAAAAGATAAAGCTTCAGGTAAAGCTAAAGAAGCAGTAGAAAATGTTAAAGATAAAGCAAACGAAGTTATCGATAAATTTAAGAAATAAAACATTTTTAACATAAGAAAAGCCATTAGACACGTTGACTGTCTAATGGCTTTTTAGTTACTTTACATCGTCTTTATCGATTTCCCATTTCATTTTGTAACGTTTATCTGATGAACGTAATTGTAATTGTACGTCATATTGATCCGCTTCAGGAACATCGTAGTATACATACCCAGTGTCAGATTCTCCAGGTTTAAGACTGAATGAGAATCCGTCATTTTTGTCATTCATACCATAGTATTTTGAAACTCTGCTTCCATCAGCTGTAACACCGAAGTTAGCATCTCCAACGATTAAGCTAGAGTTATTAATGTTTTCAAGTTTGTAGTTAACTTTTAATATTTTATCTTTTAATGGTTTAGTACCATCAGATGGTGGGTTAACATATTCGGCTCTTTCAACTGTAATCTTAGTACCGATTGCACTAATCCCGTTACCAACTGATGTTTGTCTATCGACGATAGATGAATCGTTATCATCTTCATCTGTATTTTCTTCTGTTGTAGATTCTTCAGTAGTAGACTCTTCAGTCGTTTCTTCCTCAGTAGACTCCTCAGTTGTTTCTTCTTCTGTTGAGTTCTCTTCAGTTGATTTTTCTTCTGTTTTGTTCGTAAACTCATCGATTTGGTCTTTGATTGGACCAGCAGCACATGCGCCTAAAATAACAGCTAAAATAATGAATATAACTAAACATCCACCACAGCCGAATAACCAAGGTTTCATACTAGAGCCATTACCGTCTCCCGATTGTTGTTGCTGATTATTACCATTTGTTTCGTTAAATGGATTATTTTGTTGTTCTGAGGTGTTTTGATTAAAAGGATTCTGATCTGATTGATTAGAATTAGCCATAATATTTCCCCCTTATTCATTACTTTATTTTAATAAAAAATTATTGTTTTCATATAATCGAAATTCTTGTGCGAAAGTTTTCAACTATTGATAAACAATTGTGTTAATTATTAATTGTTTTTAGTTTATAGTAAACTGGGAAATAAATCTAGACTTATTATTAAATTTATAAAAATTTAATAGTACTTTAATATTTAATGATTTTGTAGAATATGAATATTTGTAAATTTTATGCAAAAAGGGGTAATATAGTTATAAAGGAGTGATAAATATGTATAAAAATATTTTGTTTGGCATTGATACAGAAATGAAAAATCAAAAGGTTTTAGAACAAATTAATCACCTTGTCGGAGAAGGTTCTGAAGTTACATTACTTAATGTGGTCGCTGATAAAGACCTACAAGCTTCAGTTAGAATGGGTGTTCATTTAGATGAAATACAAGAAAAACGTCAAGAATCGATGAAGCATATCTTAGACTATTTTCATGAACACAACATTCAATATAAAATTGAATTTGCGAAAGGAAATCCTAAAACAGAATTAGTGCATAGAGCAAATAGTGGTGATTTTGATATTATTGTGTTAAGTAATAGAAAAGCAGAAGACACAGATAAAATGGTATTAGGTAGTGTCAGCCATAAAGTAGCTAAAAGAGCTAAAATTCCTGTATTAATTGTTAAATAGTAAGAGTATATTGATTTAAGTAATAGATTTCTTGAATCATCATGCATCGTTTCATAGAAAAAAGTCCTCGACTCATGTAAAATGAAAATAGAAGCATATTGGAGGAATGACTATGACTGATGGACAAAAGAAAGCGTTTCCGTATATCGTTGCAACGATTTCATTAGAAACTCAAGATGATATTGAAAAAACAGTGCAAGAACTCAATGCTCACAAAGATTCAATAGATATTGTTGAATTTAGAGCAGACACTTTAAAAAATACTTCAATTGAAAACATTAACGAAACATTAGAGCAATTTAAAAGTGCATATCATGATGCGCCAATTTTGTTCACTTATCGTTCAGTAGGACAAGGCGGTCATGGTGACTTTGATCATGAAACATATTACAAGATTATGCAAGATATTATATGTAACAAAAAAGCTGAATACGTCGATATTCAACTCGATACGTATGAAGATAATCTTATGAATTGTATTACAAAAGCTCAGCATCATGATGTTAAAATTATTATTTCACATCATGACTTTAAGTCGACGCCAGATGTTGAAGAAATGTTTGTCACATATGAGAAAATGGCAGAGTTAGGTGCGAATATTGGCAAGTTAGCCGTGATGCCACAAAATGAACGTCATTTATTATCGATGTTAAATGCTATGAATAGAGCTTATCATAAGTTGGATATTGATGTAATCGGTATCTCGATGGGTGAATTAGGTAAGATGACAAGAATTACTGGTGGTATGTTTGGATCTAAATTTACTTACGGTTTTGTTGGTAAAGAAGCAGCACCAGGTCAAATTCATGTTAAAGATATTAAAGAGCAGTTAGCTTTATATCAAAATTAATCACTGCATTATGCATAATAATTATGAAGCGAGTGTAGAAATCTTTTGAGACAATTTTAGATTTCTATCTCGCTTCTTTATTTTATGATACAATTGATAATAATTATCAATGAATTAGGAGTGTAAATAATGGAATTAAAGAAAGCGATTAAAGAAAGAAGAAGCGTCAAAAATTATGATTATGAAATGTATATAGACGAAGAAAAAGTATTTTCTTTAGTTGATTTAGCAACATACGCGCCGAACCATGGTATGAGAGAACCTTGGAGACTTGTGTATATTCATAAAAAACAAATTCCTGAATTTGCTGAAGAAGTTGCTGAATCGGCATTTGTTAATGATCCAGCTAAACAAGAAAAATATATTAATAAAGTTACTAAAGTTGGTGGCATGTTTGTCATATTGTCAAAACGAGACTCAAGACAAAAAGAAAACCTTGAAAATCAAATGGCAATCGGCGCATTTGTACAAAACTTAATGTTATTAATGCATGATGAGGAAATGGGCTCATGTTGGAAAACACCTGCATTTATCTTTAATCCATCATTTAGAAAAACAGTCGGCGCTCATGATGATGAAGATGTATGTGGATTTTTATATTTAACTGAAAAAGATTCAAGTGTTAAAGTGATGGAAAGAAAAAATAAATCATTAATTACTGAATGGTAAAAAGAAAACCCACAAATGAGTTCGTGAGCGCAATTGTGGGTTTTAATATGATTATTTTAAGTTCTCAGCTAAGAATGCTTTAACATCTTCTGGTGTTTTTGCATTTGCTGAATGTAAGTGTGCAAGTTTTTCGTTGTTTTTAAATACTAATAAACTTGGAATACCCATTACATCATTTTCAGTTGCTGCTTCAGGAACTTGGTCACGATTAATTTGATACCAATTGTATTGATTGTATTCATCAATAATTGGATCGATCCATTGATTCATTCTAGTGCAATCTGGGCACCAATCTGCGAAGAATTTAACGACAACTGGTTCATCACTTTGTGTAATCTCTTCAAATTCAGCATATTGACTTATTGTTCTCATATTTATTCTGCTCCTTAGAAATAATGATTATAAGGTAAGTATATCTTATTTCTAATATTTAAAAAAATATTTAACTCATTACTACATGTTCTGTACTAATATTGTTATAATGAAATTAAATAGACATATGGAGGTAAAGACATGATAAAATTTTATCAATATCCTAATTGTACAACTTGTAAAAAAGCAGCAAAGTTCTTAGAAATGAACGGTGCCAGTTTTGAACCGATTGATATTACTCAATTAACACCAACAGCTAAAGAATTAAAAGATATCATTGATGGTACAGACATCAATGTAAATCAATTATTTAATACTCGAGGCGCTAAATATCGCGAATTGGGATTAAAAGATAAAATGGATGATTTATCAGACAACGAAAAGTTTGATTTATTAGCATCTGATGGCATGTTAATTAAAAGACCTTTAGCCGTTTTAGGAAATAAAGTGACACTTGGTTTTAATGAAGACGAATATCGTCAAACTTGGTTATAAAAATAGTTGCTTGAATAATGGCTTTATGTCATGATTATAATTGAATTACATATAGGAGGGGATTACTTTGACAGTGCCTAGTGAGTTAAAATATTCAAAAGAACATGAATGGGTAAAAGTAGATGGAGATATCGTAACTATCGGTATTACTGATTTTGCTCAATCAGAATTAGGGGACATTGTGTTTGTTGAGTTGCCAGAAGAAGGTGACGAATTAACTAGTGGAGATTCATTCGGTAGTGTAGAATCTGTTAAAACAGTTTCTGAACTATATGCACCATTATCTGGTAAAGTCGTTGAAGTAAACGAAGAACTAGAAGACAGCCCTGAGTTTGTTAATGAATCATCATATGATAAAGCTTGGATGGTCAAAGTTGAACTATCTGATAAAGCTCAATTAGATGAATTATTAGATGCAGACGCTTATAGTGAAATGATAGGTGAATAACATAACATTAAACTCCACGATACTGATGTGTCATGGAGTTTTTTTGAAATATTTATTATGAAACTGAACAGCAATACTATCTCATTTGTAGAAGGTGATATTCATGGCGATGATTAAAAAGATTATAATCGTAGAAGGTATTTCTGATAAAAAACGAGTGGAAGAAGTATTAAATGATCATGTTCATATCATTTGTACCCATGGAACGATGGGTGTCGAAAAAATGGATGAGCTACTTGAAGAGATATATGGTTCTCAAGTATATGTCTTAGTAGATCAAGATAAAGAAGGTAAGAAAATTAGAAAATGGTTTAAGAAATATGCAAGTGAAAGTCAGCATATTTATATAGATTCTACATTTTCTGAAGTAGCGCGCTGTCCAAGACAATATTTAGCGAATGTGTTAAACTATCATGGATTTATTGTTAAGAATGATTTTGTATTGAAAGGGAAGTATCGTTACCATGAAACACACAGAAATATTGAACGATATATACAAGCATTTTGATAAAGATATCCATTTATTATTTGGATATACGCCAACATGTGGAACGTGCAAAATATCAGAACGCATGTTAGATATTGCAAACCAAGTGACACAATTACCTATTAATAAGTGTGACTTGAATTTTTACCCAGAATTCTGTAAAGAATTTGAAATCATGTCAGTACCCGTACTTTTTATCATGCATAAAGATCAAGTTATCCGTCGCATTTATGCCTTTCAGTCTGTTCCGTATATTGTAGAGAATATTCAAAAAGTTATTGACGATAAAAACTTATCATGATAGTATGAATTTAATTAAATACGTAATAACTCTTATCAAGAGTGGTGGAGGGATGTGCCCTTTGAAGCCCGGCAACCGTCATATAAATATGAAATGGTGCCAATTCACAAAAAGTGTTAACTTTTGGAGATGAGAGAAAGACAATTTTTGACGCCTTTCTCTTATTTTAAAGAGTGAGGCGTTTTTAATTTAGAGATTAGGAGGCAGCAGATTTGATCGAATTAAATAAAGTTGTTAAAACTTTCAAAACAAAAAAAGGTAACATAACAGCTGTTGACCATGTTGACTTAAACATAGATAAAGGAAGTATATATGGTGTAATTGGTTTTTCTGGTGCAGGTAAAAGTACGCTTATACGTATGTTTAATGGCCTAGAAACACCAACTGAGGGAGAAGTAATTGTAGACGGTGCGAATATCGGTCAATTATCAAAGCAAGACCTCAGATTAAAAAGACAAAAAGTAAGCATGATTTTCCAACATTTCAACTTACTTTGGTCTAGAACAGTTAAAGATAACATCGCATTTCCATTAGAAATCGCTGGTGTATCTAAAAGTGAAATTAATGAGAGAACAAAGGCACTCATTAAAAGAGTTGGATTAGAAGGACGCGAGAATGCATATCCTTCACAATTATCAGGAGGGCAAAAACAAAGAGTTGGTATTGCCCGTGCACTAGCTAATGATCCACATGTCTTATTATGTGACGAAGCAACAAGTGCACTCGATCCGCAAACTACTGATGAAATATTAGATTTATTAGTAGATATTAATAAAGAACTGGATTTAACTATCATATTAATCACACATGAAATGCATGTCATTAGAAAAATTTGTGACCACGTAGCAGTCATGGAGAACGGTAAGTTTGTTGAAGAGGGAGAAGTTATTAACGTATTTAATAACCCTCAAACTTATGTTACACAACGATTCGTTAAAGATGATCTTAAAGCAGATGATTTACAAAGAACTTTACATGACTTTAAGAAAGAACAATCAAATGGTGAAATTTGGAAATTAAACTTCGTTGGTGGAACAAGTTCTGATCCAGTGTTAGCGAAAATTATAAAAACTTATAATATCGATATTAACGTTATCGAAGGTGACGTTAAATTAACTCAAAATGGTACATTTGGACATATGATCGTTCATTTACCTCAAGGAGATTATTCTAAAGAAGCAATTAAGCAAGAATTGAATAATCTAGGCGTGAAAGTAGAGGTGAACGTAGGTGAATAAATCATTTGGAGATATCATAACAGAAATGGTCACGATGCCTAACGTACGATGGGATGCTGTATGGGAAGCATTGTATGAAACGTTATATATGACGATTATTTCTACAGTATTTACTTTAGTATTTGGATTAATCTTAGGAACTTTACTATTTTTAACATCAAGAGGAACATCTAAAAGTTCACGTGTATTCTATTCAATCGTTTCATTTGTTGTGAACCTATTTAGAGCTATTCCATTTATCATTTTAATATTATTATTACTACCTTTTACGGACATCTTACTAGGTACAATTAGTGGACCTAAAGGCGCTTTACCAGCATTGATTATTGGTGCATCACCATTTTATGCGCGACTTGTTGAAATCGGCATGAAAGAAATTGATAAAGGTGTTATTGAAGCGGCAGTTTCAATGGGTGCTACTACTTGGACAGTCGTTCGAAAAGTATTAATAAAAGAATCATTACCTGCTTTAGTATCGGGAATCACAGTTACAGCTATTGCTTTAGTTGGATCAACTGCTATAGCCGGTGTAATTGGTGCAGGGGGGTTAGGTAACTTAGCTTACCTAACTGGATTTACACGAAATCAAAATGACGTCATTTTAATTTCAACAATCTTTATTTTAATTATTGTTTTTGTCATCCAATTTATTGGAGATTTAATTGTAAAAAGAATTGATAAACGTTAAGGAGTGTTTTTTATGAAAAAAGTATTTGGGTTATTATTTATTTCAATTTTAACAGTCGTACTAGTAGCATGTGGTGGCGGTAGTGGCGACAAGAAAGAAAAGAACGAAACAATTAAAATTGGTGCATCACCAGCACCTCATGCTGAAATTTTAGAAGAAGCTAAACCACTTCTTAAAAAAGAAGGTTATGACTTAGAAATCAAGACAATCAATGATTACACAACACCTAACAAATTATTAGATAAAGGTGAACTTGATGCTAACTTCTTCCAACATACACCATACTTAAAAACTGAATCAAAAGAAAAAGGATATAAAATTGAATCAGCAGGTAACGTACATTTAGAGCCAATGGCAGTTTACTCTAAGAAATATAAAAAATTATCTGACTTACCAAAAAATGCAACAGTTTATGTTTCAAACAATCCAGCTGAAGAAGGTAGATTCTTATCATTCTTCGTTAAAGAAGGACTAATCAAAATTAAAGATGGCGTTAAACCAGTTGACGCAACATTTGATGATATTGTAGAAAACAAGAAAAATATTAAATTCAACAATAAACAATCAGCAGAATTTTTACCTAAATCTTATCAAGCAGACGAAGGTGACGCTACAATCATCAACTCTAACTTTGCAATCGAACAAGGATTAAATCCACTTAAAGATTCAATTGCAGTAGAAGGAAAAGATTCACCATATGCAAACTTAATTGCAGTTCAAAAAGGTCATAAAGACGACAAACAAATTAAAGCTTTAATGAAAGTCTTACAATCTAAAGAAATTAAAGACTTCATCAACAAGAAATACGACGGAGCTGTAATCGCAGCTAAGTAATAAGTTTGAAAAAACATCTAGCCATAAGGTTAGATGTTTTTTGTATAATTACTCATCTTTGAACATTATGTTTGTGTATGCTTTCATTTATAGATAAAATTTATTTAATTAAATGAAAAGGTGGTAAATTATGAAGATTATATTAGTTGGTGCTAATGGTACTATTGGTTCAGCAGTGGCAGAAGAGCTTGCGTCAAATGGACATGAAGTTGTGAAAGTTGGACGTAATTCAGGTGACTATCAAATGGATATGTCGAATGTAGAAGATATTAAGTTAATGTTTGAACAAATTCAAAATGTAGATGCAGTTGTTTCTACTGCAGGTGCAGCGAATTTTGATGATTTATCTGACTTAACACCTGAATCAAATGAAGTTGCAGTTACAAGTAAATTACTTGGACAAATCAACTTAGTACTGATCGGACAACATTATATTAATGATGGTGGAAGTTTCACATTAACAACTGGTGTTATTATGGACGAACCAATCAAAGGTGGCGTTTCATCGGCAATGGCTGGTGGTGGTATTCAAGCATTTGTGAAATCAGCTGCATATGAATTAAAACGTGATTTAAGAATTAATAATGTAAGTCCAAATGTAATTGAAGAAGCACTCGAAGATTATGGTGATTTCTTTAAAGGTTATCAAGCAGTCCCAGCTAAAAAAGCCGCTAAAGCATACTTGAAAAGTGTAGAAGGTATTCATTCCGGACAAACATACCGAATTTATGAATAATATTTTATAAAAAGCAGTCGTTCTCCCTTGGTAAATGGAGAGTCGATTGCTTTTTGTTTTGATAAGGATGAAAATATGGGGGAAGCTGCACGAAGATTGGTAGATATCGTGCGCAAGGGTATAAAATTAGGACCAACTGCACGAAGATTGGTAGATATCGTGCGCAAGGGTATAAAATTAGGACCAACTGCACGAAGACTAGTAGATATCGTGCGCAAGGGTACGAAAATAGGGCAAAACGCACGAAGACTGAGAGATATCGTGCGAAAGGGGTAAAAATAAAGCCGAACTGCACGAAGACTGGTAAATATCGTGAGATAATCAAAACTTAAATATATCCGTTAAAGAAATAAATAATCAGCATAAATACCGCAATGGCATATAATATGATACCGACAAATCTGTAATTCCTAACGTTGAATGTAGCGATTGTAATAATAGTAGCAGCAGTTAATAATGTGTTTAAGAGACTACTCAAATTAATAACATTGACTAAATTTAATAAAAGTATAAATGCGCATATTGCACTTATAACGAATGCAAATTGTTCATAGCGTTTCATGTAATTTTCCTTTCATAAACTGCATATTTATTTATCATCATTATAGTATATATTGGATAGAAAGGCATTCGGAAGACGTTGAAATAGAATATTTATAAATTGAGAATTAATTGAAATGATTATCATTTGAAAAACATTTCAGAAAAATACTTTATATGAACAGTTTCTTCTATATAAATAAAGCGAAAATGTTTATTTGCCCGTGTAACTACGTTATAATATTAAGGGTAAAGATTCACAGCAAACTTTGACGTTACATTAAAATTATTATAAACTAGAAAAGATAATGTAGGGTTATCTTTTTTAAATGTGAATAAATTCTCTGGAGGGAAAAATAATATGGCATCAATATTAGAAATCAAAGATTTACACGTAGAAATCGAAGGTAAGAAAATTCTTAAAGGTGTAGATTTAACTATCAAACAAGGTGAAATCCACGCAATCATGGGACCTAACGGTACTGGTAAATCAACTTTATCATCAGCAATCATGGGCCATCCTAGTTATGAAGTAACACAAGGTGAAGTTCTTCTTGATGGTGAAAATGTATTAGAAATGGAAGTTGACGAGCGTGCACAAGCTGGTTTATTCCTAGCTATGCAATACCCATCAGAAATTTCTGGTGTAACAAATGCTGATTTCTTACGTTCTGCAATTAACGCTAAACGTGAAGAAGGCGACGAAATTAACTTAATGCAATTCATTAAGCAATTAGATAAACAAATGGATCTATTAGAAATGGACCAAGATATGGCTCAAAGATACCTAAATGAAGGTTTCTCTGGCGGTGAGAAGAAACGTAACGAAATTCTTCAATTAATGATGTTAGAACCTAAATTTGCAATTTTAGATGAAATTGACTCAGGTTTAGATATTGACGCATTAAAAGTTGTATCAAAAGGTATTAACAAAATGCGTGGAGAAGACTTTGGTTGTTTAATTATTACTCACTATCAAAGATTATTAAACTATATTACGCCTGACTTTGTACACGTTATGATGCAAGGTAGAGTTGTTAAATCAGGTGGCGAAGAATTAGCAAAACGTCTTGAAGAAGAAGGTTACGAGTGGATTAAAGAAGAACTTAATATTGAAGACGAAACAATTAACGCTGAATAATATATGATCATGATAGTCAAGTAGGAGGAGTATAAATGGCAACTGAAACAAAGTTAAATATTAACGTTGAAGACTTAGTTAATTATTCAGCATCTCAAAATGAACCACAATGGATGACTGATTTAAGAAAAGAAAGTTTTCAAAAATTAGATACATTAGAAATGCCTAAACCAGACAAAACAAAAATTGACAGATGGGATTTTGATTCATTCAAAACACATGCTGTTACAAGTGAAACATTTGATACTATCGACAATTTACCAGAATCAGTTCGTAAAATTATCGATACTGAAAATGCTACAAACTTAATTGTTCAACATAATAATACACCTGCTTTTACTAAAGTAGATGAAAAATTAGTCGAACAAGGCGTTGTTATTAAAGATTTAAAAACAGCTTTAATTGAAAATAGTGAATTAGTACAAAAATACTTCATGACTGACGCAGTTAAAGTTGATGAACATAGATTAACAGCTTTACACGCAGCATTAGTTAACGGTGGTGTATTTGTATATGTACCTAAAAATGTTGTTGTAGAAGATCCTGTTCAATACGTTGTATTACATGATGATAGTGATGCAAGTTTCTTCAACCATGCGATTATCGTAACTGAAGAAAGTGCAGAATTAACATACGTTGAAAACTATTTATCTACAGTATCTTCAAACGAAGGTCAATTAAACATCGTTTCTGAAGTAATTGCTGGTGCAAACTCAAACATTACTTATGGTACAGTTGATTTCATGGATAAAGGCTTTACTGGTCACATTATCCGTCGTGGTACAGCAGCAGCTGATGCTACAATTGATTGGGCTTTAGGTTTAATGAATGATGGTAGTACAATTAACGACAACACGACTTATTTAATGGGTGATCGTTCAAACTGTAACTTAAAAACAGTCGTAGTTGGTCGTGGAGAACAAAAACAAAACTTTACAACACAAATTATTCAATATGGTAAAGAATCTAATGGCCATATATTGAAACATGGTGTTATGAAAGATAGTTCTTCTTCAATCTTTAATGGTATTGGTTATATCAAACACGGTGGTACGAAAGCAGATGCTCAACAAGAATCTCGTGTTCTTATGTTATCTGAAAAAGCACGTGGAGATGCAAACCCAATCTTATTAATTGATGAAGATGATGTAACAGCAGGACACGCAGCTTCAGTAGGTAGAGTAGATCCAACTCAACTTTATTACTTAATGAGTAGAGGTATTTCTCGTGAAGAAGCAGAACGTTTAGTTATTCACGGTTTCCTTGATCCAGTTGTATCTGCATTGCCAATCGAAGACGTTAAACGTCAATTACGTGAAGTTATTGAATTAAAAGTAACAACACAAATATAAAAAAGGCACAGAAAGGTCTGATAATGTGGCCGAATCAACATTTAATGTAGAAAAAATTATAAAAGATTTTCCGATATTAGAACAACAAGTTAACGGTAGTAGACTCGTGTATTTAGATTCATCAGCCACAAGTCAAACACCTACTCAAGTCACTGATAGCATTGTAGATTACTACAACCGTTATAATTCTAATGTTCACCGAGGTGTGCATACACTTGGTACACTTGCTACGGATGCTTATGAAAAAGCACGAGAAACTGTTAGAAGATTTATAAATGCACAATATTTTGAAGAAGTTGTGTTCACAAGAGGAACTACAACTGCAATCAACTTAGTGGCGCATAGTTACGGTGATGCAAATATTTCTGAAGATGATGAAATTGTCGTCACACAAATGGAACATCATGCGAATATCGTGCCATGGCAACAACTTGCTAAAAGAACAGGTGCTAAACTTAAATTTATTCCAATGTCAGAAAGTGGCGAACTTGAAAGAGACGCAATCGAAAGTACGATAAATGATCGAACTAAAATTGTCGCAGTCGCTCATGTGTCTAACGTATTAGGTACAATCAATGATGTTAAATATATTGCAGAAGTCGCACATCGTCATAATGCTGTTATTGCAGTAGATGGTGCGCAGTCAGCACCACATATGAAAGTGGATGTTCAAGATTTAGATGTAGACTTCTTTAGCTTTAGTGGTCATAAAATGTTAGGCCCTACTGGTATAGGTGTCTTATATGGTAAACGTGATTTATTAGATAAGATGGAACCAATCGAATTTGGTGGAGATATGATTGATTTTGTTGGATTAGAAGATGCAACATGGACAGACTTACCAACGAAATTCGAAGCTGGTACACCGCTTATTGCAGAAGCAATTGCTTTAGCTGAAGCGATTAAATATATTGATGCTATCGGTTTAGATAACATTCATCAACATGAGTATGATCTTGTGAATTATGCTTACAATGAAATGTCTAAAATTGATGGACTTGAAATATATGGACCTACACCTGAAAAAAGAGCTGGATTAATTACATTTAATGTAGAAGGTGTTCACCCACATGATTTAGCAACAGCATTAGATTCTGAAGGCGTAGCTGTAAGAGCAGGTCACCACTGTGCACAACCATTAATGAAATGGTTAAACCAATCTTCAACAGCAAGAGCAAGTTTCTATATTTATAATACTACTGAAGATGTTGACCAACTCATTCAGGCACTAAATGGCGCGAAGGAGTTTTTCTCTTATGAATTTTAACAATTTAGATCAACTATACCGTTCTGTCATTATGGACCACTATAAGAATCCTCGTAATAAAGGCGTTCTTGAAGATGGCTCTCTAACAATAGATATGAACAATCCGACATGTGGAGATCGCATCCGCTTAACATTAGATGTAGAAGATAATGTTATTAAAGATGCTAAGTTTGAAGGTGAAGGTTGCTCTATTTCAATGTCTAGCGCATCTATGATGACTGAAGCGGTTAAAGGTCATACAATTGAAGAAGCATTAGAAATGAGTCAAGAATTCTCAAACATGATGCTTGGTGAATCCTACGAAATTACAGAAGAAATGGGAGATATAGAAGCACTATCAGGTGTATCTAAATTCCCAGCAAGAATCAAATGCGCTACTTTAGCATGGAAAGCATTTGAAAAAGGAACAAAAGAGCAAAATAACGCGTAACTTTTGAAAAATGGGCGAACGCTATTATAAAAGAGGAGTGAAGAAAATGGCTAAAAAATCACCAGAAGTTGGAGATTATAAATATGGCTTCCATGATGAAGACGTTTCTATTTTCCGTTCAGGTAGAGGTTTAACAGAAGAAATCGTTAAAAAAATATCTGAAATGAAAGACGAACCACAATGGATGCTTGATTTTCGTTTGAAATCATTAAAACAATTTTACAAAATGCCAATGCCAATGTGGGGTGGCGATTTAACAGAGTTAAACTTTGATGAAATCACATACTACGTTAAACCATCAGAACGTTCAGAGCGTTCATGGGATGAAGTACCAGAAGAAATCAAAAATACTTTCGATAAATTAGGTATTCCTGAAGCAGAGCAAAAATATCTTGCAGGTGTATCTGCGCAATATGAATCAGAAGTTGTTTACCATAACATGGAACAAGACTTAGAAGAACAAGGTATTATCTTCAAAGATACTGATTCAGCATTACGTGAAAATGAAGAATTATTCAAAGAATATTTCGCAAGTGTTATTCCAGCTGCAGATAATAAATTCTCAGCATTAAACTCAGCAGTTTGGTCTGGTGGATCATTCATTTACGTACCAAAAGGCGTAAAATTAGAAACACCACTTCAAGCTTACTTCAGAATTAACTCTGAAAACATGGGTCAATTTGAAAGAACATTAATTATTGCTGATGAAGGTTCTTCAGTACACTATGTAGAAGGTTGTACAGCACCTGTTTATACGACTAATTCATTACACTCAGCTGTAGTTGAAATTATCGTTAAGAAAGATGCATACTGCCGTTATACAACAATCCAAAACTGGGCTAACAATGTTTATAACTTAGTTACAAAACGTACTTTCGTATATGAGAATGGTACGATGGAATGGATTGATGGTAACTTAGGATCTAAATTAACAATGAAATACCCATCTTGTTTCTTACTTGAAGAAGGCGCTAGAGGTATGACTTTATCTATCGCACTTGCAGGTAAAGGACAAGTTCAAGACGCTGGTGCAAAAATGATTCATAAAGCACCAAATACGTCATCAACAATTGTTTCTAAATCAATTTCTAAAAATGGCGGTAAAGTTGTTTACCGTGGTCAAGTACACTTCGGACGTAAAGCAACTGGCGCACGTTCAAACATTGAATGTGACACATTAATTATGGATAACGAATCTACATCAGATACAATTCCTTACAATGAAATCATGAACGATAACATTTCATTAGAACACGAAGCGAAAGTTTCTAAAGTATCTGAAGAACAATTATTCTACCTAATGAGCCGTGGTATTTCAGAAGAAGAAGCAACTGAAATGATCGTAATGGGCTTCATCGAACCATTTACAAAAGAATTACCAATGGAATACGCAGTAGAAATGAACCGTCTAATCAAATTCGAAATGGAAGGTTCAATTGGATAGGCTTAAAGCCTGCCGTTATGCGATTCTTATTTAGCAAAAAGCACGATTGATACCATTTTGATACCATTTACTTTTTAAATGTTGTCAAATTTGTGTAATCTATCGTGCTTTTTTATTTGGTTAATTATCTATGCAATGTTTTACGTACTCATGAATTTTATGAAGTGCGAACTCTATATTATCTGTAGTTTCATATGAATAAGATAATCGAATAGTATTTTCTTCGCCACCATAGATAAATCCTGGGTTCAACAAAATTTTTTCTTTATGAAGTAAGTCTAAAAATAATTTCTTCGTATTTACACCATCTTTAAACTTTATCCATATAAAAAATCCTCCTAATGGTATATGCCATGTAGCTATTGTAGAGAATAGTTTATCTAATATTGTTAGCATAAAGTTTTGTTTATCTTTTAAAATTTTTCTTAGTCTTGTTAAATGAATATCATAGTCACCGCTTTTAAGCATTTCATATACAACTGCTTGTGATAATATACTAGAACCATAATCACTTTGCATTCTGATATCGGCTAATTGTTCTATAACTTTTTCTGAAGCGGCGATCCAACCAATTCTTAATGCAGGTGCAAGAGTTTTTGAAAAACTACTTATATAAAAAACCTTACCAATATTATCAAATGATTTTAATGGAGGAGAGGGCTTTTCTTCAAACCATAAATCTCTATAGATATCATCCTCAATTACAGGTATATTGTGCCGACAACTTAACTTAATGATGCTTTCTTTACTATGAGATGATAAAGACTGACCAGTAGGATTGTTAAATGTAGATTCTACGTATATTACTTTGTCTTTATAGTGATGATATTTTTGAATTGTCTTATTAAATTGTTGATTATTGCTATATGGAATCTTTATTTGTTTTAAATTAGACGTGTTAAAGATATGAGTTGAATCAATGTATGAAGGAGTAAACGAAAATACTAATGCGTTTTGACTTAAAAAACCAGTTGTTAATAGATGAATTGCATGAAGTGCCCCTGAAGTTACAAGGATATTATTTTGGGTAACATTTATACCTTCATGTTTTAATCTATTTGCTATTAATTTACGTAATTTATTATATCCAAATCCATTATTGTAGCCAAAAGATAAATTACCTATATATTTTGAAACTTCTTTTAAAGCATTTTTTAAATATAAATGAGGTAGTAGATCTTCAGATAGCTCACCTTTACTAATATGAATGTAATTTAAATCAGTTTCAAATTTATTAATTAATTGTACTGTATAATCACTCCTACTACTATAAGACCACTTCATCATTTCTGTCCATTTAGTTGAAATGTAACCTTCATCAAAATAGTTATTTACGTAAGTACCACTTCCAATCATAGTATAAACAAAGCCTTCTGCTTCTAATAACTCTATACTTTTGATAACAGTTACTCTATTCACCTTAAATTGTTTTGCTAAAACTCTTTGGGAAGGAATACGCATTCCATAAAACCATTCACCACGCATTATTTTATCCCGTATATATGAAGCTATTTCTTTATATTTAATGATAAATCACCTCTCAAAAATTGGTTGTATGATTATAAATATAATTGGTTGTACTTATTTTACATTATTTTCCTTAATATAAGAATATCTTATGAAGAAAAGAGTGGATAAAATGAGTTTAATTAAAAAGAATAGTTATGCAAGATATGATCCATACATATTATTCGCTTTTTCATTAACCATTATTTTATGGGCATCTGCATTTCCAATGATTAGAATTGCTCTAGCAGATTTTAAAGCTGAGAATTTATCTGCGATAAGATTATTTATTGCCTCAATAGTGTTAATAGTGCTGGCAGTTATAAAAAAATACCCACTTCCTGAAAAAAATGATATCCCATTAATAATGTTGCTTGGATTTAGTGGATTTACTATCTATCATGTGGCATTAAGTTTTGGTGAATATTATATTAGTGCTGGCGTAGCAAGTTTATTGGTTTCAACTACTCCAATTTTCTCAGCTATACTTGCAAAGTATTTTTTAAAAGAAAGATTTACAAAAAAATCATGGTATGGTTCATGTATTGCTTTTTTGGGAGTTGGATTATTAAGCTTAAGTAGTGGCAATAATAAAGTAATGGGGTTTGGGGTTATTTTAGTTTTGATTGCCTCGTTAGGTGAGAGCATTTACTTCGTTTTTCAAAATAAGTTTTTGAATAAATATGGTTTTATTCCTTTTACAATTTATACGATTATCTCTGGTACGATATTTACAATTATATTTTTACCTGATGCAATTAATGAATTACAATCAGCAAGTAATATTTCTGTTTTAGCTGTCATATATCTAGGTATATTTCCTAGTGTGATTCCATATATTGCTTTAGCTTATACAATACAGAAAATTGGTACATCTGAAGCCACAATGTCTCTTTATTTAACACCAGTTATTTCATTAATATTATCTTATTTGATACTACAAGAGATACCATCACAATTAGCTATAATTGGCGGTATTATAACTATTATTGGAGTAACTCTAATATCAGTAAAAGAAAGAAATTAAAAAAACTCTCATTTGAATGAGAGTTTTTTGAAATTATTATTAAATCAAATCTTATAGCTGTTTATCTATTTTGTAACATTATTAAAGTAATTATTAATGTTTTTAATAGTATTTAATATGATTATGCGTTTTGTTTTACTAAACTTATTTACTTTTTTTATAATTACAGGTTTTTCATTTTTATCAAAATTCCACGTCCATATCAATAGATGTAAGTTTAATTTATCAATTGCATTGTATGGCTTATCTGGTCTATCTTTATTTCTATAGATAAATGTTCTTTTAATTACATTAAAAATACATTTATACTTATTAATATTTAAAAAGATGATAGTATCAGCTTCTAATAATCTTTCATCTAGAATGTTAGTGTAATTACCTTCTATGATCCAAGTGTCATTACTAAGTATTTTCTTTTGTATATCACACTTTTGTTTATAACTAACAGGTTTCCAGTCTGATTTTCTCATTAAATTATCTAAATGATACACTTCGATACTTAATTCTCTAGATAGTTTTTTAGATAGATATGATTTTCCTGAACCACTTGAACCAAGTATAACAACTTTCTTCATATGATCTCACACCCAAACAGAAATTCTATATTCGTTTTATAATTTATTATTATATCATAGCCTATTTGTTCATATTAAAAAATGCAAAGCGAATATTGACATTATTTGTAATTTAATGAATGATATGAATTAGTAATATTCGATTATTAAAGGTATTTATATTTGTTTATTGAGTAGTAATTCCTTAATAATTGGATATTTATTTAAAAAGTTATAGGAAATTAGGTGCTGAATATTATGTATTTTGATGCAGATAGCGTGGACATTAAATTATTGAATTTTAGAGATTTACAAAAGGCTATTCATTTAAATTTAAGTGATGATAAGTATCAACTTTTAGAAGATGGCGTCACTATTAACAATGATTATTTTTTAACTGTATATAAAAATGCAATAAACATTTTTGAAGAATTATTTTCACCTTCAGATTCTATAAATTTAGTTCATGTTGTATATGTTTATAATAAGCCTTACAAAAAAACGAATATTATAAAGAATACATAAAAACGAATGATGATAATATTATGTGTGAAGAGTTTTCATATAATTGTTCAAGGAAAGATATAAAATATAAAAAGCTATTAAAGGCTATTTCCAATCAAGATTTTAAAGGATTAGTTCCAAATATTAATCAGGACTATAATTATTCAGAAATATATATAATCAATAATACTAAAAACTTAATATATCATTTATATGATGATAGAGGTCTTTGGGTAGCTTTTTATAAAAGTGAAGATTATCTACTATATTCTAAGAAGTATAGTCATTTAATATTGGATATTGATAATGATGAAATTTAATTTATCATATAATAAGGTGTCTTTATTTCAAAAAGTAATCAATAATAATTAATGCTTGGAGGTAGACAGTGTTTAATATTGTACTAGATATATGTATATTAGTAGTTTCTTTAACCATTTCTATATACGTTGCAATATCTAAAAATATAAATATTATTGCTTCTATAGAATATGATAAAGTAAATCCAGAAAATATAGCTAAAATCTCATACATATTTTCTACTTGTTTATTTTTGGGAACAGTATTGATTGTTGCTGGAGATTTAGTTTATGATTTTAATTTTATATTATCAATCTTTTTTATTATATTAGGTTTTTCAGTTCTCTTATTGTTTTATGTCTTATTTATGATAATAGAAAAGAAGTGAATTTTGGATTTATAATACTACCAGATAAAGAAAGCCCCGTAGAATTTCTACGGGGTTTTCCTATTCCTTAATCAATTTTAGATAATGTAACGGATGATGTTCTATTTCTTAAGTCTACTTCGATTTCTTCAAGGCTTCTACCTCTTGTTTCTGGTAAGTATTTGATGACAAATATCATTGCGAGTATACCGATGACTGCAAAGATTAGAAATACTTGTTCGATTCCCATCACTGATGTGAGTAGTGGGAAGAATTGTGCAACTAATAAACTGCCTATTGATAAGGATAATGTCGCGATACCTGTTGCTGCGCCTCTTGCTCTCATTGGGAATAGTTCTGGTAACATGATCCATAAGATTGGTCCCCAAGTGAATGCGAAGAAGACAATGAATAATGTTAAACATGCGACAATAATCCATGCACCGACTGTTGAGTGTAATCCGATTGTCCATACGAGTGTTGCCATAATAAGTAATGAGCAAACCATGCCGATATTACCTGTAATAAGTAGTTTTTTACGGTCAATTTTATCCATTATATATATTGCAAATATCGTTACAATTACATTGACTGATCCGATGCCGACTGTTCCAAGAATAGCTGTTGCATCTCCTAAACCTGCTTTACTAAAGATTGTTGGTGCATAGTAAATGATGGCATTAATACCGATGATTTGTTGGAGTAGTGCAAATATACAGCCTATAACAAGTACGGGTCTTAGCCAAACAGATTTTAAGACTGTCCATGTACTTTCTGATATATGAATGATTTCTTTCATTTCGTCAATTTCTTTATCAATTTCTGATTGTTTTCTTGTAATTGCCATAACTTTTCTAGCGGCTTTTTCACTTTTATGTTCAAGTAACCATCTAGGGCTCTCTGGCATAAAGTAAACACCGATCATTAAGATGACAGAAGGGACAACTGCTAATCCAACCATCCATCTCCAAGCCTCCATATCTGCGAAAGCATAGTTAACTAAATATGAAGCGAGAATCCCGATAGTAATCATCAGTTGGTTTAATGAACTTAAAGAACCTCTTGTGTCAGTAGGTGCCATTTCTGATAAATAGACAGGCACGATTGCAGTAGAGCCTCCGACTGCTAATCCGATTATAAATCTACCTATGACTAGGATAACCATTGATTGTGCTAATGATAGAATTAATGCGCCCACGATAAAGACAATCGCAATAACAAATACGAGCTTTCTTCGTCCAAGTTTATCCGATAGTGGTCCACTGAATCCTGAACCAAATATTGCACCGACTAACATTGAACTCACGACTAAACCTTCAGTGAAACTTGTGAGTGGTATATCATTTTTTATAAAAAGCAACGCGCCAGATATAACACCCGTGTCATACCCGTAAAGCAATCCTCCTAGAGCACCTAGGAAGAAAATTAACTTCGTTCTATAATTGCTTGCTTCCATTTTATTACCCCCATGTAATTTTAATAACGCCATCAGAAACTTTAGTTAAAATAAAATTTTGAGGTTCGTTGATGATATTTAATTATTTAAGATAACTAAAAAAGTTGTAATTACTCTTTGAATCTGATTTAATTATTAATGTAAGCCTTTTCAAATAGAAAATCAAGTAAAATACGAATAAAAATATTTATTTTAGTTATTATAAATTACTTAAAGTTAAGGAGGGTTGTCGTGAAGCAATCATCTCGGATCAATATTAATTTAATGAAAGATTATAATAAGCAACTTGTTTTAAGGACGATTCAAAAGTATGGACCAATCTCTAGAGTAGAAATTGCGAATAGAATTGATTTATCAAGACCTTCAGTTTCAGAAATTGTTTCAATATTAATTGATGAACAATGGATAGAAGAGAAGGCAATGGAAAGAAAAGTTAGAGGCAGACAACCTATACCACTTGATATTAATAAAGAGAAAAAAGTGATGATTGGTTTAGAAATTGGTGCATATAGAACGAGTATAATTGTCAGTAATTTGAGAGCAGAAATCTTATTTGAGAAACAAATAGAAATGGATTTACGAAGAGGTCCGAATGACATGATTGTTTATTTAGGACAAGAAATTCGTTTAATTGCAGAAGAATATTCAGCACAACAAATTGAAGTACTTGGTATTGGAGTAGGTATGCACGGGTTGGTCGATACTCAAAATGGTACAAATATCTTTGCGCCAAACTTAGGATGGAGAAATATCGAAATTAAATCGATATTAGAATCTCAAACAGACTTGATGGTCGTAATTGATAATGATTGTAATAGTGCAGCACTTGCGGAAATGTGGTTTGGCCAAGGTAAAGAAGAAACAAACTTTATATCGGTCATCGTGGACTATGGTGTAGGTGCAAGTATTATCAATAATGGATCGATTTTAAAAGGCAATCACCACATTACAGGTCAAATTGGACATGTCACGATAGATCCAGACGGTCCATTATGTTCTTGTGGTAACTATGGCTGTTTAGAAACGTTGACTTCAGAAACAGCAATTTTAAAAATGATTAAGCGTCAATTAAAAATTGGTCGTAAAAGTCAATTATTAAATATGCAGTCTGAAATTGATGAATTAAGTATTGAAGATTTTTATGAGGCAGTGAATCAAGGCGATGAATTATGTGTCCAAATTGCTAAAGAAGTTGGTAGGAACCTTGGTTTAGGCTTTGCAATATTAATAAATTTATTTGGACCAAAATTTATTGTATTAGGTGGTAGTTTAACAAAAATTAGTCATCTCTTACTAACAGAAATTAAAGCAATCATTCGGTTAAAAGTAATGGGTGAAGATGCGAAAGAGACTCCAATCGTAACTTCTGCTTTAGGGGACGATTTATATACGATTGGCGCAGCATCTTTAATAGTAGAAGAAATATTCTCACTACCAAAACCAAATAAATGATTATAAGGAGGAATTATAAATGAGTGAATTAAATGAACAAGTCATTATTGTAACTGGCGCAGGAAAAGGAATCGGTAAAGGTATTGCAAAACAACTTGGCAGTAAAGGAGCAAAGATTGTCGTTGCTACAATCGATCCAGAGTTTGGTAAAGAAACAGTAGCGGAAATAATCGATAACGGTGGCGACGCATACTTTGTTGAAACAGATGTATCTAAAGAAGAAAGTATTATTAATATGGTTAATGAAACAGTAAATCATTATGGAAAAATCAACACACTCGTTAATAATGCAGGTATCACAGTGTTTAAATCAATTGAAGAAGCAACAGTTGAAGATTGGGATTCTATTATCAATATTGATTTAAGAGGCACATTCTTATGTTCGAAACATGTCATCCCTGAAATGAAGAAACAATGTGGCGGTTCAATTATCAATATTTCTTCAAACCATTCAATCGCGACTTTACCAGATACTGATATGTATGCTGCTGCTAAAGGTGGCGTTAATGCGATGACAAGAGGTATGGCGTTAAGTTTAGGTAAATACAATATTCGTGTAAATGCGATATGTCCTGGATTTACGAACACATCACATTTGAAAAATTGGTTTGATTCAATGGAAAACGAAGATGAAGTGAGACAAGGCGTCTTAGATTTACACGCGACATCAAGAATTAATGAACCAGAAGATATTGGTAAATTAGCGCAATATTTAGCATCTGATGATTCTGAAATGATGACTGGTGAACACTTAGTCATTGATGGTGGTTTATCTGCACGTTTATACAACGCAAACGGCTATTAAGTTATAAGGAGGGTCATGAAGATGGATGTATTGTCTATTGGAGAAACGATGGTTGTGTTTGCACCTAAAGGAGTAGGACCAATGAGATATGCTCAAGACTTTTCAACGCATATAGCTGGGGCTGAAACAAATACGCTTATTGGGTTAGAAAAGCTTGGTGTTAAAACTGGCTGGATCAGTCAATTAGGTAATGATGAATTAGGGCAGAAGATTTTAAATTTTGTTCGTGGTGAAGGTATTAATGTAGATTCTGTAAAATTAATATCTGAAGCACCGACTGGCATTTTTCTTAAAGAGAAATTTCGACAAGATCAAACACGCGTCCATTATTATAGAAAAGGTTCAGCAGCCAGTCTAATGTCTGAAGCAAATATAGATGAAAGTTATGTCGCTCAATTTAAATATTTATATGTCACAGGTATTACACCTGCTTTAAGTGCATCTTGTAAAAAAACAATATTTAAACTCATTTCGACAGCAAAATCATTAGGCTTACAAATTGTTTTCGATCCAAACTTAAGACTCAAATTATGGTCTGAAGATGAAGCGAAAGAGACATTAAAACAATTAATCGCTTTAAGTGATATTGTGTTGCCAGGAACGAGTGAAGGGGCATTTTTATTCAATACACAATCTGAAGAAGAAATCGCTCAAAAGATTATAAATTTAGGTGCATCAACAGTAGTTGTTAAATTAGGAAGTAAAGGTGCTTACTATGTACATGAAGATATTTCAGGTTATGCAAAAGCTTCAAAAGAAATAGAAGTCGTTGATCCTGTTGGTGCTGGAGATGGCTTTGCGGCAGGTTTAATTGCAGGTATTATCGAAGGATTATCCATTCATGAAGCATCAGAACAAGCTTGCAATGCAGGAGCACTCGTGACAACGGTTAAAGGGGATGTTGAAGGCTTACCAACTAAAGAAGAAATTGAACAAATGAAACATACAGGTCATGTAGATGATGTGATTAGATAAGGAGGCGTCTAAAATAGATACATTACAAACAATCAAAGAAACTAAATTAATCGCAATTTTACGAAATGCAAATCCCAATGATATTTTACCAATCGTAGAAACATTATATAAAGCAGGTATTCGTGCGATAGAGGTTACGATGAATTCACCTAAAGCGTTAGAATCTATTGAACTGATCTCTAATGAAATGAAGGGAAAAGTTGTAGTCGGAGCAGGTACAGTCTTAGATGCGGAATCGGCAAGGTTAGCTATTTTAAGTGGTGCAACGTTTATACTGTCGCCAACGGTAGATAAAGATACGATTCGCATGAGTAAAAAATATGGTACCGTAAGTATACCAGGTGCTATGACACCAACAGAAATTCTAGAAGCTTATGAATACGGTGGAGATATTATTAAAGTCTTTCCAACAACAAGTTTAGGTCCTGAATATATTAAAGATTTACAAGGTCCACTACCGCATATCCCACTTTTACCAACAGGTGGTGTAAGTATAGACAATGTTACAGACTTTATTGAAGCGGGAGCTGTTGGCGTCGGTTTAGGAAGTGCTTTAGTAAATACGAAAGTAGAAACGAATAAAGCGTATTTTGAGGAACTAGAACAAAAAGCACAAGCATTTTATAACAAAGTACATTAAAGAGGAGTGCTAACATGAAGATTGTAGACTATGAGTTGTTTCAAGTACCACCGCGTTGGTTGTTTCTAAAAATTACAACGGATGAAGGTATCGTCGGATGGGGCGAACCTGTAATTGAAGGTAAAGCTCAGACTGTTGGTGCAGCGGTTGATGAATTTATGCAACAGTTGATTGGCAAAAATCCTTTAAATATTGAAGATCATTGGAACATGATGTATAGAAGTAGCTTTTATAGAGGTGGTCCAATTTTAATGAGTGCCATTTCAGGTATAGACCAAGCATTGTGGGATATTAAAGGTAAATATTATAACGCGCCTGTTCATGAATTATTAGGTGGGGCATGTAGAGAATCTATGAAAGTATATTCATGGGTTGGTGGTGATAGACCTCAAGATACTGCAAACGCTGCTAAAAAAGCTTTTGAAAATGGTTTTGAAGCAATCAAAATGAATGCAACTGAAGAATTACAGTATATAGATAGTTATGACAAGATAGAAAGTGTTGTTCAACGTGTTGCTGGTATTAGAGAAGCGGTTGGCAATCAGTTAGGTATTGGAATTGATTTTCACGGGCGTGTTCATAAACCAATGGCTAAAGTATTAGCTAAAGAATTAGAGCCATACAATCCAATGTTTATAGAAGAACCTGTATTAAGTGAAAATATAGAAGCGGTTAGAGAAATTAGTCAAACGACAACTATTCCAATAGCGCTTGGTGAAAGGCTATTTTCTAGATGGGATTTCAAACCTATTTTAGAAAGTGGATTTGTCGATATCATTCAACCTGATTTATCACATGCTGGTGGTATAACGGAATGTAAAAAAATTATTTCTATGGGAGAAGCTTATGATGTAGGTGCTGCACCTCATTGTCCACTTGGACCTATTGCTTTAGCATCATGTTTACAAGTGGATGCAACTTGTCACAATGCTTTTATACAAGAACAAAGCTTAGGCATTCATTATAATAAAGACAGTGATATTCTAGATTATATTACGAACAAAGAAGTATTTGAGTTTAAAGATGGATATGTAGATATTCCTAAAAAGCCTGGCCTTGGTGTAGAAATTGATGAAGCACATGTTAGAAAAATGGCGGAAGTCGGGCATGATTGGCATAACCCAATTTGGAGACATAAAGATGGAAGCATTGCAGAATGGTAAATATAACGTTTGTTCATAACATGATTAAAGGCTGAGACAATGACGTCTCAGCCTTTAATTGATTTCTCTATATTCATAAACTTGAAGTGGATTGAACTTTATTAAATAATGATCATACCATGTGCTTAATCCATATTTTTGTTTGTAATGTTCTAAAGCTTCATCTATATAGCCTTCAGATACGTCTAAATAATTACTCAGTTCAAATTTATTATGGACGCCTGATTGGTACGCTTGCACAATACTTTTTAGAGGTATAATTTTTTCAAATCCTAATCTTCTTGCTTTATGCTCAAATTTCCATTTCCATAATTCACTTGTATCGAGAATATCTCCATAAGATATATCATGATGGGCTAACTCTTCTCCTAGCACTTCTAACTTTTCTTTGTTAGATAAATCATCTTTCAATAAAATTAATCCATCTACATATAAACCTTTCAGTTGATTCGGAAGGTTACTTGTTTCTTTAATCACGATGTGTTCATTATTGATAAGTGTTTTTTCATATCTATTCAAATTATCCCCACCATATTTTCCGTTTAATAAATCATTTGTTTTGATGCTTTAGAAAATCAACATATTCTAATACTTTCTTCAATTCTTCTTCTGTTAATTCTCCATCTAAATGTGCGGCAATCGTTTCTGCAGTAGAGTTATAAGTTTGTTTAGCTTCCCCGTCTAAAATATAACTGACACTTACATCAAATAACTTTGCCATTTCTTCTATTTTCTTCATCTTTGGTGCTTTTCTTCCTGTTTCCCAATATGAAATGGATTGTTTTGAAACTTGTAACGCATCTGCTAATTTTTGTTGCGTCCATCCATTTTTCGTTCTTAATAAACTTATTTGTTCAGAGAGTTTATTTTGAGACACCATAAGTTTCCCGCTCCTTATATGATTGATACTATTATTATAACCTATAGTTATATTTTATCAATAATTTTGCAGAAAAATATAACTAAAAGTTATTGACGTCAACCGAAAGTTATATTATAGTGTAACCAAGGAGGTGATACACATGGTTAAAATGAACTTCAAAACAGATAAAGTGAATTTGAATTATTCCGAAGAAGATAACAGAATCCCAATTGAACCAGACAAAGTTAAACAATTTATCGCAATGATAGGTGGGTTCTTAGGTGCACTATATTTAGCATTGAATGCATCTGGTTTTTCGGTAGAATGGTTGAACCCTCAAAAGTTAAATGCATGGATGAACGTATTAAACACAGGGATACCTATTGTATTTGTGCTTTATGGTATTTGGAAAAACACATTCATTTTTACAAATCAATCACGTGAACAAGAAAAGTTCTTAAAACAATCTGGTAAAAAATAAAAATGAGAAAGGATGATTGAATGTTAACAGCTATAACATATTTAACTAAAAAAGGATGGGAAATTTCATCAGACCCAAGAACGTACAATCAATATCCAAAAAACTATGGATATAGAAATTACACAGAAGATGGCATAAATTATGATGCCTATTGTAGTGGTTATCATAGAGCATTTGATGTCTATAGTAATGAAACGAATCAAATTCCAGCAATTACTAGTGGAACAGTTATATTAAGTGAACCATTTGGTAATTTCGGAGGCACAATTGAAATTAGAGATAATAATGGCAATGATTGGATTTACGGGCATATGCAAAGAGATACATTGCAATTTTCTAAAGGTGATAAAGTCATTCAAGGTGACATTATTGGATTACAAGGCAATAGTAATTATGACAATAATCCGATGAGTGAACATTTGCATATCCAATTACGTCAAAAAGGTGAAGACATTTCTAAAGAAGTAACAAGAGTGTGTAGTGGTATGCCAATTGAAAATTATGACATATCCAAACTCAATCAAAAATTAGATCAATCTAACAATAAAGGAGCCGTTAAAATGAGTAGAAAAATTATGATTGTAGCAGGGCACGGGTATAATGATCCAGGCGCAGTAGGAAATGGAACAAATGAAAGAGATTTTATTAGAACGAATATCGTAGACAGAGTAGCAAATTATTTAAAACAAGCAGGCCATAAAGTTGCAGTATACGGCAAAGACCAAGATATGTATCAAGATACAGCATACGGTGATCAGGTCGGAAATAAAAAAGATTACGGATTATACTGGGTTAAATCACAAGGTTATGAAATTGTAGTAGAATTTCATTTAGATTCAGCAGCCGCATCAGCTACAGGAGGTCATGTTATTATTCCAAGTGGATTAGCAGCAGACAGTATTGATAAAGCATTACAAGCAGCCGTGAAAAAACATGTAGGTACTATTAGAGGCATTACAGAAAGAAGTGACCTATTACATTGCAACGTAGCTAAAGCAGAATATATCAATTATCGATTAGTAGAGTTAGGATTTATTACCTCAACAAAAGATATGAATTACATTAAAAATAATTTAAATGCATATACAAAATCACTAGCAGAAGCCATCAATGGAGGAGCCATCAATACGAATCCAACAACCTATACAGTCGTAGCCGGAGATACACTATGGAGTATCAGTCAAAAAACAGGCGTTACCGTAGCAACATTAAAGAAATTGAACGGATTAACATCAGATGTCATACAAATCGGACAAGTATTGAAGTTAAAATAGGAGACAAAACGATGAATAAAAAAGCAGAAAAAAATACCTTAACCATAAAATTTATACAATGACGGCCATCATTAAATAAAATTATGTAAGGTATCCGAATAAATTAAATATAACACAAAACCCTCGCTATCAACAAACAAATAGCGAGGGTTTTAAATGTAAAAAATTGTATAAAAAGTAATTGACAGAATATTATGAATTAAATATATTATTCTTAAGACGTCTTGAATTTTGAAAAATGGGAGTGTTTATTAATGAAAAAATTTTTTATAACATTATTATTAACAATTATAATTGCTTCTGGTGCAGGGATTGTTAAAGCATACCAAGTTAATGTTGATGGTGGTACATGGAATTATGGTGTTTCAAGTCAATATGTATGGTCTAATTATTACCATGGAAAGAAAACACATTATACGAGTGTAAGAGGGCGTTATTGGGTTACTTCAGGTTATACACCTAAAGGAAGATGGTCTAAGGTATCGGCTCAAAAACGACCAGGTTGGCAAATTTGGAAAGTAAATAAAGCATATTACGGCTTCTATTAATGAATTTTATTAATGAGGCTATTAAATGAAGAAAATTACAAAGATAACTATATTTCTTATATTCTGTATTATAACTTTTATATTCTTAAATTTTTATAATTATATAGATGATATTAAATTGCCAGGATACAACAAGGCATTAGTCATAGAAAAGTGGGACAAGAAACATAATAAAGAAGAAATAAATAGGTTATTAGTTAAGCTTTCTACTGAACATAATATTTCGATGATTCGAGTAAATGGGAATTATGATGATAATGGTAAAACTAAATATTTATCTCAATATAATTTGAACGAGAAACTTAATTTTAATGAAAAAGCATTTAATCGTAACAAGAAATATCAAATTATAAAACCAGATAATAAAATTTTGGGTAAATTAAATTTGGTTGGAACAACTTTTTTTATAAAAGAGAATCCCAAGAGTGATTTTTATGAAACATTAGAAGAAAAAGGTTTAACTACTAAAGATTATGAATTTCCATTACATTTAATAATATTGGAATATATAAGTACCCATCAATTACCTTCTACTTTCATAATTTTATTAGTAATAATTTTCATAGCTATTTTATATGATCAACTTGCTTCAGTGAAAGAAATGTCTATTAAACGAATACATGGATTCACATCGGCAAAAATTATAGCTTTACAATTATTAAAAATTACAAAAATCTTTGTTTCACATTTCATAATAATAACTTTAATAGTAACTATTGGATTATATTTATATAATCAATTGGCACAAATTAGATATATTTTTTGGTCATATTTAATTTGTGTAGTAATTTTTTATATTATTTTGATTATGGTATCGCTAATGTCTTACTGGCTAGTATCTAAACAAACTTTTAATATTCAAAAATATATAAAATTTGAAGGTGTCGGCAATAGGTTTCAATACTTGCCAAATATAATTAAGTTAATAGTAACTTTAACTTTACTCAATGTTATATCGATTTCAATACATAACTACATAGAAGCGTTTGACATTGTGAACAGTGAAAAGCATTGGTTTAAGAATAAAGATTTATATATTGCTGAATTGACAACAAATGAAATAGAAACAAGTAAGAAACAGTTTAAATATTCAGATCAAGAAGTGATAAATTTATTAAACAAAATTCCTGAAAAGAATTGGATGCTTACATTTCATAGACATTATAATTGGAAAAAATCTGGGGAGAAATATGATTTAGATAATGCTATCTATGTAAATAAGACTTTTATTGATAGAAATAAAATTAGTATAGAAAACAAAGAATCAGTAGATTTTTCAAAAATTACAGCACTAATTCCTGATAAAGGATTTTCCAAAGAGAATATAAATAAAATTAAAAAAGATTTACAAGAAGAGATTGAATTTTATGATGAAATTGAGAAAGTTCCTAATAAACAAAGGTATCTAGATATCAAAGTTCATAAAATAAAAAATAATTATAATTTATTTAACTATAGTACAGGTGTATATAGTAAAGAGGTTATATCTTATAATCCAGTAATAATAATATTACCTAAAGGTTATTATCCAATTTCTTTCTATAGTTCTGCTACATCACAAGGGTTATTGCTCTTTAATGATTATGATCTAATTAAAAGTAAACTAGATCATAATAAGTTTGATACAGAAATTCAAGGTTTGACTAATGCTTATAGTAGTGTATTGACTGAATATAATAAAATAAAACGTAATCTATTTGTTTCTGTTACTACCTCTATACTAGGAATCATAATATTAATTTCAGTATATCTATTTATTATTAATATTTATTGTGATAGAGAGAAAAAAGTGATATTTGTAAGAACTATTCATGGAGATTCTTTTTTTAAAAAGCATATAAGTTTTGTGATAAATAGTTTAGTTTCTACTTTTATAGCATTATTTATTGTGAATTTTTTTGATATTGTAGAAATTTCATTCAAATTAATGATTTCAATTATTCTATTCGAATTACTTACTGTCATGATTTTTATTAATCGATATGAATATCATTTGTTGAAAGATGCAAGAAGAGGTGAGACTCAATAATGAAAAAGTTAATTTATACATTAATAGCAAGCATTATGATAATTTGTATAATTTTATTTACGATGAAAAATATTGATGAAAAATTGGATGTAGTAAATCCCTTTGTTAAAAGAGGTTGGAGTTATGCTAAGGTTCCATACAGTAGCGATGCTGAACATTTAAGTAAGCAAGAAATTATAAATATCCAAGATTATAAAGATATTGAATCTTATGATGAAAATGGTCATAAAAATAACTACTTATTGGACTTTAAAGGTCATAGTCCTTCTGAACAATATGTCAAAATCGATCACAAAGGTAAATGGGTTTATTTTATAGAATATATTAGTAAATCTGAGTATGAGAAGATGATTAAACAATGATCCGTTTAAATAATTTAAGAAAACAATTTAATGGTGTTAATTTATTTAGTGATTTGAGTTTGAATATTAACAAAGGTGAAATGGTCGCCATAACTGGGAGAAGTGGTTCGGGAAAATCTACTTTATTGGGTTGTATGTGTGGCTTAGAAAAAATTGATGGTGGTACTATTTATATTGATGGTGATGACATAACTAAGATGAAACGTAAACATAAGATGCTTTTATATCGAAATAAGTTAGGCTATTTGTTTCAAAACTACGCACTTATTACACATGAAACGATTGAACATAATTTGGACATCGTACTAACTTATAAAAAATTGAGTAAATCACAGAAAAAAGCATTGAAAAATGATGTCATGAAAAAAGTAGGATTAAATAAACCACTTAATACTAAAATTTATACATTAAGTGGAGGAGAACAACAGAGAGTCGCGATTGCTAGGTTACTATTAAAAGAACCTCTAATAATTTTTGCAGATGAGCCAACAGGTGCTTTAGACAATGATAATAAATATAAAATACTTGAACTTTTATCAGAATTTAAAGGTAAATCTACTATATTAATTGTTACGCATGACGAGGAAGTTATGAAATATTGTGATAGAAATATACAACTTGCTACATGAATGAGTTGATACACATATAAAACGGCTAGGACATTATTATTTGTCATAGCCGTTATTTTTTATGAGTTGAAAAGAATGGTGGATTTAGTAACAAAAGTCGTAGGAAGTGTAACTAAGGAGGTCCATAGTAACAAAAATCGTACGAAGTGTAACTAAGGCAGCCTATAATTACAAAACGCATAAGAAGTGTAACGAACGACATACAATTCTTTACTGCTCATTCATAGTTTTACATAATTTTAATCAAACAAACTGAACTATAAATACTCTGTGTGGTATGATGAGTATGGTGATGAGATATGATAAAAATTGGCCTAACTGGATGGGGAGATCATGATTCTTTATATGAAGACCTGTTTAATAAAAAAGATAAGTTAAAAGCATATGCTGCTCATTTTCCTATTGTGGAATTAGATGCAACTTATTATGCGATTCAACCGCAACGAAATATTGAAAAATGGATTCGGGAAACGCCTAATAATTTTAAGTTTGTTGTTAAGATTCATCAGGCGTTAACAGGTCATGCTGAGATAACTGATTTTGCTGAAGACAAAATGACATTGTTTAATTTATTTAAAGATTCGATGGCACCGTTAAAAGCATCAGGAAAGTTAGCGATGATTCTCGTACAGTTTCCACCTTGGTTTGATTTACAGCCTCAAAATATTAATTATTTACGTTATGTACGTGAGCAATTAAAAGATTTTGATGTTTGTATCGAATTTCGTAATCGTACTTGGTTTAAAGAAGATGTTAAAGAGTATACGTTGGAATTTTTAACCGAAATGAAATTTATTCATAGCGTTTGTGATGAACCGCAGAGTGGAGAAGGGTCTATACCACTAATAAATCGTATTACGCATGATGTTGCTTTCGTCCGTTACCATGGTAGAAATGTAAACGGATGGACGAAGAAAGATATGACAGATCAAGAGTGGCGTGATGTCAGATATTTATATAATTATAATGAAGCAGAACTTAAAGAGTTAGCTGATAAAGTTAAAATTTTAGAGCATAAAGCGAAAGATGTTTATGTAGTATTTAATAATAATTCTGGTGGACATGCTGCACAAAATGCCAAAACTTACCAAAAGTTATTAGATATAGAATACGAAGGTTTAGCGCCTAAGCAACTTAAATTATTTTAGAGGTGACAGGTATGGCATATTTAGTGTTAATTATTATAGGTGTATCGTCTGCAATATTAGGGGCGCTAGTTGGAATTGGTGGCGGAATTATTATTGTTCCTTCACTCGTATACTTTGGTATAGACCATCAATTATTGTCTGGTATGACACCACAAAGAGCGATTGGTACATCATCTGTTATATTAATTACAACGGGTTTAACAGCAACATTAGGCTATTTGAAAACGAAGCAAGTTGATGTAAAAAATGGATTAATATTCTTGATTGGTATTATTCCAGGGGCTTTACTTGGTGCATATTTAAGTAAGTATTTTACTTTAGATTCATTTAATTTGTACTTTGGTATTTTCTTAATCTTTATTTCTATCGTATTAATGATACGTAATCATGTGAAACCAATAAAGTACTTCCAACGAGAAAAGTATTTAAAATCATTTACAGATAGATATGGTGAACATCATAAATACGGTGTTCCACCGTTTGTCGCTATTGTTTCATCATTTATTGTTGGTATAACGACTGGTTTATTCGGTATCGGTGGGGGTGCACTGATGACACCTTTAATGATTATTGTATTTAGATTCCCACCACATGTTGCTGTTGGTACAAGTATGATGATGATATTCTTCTCAAGTTTATCAAGTTCTGTCAGCCACATTGTGCAAGGTAATGTACTTTGGGTACATGCGATTGTATTGATTATTTCAAGTTACTTTGGTGCAAAAATTGGTGTAAGAATAAATAGTAGAATGAAGTCAGACACTGTCGTTTTAATTTTAAGATTTACAATGTTAATCTTAGGTATATATTTGATTATAAAAAGTGTTTTATAAGGAGTTGGATTTGTGAAGCTCACGATATTTCATACAAATGATATACACAGTCATTTAAATACATATGCCAAAATATCTCAGTATATTAAAGATGAAAGAAGTCGATGTCAGCATGATACACTATATATTGATATAGGTGATCATATAGATTTATTTCATCCTTTAACAGAAGCATCACAAGGTAGAGAAAATGTTAATATTTTAAATGATAGTCACGTAGATGTTGTCACAATAGGTAATAATGAAGGTATGACGATATCTCATGATGCTTTGAATCACTTATATGATGAAGCTCAGTTCGATGTTACTTGTTGTAATTTATTTGATTTAGATGGCAATTTACCGAATCATATAACTTCTCATGTTGTTAAAGATATTAATGGTATTAAAGTATGTATGATTGGTTTGACAGCACCTTTTAATCATATTTATGAAAGACTTGATTGGAAAGTGACGTCACCATTACTTGCACTAAAGAACGAAATAGAACAAGTGAAAGAAGCATATGATGTACTGCTCGTTTTAAGTCATGTCGGTATCTTCTTTGATGAGCAAATTTGCAAAGAATGTCCGGAAGTAGACATTATTTTCGGCGCACATACACATCATTATTTTGAAAATGGTGAAGAACAAAATGGTGTGTTGATGGCTGCAGCTGGTAAATATGGGCATTATGTTGGTAAAGTAGATTTAGTTATTGAAAATCAAAAAGTTATTCATAAAGAAGCGGAAATTATTAATTCTGACTTAATTGAAGAAGTACCAAATGATTATGAAGAAAAAGGTAAGGCATTATTAAATAAACCGATACTTAAAGGTATTTTTTCATTACCACGTCGTCTTAACAGTGCAAGTTATACAACGGACTTATTATGCGAAAGTGTATTAGATTTTACAGGAGCAGACTGTGCAATTATTAATGCAGGTCTTATCGTTAAAGGTAAGACGGGTAATGAGTTAACAGAATACGATATTCATCAAATGTTACCGCATCCTATAAACACTGTTTCAGTAGATTTAAGAGGCGCGGAACTTAAACAAATTATATATAAAGCGATGGAACAGTCCTATATGGATGAAGTAGCATTTGGATTTGGCTTTAGAGGAGATATTTTTGGAGGATATGTATTTAAAAATATCGGCTATATTGAGTCTACAGGTCAATGTTTTGTGAATGGAAAAGAAATAGAAGATCACGAACAATATATGCTCGGTACTATTGATATGTACACATTCGGAAGATACTTCCCAATATTGAAAGATATGAATGTAAATTATATTATGCCAGAGTTTTTAAGAAATATTTTTGAACAAAAGTTATTACAACATAAAAAGAAAGTGTAATGAGCATTTAAATTTATATGTATATTCGTTATAATATATAAAGATGAAAATTAATAATAGAAGGGTGTTCACGTATATGGCTACTAAAAATGAAGAAATATTACGTAAACCAGACTGGTTAAAAATAAAATTAAACACGAATAAGAACTACACAGGCTTGAAAAAAATGATGCGTGAGAAGAATCTTCATACAGTTTGTGAAGAAGCTAAATGTCCAAATATTCACGAATGTTGGGGAGAAAGACGTACAGCTACATTTATGATTTTAGGTGCAGTTTGTACGAGAGCATGTCGTTTCTGTGCAGTTAAAACAGGTCTTCCAAATGAGTTAGATCTAGATGAACCACAACGTGTAGCAGAATCAGTTCAACTTATGAACTTAAAACACGTTGTTATTACAGCAGTAGCAAGAGATGACTTGAAAGATGCTGGTTCTAACGTTTATGCAGAAACAGTACGTAAAGTAAGAGAGTTAAATCCATATACAACGATTGAAATTTTACCATCAGATATGGGTGGTAGTTATGAAGCATTAGAAACATTAATGGCTTCTAAACCAGATATTTTAAACCACAATATCGAAACAGTTAGACGCTTAACACCAAGAGTTAGAGCACGTGCAAAATATGATCGTACATTAGAATTCTTAAGAAGATCTAAAGAAATGTACCCAGATATTCCTACAAAATCTAGCTTAATGGTTGGACTTGGTGAAACAGTTGAAGAAATTTATGAAACAATGGATGATTTACGTGCAAACGACGTAGATATTATGACAATCGGTCAATATTTACAACCATCACGTAAACATTTAAATGTGCAAAAATACTACACACCTTTAGAATTTGGTAAATTAAGAAAAGTAGCTATGGAAAAAGGCTTTAAACATTGCCAAGCTGGTCCAATGGTACGTAGTTCTTATCACGCAGATGAACAAGTTAATGAAGCTGCTAAACAAAAACATATTCTAGGTGAACAAGCACTTAATAACTAATAAGGTGATTGAATGTTAACTAAAATAGAAAATAACTATTTTGAAGTGATTAAAGATGATCAGAAATCTTTCAATGAAGAACAATTTACATCACGTTATTCTGAAATTCTAGATAAATATGATTTTATTGTTGGTGACTTTGGTTATGAGCAACTTCGTTTAAAAGGCTTTTATCATGATTCTAATAAAAAAAGTGATGCAAATAAGCGATTCTCTGCTATTCAAGATTATATATTAGAGTATTGTAATTTTGGATGTAAATATTTTGTGTTGAGACGATTATCTAAATCTGAGATATCTAAATTAACAGCAGAAGAAGCAACTTTCATAGATGAAGAACATAAATTAGAAGATGTTAAAATAGAGCCAACAATTCAGCAAAATACTAAACAAGAGCAACAAAACAAACAACAAGAAGCTGAAACAGTAGAAATAGAAGAAGACGCAATTGAAGAACAACCTACATCTAAAAATACTTTAAAAGATTATTTATAAACGAAAGAGCCCGGAATTTTTCCGGGCTCTTTTGTATTGAGCTATAGCGAGATTGTGAATATTTTTGTATGAAGTTGTTTATATAATATAGGTGCGTTAGTAACAAAAATCGGTCGAAGTGTAACTATGAAGTGTCTTATTTACAAAACTACTGAGAATTGTAATTACTGGACTTCTTATTTGCACTTTCGACCAGAACTGCAAATAACGCTCACACTATATTAATTACAAACGCAATTCAATTTTATATATCTATAACATCATGTAAATATTCTGTTACTTCTTCGCCTTCTTCTTTTGTTAAACCGAGGATGTGACTTATATAGCCATCTTCTTCTAAGTCATCCTTACCGATAATACCAAATGTATTGTTTTGGGTATTAAGTACCATTGTTTTTCCATAATGTCTATCTGTATAAATCAGTGTTAAGTCATAGCGACTGCGTTCACCGACAAATCCTACAAATTGTATTTTCGCTTCATCTTGCTCGTCATATAAGAACATATCTATCATGTTTAGCGACTCCTTTTTAAAAATCTTTCTTTACTTGTATAGTATACAGAGCAATGCCCTACAATTCAAAATTATGATATGATGATATATGGATAGGAGGTCTTCTACATGTATTTCGTAGATAGCAAAACTTTAACTTTAAAACTAAATTATTTAGAAAAATTAACGGTAGATTTTGAAACCGAGAAAAATTCTCCATATGCTTTAGAAAGAATCGCACATATGATGATTGAATCTGTAGTTGATATTGGGAATTTGATTATTGATGCATTTATTTTAAGAGATCCTGGTAATTATAAAGATGTGATTGATATTATGGAACTTGAAAAAGTCTTCCAACCTTCATCTGCTGAAGCGATTAGAACATCTATTGATTACAGAAAAGAACTTATTAGAAATTATGAAAATATTGATCATGATCAATTAAGAAAAGCTTTTGAAATTGCGACGCCATTTTATAAACAAGCAATTGAAGATACAAAACATTTTTTAGAAAATGAAAATGTTCCCGTAACAGCTTTTGGTGAAGGAGATAAAAATGAAAGATTATAAAGGTTATTTTATTGATATAGACGGTACAATGTATAAAGGTACGGAAGTTATTGAAGGTGCAATCGAATTTATAAATTATTTAAATGAAAATAATAAAGATTATTTATTCGTTACGAATAACTCTTCAAAAACACCTGCTGAAGTAGCAGAAAAATTAAATAATATGGGTTTTCATACTTCAAGTGAACATGTGATTACTTCTGCAATGGCAACTGCTGGATATATAAGTGAAGCTTCTCCTGGCGCATCAGTATATATGGTAGGCGGAAGTGGATTAGAAACTTCTTTAAAAGATGCTGGCTTAGTTGTGAAAGAAGATGAACAAGTTGATTATGTCGTAATGGGCTTAGATGTGAATATTTCTTATGAAAAGCTTTCAGTAGCATGTTTAGCCGTTAGAAATGGTGCGAAATTCATATCTACAAATAAAGATGTTTCGATTCCAAATGAAAGAGGATTTTTACCTGGAAATGGTTCGTTGACAAGCGTTGTAAGTGTATCGACTGGACAGACGCCAGTATTCATCGGTAAACCAGAAACAATAATTATGGAACAAGCAATTGAAAAAATTGGTCATGCTAAAGAAGATTGTGTCATGATTGGTGACTTATATGACACTGATATTTTAGCTGGAATCAATAGTGGCATTGATACATTACATGTACAAACTGGTGTAACTTCTTTAGAAGAAATTAATAAAAAAGAAGTATTACCAACATATAGCGTTAAGAATTTATTTGAAGTGATTAAGTAAATTCACATAAGGAGCTGAGAACATGAATGAGAAAGTACTTGTTGCAAGACAATTACCAGAAAAGTTTATCAATCAGATTAAAGAATATGCAGAAGTAGATGTTTGGAACAGCGAATTAGAACCAATGCCTCGAGAAGCATTTTTAGAACGTTCTCAAGACGCTACAATTGTCATTACGACATTAAGCGAGCAAATTGATGAAACATTTTTTAACAATGCAACGCACATAAAAGGTGTCGTCAATTTAGCTGTTGGCTTTGATAATATTGATGTGGAACTTGCTGAAGAAAAAGGTGTTGTTGTTACAAATACACCAGAAGTTTTAACAGAAACGACTGCCGAATTAGGATTTACGTTAATGTTAACAGCAGCAAGAAGAATTGTTGAAGCGGTTCAATATGTACATAATGGTGAATGGAAAAGTTGGGGTCCATATCTTTTAGCAGGAAAAGATGTCCACGGCTCAACAGTTGGTATTTATGGAATGGGCTCAATTGGAGAAGCTTTTGCTAGAAGATTGAAAGGCTTTAATTGTAAAGTACTTTATCATAATCGTTCTCGAAATGAAGAAGCTGAACAGCAATTAAATGTTGAATATCGTACAATGGATGAATTGCTTAATGAAAGTGATTTCGTAGTTTGTACGGCGCCATTAACACCTGAAACAAAAGGTATATTCAATCGAGAAACTTTTAAAAAAATGAAAAACTCAGCAATTTTAATTAATATTGGACGTGGTGGTCACATCGTAGAATCTGATTTAATTGAAGCAATTGAACAACAAGAAATTTTAGGTGCAGCATTAGACGTTGTTGAAAATGAGCCTATTTCAGATGATCATCCATTTTTAAAAATGGATCAAGTTATCGTTGTGCCACACATCGGCAGTAGTTCAATTGCAACACGAGATAAAATGGTGCAGCTATGCGTGGATAATGCTAAACAAATTATGTCTAACCAAGATCCAATAACGCCGGTTAAGTTAAAATAATCAAACGAAATTAATAAAGAAAAAACAGGCTGGGACATAATGTCTCAGTCTGTTTTAGTCTCTAGTCATCCTTGCCGTGGCTAGACTACGAAATCTTTTTTACAAAGTAGATTTCTGTTCCACTCATTTTTTATTGCCATATATTGCTAAAATTTTACATATAATTCTTGATATTCGATTACGTATAGAATATAATGATGAAATAGAATAATTACAAAATTAAAACACAAGGAGATTAACAATGGAAAAAATTAGGTACATTATAAACTCTGAAAACTTTAAATTGATTGGTTTGACGATTTTCTATTTACTAATCATGATTGTGTTATTTTGGATTTATGCTGGTGGAAGTGCAAGTAATGATTTTATATATAATGAATTTTGATGAAGGAGAAAGTTTATGAGGGACATCTTAGAAAAAGTAACATTTATGAATAAGTGGCATGCTGATAAGGTTGCGATAAACTATAGAGATGAAGTAATGACTTATGGTGAATTAGATCTTTATTCTAATAAATTAGCTACTTTAATTAAAAGTTCTGAAAAGCCTATAGTACTTTATGGTCATATGTCACCTTATATGATTGTGGGAATGATCGCGAGTATGAAAGCAGGCATTGGTTACGTTCCAATTGATACTTCTATTCCATTAGAAAGAATAGAGCATATCATTGAGAAGGTTGAGCCTGTTTTTATTTTGAACACAACTGGAAATTTATTGAATAATTTACATGTAAAGCAAATAACGATAGAAGAAATACTTGCTGTTGAATCAGTGGATCAAGACTTCAAGAGAATAATTGATAAAGACATTGTTTATACAATATTTACATCTGGATCTACAGGATTACCAAAAGGTGTACAAATAAGATATGAAAGTCTTGTTGATTTTACAGAATGGATGCTGGAATTAAATCAAATAGGCGAGCATAGAATGTGGTTAAATCAAGCGCCGTTTTCTTTTGACTTGTCTGTTATGGCCATTTATCCGTGTTTAATGACTGGCGGTACACTTCAACTTGTCGATAAGAAGATGATTGAAAAGCCTAAACAATTATATGAATTACTCGAACATAAAGCAATAGAAAGCTGGGTATCTACACCTTCATTTTTAGAAATGTGTCTGTTATTGCCTAATTTTAATGAAACACAACATCCGAAATTAAAGCAGTTCTTCTTCTGTGGAGAGATATTAAGTCATAAAACAGCACAGAAATTACATGATTTGTTTACGACATCAACTATTTATAATACATATGGACCAACTGAAGCTACAGTTGCTGTAACGAGTATACAAATCACGCAAGAAATACTGGATCAATTTAAACCTTTACCAATAGGCAAAGTACGCCCAAATAGTGAATTGAAGTTAACAGATGAAGGTGAATTAATTATTATAGGCAAAAGTGTGAGCCAAGGTTACTTAAAAGATGAAGAAAAACATAATAAAGTGTTTAAAAACATTGATGGCCAATTAAATTATCATACAGGTGACAAAGCAACTTATCGAGATGGTTATTGGTTCATTAACGGAAGAATTGATTTTCAAATTAAGATCAATGGTTATCGTATGGAACTTGAAGAAATTGAAAGCGTACTTGAACACTTACCAGATGTTAAACAAGCTGTCATTTCACCAATCAAACAGGGTGAGAAAATCCAATATTTACATGCAACAATTGTGCCGATAGCTGATGAGTTAGAAAGTGAAAATGATATGACAATGCATTTGAAACATGAATTGAAATTACATTTACCTGAATACATGATTCCTAGAAAATTTAGCTATGCTAAACAGCTACCTTTAACGTCTAACGGTAAATTAGATCGCAACAAAGTATTAGAGAGGTTAAATTCATGACACCATATGGAGATTTTACTTATTTCTACATCTGTTTAATCTTAATGTTACCCGTTATTATTTTAGGATTAATCGGTAAGAAAAGTCTTATATACAATAGAGTAATAACCTTAATTATGCTTGTTTTAATATTTTCGGATGACAGTAAAAATTTATTCGATAATCAATATTTAAGTTATCAACTCATTTTCTTTGCACTGTATGTATGTTATCAAGTTGTTTTGATTAGAACTTATAACACGCTCGTAAAGAAAACAAACAACTTTAAGTTATATGTGAGTGCAATATTTTTATCTATATTACCGTTAATTATTGTCAAAGTATTACAAAGTAGTTGGCTTGGAACACATCAACTTACAATACATGGTAATAGAGTCATTGAATTTATTGGATTTTTAGGAATTTCTTATATTGCATTTAAGAGCATTCAACTCATTATGGAAATTCGTGATAGTCGAATTAAGTCTATTGATACGATGAAATTAATCGATTTTATTACATTCTTTCCAACAATCTCATCTGGTCCAATAGATCGATATAAACGCTTTATTAAAGATGAAGAGAAGACAATAGAACCTGAAAAGTACTATGACATGCTTATCAAAGCCATACATATGGTGTTTATGGGATTCTTGTATAAATATATCATTGCTTATTACATAAATGAGTATGTAATAAAAGTTGTACCAATAGACACGGATCCAACATTTTTAAATTACTTATATTATATGTATGGTTATAGTTTCTATTTATTCTTTGATTTTGCAGGATACAGTTTATTTGCAATTGCATTTAGTTATTTATTTGGTGTGCAAACACCTGTTAACTTTAACCAACCATTTAAAGCTAAAAATATTAAAGATTTCTGGAATAGATGGCATATGAGTTTATCATTTTGGTTTAGAGATTGCGTATATATGCGATTTGTATTTTGGGTATCTAAAGAAAAATTATTAAAAGATAAATTATTAATATCTAATTTAGGATTTTTCTTGAATTTCTTTATTATGGGTATTTGGCATGGTATTGAATGGCATTATATTTTGTATGGTTTATATCATGCATTGCTATTTATTGGGTATGGCTATTACGAACAATGGCGTAAAAAACATCCTATAAAGATGAATCCAAGCATTATGAACATAGTAGCAATTTTAATTACATTCCATTGTATAGCATTTGGATTTTTACTTTTCTCAGGCAAGTTAATACATTAAATAAGGGAGTTATATTATGAATTTTGAAGAGAGTGTTTTAAATATTTTAGCAGAAGTTGCAGAAAATGATATCGTTAAAGAAAATCCTGATATTGAAATATTTGAAGAAGGCATTATCGATTCATTTGCGACAGTAGGGTTATTATTAGAAATTCAAAATAATTTAGGCATTGATGTAACAATTACTGATTTTGATAGAGATGAGTGGGCAACACCAAATAAAATTATAGCAGTACTTAAGGAATTACAATGAAATTAAAGTTATTGTTACCATTATTAATAAGTGGTTTATTATTCGGTTTATTTTTACTCGTACCAGTAGAATGGATTAAATCATTTTCAAAGTATGACAGTATTAATAACGAAGCGATATCTTTAGATGATACAGTACTAAAAGGTGTGCACTCACAAGAAGAAATGTTATTAAGTAAAAATTTCTATCCAATCTTTGGGTCAAGTGAATTGGAAAAACAAGACATCTTCCATCCAGCGTATATCTTGAATGACAAAAAAGCGAAATTGCAACCATATCTAATAGGTACGGGTGGATCAACTGATTTAATTCATGCAATTAATATGGGAAGCCAAGCACATAATCTAAAAGGTAAAAAAATAGCGATTATTATTTCGCCACAATGGTTTACAGATCATGGACTGACAAATGATAACTTTAGTGCTCGCTTTTCACCATTACAAGCTAATCACTTATTTAAAAATAAAGTGTTAAGTCCAGAAATTAAAGATCGTTTTGCTAAAAGATTAGCGCAATTTAAACAATTAAAATCAGACCCATACTTGAAATCAGTCATAGGAAAAGAAAATCATCATTATGATGAAGGTACATTTATGAATGATTTTGAAAAAAATATCTATGAAAAACACGACGCTTTGAAATCAATTTTTGGACAAGAAAAAGCAAAGTTACATAGAAAAGAACACCATCATTTTAATCATATGAATTGGAATGACTTGAAGTTATACGCATCAGAATATGGCGCACAACATTCAAGAACAAACAAATTTGGTATGAATGATAAATATTGGCATTTATTAAAACAGCAACGTAAAAGATATAATCGTAATTACGAGTTTAATATGCATTCGAAAGAATTTGATGATTTACAATTATTAATCGATACTTTAAAAGAAGCTAAAGCAGACCCATTGTTTATTGTGATTCCAGCAAATGGAAAATGGTATGATCATATTCATGTGGATAAAGAAAAACGTGAAGCGGTATATGAGAAAATCAATCACATGATTCAAAAGAATGATATGAAAGTATACGATTTAACCGATAAAGAATATGAACCGTATGTAATAACAGACGCCGTTCATATAGGATGGAAAGGCTGGGTATATATTAATGAACAAATGATACAACATATCAATGGAACATATGATGGAAAAGTGAGTAGACAGTATCATTAATATTACCTAGGAAATAAAAAACAGGACATCGTTTATAAACGATGTCCTGTTTTTTATTAATTATGAAGTTAGAATACTTGTTCTACTTCCACTACGCCAGGTACTTCTTCTAATAAAGCACGTTCTATGCCAGCTTTTAGCGTAATAGTAGAACTTGGGCAAGTACCACAAGCACCAAGTAGACGTAATTTAACAATCCCGTCATCAACATCTACTAATTCACAGTCGCCACCATCACGTAATAAGAATGGTCTTAACTTTTCGAGTACATCACTAACTTGATCAAACATTGTTTGTTGTTCGGTAGCCATATATATTAATACTCCTCTCATCAAGTGTTATTAGATACATTAATCTTATTTATCTATTATAATAGAAATAAGGTAAAAAATCTATTCATGAAACTAGGGGGATGCTAAAATGTCCAAGGCAAGTATAGTAATTTATGGAGCTGATGTTGTATGTGCAAGTTGTGTAAATGCACCATCATCTAAAGACACATTTGAATGGTTACAAGCAATTTTAGGAAGAAAATATCCAGAGTTAAACCTTGAATACACATATATTGATATTATGAAACAAACAGAAAATTTAACAGATCACGACCAACAATTTATCGAAAGAATAAACGAAGACGAACTTTTCTATCCACTTGTAACAATCAATGATGAATACGTAGCAGATGGTTATGTTCAATTAAAGCCAGTAACAAAATTTATAGATGAACACGTAGCAGTAGAACAATAAAAATGAATAATTTAGGGAGTTAATTGGGGACAGGTGAGTTGGGTAGAGTATAGATGTGAGAAAAGTCAAGTCATGGCTTAACTCCTGAATAAAGCCAAGAGCTCGCCAAAGATGTGAGATAAAGAGGCAGTTAACTCACATCTTCACTTCCAACCACCCCCCCACATACAATAGAAAAAAAGTAGCAGAGTAATCTGCTACTTTTTTCTTATCCGTTATGATATTTATATAACCATAGAACACCTGATTTAATGACTCTTGCTAAACGACCTGTTACGGTTTGTTCCATTAAATAAGCGAAGCCTTGTTTTTCACCAAGTGAACCTACAAATCCTTGTGGTTTCAAATCTGGCATCTTTTCAGGTAATGGTTTGTTTGCCCATTGTAATTTCATGACTTCAGCGATTTGATCAGCTTGTATTTCTGCTAAATATGCGCTTGGTGCATGAGGTAATGCTGCACAATCGCCTACAATATATACATTTGGATATGTTGGAATTTGATGATATTGATTTACGATAACCCTTCTACCGTCGTTTGTATCAACTGGAAGATTTCTAACGATTTCAACTGGTTGTATACCGGCAGTCCATACAACTAAATCAACGTTATGAATATCTTCATTGTTATAAAGTTGTCCGGGTTCAACTTTAGTGATATTTGAATTTGGTACAACTTCTACATTATGTTTATCAAACCATTTTTTTACGTATTTACTTAATTTCTCTGGGAATGCAGGTAAAATTCGTGAACCTCTATCAAAAAGTTTAATTTTAATATCTTGTCTACTTTCACGTAATTCACTTGCAAGTTCTATACCACTTAATCCTGCACCGACGATACCTACAGTTGCATCACTTGGTAAGTCACATATTGCTTGGTATGTTTTGCGTGCGTTTTGTACAGTTTGAATACTATAGGTATATTCTTTTGCGCCAGGTACGTTGTGATATTTGTCTTCACAACCTAGACCTATTACAAGTTCATCATAATCAACTCGTGTATCTCCAACTGAAACAATTTGATTGTCTAAATCAATATCAGTAATTTCCCCGTATACTGTATTAATTTTTTTATCTTTTGGAAATTGAACACGAATATCTTTATCTGGTTTTGTGCCTGCTGCTAATGCGTAGAACTCTGTTTTTAAACCGTGAAATGGCATACGATCAATCAGCGTAATTGAATAATCGGAAGGTAATGTGCTAGGAAGTATTTCTTTCATTAAGCGCATATTACCGTATCCGCCCCCTAATAATACTAAGCTTTTCATCGTTATTCTCCTTTGTCCATAAATCAAATTTCTACAAATTTGTATGTATATATTTTATAATATATAAGTATACTTTTAGTATAATCGTTTTTGGCATAAACTACAATGAATGTTAAAATAGTTTAATGAATAAAAAGTGAGTAGGTGAACACATTGAACCCAATTGTCGAATTTTGTATTTCAAACTTGGCCAAAGGTGCTGATGTAGTGTTTAACAAGCTCGACAATGATCCAGAAGTAGATGTATTGGAATACGGTTGTCTACAAAATTGTGGACCATGTGCTAGAGGGTTATATGCATTAGTCAATGGAGATATGGTCAAGGGAGAAACACCAGAAGAATTACTTGAAAATATATATAGTCATATAGAAGAAAATTGGATTTTTTAGGAGGAATAAATATGTCAACTGTTATATTAACTGAAGCAGCAGCTTATGAAGTTAAAGATATGATGAAAAATAACGATATGCCAAATGGTTATTTGAAAGTATCTGTTAAAGGTGGCGGTTGTACAGGACTTTCTTACGGAATGTCAGCAGAAGAAGAACCGGCTGAGAATGATGAAGTTCTAGAGTTTTATGGTGTGAAAGTGTTAGTAGATAAAAACGATGCACCAATTTTAAATGGTACAACAATTGACTTTAAGACATCTTTAATGGGTGGCGGATTTGCGATTGAAAACCCTAATGCTATTGCAGCTTGTGGTTGCGGAAGTTCATTTAAGACAAGAGACGTTTCAGGTACGCCAGAACAATGCTAAGGAATTGATATGTCACACTTGAATTTATCTTTATAAAAATATACAATAAAACTTGTATGTAAATAGTATTATCTTTATTTGTGAGGAAAAACACAAAGTGACACAACTTTCCTATAAGTGTCAAACAAAATTTAGAAAGTATAGGTGAAAATAATGGGATTTGAACGTAAAAAAGTTCTAGTATTAGGGGCAGGATACGCTGGCTTACAAACAGTAACTAAATTGCAAAAATTAGTTTCAAACCAAGACGTTGATGTTACATTAATCAACAAAAACGATTATCACTACGAAGCTACATGGTTACACGAAGCTTCTGCAGGTACTTTAAACTATGAGGATGCTTTATACCCAATTACAAATGTAATCGACAGAAATAAAGTAAACTTCGTTAAAGCAGAAGTAACAAAAATCAACAAAGATGCTAAAACAGTTGAAACATCTAACGGTGTATTCGAATATGATATTCTTGTTGTTGCATTAGGATTTGAAAGTGAAACATTCGGTATTGAAGGTATGAAAGAACATGCTTTACAAATCGAAAACATTAACACTTCTCGTCGTATTGCTAAACATATCGAAGATAAATTTGCTAATTATGCTGCATCTAAAGAAAAAGATGAAAATGATTTAGCAATCTTAGTAGGTGGCGCTGGATTCACTGGTGTTGAATTATTAGGTGAATTAACAGAACGTATTCCTGAATTATGTAAAAAATACGGTGTAGATCAATCTAAAGTTAAAATCACTTGTGTTGAAGCTGCTCCAAAAATGTTACCTATGTTCTCTGAAAACTTAGTGAACTACGTTGTTAAATATTTAGAAGAACGTGGCGTTGAATTCAAAATTTCTACTCCAATCGTTGCTTGTAATGAAAAAGGTTTCGTAGTTAAAGTTAATGACGAAGAACAAACTTTAGAAGCTAACACAGCTATTTGGGCTGCAGGTGTTAGAGGTAGTAAATTGATGGAAGAATCATTTGACGGCGTTAAACGTGGTCGTATCGTAGTTAAAGATGATTTATCAATCGACAACTATGATGATATCTTCGTAATTGGTGACTGTTCAGCTGTTATGGCTGGTGAAGGAGACAACAAGCGTCCACTTCCAACAACAGCACAAATCGCTATGCAACAAGGTGAACACCTTGCTAAAAACATTAAAAACATCTTCAATGGTGAGAAAACAGAGCCATTCGCATACGATGACAAAGGTACTGTATGTTCATTAGGTAGCCATGATGGTGTTGGTGTTGTTATGGGTCGTGAAATTACTGGTAAAAAAGCAGCATTCATGAAAAAAGTTATCGATACTCGTGCAATTTTCAAAATTGGTGGTATCGGATTAGCCTATAAAAAAGGTAAATTCTAATTGATTCATTATTAAGTGTAGAGACCTGCTATTAGGCGGGTCTCTTTTTTTAAAGGAGGTTAGCTATGATATCTTTACCGCAAGTTATTATATCTATGGCATTATTTTTTGTTCTGTTTTTTGGAATCGCTTTTATATTAAATATGCTATTAAAAGGTACTTGGTTAATGGTCGTACTTTATCCATTTGTTATTTTTGCAATTGTAGATAAAATTTCCACTGCTATGTACTTTACAGATCCAGCAACTGCATTTTCAAAACTTATTACAGGTTTAACACATATACATACTGCGGATATATTAATGCTTGGTTCAGGATGGATTGGCGCTATTGTCGCAGGATTTGTTATAAGGAATTTACGAAGAAGCGGTTATTCAATGTTTTAACAAAGGGGATAATAATGATGAATATAAAAATTAAAGAAACATATTCTTATAATGAACTTCCGATTGTAATCGGTTGTCCAAGTCACTTAAATCAAATGCACAATTTTGATGAAATTAATCAAATTTTAGACGGACAACTTGAAAATTTAAAAAAACAACAAATTATTAGTAGTGAGCTTGGTAAAATCACAAGTACAGCGATTATCATAAATGGACAAGTCGTTAAATTAATTGCAGTAGGGTTAAGTAACTTAAAAGAAATTAAAGAAAATGACTATCAAATTGTGTACGGAAATTTAAGCAGATATTTACAAAGTAATAGAATTGAAGAAGTACATCTATTAGATGATACGTTTGTATCACAAAATGTATCTAATCAAGAACGTGCTTATCGTTTTGGTTGGTTATTCACACAAGCTACATTTGTATTTGATACGTATAAATCAAACAAATCAGCAAATGTTAACACAGTTATTAACTATGTTACAACGACAACTGAAGATGTCACGACATTTATTAATCAAGGTGAAATTTTAGGAGAGAGTGTTAATTTAGCGAGAACATATTCACAAACACCACCGAATATTTTAACACCAGATTATTTCGCAAACGAAATTGAACAACACTTTAAAGATTCAGAAGTAAATGTCACGATTAAAAATGAAGATGAAATTAGAGAAGAAGGTATTGGTTTATTAGATGCAGTTGGTAAAGGATCTATAAATCCACCTCGTTTAGTCGTGCTTGAATATAAAGGTTCAACACAAGATCCAATTGCGCTTGTAGGTAAAGGTGTAACATACGATTCAGGTGGTTACCAAATTAAATCTAAAACAGGTATGCCAACGATGAAATATGACATGAGTGGTGCAAGTAACGTAGTAGGTATGATGCATGCTATCAACAAATTACAATTACCAATTCATGTAGTAGCAGTATTACCATTAGCTGAAAATATGATTTCAAGCAATGCAATGAAACCAGATGATGTATATACTGCATTAAGTGGAGAAACAGTTGAAATAACAAATACGGATGCTGAAGGAAGATTAGTATTAGGTGATGCTGTTTCATTCGTTAAACAATATAAGCCAGAACTTATTATGAACTTTGCGACATTAACAGGAGCTGTCGTTGCAGCATTAGGTTTAGGGAAAACGGGGATATTCTCAAGCGATGCTGATCAATACATTGATGATGTGAAACAAGCTGCAAAATATTCAAATGAAGTAAGTTTTGAATTACCAATAACAGATGAAGAGAAACAAGATATTAAATCTTCAGAAGTTGCAGATTTAACTAACTGTATTTTAAATAAAAACGGTAAAGCTTTATTTGCAGCAGCATTTGTAACACATTTTAGTGATGAAATACCACACTTACACTTTGATATTGCCGGTTCAGGGGAAACAGAGACTGATTCATTCAAAGGTCCAAAGGGTGCGACTGGTGCTATGATACCAACAGTACTTCATTTCTTAAAAAATAAATAAAATCAGTCAATCATATATAAAGCGGGATAAAAAATCTATGGACTATGATAGGTTTGGATCCCGCTTTAATTATGACTAAATCTGATTCTGAATATTCGGACTAATTATTGAGATGTTGACATGCTATTTCTCAACTGATATGATAAATTCATTATTTCACTTTATCGTGGTAGAGAACTAAAGAATGGAGAGGGTCTTTTTGGAAATAAATGCAGTATTAGTAGCTGTTATTGTGATGATTATACTTTGTTTAATGCGTTTAAATGTTGTACTAAGTATATTCATAGGTGCATTAACAGGTGGTTTATTAAGTGGAATGTCTGTTGATAAAGTCATTTCCACATTTGGTAAAACAATCGTTGATGGTTCAGAAGTTGCATTGTCTTATGCATTATTAGGTGGATTTGCAGCACTGATTTCTTATAGTGGTATAACTGACTACATCGTAGGAAAAATCATTACATCAATGAAAAAAGAAAATTCACAGAAAAGTAGATTAAAAATAAAAATATTATTAGTAGCTGTATTACTTGTAATTTCAGTACTCAGTCAAAATATCATACCTGTCCATATCGCATTTATACCTATTCTTATACCACCATTACTAAGCTTATTTAATGAACTACAAATGGATAGAAGATTAATTGCTACAGTTATTGGTTTCGGACTATGTTTCCCTTATATTTTATTCCCTTATGGTTATGGTCATATATTCCAATCTATTATCTTTGATGCATTTGGAAAAGCAAATGTAGATATAGAATTCAATAGTATTTGGAAAGCGATGTTAATTCCTTCAATGGGCTATGTATTTGGATTAATTGTTGCGATTATTATGTACTGGAAACCTAGAACATATAAAACAATTAAAGTAGAAGAAGACGAAGAAACGAAGACATTAAAGCCATATCCATTAATTGTGACGGGCTTAGCAATTTTAGGAACATTCGTTGTTCAAACATTAACGGAATCTATGATTTTTGGTGCATTAGCAGGGATCTTAATATTCTTCTTCTCAGGATTATATAACTGGAGAGAATTAGATGCTAAATTAGTTGAAGGTATTCAAATCATGGCATACATTGGTGTTGTGATTTTAACTGCAAACGGATTTGCAGGTGTGATGAGCGCTACAAATGAAGTAGGTTCACTAGTTGAAAGTCTAGCATCAATTACAGGAGATAATAAAGCATTCAGTATTATAATGATGTACGTTATTGGTCTTGTTGTAACACTAGGCATAGGATCATCATTTGCGACAATTCCAATTATTGCTAGTTTATTTATTCCATTTGGACAAGAAATTGGACTTAGCACTATGGCATTAATCGCAGTTATCGGAACAGCAGGCGCGTTAGGTGATTCAGGTAGTCCTGCAAGTGATTCAACTTTAGGACCAACAGCTGGTTTAAATGTTGACGGTGAACACGATCATATTAGAGATACATGTATACCGAACTTCTTAATATATAATATCCCGTTAATTATTTTTGGATTTATTGCTGCAATGGTATTATAGTATGATTAAGGGGGATTAATCATATGGATTTAATAGAGAACTTTGGAATAGAAACAATCGAATCAAGACATGGCTATATCGAAATGACGATGCCAGTAACGGATAAAGTTAAACAACCATTCGGATTCCTACATGGCGGTGCAACAATAGCATTAGCAGAAACAGCAGCATCAATGGGTGCTCATTACGCTTCAAGTGAAGACGAAATTCCGTTAGGATTAGAAATCAACGCAAATCATATAAAGTCAACTCGATCAGGTACAGTTCGAGCAATAGGTCAAGCACTTCATATTGGAAGAACAACACAAGTATGGGATGTTAAAGTTATTGACGAAAAAGAACAACTTATTTCCATAGTAAGAGCAACAATAGCAATTAAACAAAAAAGATAATTTAATCATATAAAAAGCGAACAATCATATATTTGTATTGATCGCTTTTTATTCTTATTGGTATATATATTTTTAAATATCTCAATAAAGGGTATACATATAGTATATATAATTTAAGGAGGATATATTATGACTAAGCACAATCCTTTAACAGCTTACTATTATGACCAATATGATAAACAACCACAAAATTATCCAGGTATTCAGAAAAATATGAATCCTGTTCCAGATTGTGGTGAAGAGTCCTATTTAGGTTCAGAGAAATTGAAAGGTAAGAAAGCACTTGTAACTGGAGGAGATTCTGGAATAGGTCGTGCTGCTGCAATCGCTTATGGTAAAGAAGGTGCAGATGTCGCGATTAATTATATTCAAGATGAAAAAGAAGATGCTGAAGAAGTAAAAAGTATTATAGAAAAAGCTGGTCAAAAATGTGTACTAATTCCTGGAGATTTAAGAAATCGAAACTTCCCTAAGCAACTCGTCCAAGAAGCGCAAAATAAATTAGGTGGCTTGGACATAGTTGTACTGAACGCAGGTATACAACAATATGAATATGACATTCAAAATTTATCAGAAGATAATCTTAGAGATACATTCGAAGTGAATGTTTTTTCTGGTATAGCTACAATACAAGAATCGCTTCAATATTTAAAAGAAGGTAGTAGTATTATTATTACATCATCTATACAAGGGTTTAAACCAAGTGCCCATTTGGTAGATTATGCGATGACAAAAAGTTGCAATATATCATTAACGAAAAGTTTAGCTGCTCAACTTGGAGAAAAAGGCATTCGTGTGAATAGTGTTGCACCTGGACCAATATGGACACCATTACAAATATCAGGTGGTCAACCACAGGATAACATACCAGACTTTGGAAAAAATCAGCCTTTACAAAGAGCAGGTCAACCAGTCGAATTAGCAGAAGTGTATGTTTTACTTGCATCAGATAGTGCAAGTTATATCACAGGACAAGTATATGGTGTAACTGGTGGCGCACCAATAAATTAATATAAATAAAAAGTTGTTGCTAGTGAAATAATCACTGCAACAACTTTTTTATTTTGCATCTTTTAAATCATCGCGAATTGTTCTTTCACTAGGTCTAACGCCCATATAGTAAGCACTTCTTGAAACTAAGTGACCTGCTAACGGACCTGTTATGAATATAAAGATAATACCTAGTAGTAGTTGAACATTGAAATGTCCTTCTTTAGCGATAAAGTATATCAATACACCTAACAAGATAAGCATAACGCCTAATGTAGAAGCTTTTCCAGAGGCGTGTGCACGAGAAAAGACATCTGGTAATCTTAGAATACCTAACGCTGCGAAAAAGCTAAAGCAAGCACCTATGACCATCATAAAAATTGAGATACTAATAAGAATCGTTTCTATCATTTTCAATGATCTCTCCTTTATCCATAAATTTCGCAAATGCTGCAGTACCTAAGAATGCTAATATACCTATTAATAAAAGTATAACGAATAAATATCTAGTATGAGTTAATACTGAGAATAAAGCTATTATGGCCATTAATGTAATACCTAATGCGTCGAGCGCAATGACTCTATCAGCTAGAGTAGGACCAATAATGACACGAATCAGCATACCAATCATAGAGAGTGCAACGATGATAATCGCAATAATAACGAATATATTTGTCATCGTATGCTCACCTCCTTGATAGCTTTTTCAAATGAATCTTTAATCGCACTAACTTCAGAATCAATATCTGAAAAATCAATTGAATGAATATAAAGTGTTTTTTTGTCATCTGAAATTGCTACGACGATTGTTCCTGGTGTTAAAGTGATTAATTGTGATAATAAACTAATTTCCCAATCCTTATCTAAATCTGTAGGATAAGCGAAAAATGCCGGCTTATTATGGATTTCTTTTTGTATAACTATTCGAATAACATCTATATTCGCTAAAATTAATTCTTTCATAAATATAACTGCTAAAATAAGTGATTTCCAAACAGGACGTAAGTATAAATGTTTGCCTGGAAGAAGCGGTAAGGCTACTAAGACGAACAATATACCAAATAGATAACCAAATACAAATGCACCAAATGTATAAGTATCTGAAAGCATCATCCATAATGCAGCTAAAAGAACATTTATGAGTACTTGTATCGCCATTAATAATCGCCTCCTAACGCATTAACATAAGTTTCTGGGTTATAGAATGGTAATGCAGCTTTTTCCACTAATGGATATAAGTAGTCTGCTCCAAGTCCAAATAGAATGGCTACTATTGTAATGGCTACTGATGCAATCATTAATTTATTGATTGGTAGTTTAGGGTTATAAATATAACCTTTTTCTTCACCCCAAAATGCCATTAAGAAAATGCGCATTACAGAATAGAGTACACATAAACTTGATAAAAGAACGATAATACCACTTATGTAATAACCATTTTCAAATGTAGACATTACGATGATATATTTACCATAGAATCCACTTAATGGTGGTATACCAGCTAACGACAGGGCAGCTATAAAATAAATCCAACCAAGAACTGGATAGTGATTGATTAATCCACTGAACTTTCTTAAATCAGGCGTACCAGTTATTTTAATAATGACCCCAATTAATAAGAATAAAGCAGCTTTGATAATCATGTCATGTAGCAAGTAATAGATACTTCCCATCATGCCGTTTTTATCCATCATTGCAGCGCCAATTAGGATAACACCAATCGCGATCATAATATTATAAATGATAATCTTTTTAACATCGTAATAGGCAATAGCACCAATACAACCCATGATGATTGTTAGGATTGACAGAACAATTAACGTTTGCGTAATAAATTCACTATTCGTTGAATAGAATAAGCTAAACGTACGCATAATTGCATATACACCAACTTTAGTTAATAAAGCACCAAATAGTGCGATAATCGGAATTGGTGGTGCATAATATGCTCCAGGTAACCAGAAATACAGTGGGAACATACCTGCTTTAGTCGCAAATACGAATAGAAACATGATAAATGTAATAACAACGATATTTAAATTTGTTCCTGAAAGTTCTGCGAATTTAACATGTAGATCTCCCATATTTAATGTGCCAGTAATTGAGTAAAGCATACCGACACCTAATACAAAGAATGCAGATGTTAATACATTAACGAGTATATATTTAATACTTTCTTGTAGTTGGATTTTAGTACCACCAATAACAAGTAATAAATATGATGACATTAAAAATACTTCGAAAAATACGAATAAGTTAAATAAGTCACCAGTCATAAATGCGCCGTTAACACCTGTAACCATCATTGAAACACCAAAGTAATAAAAATATCTTTCACGATGGAGACCAATTGATTGGTGAGAGTATATGAGTACGATAAGCGTAATCAGTAAACTCACAGTTACGAGTAGTGCACTTAACATATCCACATATATAACAATGCTGTATGGAACGGGCCAGCTACCTAAGTTTAAAGTTTGTGTTCCATTCATATATATGTGGTAGAGGTTGTATAAACTCACTAATAATGCTAACGAGAACCCTGTTAATACCACTTTACGTTTAACATAAGGTCTGTGACCGACAAAAATTAACGTAACGGCAGTTAAAAATGTAATGACAAGAGGTACAATAATCAAATTACTCATCTTTCGGTACCTCCTTCATCTCTTCTAAATTATCAGTTCCCAATTCCTTATAACTTCTAAAAGCTAATACTAAGAAGAATGCTGTAACAGCGAAAGCTATTACGATGGCAGTTAAGATCAATGCTTGTGGTAATGGGTCAACATAGTTCTTAATACCTTCTTCTTCAATAGGTAAGGCACCTTTTTTCAATCCGCCCATTGTCAGTAACATTAAATGTACGCCATGGGATAGTAATGTAGTACCAATAATAATCCTAATTAAACTTTTAGAGAGAACAAGGTACACTGATACGGATATAATAATACCTGCAACGAAAATCATTAATATTTCCATTATTCATTCTCTCCAATCGCTAATATGATAGTAATGGCAGTACCCACAACAGCTAGTAATACACCTAAATCAAATAGCATTGCTGTATGCCAATGAACTTCACCAAAGATAGGAAGATGAAATTCTCCAAATTTATGTGTGAAAAATGTTTTGTTATATGTCCAACTTAAGATTGGTGTTAGAACACAGAAGAACAAACCAGTTGCTGTTACTAATTTAAAGTCAAATGGGAACATTTTCTTTAAAGTTTTAGTATCAAAGGCTATACCGATAATAATGACTGCAGATGAAAGTAATAATCCACCTACAAAACCGCCGCCTGGTGTATAGTGTCCACCAAAGAAGATAGAAACAGCATACATCATAATAATTAGGAAAATGATAATGGCATTAAACTGAAAGAATACATCATTTGATTGTTTCTTCATGTTCTTCACCTCCATCTTTATCCTTGTCTCTTAATTTAACTAATGTGTAAATACCTAATCCTGCAATACCTAAAACAGCTGACTCGAATAATGTATCGAATCCACGGAAGTCAACAAGAATAACGTTTACCATGTTTTTCCCAGCGGCTAGATCGTATACATTATCTATATAATATTGAGAAATAGAATCAAAATGTCTATTTCCATATGAAATTAATCCGATTGTAATAACTCCAATTCCAACACAAATCGCAATGATAAAGTTACCGATTTTAAAGTTTCTATTTTCATCATGTCTACTCATTTTAGGTAAATGATAGAAACATAGTAAGAATAGGGCAGTTGAAATTGTTTCAATTGATAATTGTGTCAGTGCTAAGTCTGGCGCACCAAAGAATACAAAGAATAAAGCAACTGAATAACCAACTGCAGCTAACATAATGATGCTAAATAGTCTTGACTTAGCTAATACGATACAGAATGTACTTACTAAAATTAAACCCATTAAAATGACTTCATATGGTCTAATTTCGCTTATATTATCGAATGCAACACTTACAGGATGTGTAAATAACGTGAGTGCAGTCATAATGATAAAGAATGCGAAAATATACATTAAATATGATCTGATAAATCCAGTCATATAGCTTTGCGTTATTTTGTTTGAAATATAAGAACTTAATTGAATACCTCTGTCGTAATAATAATTAAACGTTAAGTATTCAGGTTGAATGCTATAAATATTGAACCATTTTTCTACTGATTTAAATAATATAAAACCTATAATAAATACGATTAACGTACCTATTAAAGCAGGTGTTATACCGTGCCAATGAGATATATGAACATCAGGCGCATCAGCGAATGGTGCAATTGCTCTTACTGCTGGTGCAATAATACTGTTGCTTAATATATTTGGGAATAAACCAAATAACACAACTAAGAATGTCAAAATACCTGTCGGCAATAACATAAGTAACGGTGCTTCGTGTGGTTTCTTAGGTAAAGCTTCAGGTTTATAGTCTCCAAAGAATATTTCATGTACATATTTAAATGAATATACAAACGTAAAGATACTACCAACAATCGCAACTATCGGTAATAAGTACCCAAGTGTTGATAAACCAAATATATCAGCTTGATGACTATCAAACATTGCTGTTAAGAACATTTCCTTAGATAAGAAACCATTAAATGGTGGAACACCCGCCATGCTTAAAGCAGTAATAATTGTGAACGTACAAGAAATTGGCATGATGGTCATTAAACCGCCTAATTTTTTAATGTCTCTTGTACCAACTTCATGATCGATTGTTCCCGTAATCATGAATAATGCACCTTTAAATGTTGCGTGGTTAATTAAATGGAATACTGCAGCGATAATACTAGCTAAGAATAATTGACTTTCTTCACCAGAATAATGATAACTGACAGCACCGATTCCAAGCATGGACATAATCATACCGAGCTGTGAAACTGTTGAGAATGCTAAAATACCTTTTAAATCTTGTTGTTTTACAGCGTTAAATGATGCCCAGAACAATGTGATTAATCCGATAGCAGTTACCGCCCAAACAAATCCAGCACTTGCTGCAAAAATTGGTGTTGTACGAGCAACTAAATATATACCTGCTTTAACCATTGTTGCTGAGTGCAAATAGGCACTGACTGGTGTAGGTGCTTCCATTGCATCTGGTAACCAAATATGAAATGGAAATTGTGCAGATTTAGTCATAGCACCAATTAAAATTAAAATCATTGCAAAAATAAAGTAAGGTGAACTTTGAATTTCAGCGGCATTTTGTACTAAAGAGGTAATACTCCAAGAATTACCTGCAATTGCGATACAAATAAATCCACCTAGTAACATTAAGCCACCAAACACTGTAATTAATAATGACTTTTGCGCACCATATATTGACGATTGTTTATGGCGCCAATAAGCGATAAGTAAGAAACTTGAAATAGATGTTAATTCCCAGAATAGGTAAAGCATTAATAGATTATCTGATAATACAACACCTAACATAGCTCCCATAAACATAAGTAAATAACAATAAAAATTACCGAGTGATTCATTTTTACTTAAATATGTAATGGAATATAATACAACGAGCGCACCAATCCCTGTAATTAATGATGCGAATAATAAACTTAGTCCGTCTAAATGAACGGAGAAGTTCATACCTAATCTAGGCATGAAATCCCATATTACAATGAATGGTTTTTCCGAATCTGGAACATTTATGTATGACATAAAATAACTAAATATAATAATCGGAATAGGTAGTACAAACCATCCTAGATGTATACCTTTATAAAATCTGTATAAAATTGGTATTATGATTGCAAAGATTAAAGGTAACAAAATCATAATATGTATCAAACTCATTTAATAACCTCCTTCCAAAAATCTTATAAATATTATTATACACAATAAAGTTATTGCTTGAAAATACTATCAAGTCAATCTTTCAGAATTTTTAGGCTATTTTTAAATATGAAGAAACACGTTATAAATTTTTATAATTTTTTTAAGTTTGCTAAAAATTTGCCTTGTATTGACGTGAATAATCTATTTTTAATTGTTCAATACACTTCAAAGCTTGTTCACTATATGCATTATTTCTTTTAATCATTTTTTCTTCAAGTTCGGCTAATGATGATTTTAATGAATCAATGTAATTTGGAACATCATGTGGATACTCTTTTAAAAACTGTGCAGTTGTATATCTTTTTTCGAATTGGCTTAAAGCTTTTCTTTCATGGAAAAAAACATTTTCAACTTCATTTGGACTATGTAAATCTCCTTGTCGAGGATGTTTGAGAACAGCTAATACTTTAACAAGAAACTGGTCTCCTTTTTCTTCAACTATTTCTACGACATATTGACCTGTTTTGTGTGGAAATTGATAATACATGTTGATATCCCCTTTCTAAAAAATTATGTTATGATATCACTATTGTAATTATTTTAACATGAATGGAGAATATTAAATGACAAACTATCCTCAATTAACAAATGAAATATTAGAAGGTGAAAGAGTTGTAGAAATTAAAACAACTAAAGGAAACATGACATTCAAGTTATTTCCTGAATTAGCACCTAAAACTGTTGAAAACTTCATCGGTTTAGCTGAGAAAAAATATTATGATGGCATCATTTTCCATAGAGTTATCAATGACTTCATGGTACAAGGTGGAGACCCAACTGGTACAGGTATGGGTGGCGAAAGTATTTATGGAAGTGCTTTTGAAGATGAATTCTCATTACAAGCATTTAACTTATACGGTGCGTTATCTATGGCTAATGCTGGACCAAACACAAACGGTTCACAATTTTTCATTGTACAAATGAAAGAAGTACCAGCAAATATGTTATCTCAACTTAAAGATGGTGGTTGGCCTGAAGAAATCGTTGATCGTTATGCAGAAAAAGGCGGTACACCTTGGTTAGACCAAAAACACTCTGTATTTGGTCAAATTGTTGAAGGTGAATCAGTTCTTGAAGAAATCGCAAACGTTAAAGTTGGCGCTAACGATAAACCAGTTGAAGACGTAGTAATTGAAACAATTGAAATTATAAAATAAATCGACATTCAATTGTCATAAAAAAATCAATGCATTCGACTCAATCTTTGGTATAATTTAGTTGCTAAGGGAGTGGTCGGCTTATGATGGAATTTCTTTATTTTCCAGATAATAAATTAGAATATATTCCTGCTGTTGCTACGTTGATATTATTTATGATTTTGGCGTATATCGTATTTATGATGTTCCGTAAAAAATCTAAAAAAGACGAAGAAAAAATGAAATCATTTGAAAAACAAGTAATGGATCATTTAGAGCAAGAGGAGAAAAAGAACAATAAGAAGTAAATAAAGCATTCCAAACGAATACTATATATAGGAAGAGACTGAGGCATATGTATGTCGAAGTCTCTTTTTTATATGTAATGTTGAGTTGAGGGGTGGGCGCTAACGATCAAGACTCAAAAACAAGATCGTTAGAAATTCTAACGTTCAAGAAATCAAAACAAGATCGTTAGCGCCCAACATATCTCACAAAATCCCCATACAAATCCTACAACAAATAAAGAATCTTTAATCTATTTTCGCCATAGAATACTTATTTCTTAATCTAATAATAAATTCATGAATTTATAGATGATTTATATTTATGCATAATATTTTCAGAATTATATATCAAATTAATGGTTTAATAAAAATAACTATGCTATGATGAAATAGTTAATAACTTCAAGTACAAGGGGTTTTCTAAAAGTGAGAAAACAATATAAAGTTGGTCAGTTTGTAAAGGTAAAAGTGACTGGCATTCAGCCATATGGCGCCTTTGTTGAAACCCCTGATCATGTGGAAGGTCTCATTCATATTTCTGAAGTGATGAATGATTACGTGCACAACCTTAATCAATTTGTTAGTGTTGGCCAGATAGTAAAAGCTAAAATAATTAAAGTTGAAGCGGATGGCAAGTTGAATTTATCACTTAAAGATAATGAATATTTCAAAAGACAAGAACGTAAGAAAGAAAAGCGCTCAGTTCTAGATGAAATTAGAGAGACAGAAAAATACGGGTTTCAACCTTTAGAAGAAAGGTTGCCTAAGTGGATTAAACAATCAAATAAACATTTTGAAGACGAATAAATGATCTATCGTCTTTATAAGCTGGATATCTTACATGATAATCCGGCTTTTTTTATACGAAAAATCACTTCATTGAATGAACATTTAAACGGCTTTTTGAATAATTATTTGAAGTAAATTTACAACTTATTTTTATTGTAAAAATTCAGAAAAAAATAGCTTGAAGTAATCTATAAAAGTGTGTCATTATAGGAATGTAAGGGGTTTCTTAATACCCCGTATAAACATAGGGAGGTTTACTTTAATGATTCCATACAAACACGAACCATTTACTGATTTTACGAAAGAGGAGAATAAGGCTGCTTATTTAGAAGGTCTTAAAACAGTTGAAGGATATTTAGGAAAAGAGTATCCAATTATTGTTGGAGGAGAACGTATATTTACAGAAGATAAAACACGTTCATATAATCCATCAAATATTGAAGAAACAGTAGGATTAGTTTCTAAAGCAAGCAAAGAACATGCTGAAAAGGCAATGGAAGCTGCTAAAGAAGCCTTTAAAACATGGAGAGATACTGATCCAAGTGTCCGTGCTGACGTTTTATTCAGAGCAGCAGCAATTACGAGACGTCGTAAACACGAATTCTCAGCTTTACTTTCTAAAGAAGGTGGTAAACCATGGAAAGAAGCAGATGCAGATACTGCTGAAGCAATCGACTTTATGGAATACTATGCGCGTCAAATGCTTGAATTAAAAGACGGTAAAAAAGTAGAAAGTCGTCCAGGAGAATATAATAAATATAATTATTTACCAGTTGGTGTAAGTGTTGTTATTTCACCATGGAACTTCGCATTTGCAATCATGGCTGGTACAACTGTAGCACCAGTCGTAACAGGAAACACTGTGTTATTAAAACCATCATCTAAAACGCCAGTTATCGCTTATAAATTTATGGAAGTTTTAGAAGAAGCAGGTTTACCAAAAGGGGTGGTAAACTACATTCCAGGTTCATCAAGTGAAATCGGTGATTATTTAATTGATCATAAAGATACAAGTCTTATTTCATTCACTGGTTCTCGTGATGTAGGTGTTTCTATTTATGAAAGAGCTGCAAAAGTTCAAAAAGGCCAAACACACCTTAAACGCGTTATTGCAGAAATGGGTGGTAAAGATACAATTATTGTTGATTCAGAAGGTGACTTAGATTTAGCAGCTGATTCAATTGTACAATCAGCATTTGGATTCTCAGGTCAAAAATGTTCAGCATGTTCACGTGTCATTGCAGTTGAAGATATTTATGATGAATTATTAGATAAAGTAGTTGAACGTACAGAAAAATTAACTGTCGGTGATTCAACTGATCAAGCTAATTATATGGGTCCAGTAATTGACGAAAACTCATTAAACAAAATTAAAAAATATATCGAAATCGGTAAAAAAGAAGGCCGTATAGTAGCAGGTGGTACAACTGACGAAGAAAAAGGACATTTCGTTAACCCAACTGTCATTGCTGATTTAAAACATGACGACAGAGTCATGCAAGAAGAAATCTTCGGACCAGTTGTTGGTTTCAGCAAAGCAAAAGATTTTGATCAAGCAATTGAATTTGCGAATGATACAGAATACGGTTTAACAGGTGGCGTTATTACAAATAACCGCTCTAAATTAGAACAAGCACGTAGAGACTTTATGGTAGGTAACTTATACTTCAATAGAGGATGTACAGGTGCTATTGTAGGTTACCAACCATTTGGTGGCTTTAAAATGTCAGGCACAGATTCTAAAGCAGGTGGACCAGACTACTTAGTACTGCACTTACAAGGACGTACGACATCAGAAATGTTATAATATTGTTGAAATAATAAAAATACAGTAGGGCGTTTACATGCTCTACTGTTTTAATGGGAGGAGATTTAATATGACAAAGTCACAAGAAATCATTGAACAAACAAATACATTTGGTGCGCCGAACTATTTGCCATTACCAATTGTAATTTCAGAAGCGGAAGGTATTTGGGTTAAAGATCCAGAGGGCAATCGCTATTTAGATATGTTATCTGCTTATTCTGCAGTTAACCAAGGTCATCGTCATCCGAAAATTATCCAAGCATTAAAAGATCAAGCAGATCGTGTAACACTTACTTCACGCGCATTCCATAGTGATCAATTAGGTCCTTGGTATGAAAAAATTTGTAAACTAGCAAACAAAGAAATGGTATTACCAATGAACACAGGTGCAGAAGCTGTTGAAACAGCGATTAAAGCTGCAAGACGTTGGGCTTATGATGTGAAAGGTGTAGAAGATAACAAAGCAGAAATCATTGCGATGAATGGTAACTTCCATGGTCGTACAATGGCTGCAGTTTCACTTTCTTCAGAAAAAGAATACCAAAGAGGTTATGGTCCATTATTAGGTGGATTCAAACTTGTTGATTTCGGTGATATTGAACAAATTAAATCTGCTATTACACCAAATACAGCAGCCGTATTAATTGAACCTATTCAAGGTGAAGCGGGTATTAATGTACCTGAAGACGGCTATTTAAAACAAATTAGAGAAATTTGTGATGAAAACAATGTATTATTCATTGCAGATGAAATTCAAGCTGGTCTTGGTAGAACAGGTAAATTATTCGCAACAGATTGGGATAATGTACAACCAGATATGTATATCTTAGGTAAAGCGTTAGGTGGAGGCGTATTCCCAATTTCATGTATTGTTGGTAATAAAGAAATTCTAGAAGTATTTAACCCAGGTTCACATGGTTCTACTTTTGGTGGTAACCCTCTAGCATGTGCGGTATCTGTTGCAGCATTAGACGTACTAATTGATGAAAAATTATCTGAGCGTTCTTTAGAATTAGGAACTTATTTCAAAGAAGAATTACAAAAAATTGATCATCCATCAATTAAAGAAGTAAGAGGTAAAGGTTTATTCATTGGTATCGAATTAACTGAAGATGCAAGACCATATTGTGAAAAATTAAAAGAATTAGGTCTGTTATGTAAAGAAACTCATGATACAGTTATTCGTTTTGCACCACCACTTATTATCGAAAAAGAAGATTTAGATTGGGCACTTGATCAAGTTAAGTCTGTTTTTAAATAAAAAACCTGATAACGTTTACAAAAAAACGTTTAAGACCTTTTAAAAATAATCAATTATGTTACAATTATTTAGAGATTAAAAGTATTTAAAAAAGAGGCGAAGAGGATCATGAGCGAAAATTTAAATTTAGTTTCATCGACACAAGAAATTATTGGTGAAGCCCTTAATAAATTAGGTTTTGACGAGGGAATGTACGATTTAATTAAGGAACCAATGAGATTATTAACAGTGCGTATACCTGTTAGAATGGATGACGGTTCTGTTAAGACATTTACTGGTTATCGAGCACAACATAATGATGCAGTTGGACCAACTAAAGGTGGGGTTCGTTTCCACCCAGATGTTGATGTTGAAGAAGTAACAGCATTATCTATGTGGATGACGTTAAAATGTGGAATTGTAGATTTACCATATGGTGGTGGTAAAGGTGGTATTGTCTGTGACCCAAGACAAATGAGTATTCATGAAGTAGAAAGATTATCTCGTGGATATGTTCGTGCTATTTCTCAAATAGTAGGTCCTACAAAAGATATTCCAGCACCAGACGTATTTACAAACTCACAAATTATGGCTTGGATGATGGATGAATATAGTCAAATGGATGAATTTAATTCTCCAGGATTTATTACTGGTAAACCTATTGTTTTAGGTGGTTCTCAAGGTAGAGATCGTTCTACTGCATTAGGTGTTGTTATTGCAATTGAAGAAGCAGCTAAGAGACGTGGAAAAACAATCGAAGGTTCAAGAGTCGTTATTCAAGGATTTGGTAACGCAGGAAGCTTTTTAGCGAAATTCTTATATGATCAAGGCGCTAAAATAGTAGGTATTTCAGATGCTTATGGTGCACTTCATGATCCTGAAGGTTTAGATATCGATTATTTATTAGATCGTCGTGATAGCTTCGGAACAGTTACAAATTTATTTGATGATACAATTTCTAATAAAGAATTATTTGAAATTGATTGTGATATCCTTGTTCCAGCAGCGATTTCAAATCAAATTACAGAAGATAATGCTAATGATATTAAAGCTGAAATTGTAGTAGAAGCAGCTAATGGTCCAACTACAATGGCAGCAACTAAAATATTAAGTGAGCGTGGCGTTCTTCTTGTGCCAGACGTATTAGCAAGTGCTGGTGGTGTAACAGTTTCATACTTCGAGTGGGTACAAAATAACCAAGGTTATTACTGGACTGAAGAAGAAGTTAACGAAAAACTACGTGAAAAATTAGTTAAAGCTTTTGATACAATTTATAACTTAGCAGAAAATAGAAAAATAGATATGAGATTAGCAGCTTATATTGTAGGTATTAAACGTACAGCTGAAGCGGCTAGATATAGAGGTTGGGCATAAGCCTTAACCAATAAAAACACACCATTTTGCATGGTGTGTTTTTTGATTATATGAGTTTTTTAGCGACATTAATTTGATGTTGGACGGACTCTTGACCTGTTGAACCATAACTTTTTCTACGGTTTAAACAGTTTTCAGGTTTTAAGTAATCAAATACATTTTCTTGTATACGTTCGTTGTAAGATTGATATTGTTCTAATGGTACATCTAATAAATATTTTCCATTTTGAATGCACCATAATACAATTTTACCTACAATCTCATGTGCTTCTCTAAAAGGTATATTTTGTTCTACTAAATAATCAGCTAGCTCAGTAGCATTAGAAAAATCTTTATGCACTGTTTCATTTAAACGCTCTTTATTCACTTGCATAGTAGATATCATACCTTCAAAAATACGCAATGAGCCTTTAATCGTATGAATGGCATCAAACAGTCCTTCTTTATCTTCTTGCATATCTTTATTATATGCTAATGGTAAGCCTTTTAAAGTAACGAGCATACTCATTAAATGACCCGTTGTTCTGCCAACTTTTCCTCTAATCAATTCTGCCATATCAGGGTTTTTCTTCTGCGGCATAATCGATGATCCAGTAGAAAAACTATCTGATAGTGTAATGAATTTAGCTTCGTCAGTAGACCAGAAAATAATTTCTTCAGCAAATCTTGATAGGTGAACCATCGTTAATGAAATATTATGCAAAGTTTCAACGATATAATCACGGTCACTAACTGCATCAAGACTATTTTCATATAAACTGCTAAAGTTTAAAAGTTCTTGTGTACGATGTCTATCAATAGGGTGCGTTGTACCACTTAAAGCTGCAGCACCTAGTGGACTGATGTCGATTCTTTTTAAACTATCATTAAATCTCGATTTATCACGCTCTAACATCCAGAAATAAGTCATGATATGATGCGCGAAAGATATAGGTTGCGCTCTTTGTAAGTGCGTGTAACCGGGCATGATGGTATGCACATGTTCATCAGCAATATGAAGAATTGATTTTTGAAGAGATTCTATAAGTGTAAGAATCTCTTGAACATGTTGTTTCGTATAAAGGTGCATATCCGTTGCAACTTGATCATTTCTACTTCTACCAGTATGCAATTTACCGCCTACTTGACCAATTTTCTGAATTAAAGCATGTTCAATATTTAAATGAATATCTTCAAGTGATTCAGACAGCTCAAGATTACCGTTATAATAGTCGGCTTGGATATCTTTTAGACCTTGAATAATTTGATTTGATTCTTCAGTTTTGATAATATTTTGCTCTGCTAACATTGTTGCATGTGCAATACTACCTTGAATATCTTGATCAATTAAATTTTTATCAAAATGGATAGATGCATTAAATGCATCTACCCATGATTCAGGGTTAGACTCGAATCTTCCACCCCATGCTTTTTTTGTCATTTTAAAACACCCTCTGTTTCTAATAATGCTTTAACCTTAGTAGGTAAACCGAAGATTTCAATGAATCCTACAGCTGCTTCTTGGTTAAATGCGTCTTCTTTAGTGTACGTTGCAAGTGCTTCATTGTATAAACTAAATGGAGATTTACGTCCATTAACGATTACATTTCCTTTAAATAGTTTAACACGTACTGTACCTGTTACTTGAGTTTGTGTAGAATCGATAAATTGTTTTAAGCTATCTGTTAATGGAGAGAACCATAATCCATTATAGATTTGTTCAGCTAATTGTTTTTCGATTACAGGTTTAAAGTGTGCAACGTCTTTAGTTAAAGTAATCGTTTCTAATGCTTTATGTGCTTCCATTATAACCTTTGCACCTGGTGTTTCATAGACTTCACGTGATTTAATACCAACTAAACGGTTTTCTACGTGATCGATTCTGCCGATACCATGTAAACCAGCAATTTCATTAAGTTGTAAGATTAATTCATCTAACGGATATGATTTATTATTGATTGAAATAGGTAAACCTTTTTCAAATACAATTTCAAGTTCTTCTGATGTATCAGGTGTTTCTTCAATTGGTTTCGTTAAATCATAAGCATCTTCTGGTGGTGTCGCAAATGGATCTTCAAGAATACCACACTCATTACTACGACCCCATAAATTTTGGTCAATTGAATATGGAGAATCTAAATTGATAGGAATTGGAATGTTATGTTTTTTAGCATAATCAATTTCTTCCTCACGACTCCAAGACCATTCACGTACTGGCGCTAATACTTTAATATGAGGCGCTAATGCTTTAATAGCTACTTCAAAACGTACTTGGTCATTCCCCTTACCAGTACATCCGTGTGCTATTGCAATCGCATCTTCTTCTTGAGCGATTTCAACTAATTTCTTAGATATAAGTGGTCTACTCAATGCAGAAACAAGTGGATAACTACCTTCATACATTGTATTACCTTTAATTGCATAACCAACAAAATCTTCACTGAATTCTTTTGTTGCGTCTATTACATATGATTTTTCTGCACCCATATCATATGCTTTTTGTTTAACTAGTTCTAAATCTTTACCTTCACCAACATCTAAACAACATGCAATTACTGTATATCCTTTTTCAATTAGCCATTTTACTGCAACACTCGTATCCAACCCGCCTGAGTATGCCAATACAACTTTGTTAGTCATTAAAAAAACCTCGCTTTTGTATTAATATTTAATATTTTGTATATTTAATCGATAAACATACAATATCATATTAGGAATGAATGTTCAATAGTTATTTTAAATATTTATGCATGTAAAAGTATATCGTTGCATTTCAATTGAAAGCCTATGAAAACTAGAGTAAAATAAAGACGTTGTTGAAATTAAATATAGATTACATAGGAGGATATTATGTCACATATTCAATTTGATTATAAAAAAGCTTTAACATTTTTTGGTGAACATGAGTTAGAACAATCACGTGATCTAGTAAAAAATATACATCATGTTATACATGAAAAGACTGGAGCAGGTAGCGACTTTTTAGGATGGGTTGACCTTCCTGTAGATTATGACAAAGAAGAGTTCGATAGAATTCTAGCTGCTTCTAAACGTATCAAAGAACAATCTGAAGTATTACTTGTAATTGGTATTGGTGGTTCATATTTAGGTGCTCGTGCAGCAGTTGAAATGTTAAATTCTACATTTGCTAATTATGAAAAAGGTGAGAATCCTCAAATTATATTTGTAGGGCATCATTTATCTTCATCTTATGTACATGATTTAATTGAGTATATAGATGGTAAAGATTTCTCTATTAACGTTATTTCTAAATCAGGTACAACGACTGAACCTGCAGTAGCATTTAGAATCTTTAAGAAAATTTTAGAAGAAAAATATGGTAAAGAAGAAGCTAAAAACCGTATCTTTGCTACAACTGATAAAGAAAAAGGTGCTTTAAAAGATTTAGCTACTGGTGAAGGTTATGAAACATTTGTCGTACCAGATGATGTTGGTGGTAGATATTCAGTATTAACAGCAGTTGGTTTATTACCAATCGCAGCAAGTGGTATTGATATACAAGATATGATGAAAGGTGCTGCAGCTGCGCGTGAAGATTTATCATCTTCAGAACTTGATGACAATATTGCATATCAATATGCAGCAATTCGTAATATCTTATATGCAAAAGGATATTCAACAGAAATGTTAATCAACTACGAACCAGCTTTACAATACTTCAGTGAATGGTGGAAACAATTATTCGGTGAATCTGAAGGTAAAGACTTCAAAGGTATTTATCCATCAAGTGCTAATTTCACTTCTGACTTACATTCACTTGGTCAATATGTACAAGAAGGCCGTCGTTTCTTATTTGAAACAGTTGTAAAAGTTGAAAGTCCTAAACATGATATTACAATTGAAGAAGATAAAGACGATTTAGACGGTTTAAACTTCTTAGCAGGTGAAACAGTTGACTTCGTTAATACGAAAGCATTCCAAGGAACATTATTAGCACATACAGATGGTGGCGTACCAAACTTAGTTGTTAAAGTTCCTCAATTAGATGCATATACATTCGGTTATGTTGTATACTTCTTCGAATTAGCATGTGCTATGAGTGGTTATATGTTAGGCGTGAATCCATTTAACCAACCAGGTGTTGAAGCATACAAACAAAATATGTTCGCATTACTTGGTAAACCAGGATTCGAAGACTTGAAAAAAGAATTAGAAGATAGACTATAATATGAAACGTATTTTAGAAAAAAGTCCCCAAATTTAATTTGGAGGACTTTTTTTATTTTGAATTTGAATTTTTTGAAGAAATGAGTGATATTTTATGAAAATACGTAAAAATTTATTTTTAACTTATATTGATGCATTGCAAAATAGGGTGGATGAGTTACCTGAAAATATAGATGAACAATACCAAGTCACAAAGCAAGGGTACGAAGGCGAAAAAGCATTCGCTCAAATACTTGAAAGCTATGGGGCAGAATGGTGGCTGTATGATTTACAGATTAAAAATTATAATCACATTCAATTTGATTTTGTAGTCATAACAGACGATGCCATCATCCAATTTGAAATTAAAAATTATACAGGTGACTATTATTTTGAAAATCACAAACTATATAGAAGTACAGGTTTTGTATCTAAAGATCTTATTAATCAATATGAAGTCGCTCAAGAAGGCTTAAAAAGAATCGTTGAGAAATATAAATTAAAACGCAAAGTAGAAAGCTATGTTGTTTTTATACATCCAACTTTCACGTTACATGGTGATTTACGATCACGAATGAATATTATTTTAAAAAGTGAGGTACATAAAATAAAAGATATGGTATCACAAAACTTTAAATATGAAGAGAATAAATGGATATACTGTAAACTAAAAAGCCTACACGAACCATTTTTAAATACAAATCAAATACCAAATTTTAATATAGAATATAAAGATTTAAAAAGAGGCGTTCGATGTACAAACTGTCGAAAGTTGATTCGAGTAGATGAATTATTTAATAAGCGAAAATATTTGAAATGTCATCATTGTAAGAGAGCATTGAATAGAACGAATATTATTATTCAATCATTAGAAGAATTATATTTATTAAAAGGCGCACCATTTTCAGTAAAAGAAGCAGAAATGTGGACAGGGGTCTCAAATAGCGCGATTAAAAGAATACTATATAAAAATTTCAAAAGAGTTGGTAAAGCAAAATCAACGAAATATATGTCTTATGAATAAATATCGACCCGAAAACGAGAATTTCAGGCCGATAAATAAAAATAGCGACCCGAAAACAGGAATTTCAGGCCGATAAATAAAAATAGCGACCCGAAAACAGGAGCATTATCTCCATAAACTAAATTCCTCCTACTGAGCAATCATTACCCCCTACCAACCAATGAATTCCTTCTCATTCCTAAAGATACGACTTTTGTATGATGTCAATTTACTTTTCTATTTACACATTTATCGGTATAATTAATCTAAATTTAAGAAGGAAGTTGCGTTACATGTTAATACAAGATTTAATGAATTGGTTCAGTGAAGAGAACATTACTGAATTAATTGAAACGTTTAGATCGTTCGGGATATTCATAGCATTTTTATTACCATTTATTGAGGCATTCTTACCGTTTTTGCCAATCATTCTATTTGTAATTGCTAATGTAAATGCTTATGGATTATTGTTAGGTTTTATCATTACATGGGCTGGTACTGTTTCGGGAAGTTATATAGTCTTTATAATCTTTAGAGTAATTTCTAAAAAGCCTTTTATGAAAAGGGTTATTGAACAGCCTAGAGTTGTAAGATTTATTCAGTGGATTGATGAACATGGATTCGGACCACTGTTTATTTTGTTGTGCTTTCCATTTACGCCAGGTGCTTTAGTTAATATGGTTAGTGCCTTTTCAAACATTAGTAAACAAGTCTATTTAATCGCGTTAATTTTATCAAAAGCCATTATGATATTTACATTAAGTTTCATTGGTGCCGATATAAATTCCTTTTTTGCAAGTCCTAAAAAGAGTATAATAGTAGTCGTGATTATATTTGTGCTCTGGCTAGTTGGAAAAGGCTTAGAAAAATATTTTGACAAACGCTTAAAAAATAGGAGTCAAAAATGAAAAAAATATTCGAATGGATAATTGCAATTATAATTGCGTTAGTATTATTATTTATTGTAAGAACATTTTTATTCATCGGTTATGTTGTAGACGGAGACTCAATGAAACCAACTTTTCATGATAATGATAGAGTAATCGTTAATAAGCTTGTTAAGAATTTTGGACAAATTAATAACGGTGATGTTATCGTTTTTCATGCGAATAAAAATGCTGATTATATTAAAAGAGTTATCGGGTTGCCAGGCGACACAGTTGAAATGAAAAACAACAAACTGTATATTAATGGTACTCATGTAAATGAGCGTTATTTAAATGATAATATAAAGACTGATGATTTTAGTACAAGAACCATTCAAGGCTCTAAAAGTGATGTTATTCCTAATGGTGAATATCTAGTATTAGGTGACAATCGTAGCAATAGCAGAGACTCAAGAGAAATTGGTTTTGTACATGAAGATGATATCGTTGGTACTGTGAATTTAAGATATTATCCATTTAATCAAATAGATGTGAATTTTGATAAATAATAATAATGAGGTGGCATTTTTGAAAAAAGAAATATTTGAATGGGTTGTGGCGATTGCAGTAGCAGTTGTATGTGTATTACTGATACAGAAATTCTTATTTGTAACATATACAGTTTCTGGAGATTCTATGTACCCAACTTTAAAAAATAGTGAAAAAGTAATTGTTAACAAAATTGGATATAAAGTGGGAGATATTGATAACGGAGATGTTATTGTATTCCACGCAAACAAGAATGATGATTATGTGAAACGTGTTATCGGTAAACCTGGTGATACAGTGAAATATGAAAATGATCAATTATATGTAAATGATAAAAAAGTACCTGAAGAATACTTAAAAGCAAACAAAGCGAATAAGTCACGTGATTTATTGACAGAGAATTTTGAAGTGAAAGATTTAGTGAATTCAAATGGTGCCAATAAAATTCCTAAAGATGAATATTTAGTCTTAGGAGATAATCGTGAAGTAAGTAAAGATGGTCGTTCATTTGGTTTGATTGATAAAGATGTCATTGTTGGTGAAGTTGCATTAAGATTCTGGCCAATTAACCAATTCCATTATAATTTTGATCCATCTACAAACTAATATAAAAGATCTTAAACACCTTGCTTTGAAATTAAGTGAGGTGTTCTTTTTATGTTAAAATAAATGAATAAGAGAACGTAAGGGAGGTAGAAATAAATGCAATTAAATGTATGGATTGGACGAAGTGGGACCGGGAAAACGAATCAAATGCTTAATCAAATGACTAAAGCTATGATTGAAAATCCATTAGGAGACCCAATTATATTTTTGACACCAACTCAAAATACCTTCCAATATGAACAAGCATTTGTTAAAAATCCTAATTTAAAAGGAAGTATACGTACTTCAGTATTCGGATTTGAAAGATTAAGTTGGAGAGTTTTAAGTGATGAAGGTGGTCTTGTTGAACAACAAATTTCAGATGAAGCATTAGAAATGCTGACATATCACTTATTACATACACATAAAAAACAGTTAAATTTATATCAGTCTACTATTCAACATTATGGATTTAGTCATAAAATGATGAATGAGATTAAAGACTTTAAAAAATATAATGTAAGTCCTGATGATTTATCACATTATATTGAATACAACGAAACGATTCCTAAAAGAATGAAAGATAAACTTAGTGATATCGAAACAATATATAAAGCGTTAGAGGATCAATTAAACGGCCGCTATGTACAAGCAGAAGATGTCTTGTATAAATTAATTGAGAAAATACCAAATTCAGACTACATCAAACAAGCAGATATTTATATAGATGGTTTTCATAACTTTTCAACACTCGAATATCGCGTTATTGAAGCCTTAGTTAAATATAGTAAGTCGGTTACAATCGGTTTAACGACAGATGGAGACAAAGATCCATTTAGCTTATTTAGAAAAACATCGGAATCTCTCAATCACGTTGAAGACATTGCGGATGCATTACAAATTAAGATTAATTATACGCACTTTAAGACAACGGAACGATTCAATAATCAAAAAGTATTAAAGCATTTGGAAAGTCAATTTGATGCATTGCTACCGAATACTATTGATAGTGAAGGTTTGAAAATTATTGAAACATCCAATATGAGAGACGAAGTGCAATACGTTGCGAGAGAGATATTAAGACGTTCGAGAGAAGAACATTTATCTTACAAAGACATAGCGATACTTTATCGTGATCCAGGTTATGAGCAGCTGATTGAAACGGTATTACCGCATTTTAATATTGCTTATAATCATGACGCGAAAAAGAAAATGGCATATCATCCGTTCATTGAATGTTTAAGATCAATGTTAGAAGTTATTCAAACTGGATGGAGATTTGAACCTGTCATGCGCATGTTGAAGACAGGTATCTTAACAAGCCATATCCCAAATGCGTCATACTTAATTGATATATTAGAAAACTATGCATTTGAAAGAGGGATATCTGGTAAGAGATGGACGAATCCAGAATTTTTCACAGTTGAATCTTTTGAAAAACTCGGCAAAAAATCATTAAGAAAAGAAGAAGATACATTTATAGAAGAAGATAGAAAAACAATTCAGAGTGTTATCGACTTAAAAGATTATGTTGTGAATCGAATTGAAAAGTTGAACGAAGCTTTAGCTGATAGTCAAACAGTGGAAGACTTTACGAATCGATTATATGGCGTTATCGAACAGTTTGATTTACCTACGCACTTAATGACGATGCGCGACGAATTAGAAATAAAGCATCAGTTTGAAGAAGCAGAGGAAATTGACCAAGTATGGGAAGGTACAATACGCATATTTGATGACATCGTAGAAGTGTTAGGTGATGTAACACTTTCTTTAAATGAATACATTGAAATATTGGATAGAGGACTAGATGAATTAGAATTCTCAATGATTCCGCAAACATTAGATGAAGTAACAGTCGGTAATATGGATTTAGCCAAAGTGGATAATAAAGAAATTGTATTCTTGCTTGGTATGAATGACGGTGTCTTACCGAAAGTATCTAATCAAATGTTGTTATTAACAGACGATGAGAAAAAAGAATTAGCAACTTCAAGCGGTTTAGAATTAAGCCCGACGAGTGATATTTTACAGATGGATGAAGCGTTTGTATGTTATATTGCGATGACACGAGCTAAGAAAGAAGTTGTATTCACATATAGTTTAATGTCCGATGGTGGAGAAATTAGAGAAAAGAGTCCATTTATCAATACGATTCAATCATTATTTACAAATCTTGAAGTTCAATCTCTAAAATCAAATATAGAGAATAATCCTATTCAATTATTAGAACATGAACATCAAAGTCAAATGCATATATTTGAACATTTAAATGATTGGATGAATGATGAGATTGTTAATGATATATGGCTAGATGCGTATCATGCTTTATTAGATATTCATCATTTAGACCATACTGTTCAATTTTTAACATCAGCTTTAACGTATAAAAATGATACAGTCCAATTAAATACAGATGTATCAGAATCGCTTTACGGTCAGAAAATAAATGCCAGTGTATCAAGGTTTGAAACGTATAATCAATGTCCGTTTAAACATTATGTTTCACATGGTTTAAAATTAAACGAACGTACGAAATATCAAATTCAAAGTGTTGATATCGGTAATATATTCCATCAAACATTGAAATATATTTCAGATGAAGTAAATGGTGACTTTAGTAAGTTATCAACACAATCCATGGCCAAATTAATAAACGAAGCTATCGATGAAAGCTTGCCTAAAATTCAATTTGATGTACTACATCGTACTGCTCATTATAGATATTTAAAATTACGCATCCAAAATATTTTGAAATCTACATTAGAAGCAATGAAGTATCAAACAAGTCATTCAAAATTCAAAGCCTATCAATTTGAATTAAACTTTGGTGCAACATCTAAACATCAATTAAAAACGACGCCTTTATCAACGAAACGAAAAATTCCAATTAATATTAGAGGTCAAATTGATAGATTGGATGTATATAAAGGTAAAGATAAAGATTATGTGTCCATTATTGACTATAAGTCATCGGAGACAAGTTTAGATTTAACTAAAGTAATGTATGGTATGCAAATGCAAATGTTTACGTATTTAGATGTCGTACTCCAAAATAAAACTTTGTTAAATCTACAAGATAACGTATCACCTGGTGCATTATTGTATTTCCATGTGCATGAACCTGAAATTAAAGCAACAAGTTGGGGAGAAATTCCAGAAGTAGATGATATTTATCAACAAACTATTGAAAAATTCAAAATGGATGGATATGTGAATAGAAATCCTGAAGTAGTCGATGCGCTTGATGATAAATTGATAGACCAATTAAAATCTGACATGATCCCTGTTACGAAAAAGAAAAATGGTGAATTAAATAGTTATAGTAAAGCTTTAGATGAAGAACTATTTTTCAAATTAATGAATAAAAATAGAGAAAACTTTGTTGAAACAGCTACACAAATTATGGATGGGCATACAGAAGTTTCGCCTATGCGATATCAAAAGAGGTTACCATGCCAATTTTGTGAATTTAAATCAGTTTGTCACATCGATCCTATAACTGATACAGAGCAATATAGAGAAATCGAACATTCATTAACGAAAGATGAAATTATCGAAATGTTGAGAGAGGAGGCGGAAGAATGACATTGCCAGAAAAACCGATAGATGTACAGTGGACGGATGATCAATGGAAAGCGATATATAGCGAAGGGAAAGATATCCTTGTTGCAGCAGCAGCGGGAAGCGGTAAGACAGCTGTGCTTGTTGAACGTATAATTCAAAAAATTATGCGTAACAAACAAGACGTTAATAGGCTGCTTGTTGTAACCTTCACTAACGCAAGTGCGAGAGAAATGAAAGCAAGAGTCAATGCTGCGATTCAAAAAGAAAGTATTAAATATCCTGAAGATGAACATTTGAAGTCACAAAGAATTAAAATTCATCAAGCTCAAATTTCTACACTTCATAGCTTTTGTTTAACATTAATTAAATCACATTATGACACGATTGATATTGACCCAAACTTTAGAACTGCAAATGAAGTTGAGAGTATTGTTTTATTAGAACAGGCAATAGATGATGTGTTAGAAAGCTATTATGAAAAGAATGAACAGACATTTTTAGCAATCGTTGAGCATCTATCAAATGACCGTTCTGACGAGCCTTTAAGAGCATTATTGAACCGTCTATATCGATTTAGTATTGCACATGCAGATCCTTTCGCGTGGTTAAATGAATTGGCTCAACCATATGATCAAATTGATGAAAATCACGCTTATTTTAAAATGTTTGACCAACTTATTTATCGTAAATTAAATAGTGCTAAAAATGCTTTGTATCAGTCAATAGATTGCTATCAACACTTGAATGAAGTCGATAAACATGTGACGTATCTTGAAGGTGAACGCATTTGGTTAGAGCGCGTATTTGAAGGTAGTAAGCTACTTGATCAAATACATTTAGATATGGCAGCAAAGAAATTACCGACAAATAGTGCGAAGATTAAGTCTGAAAATGAAGGATCAGAGCAATTACTGGAACTAGGTAAAGACTATCATAAAGCCTATCTTGACCACTTAAAAGAACTGACTGAAGGTTATCTCAGCAGAAGTAGAGAAGATTTAATTCAAGATATGAAAGATATGGGACCAAGAGTGAAAGTGATTGCGGATATCACTAAAGATGTCATTAAATATTTCCAATCACTTAAACAACAAAAAAGGATTATTGATTTCTCTGATTATGAACATTTAGCTTTAGATATTTTGACAGATGATGATGGCAACCCTTCAGAAATTGCTTTGCAATATCGAGATTACTTTGATGAAATTTTAGTAGATGAATATCAAGATACCAATAGAGTACAAGAGGCTATTATCAGTTGTATTAAACGCGGAGAAGAGCATAATGGTAACTTATTTATGGTTGGTGATGTGAAGCAATCCATTTATAAATTTAGGCAAGCTGAGCCAGAATTATTTATAGAAAAATATAAACGATTTAATAATCAGGAAATAGCATCAGGTGAAGTGATCGATTTATCTAAGAACTTTAGATCTAGAAAAGAAGTGCTCGATAATACGAATTATATTTTTTCTCATATGATGGATGAAGTTGTAGGTGAAATTGAATATAACGATGAAGCTAAATTGTATTACGGTGCAGATTATGATTCACAACATACGCCACTAGAAATGGATATTATCGTCCAAGATTCTTTTAAAGTAGAAGATAATAATCTGATTGAAGCAAAGGCTATTGTAGATAAAGTGCAATATATATTAGATAACAAACGCGTATATGATCGAAAAACGCAAAGTTATCGACTAGCAACATTCAAAGATATTGTAATTCTTGAGAGAAGTTATAGTAATGCGATGCACTTGCAACAACAATTTAAAGAAGTGAATATTCCGTTCTATGTAGAATCGAAAAAAGGCTACTTCGAACAAAATGAAATTAGATTGATGCTTTCATTTTTACGTGTGATAGATAACCCATTGCAAGATAAATATTTAGTCGGTGTTATGCGGTCAATCGCTTTTCAGTTTAAAGAAGATGAGCTTGCTGAAATTAGAAATAAAGCGCCACAAGAAATTTACTATATTGATTCTATTTATAAATATATTTCAAATGCAGAAGCGGATGCAGCACTAGTAGAAAAGCTTAATCAATTTTTAACGCAATTGAAAAACTATCAAGCATATAGTAAATCTGTTCCGGTATGGCAACTGTTGGATAAATTATATAATGACTATTATTTAATTTCTTACTTTAGTGGCCTTACTGGTGGTGTTCAAAGAAGACAGAATTTATATGGTTTATTAAATAAAGCAATACAATTTGAAGCATCTAGTTTAAGAGGTATCTTCCAATTTATTAGATTTATTGATGAATTAATCGAACGTGGCCAAGATTTCGGACAAGAAAGTGTGATAGGTCCTAATGATGATGTTGTACGTATGATGACGATTCATAGTAGTAAAGGGCTAGAATTTCCATTTGTTATTTATTCAGGTATTACACGTGAATTTAACCGTACTGAGTTAAGAGAGCATGTTATCTTAAATAATCGATATGGATTAGCTTTATCATATTTCAATATTGAAAAAGAAGTCTCATTCCCAACATTAGCATCTATTATATTTAAAAATATAAATGAAACAGAAATGATTTCTGAAGAAATGAGATTGATTTATGTCGCATTAACAAGAGCCAAAGAGGGATTATATCTTATTGGTCGTGTTAAAAGTGATAAAGCACTTGAAAAAATAGGGCTTGTGAGTGCAGATCAAGATGAAATGATTGAATCTGAATATAGAGTGAAGGCGAAATCACCATTTGATCTTATCTCCTCAGTTCTTGCTAAATCGAAAGATAATGGTCTATCACACTCAATGCCATTTAAATCTGAACGAAGTGAATCTTTTAATATCAATATCATACGTGACGAAGAACAAGATGAAGAACAAGATATCTCATACGAAAAGCCAACTCTAGATACACTCATGAATTATATACCTTCTGAGAAAAAGGATGAAATTTATAATCAGATGGTGTACAAATATCCTGATGAACAATTGTTAAATATTGCAGCAAAACAATCTGTTTCTGAAATTAAACGTCAACGCGAAACTGAAGAAGCAGGAACGGATTATCAAATTGTAAGACAATATCAGCTTGGTACTAAATCATATGACAGACCTAAGTTTATGACTAAACAAAAAAGACAAAGTGCCGAAATTGGTACTTTGATGCATGCAGTTATGCAACATCTTCCTTTAAAACAAGAAGGTTTAACTGTAGAAGATTTACAAAATCTTGTACACGAGTTGATGGATAAAGAAATACTACCTGATGACGCTATGCAAGATTTAGATTTATCATTAATAGAAGTGTTTACAAAGTCTGATTTATACAAAAGGTTAGTCAATGCGGATAAAGTTATGAGAGAGGTACCTTTTGTAGTTGGTCAAGATGATATCGATCAAGGTTTATCTTTCGATGTTTCTGAAAAAGATAATAAACCGATTATCCAAGGGATGATAGATTGTATTTTTATTGAAGGAGATAAAGTATCATTTATAGATTATAAAACAGATGCATTTATCGTTCGTAGAGGTAAAACAAAAGAAGAAGTAGCAGAAACGATGAAACAAAAATATGACGTTCAAATGCGTTATTATCAAAATACTTTAGAAACAATATTGAAGAAACCAGTTGAAGGTTATTTATACTTCTTTCAATATGGAACGAAACACATCAAGGAGAATCATTAATGGCAAAACAAAGAATATTTAGTATTGATGCATTAAGAGGGTTTAGTTTACTAGGTATATTACTTATGAATATTTTAACCTTTGCATATCCATATCAAATCATCAATCCGTTCGAATTTTTTCAACATCAAGATGGTGCATGGTTTAAAATCAGTTCATTATTTATAATCGCTTCATTTTATCCAATATTTGCATTTCTATTTGGTTACGGTTTATCCATCATGTATCAAAATAGTTTGGATAAGGGATTAAACTACTATCCAATGATTACAAGAAGATTATTATTTTTATTACTGCTAGGTATCATTCATGGCGTATTCATTTTTTATGGTGATATATTATCAACATATGCATTGTTAGGTTTAATAGCAATCATATTTGTGCGCTTAAAACCACAATATACATTAGTTGCACTATCAATAGGAATCGGCATATTTGTACTGTTATATTTACTGCCAATGATTTTATTAAAAGATGTCACGCAAATAGAAAGCTTTGTAGGATTACAAGAATTAGAAAGAGTTAATAATATATTATCAAGTGCTGATTATGTATCGATTATTGGCTTTAATTTGAAATATTTTGGTATGAATATTGCGAACGCCATTCTAGTAGGACCATTTTCTATTTTACCGATTATGCTATTCGGCATTTATGCACATCAAATTAATTGGTTTAACAAAATTAAACAACATAAAAATCTATATATGGTGATAGGGGTTGTTGTATTAATTTTAGGTTTAGCAATTAAAATGATTCAAATCGTGTTAGAAGGTTCTGTAACATCACAATTAATGAGTCAGATGATTGGTGGTCCAATTGTTGCATTGAGCTATATTATGTTCTTTGTCATCTTATGTGAAGATCAAACAGTTAGAAAAATTTTAACGCCATTACAATCTATCGGAAAACTAAGCTTAACGACTTATATTTCACAAAGCATAATATGTATTTTAATATTCTATGGTGTTGGTTTAAATTACTACGGTAAGTTACCTGTCTTAACCATTTATATCATAGGTATTGTTATTTATTGCGTGCAACTTATCTTAAGCTATCTGTATTTATTAAAATTTAAACAAGGACCATTGGAAAAATTATGGAGAAAAGTAACATATTTAAAATAATCGATTGAAAAGCATGCGATTTATCTAAAAATTCGGTATAATCGAAATTAAGAATAAGAAGGAGTTGACAGAGTGAATGAAATTTTTAACTTTTAAACATAAAGATATCACTTCATACGGTGTGAAAGTAAAACGCGAAGAAGCGGTTTGGGATCTACGCAAAGTATTTGCAGACTTTGGAGAAGAAGGTTTTAATCCTAAGACATTATTAGAAGGTTTACAATTAAATATAAATGTTGATTTCCAAGAAGCAGTTCGTAAAGCAGTCGTTAAAGTAGAAGAATCTGCTGAGAAAGACGATTATAAATATAGCTTTGAGGATATCGAGTTTTTACCACCTGTAACACCTACAAATAATGTAATTGCTTTTGGACGTAATTACAAAAAACACGCTGAAGAATTAAATAATAAAGTTAATAGATTATATGTATTCACTAAAGCAGCATCATCTTTAACTGGTGATAACGCAGAAATTCCGAATCATAAAGATGTAACAGACAAGTTAGATTATGAAGGTGAATTAGGCGTTGTAATCGGTAAACATGGAGAAAAAATCCCACGTGGATTAGCTTTAGATTATGTATATGGTTATACAATCATCAATGACATTACAGATAGAAATGCTCAAAAGGAACATGATCAAGCATTCCTTTCTAAATCATTAACAGGTGGATGTCCAATGGGTCCATATATCGTAACTAAAGATGAGTTACCATTACCTGAAGATGTTAACATTGTTACTAAAGTGAACAATGAAATTCGTCAAGATGGTAATACAAATGAAATGATCTTAAAAATCGACGAATTAATTGCTGAAATTTCTAAATATGTAGCATTGCATCCAGGGGATATCATTGCTACTGGTACACCAGCTGGAGTTGGTGCTGGTATGAACCCACCACAATTTTTACAACCTGGTGATGAAATTAAAGTTACAATTGATGGTATCGGAACATTAACAACATTCATTAGTGAAAAATAATTAAAGTAATATATAAGAGTACCTTCTAAACCAAGTGTTAGAAACTTGGAATAGGGGGTATTCTTTTTAGTAGGACGAACATTTGAATAAATTGTGAATTATGGGCTAACTTTAATATTTGCTTTTTAAAAAATGAGCTTATTCTAATTGTTCCTATGTTATAATGCTATTGGAAAAGAAATATGAATATTTGGGGGGAACTAAATATGATACATTTCCATATTTTTAGCTGGTTAGTTACGATTATCTTATTCTTCGTTGTATACATGAAAGTTACAAATAAACCAGTGCATATGGTCTTAAGATTATTCATGGTATTTACTTTAATTTCTGGTTTTGTTATTTTCATGCAAGCTATGGGAATTAACGGTATGCTTTATGGTATTAAATTTATTCTTGGACTTGCAGTTCTTGGTTTAATTGAAGTGACAATTGCTAAGAAGAAAAAGAATAAAAACAGCCAAGGATTATTCATTGCAACAATTGTTGTAATGGTATTAACGATTTTATTAGGTAGTTATTTACCAATGGGCGTATTACACTTTGGTTAATAGCCACTTTACAATCCATTCATGATTTTGTAATTACAAGACATGACTGGATTTTTTTATTGAATTTATTTATGACAATTTCATGTAGTTCTATCAGTTAAGTAAACGTTTTAGTATAATAGAATTAATTGGGTAATAAAGAGGGTTGTATAAATGAATAAATGGACAAAGATAATCATATCGATTATATTAATCGCACCACTTTTTAGTAGCTATGTTTTTGCGAAAGATAAAGAATACGAGGATGTTAAATACCCTAGAATTTATAGTTTAGTGGTTGATCGTTTTATGAATGGAAATAACGACAACAATAAGATGATTAAAAATAATAATCAATCGAATGATTTACCACTTGGAGGGGATTTCCAAGGGATTGAATCAAAGCTAGACTATATTCATGATATGGGATTTAATACGATACATATTTCACCAGTCTTTTCACATGATCAGAAAGATTTTTTAGGATATAAAGTAAAAAACTATGATGATATCGACAAAGTTCTAGGTGGAGAAAAAGCATTTAAATCATTAGTTGATAAAGTACATCATAAAGATATGAAAATCATCGTTGATATGCCCGTTACATATACAGATGATTTTAAGCTATCTACAGATGGTGATTTAAATCAAATTCAAAAATCATATTTCAAGAATGATCAGTTCATAGATTTAAAGAATAGTGAGAATCAAAGTATTTACAAAGCGAAAGTTAAAAATTTTGTTGATAAATATCATATCGATGGTGTTTCGATGAATATCGTTCAAGATGGTATAGATGCTGAAGCTTTCCTACCAAAAGGATTGGATACATACGGCATCATAAATAAAGACGGTATAAACGCAAAGAACTTTAAACATTTATCGACAAATGCAACTCGTACCGCTATTCAAAATGCATTTAAAACTGAAAATACGGAAATTCCTACTTATAATCAGAAAGGTGAAGTACTCATTGCAGATACTTGGTTTACAGAACGTTTCACAAAACATGCTGCAGATGAGAACAAATTCCCTGGAACACGTATTAAACAATTAATGACATATATGTGGGGATATAAAGGTCCAGTTATAATGAACTATGGTACAGAAATAGCTGTAAACGGTTCGAAAATCGAAACAATCAATCAGCTACAGAACTTTAGAACGGATAAAGAAGTTATCAAATATTTAGAAAAAATTGCTGATACCTTTAAACAATATCAAGAATTGTATGAAGGTAAAGTGAAAGTATTGCCGCATGACAAAGGCACAAACTTGTTTTATTATGACACAAATACAATTGATTATATCTTGAATATTAACGATAGCAGTAAGTCTAAAAAAGTTACATTAGATGATAAGCTTATTGAAAAAAATAAAATGTTATCGGGTCTTATATTAGGAGATAATATTAAAGGTAAAGATAATCGATATAACTTAATTACGGATAGAGAAGAAAGTGAACTATATGCAATAATTAATGAAAGAGGACTGAATAATAGTTATTTAGTAGCAGCAGTACTTGTAATCCTATTATTTGGATTATTTATCTTCTTAGTATCAAGAAGAAGTAAACGACAAAAGAATAATCAATAATTTGTAAAGCTGGGACATCCGTGTCCCAGCTTTTTTCATTGTTAGAGGTAGTAGGGGGTGTGTTTCTGGACCGATAAAATAAATTACCGGTCCAGAAATCAGAAATATGGACCGATAAAAAAATTTACCGGTCCAGAAACGGAAAATATGGACCGATAAAAAAATTTACCGGTCTAGAAATCAGAAATATGGACCGATAAATAAAATTAGCGACCCGAAAACGGGATTTGCAGGCCGATAAAAATAATTAGCGACCCGAAAACGAGATTTACAGGCCGATAAAATAAATTAGCGACCCGAAAACAGGATTACCAGGCCGATAAAATAAATTATCGACCCGAAAACGGGATTATCAGGCCGATAAAATAAATTAGCGACCTGAAAACATCATTTTCAGGTCGCTCTACTAATATTCACATGCTTTTATTTTGATTGTGCTTTATAACCAATCATATTAACAATATCTTTTGGACTAGAGAATGGTGGTGCATAAGCGATCTCGATATCACGTAGTTCGTCTACAGTTAGGTCTCCTATTATTGCTGTAGATATGATATCGATTCGTTTGTCAGCACCATCTTTACCGACTGCACATGCACGTAATATTTTGCGTGTTGCTTTATCAAAATAAACACGTAATGTAAGTGGTTCGGCACTTGGATAATAGCCAGCATGTTGTTTTTGAGTTTGTTCAACTACTTCATAATCATAATTTGAGAGTTCACTTTCTGAAACGCCAACACTGCCTAATGCATAATCAAACATTTTTACAATATTTGTACCAAGTAAACCTTTGAAAGTGGCTTTAGAACTTGATGATTTTGATGTAATGTTTTCGGCGATTAATGCTGCTGCTCTATGGGCACCCCAAGCTAAAGTAACACTAGTTGGTTTCTTTGTATGTCTATAGAATGTTTCGATTACATCACCTAATGCATATACATCTTCTAAATTCGTTTCGAAATATTCATTTACTGGGATATAGCCTTTTTCATTTAATTTAAGTGAAGATGATTTTAACCAATCACTATTCGGTTCAATTCCGACTCCAGTTATGACTAAATCATATGATTCTGTTTTCCCTGATTTAAAAGTTACTTCTCGTCCTGAAATATCTGCAATTTCTTCATTTAATCTATATGGAATATGTCTTTTTTCTAACTCATCAAATATGACTTTATTTAAATCTTTATCCATACTCTTATTAATGTGGTCGCTACGATGAATCAAAGTTGTCTGGATATTTCTATTATATAAATTCTCCAAAATTTCTAGACTCACATAACCAGCACCGACAATTAATGCTGATTGGACATTTTCTTTTTGAATAAAGTCTTCTATTTTGTCAGTATCTACTAAGTTTCTTAATGTAAATACACGGTCAGATTGAAAACCTAAATGTCTTGCACGACAACCCGGACTTAAAATAAGTTTGTCATATGAATCTTCAAAAATTTCACCAGTTTCATGATTTTTAATCGTGATTGTTTTTTTAGTATCATTTAATTCAATGGCTTCGTGATACGTTTTGACTGTAATATGTTTTTTGTCTTTAAATTGTTCAGGTGTTGCTGATAACATCATATTTCTATCTTCTACAACTTCTCCTAAATAATAGGGAAGGCCACAGTTTGCAAAACTCATATCTCTATCTTTTTCATAAACTGTTATGTCACTATCCGGGTCAAGTCGTCGAATTTGCGATGCAACTGTTGCGCCTCCAGCAACTGCACCGATTACGATAATTTTAGCCACTTAACATCACTCCTTATAATAGAATATAGCGACTGTGCCACTACCAGTATGTGAACATATAACTGGGCCAATATTTGAAATGACAACATCTTGAGGTGAAAGTGATGATTGTATCAGTGTTTTAATTTTTTCAGCTTCTTCAATATCATCAGCATGTGTCATATAAATAATATCATCAGAGTAATCACTATTTTCGTTTTGCATTTTATCTATAATGGCATGCCATAATTTTTTAGAACCACGAAATTTCTCAATCGGAACAAGTTTGCCTTCTTCAACATGAAGAAGTGGCTTGATATTTAATAAGTTACCTAAAAATGCTTGTCCTTTAGAAAGTCTGCCACCACTTGCTAAATAGTTTAAATCTTTAACTGTAAATAGGTGTCTAATTTTATCAATGCGTTCTTTAATATAAGCATCAAGCTCTTCAAAAGTATATGACTGTTCAATTTTATCTTGTACATCGAGAATTAATTTACCACATCCCATTGATGCACTTAATGTGTCGTATATTGTTAAATCAAGGTCTGGGTATGTTTCTTTCACTTGTTCTTTAACTAAACAAGCCGTTTGATATGTCCCGCTTAAAGCACTACTAAAAGCTAAGTAAATGGCTTTTTCTTTCTTTTCAGCAACTTCAGTAAATACTTTTGTCATTTGTTCCATAGTAGCTTGATTCGTCTTTGGATGTTTATTGTTTTTGATTGCTGCTAATACTTCTTCGTTTGAGATTTCATATTGATCAACTTTATTTTGATCATCAATGACAATTCCGAAAGGTAAGAAGTAAAATCCTTTTTCTTCAATTTGAGATAACGTTATATCTGAACCACTATCTACGATCATTTTCATGTAAAAACCCCCTTACATATTTAAGTCAAAATGTTTGTTTAAGTATTTTCCGATACCATCATTATTATTAGTGTCTGTAACTTCTGTTGCAATTTCTTTAAGTTCTGGAATAGCATTTCCCATTGCGATACCATAATTGGCAAATTGAATCATTTCAAAATCATTATCTTCATCACCAAAAGCAATAATATTATCAAAATCTATATCTAAATATTCAGCGACATATTTTACCGCTTTACCTTTGTTAATACCCTTTTTAACAATTTCAATAACAGGAAATGGAGCGCCCCAACGACGATGTTCTATAAATTCAGCATAGTGCTTATTTAAATGTCTTTTAATACGTGGAATCTCACTTTCTTCTGCTTGAATTAATAGACTCGTAGGAGATTCAGGAAGTAATTGATCAAGTTCTCCATATTTTATTTCAGGATTCCCCATGCTGAATCCTTCAAATAGTGATTGATCATAGTTGTTGATATACACTTGGTCTTTAACTTCAGCAATAATATTTTTAATATCAAGTTGACTAATATCTTTATAAATTTTGTATGCGATACGAGTATCAAATTGCTCATGTTTCGTTGGGAACCTATTATCTGTTGGATGATGAATATAAGCACCATTAAAATTAATGATAGGGGTATTCATATTCATTGCGTTGTAATAATCCACACTTGCTCGATATGGTCTACCAGTTGAAATCATAATTTCATGACCGGATTTTTTTAAATACTGTAATACTCTTTTAGTAAAAGGTGAGATGCGCTTTTCATCGTTTAACAATGTGCCATCTAAATCTAAACAAATTAAATGTTTTTCCATATCGATAACTCCTTACCATTTTTTCTTTATGATACATACAATAATATCATATCATTTTCTTTAACCCATGCTTTAAATTTGATATATTATATATAGTAACTTTTAGAATGAGGTGAAAATATGGAAGAAGCAATGAAAGATAGTATTATCGGTGCACTTGAAAATGTAATTGACCCTGAACTAGGAATTGACATAGTTAACTTAGGTCTTGTATATAACGTTGACTTAGACGACGAAGGATTATGCACAGTAGAAATGACGTTAACTTCTATGGGTTGTCCAATGGGGCCACAAATTATAGATCAGGTTAAAACTGCATTAGCAGAATTACCTGAAATTAAAGAAACAGAAGTTAACATTGTCTGGAATCCACCATGGGGCAAAGACAAAATGTCACGTTACGCTAAAATTGCATTAGGTGTAAGCTAAAAGTAATCAAAAAGCAGTAGAGCATCATGTTTAGAACATGCATCTCTACTGCTTTTGTTGTTTATAGTTACTTGAATGAAATTAATTATTAGTAGACTTTGTTTTCTTATACTTATCTGAAATCAAAGCATAAATGATATAAAATATAACGAATATCAATATGATAGTAGTAACAGGATTCAAAGGCTTGTTATTAAAAATGGCATTATAAAATAAATCTATAGAATAGGCTAAACAACATAAACCTAGAATAATCCAGATTAAGTTTTTCATTGATATCCTCCTTATTGAATAAAGGTTTTAAAATCTTAATACTTATTCTATCCTACATATAGATAAAGGACAATTTTCGCAATTGATGGCTCTCTTTAAATAATCTAAGTCGTGTATCGTGATTTTTTTATGATTGATGGAGACGATTTTCTCTTTCTTTAAATTACTCAACATACGGTTAACACTTTCTCTTGTTACATTACAAAAATTGGCTAATTCATGATTTGTTAAATCTACATTGATCAAAATGCTATTACCATCTTGTATGCCATAGGTATTAGCTAATTTAATCAATATCGAATAGAACGCACCCGTTTTCCCAAGTGTATATACATCTCTAATTTGATATTCATTTTTTTCGTTTTCATTCTGTACCCATAGTAACCATTCATATTTAAGCACTTCATCGTTTAAAATGGCTTCTTCAAATTGTACTTTAGGAATACTAAATACGACAGCTGCTTCTTTTACTCTTGCTGAAAGGCTATGTGTCTTTCTTCCACAAAATAATGTTGTCGACCCGAAAATACTATGCCTGCCTAATAGTTTAGTATTAAATTCTTTCCCGTCTTCCATTACGCGATGTGTAATGACTTTTCCCTCTATAATTACATAAATATGATTACATAAGTCTCCAGTATGGTATATATAATGTTGGGCATTAAAATGGTGTCGTTGACCATGTTGAATAATATACTCAATAATTGAAGTTGCCTCTATATATGTAGTTTGCAAAAGATCACTTCCCCTTATGATTTCACTTATAGTTTACCATAAAATGTCATAAAAAAGGTTTGTAATTTTGGTGCTTTATATTTGTCAAAGAAGGTCAAAAGGTATATAATCAAATTAAGGTCAAAGATAGTCAAACTATCGGCCGTTGAAAATTTAAAGAGGTGATACATTTGGATATTAATCAGATGACATATTCCGTACAAAGTGCAATTGAACAAGCACAACAATTATCACAATCATATCAACTACAAAATATTGAAATAGAAGCTGTATTACTAGCAGCATTAAATGAAGATGAAAGTATTTATAAAAGAACGCTTGAAAGAGCAAATATTGATACAGAAATTTTAAAAGATAAATATGAACAAAAGCTAAAACAATATTCTGTAGTTAAAGGTGATAACGTCCAATATGGACAATATATTTCGCCAAAGCTTAATGAATTATTTATTAAAGCAGATAAAATTAAAGAAGAAATGCAAGACGACTATATGTCTATGGAGCATATTTTAAAAGCAGCCATCGAAGTTGACCAAACAACAATCGATATTGTAGGCAATAAAAAAGAAGTCGTTAATGAAATTATTAATAAAATAAGAGGAGGGAATCGTGTGACTTCACAAAATCCTGAAGTACAATATGAAGCACTATCTAAATATGGTAGAGATTTAGTCGAAGAAGTTCGAAAAGGGAAAATGGATCCTGTAATCGGTAGAGATGAGGAAATTCGTAATACGATTCGTATATTAAGTAGAAAAACTAAAAATAACCCAGTATTAATAGGCGAGCCTGGTGTTGGTAAAACAGCCATTGTAGAAGGACTTGCTCAACGAATTGTTAAAAGAGATGTTCCTGAATCACTATTAGATAAAACAATTTTTGAATTAGATTTATCAGCACTAGTAGCTGGTGCCAAATTCCGTGGTGAATTTGAAGAAAGATTAAAAGCAGTCTTAAAAGAAGTTAAAGAATCTGAAGGAAGAATTTTATTATTCATTGATGAAATTCACATGTTAGTTGGCGCAGGTAAAACAGATGGTGCAATGGATGCAGGTAACATGCTTAAACCAATGTTAGCAAGAGGTGAGTTACACTGTATCGGTGCAACAACTTTAAATGAATATCGTCAATACATTGAAAAAGACTCAGCATTAGAAAGACGTTTCCAAAAAGTAAACGTTAAAGAACCTGACTTAGAAGATACTATATCAATTTTAAGAGGTTTGAAAGAAAGATATGAAGTACACCATGGTGTTCGTATTCAAGATAGAGCATTAGTGGCAGCAACGGAATTATCAGATAGATATATTACAGATAGATTCTTACCAGACAAAGCGATAGATTTAGTAGACCAAGCTTGTGCAACAATACGTACAGAAATGGGTTCTAATCCAACTGAATTAGATGCTGTAAATAGACGTGTGATGCAGTTAGAAATTGAAGAAAATGCACTTAAATCAGAATCTGATCAAAGCAGTCAAATTCGTCTAGAAGAATTACAAAAAGAATTAGCCGATGAAAAAGAAAAACAACAACAATTACAAAGTAAAGTTGAACAAGAGAAAGAACAAATCAAATCATTACAAGATAAAAGAGCAGAATTAGATGAAAGTAAACAAGCGCTCGAAAATGCAGAAAATCAATATGATTTAGCTAAAGCAGCAGAACTTAAACACGGCAAGATTCCACAAATAGAAGCAGAATTAAAAGAATTAGAAGAAGCATTTGCTGAAGAAACAGGTTCAGATCATGACCGACTTATTAGAGAAGTTGTAACAGATGAAGAAATTGGTTATATCGTCAGTCAATGGACAGGTATTCCAGTATCAAGACTTGTTGAAACTGAAAGAGAAAAATTACTTAAACTTTCAGATATTCTACATGAAAGAGTTGTCGGTCAAGATGAAGCAGTAGATTTAGTGTCAGATGCTGTTGTAAGAGCAAGAGCAGGTATTAAAGATCCGAATAGACCAATTGGTAGTTTCTTATTCTTAGGTCCTACTGGTGTCGGTAAAACTGAATTAGCTAAGACATTAGCAGCAACATTATTCGATTCTGAAAAACATATGATCAGAATAGATATGAGTGAATATATGGAAAAACACTCTGTAGCACGTTTGATTGGTGCTCCTCCAGGTTATGTAGGTTATGAAGAAGGTGGCCAATTAACAGAAGCGGTTAGAAGACAACCATATTCAGTTATTTTATTAGATGAAATTGAAAAAGCACACAATGATGTGTTTAATGTACTACTTCAATTATTAGATGAAGGCAGATTGACAGATGCAAAAGGTCGCAGTGTTGATTTTAAAAATACAATTATCATTATGACAAGTAACATTGGATCACAATATTTATTAGATGGCGTTACTGAAAATGGTGAAATTGAAGAATCAGCTAAAAAACAAGTGAACGACAGCTTACATGCTTACTTTAAACCAGAAATATTAAACAGAATGGACGATATTGTATTATTCAAACCACTTTCTATTAAAGATATGAGTCATATCGTAGATCATATTATTACAAACTTAAACATTCGATTAGTAGACCAACACATCAAAGTGAGTGTAGATCAAGATGTGAAAGAGTGGATAGCTGAAGAAGCATATGAACCACAATTTGGTGCAAGACCATTGAAACGATTTGTACAACGACAAATTGAAACTCCTTTAGCAAGATTAATGATCGGTCAAGAATTAAAAGAAGGTACAATAGTAAACGTACACTTAGTAGATGGTGAAGTTAAATTTGAAGTAAATGCATAATAAAGAATCCCGTCATGTAATTGGCGGGATTTTTTGGTGATGTGTATAAGATAGTTAAGAAGTAATTAGCAAGTTTGGTGAGAAGTGCAAATAACGAGTGTCTTAGTAACACTTCGACCGAGTTTTGTAAATATAGCGGTCCATAGTAACACTTCGACCGAGTTTTGTAACTATGGGTATCCTTAGTAACACTTCGACCGAGTTTTGTAATTATAGCCGCCCTTAGTAACAGTTCAGCCAAGTTTTGTAAATAACGCCCTCGTTATGAACAAGTTTGGTAAGAAGTGTTCACAACGCCTCAGTTATGAACAAGTTTGGTAAGAAGTGTTCACAACGCCCACGTTCACACGTTGAATATCAGCTAAAAATTATATAGTTGATGACAAACAAAAAATCCCGTCATATAATTGACGGGATTTTTTATGAATGTTGTGTACTTTGTTTATCCGAAGTAGATTTACCAACTAAAGCATCTAAAAGAATAATAACAACTGTAAAAATGATTGCATAAATAGTTGGACTAACAAAATTTAGCGCTTCATCTGAACCACCTAAACTATGTAAAACAAAGTTTATCATTTGTGATAATAAGAATGCCCATATAAAAGTTAAGATGTATTGCATTTTTTATCCTCCGTAACTGTTAATGTCATATCATTTATTATAATTAACTTTTTATAAATTGTATACCTTATATGATGAAAACGATTTAAATATTTTTAAAAGTGAGTCTGTGCTTGTGTAAAATGGTACAAGTATGTTAAATTAGTACCTGATAATAACAACAGATTATAAGAAGGTGTCAATATAATGGATATTGGTATAAAAGGTTTTGGTGCATATGCGCCTAAACGAGTGGTAAAAAATGAACATTTTGAAAGTTATTTAGATACTTCAGATGAATGGATTACAAAAATGACAGGAATAAAAGAAAGACGTTTTGCTGATGATACTGAAGATACTAGTGATTTGGCATATGAAGCTGCGGTTAGAGCGATTGAAGATTCAGGTATAGATAAAGAAGAAATCGAAATGATCATCGTAGCAACTTCAACAGGGGATAAACCATTTCCAACTGTAGCAACAACGTTACAGAAGAGATTAGGTTTAAATAAAGTACCTTCTATGGATCAACTTGCTGCATGTACTGGTTTTATTTATGGTATAGTAACTGCACAACAATTTGTACAATCTGGTCTTTATAAAAATGTATTAGTAGTTGGTGCTGATAAACTAACGAAAATTACAGATATGAATGACAGAAGTACAGCGATATTATTTGGTGATGGTGCTGGCGCAGCAATCATTGGCGAAGTATCAGAAGGTAAAGGTATACTAAGTGTCGAGCTTGGTTCAGATGGTAATGGTGGACCATACCTATATCAAGATATGGATGCTAATACAATCCAAATGAATGGACGAGAAGTCTTTAAGTTTGCAGTTAGAATTATGGGTGAAGCTTCAACTAAAGCAGTAGAAAAAGCAGGTCTACAATCAGATGACATCGATATGTTTGTGCCACATCAAGCTAATATTAGAATTATGGAATCTGCTCGTGAAAGATTAGGTATTGCTAAAGAGAAGATGAGTGTAACTGTAGATAGATACGGGAATACATCTGCAGCTTCAATACCCTTAAGTATTGCATATGAATTAGAACAAGGTAAAATAAAAGATAACGATACAATAGTCCTAGTTGGATTTGGTGGCGGCCTGACTTGGGGTGCCATAACGTTACGCTGGGGTAAATAGGAGGAAATTGAATAATGACAGAGAAAAAACGTGTTGTAATGACTGGTTTAGGTACATTAAATCCTTTAGGAAATGACGTGCCTACTACTTGGGAAAATGCAATTAACGGTAAAAACGGCATAGACGAAGTAACAAGGATTGATGTTTCTGAATTTCCAGCTAAATTAGCGGGTGAATTGAAAGATTTCAATATTGATGATCATATTCCGAAAAAAGATGCTCGTAAAATGGATAGATTTACGCAATATGCAATTGTGGCCGCTCGTGAAGCGCTAAAAGATTCTAAATATGAAATTACAGATGAAAATAGTCACCGTGTAGGTGTTTGGATTGGTTCAGGTATTGGTGGTATGGAAACATTCGAATACTCACACAATATGCTTTTAAAACGTGGTCCAAAACGTGTAAGTCCTTTCTTCGTACCAATGATGATTCCAGATATGGCAACTGGTCAAGTATCTATAGATTTAGGTGCTAAAGGACCAAACGGTTGTACAGTTACAGCTTGTGCAACAGGTACAAACTCTATTGGTGATGCATTCAAAATCATCCAACGTGGTGATGCTGATGTTATGTTAGCTGGTGGAACAGAGGCACCTATAACAGAAATGGCTATGGCAGGTTTCAGTGCGAATAAAGCATTATCTACAAATCCTGATAAACATACAGCGTGTCGTCCTTTCCAAGAAGGAAGAGATGGCTTCATCATGGGTGAAGGTGCTGGTGTAGTCGTATTAGAATCATTAGAATCAGCTGAAGCACGTGGTGCACATATTTATGCTGAGGTTGTAGGTTATGGATCAACTGGGGATGCATTCCATATAACAGCACCATCTCCAAATGGAGAAGGCGGTGCTCGTGCAATGCAAGAAGCCATTAAAGATGCTGGTATTAAACCAGAAGATATCCAATATTTAAATGCACACGGAACAAGTACGCCAATTGGTGATTTATATGAAGTATTAGCTATTAAATCAACTTTCGGTGATGCAGCTAAGAACTTAAAAGTAAGTTCAACTAAATCAATGATGGGTCATTTACTTGGTGCAACTGGTGCAGTTGAATCAATCTTAACGGCTTTATCAATTGAAAATAGTATTGTTGCTCCGACAATTAATGCAAATACACCAGATCCAGAAATCGATTTAGACTATACGCCTAATGAAGCGGCTAAGTTAGATATTGAGTACGCTATGAGTAACAGTCTAGGCTTTGGTGGACATAATGCAGTATTAGTATTCAAGAAATATCAAAAATAGACTATAAAAAAAGCAGAAATACCAATAAAAGTTGGTGTTTCTGCTTTTTATTTATGAAAATTATTAAACGATAAACCCTAGAAAGATTGAGATAATAAAAAATAATGTACTTAATACGACAAAAGGTAATACCCAGTTATGTATTTTTCTTTCTTTTAAATGTAGTTCTTTCATATTTGGATTCATGATTTCATCGTCTTTCAAATAATCTTGTGACGCTTTAGATTTCATATGAAAATTAAACTTCCGAACTGCTTGTCTAGAAACTTCTCCAACGCCATCTTGTTTCATCGCAACAAGCCAACTTGCCGCAAAAGCAAATGTCATGATGTAAAAGTATATATTAGCTGCTTGATCTAGGTCTTTTAAAAAGATAAGACAAAGGACAGCGAATAGGCCAATATAACCTATAGTAAAAATACCCCAAAATTTCATTATTACCTACCTCTTATTATTAGATTTAAGTGTATTATAACAGATTAGAAAAAAATATTTATGTTTTGTGGAACTTAATAAAAAAATAAGTGTAATTTTACTTATGTATATTTATTGTATGCTACTACATAGTAAATGACTGAAAATTAGAAAAAATAGGTAATAAGTAATAATATACTGTATATTTATTCCTTATAAGTGAATATTACTGTCGCGTTGTCGCTTTATCGTAATAAAATAATCTATTAATTTGAACACTTTCATATTCAAAATTCTGAATATTCGTGTTGATTTACATTGTATAAATTCTGTATAATGTATATAAATATTTCTGAATATTAAAAGAAATATGAATTCGATAAGGGGATTGGAGGCAAAACAATGGTTAGGTATACTTTGAAACGTATTATTTATATGTTCATATCATTGTTTTTAATTATGACGATAACATTTTTCTTAATGAAATTGTTACCGGGTTCACCGTACAACGATGAGAAATTATCAGAAGAGCAGAAGGTTATTATAAATGAAAAGTATGGTTTGAATGATCCTGTACCAGTACAATACGCGAACTATTTAAAAAATGTCGCGAAAGGTGATTTTGGTATTTCATTCCAATACGATAACAGAGAGGTTTGGAGTTTAATTAAACCTAGACTTGGACCATCTGTAGAAATGGGTACATATGCGATGATTTTAGGAACTATTACTGGTTTATTATTAGGTATAGTTGCTGCAATCAGGCAAAATACAATAGTAGACTATGGGGCCACCTTCCTATCGGTAATATTTATTTCAGTTCCATCATTCGTTCTAGCTGTATTACTACAATATGTATTTGCTGTTGAATGGCAAATATTCCCTGTAGCAGGTTGGAGTGGTTTTATGACTGCTGTATTACCATCAATTGCATTAGCAGCAGGTGTAACAGCAACAATTGCACGTTATATTCGTTCTGAAATGATTGAGGTCCTAAGTTCTGATTACATAGAATTAGCAAGAGCTAAGGGGATGTCAAGTGCACGTGTTATCTTTGGACATGCAGTACGTAATGGATTAATTCCTATTATTACAATTATCGTGCCAATGCTAGCCGGTATCTTAACAGGTACTTTGACAATTGAAAATATATTCGGCGTTCCTGGTCTAGGTGACCAATTCGTTCGATCAATACAAACAAATGACTATCCAGTCATTATGGCTTTAACGCTACTATTCAGTTTCTTATTTATTATTTCAATCTTTTTAGTTGATGTACTTTACGGATTAGTAGATCCAAGAATCCGTGTTGAAGGAGGTAAAAAATAATGGCTAATAATGATGATAACAAGTTAAATAATAGCGGTTATGATAACGCCTCTGTCACACACTCAACACAAGGTATGCCAGCAGAAAGCTTCGTATTACATGGAAGAGATAAAGTAGTAGAAGAGAAATTTGAAAGAAAAAGTCGTACATTTTGGCAAGATGCTTGGAAACAACTTGTAGGGAACAGACTAGCGATTATTGGTTTAATATTCCTTGTCTTACTGACAGTTATTTCTTTAGTAGGTCCTTTAATGAATGATCATAAGTTTAGTGATCAAAACGTTTCACATGCGAACTTACCACCGAAAATACCAGTATTAGATAAAGTACCGTTTTTACCATTTGATGGGACAGATAGAGATGGCTTTGACTTATATGAAAGTCAAAACGTTCAAGAAAATTACTGGTTCGGTACGGATGAACTTGGACGTGACTTATGGACACGTACTTGGAGAGGTACACAAGTATCCTTATTCATAGGTGTTGTTGCAGCAGCTTTAGATATCTTTATCGGTGTTATTTATGGTGCTGTATCAGGTTACTTCGGGGGAAGAATAGATGATATTTTACAACGTATTGTAGAAATACTTTCTTCTATTCCAAACTTAATTGTCGTAATTTTATTCGTATTACTATTTGATCCATCTATTTGGACAATTATTTTAGCCATGTCTGTAACAGGTTGGCTCGGCATGAGTCGTATTGTACGTGGACAATTCTTGAAAATTAAAGAACAAGAATTCGTAATGGCATCTAGAACATTAGGGGTTTCTAACTTTAAATTAATCTTTAAACATATTTTACCGAATACACTTGGCCCAATTATTGTAACATCTATGTTTACTGTTCCAAGTGCAATTTTCTTCGAAGCATTCTTAAGCTTCATTGGATTAGGTATTCCTGCACCACAAGCATCACTAGGTTCATTAGTTGATACAGGTAGAAAAATGTTGCTGATTTACCCACATGAATTATTCGTACCAGCAACAGTATTAAGTTTATTAATCTTATTCTTCTACTTATTCAGTGATGGTTTAAGAGATGCGTTTGACCCTAAAATGCGTAAATAAGGAGGAAATTAATTATGGCTAAGAGAATATTAGAAGTAAATAACTTACATGTTTCCTTCGACATTGACGCGGGGGAAGTACAAGCAGTAAGAGGTGTAGACTTTTATTTAGATAAAGGGGAAACACTAGCAATAGTTGGAGAATCAGGTTCTGGTAAATCTGTTACGACTAAAGCATTAACACGTTTATTGCCGAAAAAAGTAGGTAGAATTAAAGACGGTTCCATTTTGTTTGACGGGAAAGATATTGCAAAATTAAGCGAAAAAGAAATGCAGAAGATTCGTGGTAAAGAGATTGGTATGATATTCCAAGATCCTATGACTTCACTCAACCCAACAATGAAAATTGGTAAGCAAGTCATGGAACCACTTATTAAGCATCAAAAATTATCTAAACAAGATGCGAAAAAACGTGCATTAGATATTTTAAATTTAGTAGGTTTACCGAAAGCAAAAGAAAGATTTAATAACTATCCTCACCAATTTTCAGGTGGTCAAAGACAAAGGATTGTTATTGCAACAGCATTAGCTTGTGACCCTAAAATCTTAATTGCAGATGAACCTACAACAGCATTAGACGTAACCATTCAAGCACAAATTTTAGAATTGATGAAAGAATTACAACATAAAATAGATACTTCTATTATCTTTATTACACATGACTTAGGTGTAGTAGCAAACGTGGCAGATAGAGTAGCAGTTATGTATGGTGGACAAATTGTAGAAACAGGTTCAGTTGATGAAATTTTCTATAATCCTAAACATCCATACACATGGGGTTTACTATCATCAATGCCAAGTTTAGAAACATCTCATGATACAGAACTTTTGGCTATTCCTGGAACACCACCAGATTTAATCAAGCCACCTGTTGGAGATGCATTTGCTAGACGTAGTGAATATGCCTTAGATATTGACTTTAAGGAAGAGCCACCTTGGTTCCAAATTTCACCTACACACTTTGTGAAGTCATGGTTGTTAGATGAAAGAGCACCTAAAGTAGAATTACCAGAAGCTGTTAAATTAAAACAAAAAGCAACACCAGATCAATTTGACAAGCCAAAACGTGTAGAAAGGGTGACGTTCTAATGGCTGATAAAAAAGAAGTACTCATTGATGTTCAAAATTTAAAGCAATATTTCAACGTAGGGAAGAAAAATGAGGTAAAAGCAGTAGATGATATATCATTTCAAATATTTAAAGGTGAAACATTAGGTTTAGTTGGCGAGTCTGGTTGTGGTAAATCTACAACGGGGCGCACACTTATTAAACTATATGATGCAACTGACGGGAAAGTCATCTTTGATAACGTTGATATACAAAATATCAAAAAGCGTAAAGACTTATTACGATTTAATCGTCGTATGCAAATGATTTTTCAAGATCCATATGCATCATTAAATCCACGTCTTAAAGTTATGGATATTATTGCTGAAGGATTAGATGTTCACAAACTAGTTTCAAGTAAAGAAGAAAGAAAAAAACGTGTTTACGAGTTGCTTGAAACAGTTGGTTTAAATAAAGAGCATGCTAATAGATATCCACATGAGTTCTCTGGTGGACAAAGACAAAGGTTAGGAATTGCGCGTGCATTAGCTGTTGAACCAGAATTCATTATAGCAGATGAACCAATCTCTGCACTTGATGTTTCGATTCAAGCACAAGTTGTTAACTTAATGCAAAAGCTACAAGATGAAAAAGGCATTACGTTCTTATTCATCGCCCATGATTTATCAATGGTTAAATATATTTCAGATAGAATTGGTGTGATGTACTTTGGTAAATTGGTTGAACTTGGACCATCTGACCAAATTTATAAGCATCCTCAACATGAATATACAAAATCATTATTATCAGCGATTCCGTTACCAGACCCTGATTCGGAACGAACAAGAACAAGATCTTCGTATAATCCAGATATACATAAATATGAAGACGACGACAAACTAGAATTAAGAGAAGTAGGTCCGGATCACTTTGTATATTGTTCTGAAAAAGAATTTGCTGAGAAGAAAGCCAACTATAATAAAGACTTCGATTTAACAGAAGCATAACTTTATATTAAAAATAATATTATATTCATTTTTTAGATTTATAAGGTTTTTGAAGGTTTTATTTTGCATTATTTCAATTGTTTGAAAATTGTATGGATTACTATTGTTTTTCATACATTTTTAAAATATAATAAAATTACAAATCTTCTGAATAATTCAGGAGAAAGAAAACAAGGGGGAAAAGCTATATGAGGAAAAAGATTTCGGTTTTATTGTCAATACTCGTTGCAGCTGTTTTAACGTTAGCAGCATGTAGTGGTGGCGGTTCTAAAAGTGACGAAGGTGGTAAAGGCGGCGTTAAGAGCGAAAAGTCTGAAAACGTCTTAAACTTAGCTTCAACATCAGATATTCCAACTATGGATTCATCTTTAGCTACAGACCAAGTATCATTCTTTACATTTAACCAAACTTTAGAAGGATTATATGTATTAGATAAAGATGATAATCCTGCACCAGGTGTAGCAGAAGCAGATCCAGAAAAATCTGCAGACGGCAAAACTTGGACGATTAAATTAAGAGACAATGCAAAATGGTCAAATGGTGATCCAGTAACAGCGCATGACTTCGTTTATGCTTGGCAAAGAACTGTAGATCCAGACACAGCAGCTGAATATGCATATATGTTTGAAAATATCGAGAATGCTAAAGACATCACTGCAGGTAAGAAAAAACCTGAAGAATTAGGTGTTAAAGCAATTGATGATAAAACTTTAGAAATTAAATTAATTAAAGACGTTCCTTGGATGCAAAGTCTATTTGCTTTCGGTTCATTCATGCCTCAAAATGAAAAATTCGTTGAGAAGCAAGGTAAGAAATTCGGGACTACAGCTGATGCTACATTATCAAACGGTCCATTCATTATGAAAGAATGGAAAACTGAAGATAACTGGAAGCTTGTACCAAACAAAGAATATTGGGATAAAGACAAAGTTAAACTTAAAGAAGTTAACTATAAAGTTGTAAAAGAAGTACAAACAGCAGTTAATATGTACCAAACTGGTAAATTAGATACTGTGTCATTAGATTCATCTAATGTAAACAAATATAAAGATAGAGAAGACTTCTCTACTCAATTAAACTCATCTAATTTCTTCTTTAGAATTAACAAAACTAAAAACAAAGATTTAGAAAATCAAGATTTAAGAAAAGCATTCGCAAAATCTATTGATAAGGAACAATATGTTAAATCATTATTAAACAATGGTTCTGTTCCTTCAGATAAATTAATGGTTAAAGATTTCGTTAAAGATGAAGATGGTAAAGACTACATCGATGGCGTTAAATCTCCGTTAGGTTACGACAAAGAAGAAGCTAAGAAATTATTAGAAAAAGCTAAAAAAGCAACTGGTAAAGATAAATTCAACATCGAATTATTAACTTATGATGCTGATGAATCTAAAAAAGCAGCTGAATTCGTTAAAGAGCAAGTTGAGAAAAACTTACCAGGTGTAACATTAAAAATTAAACAACAACCGTTCAAACAAAAATTAGCATTAGAATCTAAAGGCGATTATGACATTTCATTCGCTGGTTGGGGTCCTGACTATCCAGACTCAACTACGTTCTTAGATTTATTTAAGAAAAATAGTCCACATAACCAAACAGGATATGCAAATGCTGAGTACGATAAAGCATTAGAAGAAGCTAATTCTGATGAAATGTTAAAAGATGAAAATAGTGAAAAACGTACTAAATTATTACAAGATGCAGAAACTAAATTCTTAGACTCAGCTTCAATTGGACCACTTTACCAACAAGGTGTCGCACGTTTACGTCAACCTTACGTTAAAAACTGGCAACCACATAAATTCGGTGGAGACTACTCACTTAAAGAAGTAGAAATCGCTGGAGCTAAATAAAAGTGAATGAAAGCAATCAATGGAAACATTGGTTGCTTTTCTTTATATTTTCACGATGTTTGACACAATAATGAGGAGGCGCATTAAAAATGAAAAAGTATAAAGTCATATTTATGATAGTTGTCTCATTAATGCTTATTTTGTCAGCGTGTAGTAATGATAAAGATGAAAAAGGTAGCAATATTAAACAATCCAAATCTAAAAATGAGCTGAATTTATCATCAGGTGATGATATACCAACTATGGATCCATCATTAGCGGCTGACCAAGTATCATTTACAACTTTTGCTCAAACATTAGAAGGCTTATACGTATTAGATAAAAATGATAAACCTATACCAGGTGTTGCAAAAGATAAACCTAAAAAGTCTAGCGATGGGAAAACATGGACGATTCAATTAAGAGATAATGCTAAATGGTCTAACGGAGATCCAGTAACTGCACATGATTTTGTATATGCATGGCAAAGGTCAGTGGACCCAGATACAGCTGCAGAATTTGCATATATGTTTGAAAATATAGAGAATGCAAAAGAGATTACACAAGGTGATAAAAAGCCTGAAGAATTAGGTGTTAAAGCGATTGATGATCACACACTTCAAATTAAACTCATTAAAGATGTGCCTTGGATGGAAAGTTTATTAGCATTCGGTTCATATATGCCTCAAAATGAAAAATTTGTTGAAAAGCAAGGTGACAAATTTGGAACAACAGCTAAGACGACATTATCTAATGGACCATATAAATTAACAGAGTGGAAACCAGAAGATAAATGGAAGCTTGAAAAGAATGACGAATATTGGGATAAAGATAAAGTAAAAGTTAAAGACGTGAACGTTAAAGTTGTTAAAAATACGCAAACGGCCATTAATATGTATCAAACAGGTAAGTTAGACATGGTTGGGTTAGATGCACAAAACATTAAAAAATATAAAGACAGAGAAGATTTTTCTACTGAAGCAACATCAGGTAGTTACTTCTTCAGAATTAATAAAGAGAAAAATGAGAACTTAAAAAATGAAGATTTAAGAAAAGCAATCGCGAAATCAATAGATAAGAAATCTTATGTGAATTCGTTGTTGAATAATGGTTCTAAACCGTTAGATACATTAATGATTAAAGACTTCGTGAAAGATAGCGACGATAAAGATTATACAGAAGGTGTGAAGTCGTCTCTAAGCTATAACAAAAAAGATGCAAAAGAACATCTTGAAAAAGCGAAAAAAGACTTAGGTAAAGATAAATTTACAATTGAATTGCTAACGTATGATGAAGACGAATCTAAAAAAGCAGGAGAATTTGTAAAAGAACAAGTTGAGAAAAATTTACCTGGTGTAACGTTAAAAATTAAACAACAACCATTTAAACAAAAACTCGCACTTGAGTCTAAAAAAGACTTTGATATTTCATTTGCAGGTTGGTTCCCAGATTATCCAGATCCAACAACATTCTTAGATTTATTTACATCAGATTCACCGCATAACCAAACAGGGTATGCTAACAAAGCATATGATAAAGCGTTAGAAGAAGCCAATTCAGATGAAATGTTGAAACCAGAAAATAGCGATAAACGTATTAAAGCATTACAAGATGCAGAATCAGAATTTTTAGATTCAGCATCTATATCTCCATTATTCCAAACAGGTTCTGCAAGATTAAGACAGCCATATATTAAAAATTGGCAAAATCATAAATATGGTGGAGATTACACATTAAAAGGCGTTGAAATAGAAGGTGCAAAATAATTGAGCACAAATTGTTAGGGATATTAAAAATCAGTTATTTATGATTTTTATATCCCTATTTATTTAGTAATTTTTCAACACTTTATTGATACTGAAATAGAGTTTATATATAATTAAACTAAATAAAGTCAGAAAATTCACGCTTTTAAAAGCTGATTGGAGTGAACTATGAATCAACTTAATTCGTTTCTTATATTTAATTTAAAGTCCACATTGAAAGATAGGATTACTTTAGTTTGGACGCTCATTTTTCCTATACTAATGATTATCATTAATTATTCAATTTATCAAAATAGCGTTACGACTATTGAAGATAAGGAAATATTATTAGTCCAATTTTGGTCATTTATGACAATTATGATATTACTTAATGGCATTGCAGTTGAAATTGCAAATATTAGAGAAGTTGGCGCATTGAAAAGTTATGTAATGTTGGCCGGCTCAAAGTATCCATTTATATTGGCAATATTAGTATCTCAAATCTTAATTCTATCTATAAGCATAAGCGTTATAACCATTCTATTTATGATTTTATTTAAACTCTTTAGTTTTAAAATTTTATTATATGCCTTTATTTATATCCTTTTAGTCATACCTATATCATTTATATTCTTAGTAGTAACGTCTTTGCCCTATAAAGCAAGTTCTATTGCAACTATTTCAACGATACTTTCACTTGCATTATTTTACATTGTTAATATGCATCTCTTTGGTTTGGAATGGGTTAATCCGTTACATTTCCTTTATAAATTAGGAGAATTGATTATTCATGATTTTAATCATTTTAGCATGATGATTCCTATAATATATGTTCTATACATCGTGATTGGTTTATATGCACTTATAAAATTAGATATTAATTCTAAAATTATTAGATAAGGATGGGTTACATGTACTATGTGAAAAATTTAAAATATACATACAAAAATAGAGATAAATCTGTACTTTCAAATATATCATTTAACCTAAAAACTGACAGATTAAATGTATTAATAGGTATGAATGGAGCTGGAAAAACAACTTTATTCGATTGTATAACGAATCATTTAAAAGCAGAATACGATAAAATCAATATGCCGAAATTGAATGATATTTCATTTCTAACACAATATAATTATTATGCACCAAATAATACTGGAGAAGACCTTATAAAATTATTTTTAGGCATTATTCCTAAGGATGAAAAAAAGAAGTTCAAAGATCATTTTTATAAAAGCCTATCAAATATTGAAAAAGAGAAATATGACCATTTATTAAAAATGAAAATTGGGAAGATGTCATTTGGAGAAACTAAATGGCTGTTAACGGTGGTTTTTTCAAACTTGGATAGAAAGCTGTTTTTATTTGATGAACCGACGAGTGGTGTTGATCCAGTATCTAGGAAAATGATAATGGAAAAATTACAGTCATTAATACATAAAGGTAAAATTTGTCTATTAGCCACTCACCAATTACAAGATTTAGCACATTTAAATCCACATATCATATTTATAGATCATGGAGAAATCGTATATGAAGGTAACTATGATAAGTGGTTAGAATTAAATCATACTCAAAATCCAGACGAGGCTTTTGAAAATACTATAGTTCTAAATAAATCCTAGGAATAAACCTTACAAATTCAATATTTGTAGGGTTTATTTTTTGATATTGGATAATTATTCTTATGAAATCTTTATTAAATCCTAAAAATTGTATTTCTTGATAACTTATGTTGCGACACAAACAAATTAACATTATAATTGAAGAAAGTTCAGAAATGACTGAATTTTCAAAAATTGAATAAGGGGAAATGTTTATGAAAAACAAACATGCAAGGTGGAGCTTTTTAGTATTTCTGTCGATAATTTTACTTTTATCGGCATGTAGTGGTGGAAACGGAAAGGATAAAAGTGACAGTTCTGCAGGGGATGGCAAAAAGTTACGATTAATTTCTATTTCGGATATTCCATCAATGGATTCATCTTTAGCAACTGATGCAGTGTCTTTTGATGCATTAAATAATACGATGGAAGGGTTGTATAAGTTAGACAAAAATGACAAAGCGATTCCGGGTATTGCAAAGGGTGATCCTAAAAAATCTAAAGACGGTTTGACATGGACGATTGAATTAAGAGATGCAAAGTGGTCGAATGGCGATAAAGTTACTGCAGATGATTTCGTATATGCTTGGCGTAAATTAGTTGATCCAAAGACTGCTTCTGAGTATGCATTTATTATGTTTGATATTGAAAATGCCGAAGATATTAACAAAGGTGATAAGAAGCCTGAAGAATTAGGTGTTAAAGCGATTGATGACAAAACATTAGAAATTAAACTTAATCGTGAATTACCTTATTACCAAGAATTATTGTCATTCGGTTCATTTTTACCGCAAAATGAAAAATTCGTAAAAGAAAAAGGCGATAAATACGGTACAACTGCTGAAGATACTCTATACAATGGACCGTTTACGTTATCTGACTGGAAGACAGAAGATAATTATACTTTAACTAAGAACAAAGAATATTGGGATAAAGGTAATGTGAAATTAGATAGTGTGAATTTTAAAGTTGTTAAAGAGCCTCAAACAGCTCTAAATATGTATAACGCAGGGGATGTAGATGAAGCACTTATCCCAGCAGAAAATGTTAAGAAATATAAAAACGATAAAGCTTATAATACAGAACTTGAATCAAGAGTTTACTTTATGAGAATGAATCAAAAAGATGTACCTGAATTCAAAAATCAAGATTTAAGAATGGCAATCGCGCAATCAATTGATAGAGAACAATATGTTAAGAGTAATTTAAACAATGGTTCTAAAGCAGCAAACTCATTAGTACCTACAGAATTTGTAAAGGATACTAAAGGAGAAGACTATACAAAAGGTGTTAAAACAGATAATAAATTCAATAAAGCAGAAGCTAAGAAACATTTAGAAGCTGCTAAGAAAGAACTTGGTAAAGATGAATTTACTTTTGAATTATTAACATATGACCAAGATAACGCTAAAAAAGATGCTGAATACTTTAAAGAGCAAATTGAGCAAAACTTACCAGGTGTAACAATCAAAGTTAAACAACAGCCTTATAAGCAAAAATTAAAATTAGAAGCAAACATGGATTATCAAATTTCATTCGGTAGATGGGGGCCAGATTACCCAGATGCTATGACGTTCTTAGAATTATTTACAAGTGATAATGTGATGAATGAAACTGGTTGGAAGAATAAAGAATATGATAGCAAAATTAACGATGCGGGAGATAAATTGTTAGATAAAGAACAAGAACGTGTTGAAGCTATGCAAGATGCTGAATCATTATTGTTAGATGAAGCGGTTATTGTACCTATTTATCAACAAGGGAATGCAAGATTAACGCAAAGTTATGTGAAAGATATTGAAAGACATAAGTTTGGTGGAGATACAGATTTAAAACATGCCTATGTTCAAAAGTAACAAATCAGTAGTTTAACTAAATATAAACTAAGGGGATGAGTTACATGTCTAAAATATTAAAAGTTTTAACAATGATGTTAGTAGCGGTACTCATATTGAGTGCATGTTCGTCGGGTGGCGGTAGTAAGGGTAAGAGTGATGAAACGCTAGACTTACAAATTAATGGTGATGTACCCACGATGGATTCAGCTATGGCAACAGATGGTTTATCATTTGATATGTTCTTCCAAACAATGGAAGGCCTCTACACATTAGATAAAGATGATAAAGCAATACCAGCAGTAGCAAAAGGTGACCCGAAAATTACGAACGATGGTAAGAAGTGGACGATTAAATTAAGAGATGATGCAAAATGGTCAAATGGCGATCCAGTAACGGCACATGATTTTGTCTTTGCTTGGAGAAAAGTTGTAGATCCAGATACTGCATCTGAATATGCATATATCTTATACGATATTAAAAATGCAGAAGAAATTAATTCAGGAGATAAAAAGCCTGAAGAACTTGGTGTTAAAGCAGTAGATGATCATACATTAGAATTTGAACTAACGAAATCATTACCATACTATAAAGAATTATTGTCATTCGGTACATTTATGCCACAAAATGAAAAATTCGTTAAAAAACAAGGTGACAAGTATGGTACAACAGTCAAAACAACATTATATAATGGACCATTCAAAATGACTGACTGGAAAACAGATGATAAAGTTACGTTAGAAAAAAATGATGATTACTGGGATAAAGATAAAGTTAAATTAAATAAAGTTAACTACAAAGTCGTTAAAGAAGCTTCAACAGCTGTAAATTTATATGAAACTAATAAATTGGATATTGTAGATTTACCAGCAGAGCAAGTTAAGAAATATAAAGATGACAAAGCATTTAATACAGAATTAGATACCGTAACGTATTACTTCAAATTAAATGAAGATACAGTACCTGAATTCAAGAATGAAGACTTTAGACTAGCATTTGCTAAAGCAATTGATAAAGAAGCATACGTAAAAAATAACTTGAACAACGGTTCTATTCCAACAGATAACTTTGTACCAAAAGATTTTGTTAAAGATAGTAAAGGTAAGGAATATCAAGATGGCGTGAAAAATACGAACCAATATAATGTTAAAGAAGCAAAAGAACATTATGAAAAAGCTAAAAAAGCATTAGGTAAAGATAAATTTACAATTGAGCTTATGACTTATGATAAAGATACAGCTAAACGAGATGCTGAATACTTTAAAGAACAATTAGAGAAGAATTTAGATGGTGTTACGATTAAAATTAAACAACAACCATTTAAACAAAAACTTGATCTCGTATCAAAAGGTGAATATGAAATGTCACTAGAAAACTGGATTCCAGATTATCCAGATCCAATGACATTCTTAGAACTATATGTTACAGACGGTTCTCATAATAATACTGGCTGGTCTAATAAGGAATATGATAGTATTATTAAAGCAGCAGACTCATCATTAGCAAGCAATCCTGACAAACGACTTTCAGAATTACAAAGAGCTGAAGGTATGTTATTAAATGAAGCGGGTATTGTACCACTTTATCAAGTCGGTGTAGCACAACTTCAAAAACCTAACGTTAAAAACGTAGTGAACCACCAATTCGGAGGCGTTTCTACATTAAAAGAAGCTTATATTGAAAAATAGGACATTAAAAAAGCAGTAGAAATTCACTTAAATGTGAGTTTCTACTGCTTTTTATATTGGAGATGAATCTGGTAGTTTGGCACGCACGAAGACTGAGAAATATCGTGCGCTAGGGTACAAAATCAGGGTGTAACGCACGAAGACTAGGAGATATCGTGCGCTAGGGTACAAAATCAGGGTGTAACGCACGAAGACTGAGAGATATCGTGCGTTATAATAATCAAATATAATCTAGCATAAAAAAAGAGATGGTCACGACCATCTCTTTTTATAATTATTTTCTTTTTCTACCTAATCCTATAGCGTTTTCCATCTTTTTCAATGTTTTATTGGCTACGAAACTTGCTTTATCTCTTCCTTTATCAAGTATTTCATCTAATACTTCTTTGTTTTCATAATAATAATTGAATTTTTCTTGGAATTCTACAAGGAATTTCTTAACTTCTTCAGCTAAGTCTCCTTTGAAATCGCCATATCCTTTATCAGCATATTGTGCTTCTAATTCTTCAATTGATTGACCTGATAGGCTAGAGTATATCACGAGTAAATTACTGATACCTGGTTTGTTTTCTTTATCATATTTAACGATGCCATCAGAATCTGTAACAGCACTTTTAATTTTCTTAGCTGCAACGTTTGGCTCATCTAATAATGAGATGAAGTTTTTTTGATTGTCATCACTTTTACTCATTTTCTTAGTTGGGTCCTGTAAGCTCATAATTCTAGCACCAAACTTAGGCATGTGAATTTCTGGCTTAATTAAAACATCATTATATTTCGTATTAAAGCGATCAACAACATTACGTGTTAATTCAATATGTTGTTTTTGGTCATCACCGACAGGTACGATATTCGTATTATATAGTACAATATCTGCTGCCATTAATGGTGGATAAGTTAATAGACCTGCTGGAATACCTTGAGATTGTTTTTGTGCTTTATCTTTATATTGCGTCATTCTTTCAAGTTCACCAATTGAACTGATTGTTGTTAAAATCCAACCTGCTTGAATGTGTGCTGGTACTTCTGATTGGATGAATAGCGTTACTTTTTCTGGGTCTAGTCCAGATGCTAAGTAAATCGCAGCTAATTTACGAGTGTTTTCTCTTAATTTAAGTCTATCTTGAGGTACTGTAATTGCATGCTGATCTACGATGCAAAAAAAGCAGTCATAGTCGTGTTGAATCTCATTAAATTGTTTTAATGCGCCAATGTAGTTGCCTAAAGTAGGGATACCACTTGGTTGGATACCTGAAAATAAAGTTTCCATTAAAATTGCCTCTTTTCTACAAAATTTCTTTATATCATTATAACAGTATTTTATTCATTTGTAAGTTGTGTTATTCTAGTAATTAGATAAATATGTCGTCATAAACATATTCATCTATAATTTATGTGCTTTTTAATGAATTATTAGCAGTTTCTCATTTAATTTTAATCTTTGAGTTATATAATATATTTATAGCAATTAGATAAAGATTAAACCAAGTGAGCAATATATGTTTAACCTAGTAATATATAGGGTATATATAATTAAGTGTATTTTATCTTATAAGTTCACTGACGTTTAACATAAATAATATTCAATTAGGAGAGTGAGATGTATGGTAACATTATTTACTTCACCAAGTTGCACATCTTGCCGTAAAGCGAAAGCATGGTTACAAGAACATGACATTCCGTATACGGAGCGTAATATTTTTTCAGAACACTTAACATTAGATGAAATTAAATCAATCTTAAAGATGACAGAAGATGGAACAGACGAAATTATTTCAACTCGTTCTAAAACATATCAAAAATTAAATGTAGATATCGATGCATTACCTCTACAAGAATTATATACAATTATACAAGACAACCCAGGTTTATTACGTCGACCTATTATTTTAGATGATAAACGTTTACAAGTTGGTTATAACGAAGATGAAATTCGTCGTTTCTTACCAAGAAAAGTGCGTACATTCCAATTAATGGAAGCACAACGTATGGTTGACTAATTTAGTCTAATATTAACATTATAGCTCCTGTTTACAGGGGCTATTTTTGTACAATAAATTAATTGTGAATAGTTCGAACAAATTACTGTTAAAATGTACTTGTTTATAATACAATGAATGTACTATTCCTAGAGTAAGGGAGTGTGACATTATGAGAATAGAACGAATTGATGAAACAACGGTAAAATTATTTATAACTTATCAAGATATCGAAGCAAGAGGTTTCAAACGTGAAGATTTATGGACAAATCGTAAACGTGGCGAAGAATTTTTCTGGTCTATGATGGATGAAATCAATGATGAGGAAGAATTTGTCGTTGAAGGACCTTTGTGGATCCAAGTGCATGCATTTGAAAAGGGTGTTGAAGTAACAGTTTCTAAATCTAAAGGTGACGAACTGTTAAATATGACTGACGAGGAATCTAATGATCAATTAGAGTATCAAGTCAATGATTTCTTATCTCAAGCACTCGATTCTGATCAGAATATTGGAGATCTCTTGAATGATGAGAAAGAAGCTGAAAAACAATTTGTCCCTAAAGACATAGGCTTACTTGTAAGATTCGAAGAGTTAGAAGATATTATTGAATATGCACATTATAATGAACATAAAGATATTGTATTTACAGACTTATTATACATGTTAGATAACAAATATTATTATTATGTACAATTTGATCAAATAGATAGTGAAGACATTATTAATGACTTCTACGGACAATTACTTGAATATGCAAATCCAACTCAAGTGTCTAAATTATATCTAGATGATTATGCGAAAGTTGTCATGAGTTATAATGTTACGGGTCAAGTGAGAAGATATTTTGAACCTAAAAATTAAATAAGTAATTTTAGTACCTCTTTACGTTTTATATAGTAAAGAGGTGTTTTTTATGTTAATGGGACTTAATCAACATAATCAGTTAATATATGCACAACACGCTAAGACCAATGAAATTTATAGGTGCCCGGATTGTTTATCTGAACTCGTTATCAAGAAAGGAAAACATACTGTAGCGCACTTTGCTCATAAAGTAGATAGTTATTGTTTAAGAAATAGTTATAAGAAAGAATCTCTTGATCACATATCATCTAAACATCATATTTATGCATGCTTAAATGGGAAAGTTAACATAGATATGGAATATTATATATCTGAAATTGAACAAATTCCCGACATTATGATTAATAAAAATATTGTTGTCGAATTTCAATATTCACCTATTAGCTTTGATTTATTAATGGATAGGAGTGAAGGATTTCGATTAATGAATATAAAAGTGATTTGGATTGGTAAAAATATTAAATATCTGAATGGTATATTAACCCTCAGTTATTTTGAAGCAGCACTCATTAATCATAAAGAAAGAACACTTATAACTTATAATCCTGAAGAGCGTTTATTAATAAGATATGAATGTTTACAATCAATTGATAAACATAGATTTATCGGTTATAGACGGGAAATTCAATGGGACCATTTATTAGAAGATTATCCGTTAAAGAAAATACCAAATTTAGCATTAACGGATATGGCTTACCAAGAATATTTAACTAAATGTAGGAAACAGAAGAATGTATTAGAACCGACGCTATCGTTATTATATAATGCTCGCTTAATACATAAGAAGAGACGCCCGATTATTGGCATTATTGTACCTGAACAAATATATTTTTTAACACATTGTATTACATGGCAATCATACTTATTTTTAGAAATGAAAAATAAGACATTTACTTTTGAAAAATTTTATCAGTTCATAGAATTTAGATCATTTTATGATTGTCATTATTCTAAGAAAGAAATCCTATTGAGCGCCTTTTACTCATATATTTCAATTATAAAACGAAAGGCTATTTCACGTGCAAAATGGACTAATTAATGAGAAAATTATAAATATGAAATATTAAGGAGGCTATTAAGATGGCGAAGTTAATTACAAGGGAAGAACAACAAGAACAATATACATGGGACTTAACAACTATCTTTTCTTCTGACGAAGCATATGAAGAAGCTTTTAAAGAGTTAGAAGGCTATTTAGGTAAAGAAGAACAATTCAAAGGTCACTTGAAAGATAGTGCAGAAACATTGTATAAAGCGTTATTGCTTGATAGTGAAATAGATGAGAAACTAGGTAAGGTTTATGTTTATGCTCATTTGAAACATGATCAAGACACAGCAAATGATAAATACGCTGGATATGAAGCGAAGGCAGCAACACTTGCTAATAAATTTGCGAGTGCATGGAGCTTCATTTTGCCTGAATTAATGTCTATTGATGAAGCAACATTAAATGAATTTGTTGAATCAAACGATGATTTAAAAAGATATCAATTTGATATTGAGAAACTTAATAAGAAAAGACCTCACATTTTAAGCGATAAAGAAGAAAAGATTCTAGCTGAAGCAGGGGAAGCATTACAAACACCTAGTAATGTATTTGGTATGTTTAATAATGCTGACTTAACATTTAAACCAGCTGTCGATAAAGATGGTAATGAACATGAACTGACACAAGGCACATATACTAAATTGTTAGAATCTGAAGATCGCGTTTTAAGAAAATCTGCTTATGATAATGTTTATGAAGCATATGGAAGTCATAACAATACATTAACTGCAACGTTAAGTGGGAAAGTTAAGACTGCTATATTTAGTTCAAAAGTTCGCAAGTATAACTCAGCTCGTGAACAAGCGCTATCAAATAACTTTATTCCAGAAGAAGTATACGATAACTTAATTGCGACTGTACATAAGCATTTACCATTGTTACATCGTTATACTGCTTTAAGAAAAGAGTTACTTGGTTTAGATGAAATGCATATGTATGATATGTATACACCACTAGTTAAAAACTCTTCATTTGAGATGCCATATGAAGAAGCTAAAGACTGGATGGTTAAAGCGTTACAACCTATGGGTCAAACGTACATAGATGTAGTTGAAGAAGGTTTAAATAATAGATGGGTAGATGTTTATGAGAATAAAGGTAAACGCTCTGGTGGCTATTCTTCAGGCGCTCACTTAACAAATCCATTTATTTTACTTAACTGGACAGATTCTATTTCTGATTTATTTACGTTAATTCATGAATTTGGACATTCTGCACACAGTTATTTCAGTAGAAAACATCAACAATCAAATGAAAGTGATTATTCAATCTTTGTGGCAGAAGTTGCTTCAACAACTAACGAAGCGTTGTTAAGTGAATATATGGATAAGAACTTAGAAGATCCTGAAAAGCGTAAATATATACTAAACCAAGAGTTAGAAAGATTTAGAGCAACATTATTTAGACAAACAATGTTCGCTGAGTTTGAATATCTTATTCATAAAATTGTAGAAGATGGTGAACCATTAACTGCAGATCGTTTAAACTCTGAGTATGCAGAACTTAATAAAAAATATTTCGGCGATGCTGTTGTGACAGATGAGAATATTGCCAAAGAATGGTCACGTATTCCTCATTTCTATTATAATTTCTATGTTTATCAATATGCTACAGGTTATAGTGCAGCACAAGCATTAAGTAAACAAATATTAGAAGAAGGCGAACCAGCAGTTGAGAGATATATTAATGAATTCTTAAAAGCAGGTAGCTCAGATTATCCGATAGAAGTATTGAAAAAAGCTGGTGTCGATATGACATCTAAACAACCAATAGAAGAGGCAATGGAAGTCTTTGAACAGAAACTAAATGCCTTTGAAAAGCTTGTAAAAGAGAAATAAATGTATGTAGACGTTTCCAATATGACAACTGTGTGACAAATTAAAAAAACCGATGTTTTTTGTTGAATTTAGTGTACAGAGCATGTTATATTACATACATGAAATTAATCACATAACAAACATACCCCTTTGTTTGAAGTGAAAAATTTCTCCCATCCCCTTTGTTTAAGCACCGTGTAATCAGACACGGTGTTTTTTATTTATTTGTTCATTCATAGTTAACATCCCAAAAGTTATCTATTAAGTGGTGAGTATAAGTTATAAGGACGTATATTTAACCATAAAGTATGAATCTTAATTTTCATGCTAAAAATTGAGTAGGGCATAAAAGTCCAAAAAAACAGCAGTTATTCATCTTTAATGATGGATGACTGCTGTTTTTTTTATTTTACGACTTTATTCTAAAACATAAAAATAACATCTCATTTTTAACTGGATGAACCAGTGAAATGAGATGCTAATTAATTTAAGTAAGGATACAGATCCTAATACTTATCATTATTTACTTTTCTTAAATTTCCAAAAATCTCCGTGTACAGAATCTTGTTGTTCTATATAATTTTGGAGTTGTAATTTTTTTAATTCGCGTTTGACAATTTTCTCTGGCCATTCATATATTGTCGCAATTTCTTGTTCAGAAATAATTGATTGCGATTGTATATAGTCGAGTAATTTTGGAGGAAGTTGCTTCTCAACTTCTGTTCCAATAAGTTCTTGAATGATATACGTATAAATATGATATGGGTATAAACCTTCTACTTTAAGTCCTTCAGAATGTACATCTTCATTAAAGAACACAAGTGATGGTGTCATATTGATATCCATCTCACGCGAAATATGCAAATCTGTTTGTAAACTATCAGTCAATGATTGCTCTTTCAAGTCTTTAATAAATACAGATAAATCAATTCCAGATTTGTACGCACACTTTCTAATCAGCTCAGTTGTAATGATTTTTTCATGAGGTATAATTTCATTCTGAATTAAGTTTAGAAATCTGCTCGCTCTATTATGTCCTTGTAATTCTGCTGCTTTAAATGCTAAAGCTACATTATCAAATTCACATGTGCTTTGAGCCTGACATTTAGTCAAAACTTTTAGAGAGGGATTCAAAATCTGACGAATTTTAACATATTTTTGATATTCAATTTTTAACTTTGCTAATGTAGCTGATAGATTAAAACAATCTTCGCAAAATGGATCAAAAAATGAATAAATTTCGATTTTGCTTACAGGTGTTAAATCTATATTATTTTGTTCATTAGCATGGATTAGTCTTAATTCTTCGGCCATATTATCCACCTTCAACTATATTAAGCGTTAACCATGTGGTTTGCAGTTAGCTTGAGTCTTTCATATAAATATTCTTGTATATCTTTATTTAATCGAGATTGGGTAAGGGCTTCAAGCATATTCTCTAGCCAGGCATCTCTTTCTTTATTCGTAATTCTGAAAGGTAAATGACGTTGTCGTAACATCGGATGACCGTGTTCTTCTGTATATAATGCTGGACCACCCAAAAACTGCGTTAAAAACTGTTTCTGTTTACGACTCGTTTCTGCAAAGTCACCAGGGAAAAGATGATTAATACGATTATCGCGTTCTACGAGATAATAAAAGTGATCAATCATGTCGTACAAATCTTGGGGGTCGATTACTTCATATGGGGTCATAATTTCACCTTTTCTTGCTTATTTCATTATCGATAATATTAATATAACATGTTCTTAAATTTTTAAAAGTATTTCGACTTGTAACGAAAGTAAATTCATGTTCTTTTGCGATCTGCATTGAAAAAGCGTACCACTTTATTATTTGGAATATTTCTTTCTATATTCAAGTCATTCAAAATTTTATTAAAAGCTATTTTGCCTTTATCATAGTCCTTAACTTCGAATTCTAATTCATAATCTTCAATACCTAAATAAATACTATGATCCAATACTAAAAGTCCTGTGCCAATATCTTTTTCTAACCTATAAGTCGTTAAATCACCAAGTTGTCTCAGGTCATTTAGTGGAATATTAAACTTATTTAATATTTCAGTAATGTTTTCTGGAAGATATTGTTTGTTTAAACGTTCACCTTGTTTAGGAATATCCTCAAGTATTTCGTTATATTCTAGAAGACCAACTTCTTGTGGGACTTTTAAAGTCATTTCATAATTATGATTCTTTTCACGTATTCGTAGTGCCATTTTTTGTGACATAATATCATGATTATTTGTATCTATATAGTAATTTGTTTGTTTAAAAGGCTCACTTTGTTTAAAATAATATTGTTTGATTAATTCATAATCTTCAAGCGTGAGCATATTCTTGAATTCAATTTCGAGTTCTTGTCCCATTTTGATATACACTTCCTTTTACACTATTATTATAGAAGATTTACGGATAAACAAGTAATTATACAAAATTGACTTGATGATATGAATGTTTAAATTAAAATGTGTTAAAATAGATTGGAATAAGGAGGAACAACAATGCGTATTTATGTAAATGAAATTAAAATAAATGACAATCAAATCAAATGTTATACAGACCAACCAACTGAGGGATTAGAACCAGCAGAGCATATGATTGTAGATAGCGATAATCATGCATTTGTATATATGCTTGATAGCGGTGAACAATACCATTATTTATTATTTGTAGAGGAAACATGGTCAATGATTCATGAACACTTCGACAAAGAGGTCATCGTCAACGATCATTTAGTATTAACTTCATTTAAAGAAGAAATGGAATTTTTATTAGATAACATCGCAGATAATCACAACTATGGTAAAGCGTTTGTAGCTTCGGTAGAGGAAGCATTTGAATTAAACAAAGCGGAGTGATGGTTATGAATCAATGGGAAGAATTTTTGGCACCATATAAACAAGCAATTGACGAATTAAAGATTAAATTGAAGGGGTTACGTAAACAATATGAATCTTCAGATAAACCTTCGCCAATTGAGTTTGTTACAGGTCGTGTTAAACCCATCTCAAGTATTATAGATAAAGCAAATCAACGTGATATTCCTTTTGATCGATTAAGAGAGGAAATGTATGATATTGCGGGTTTAAGAATGATGTGTCAGTTTGTTGATGATATAGATATCGTTGTAGAACTATTAAGACAACGACAAGATTTTGAAGTTGTAGAAGAACGAAATTATATCGAATATACAAAAGAAAGTGGATATCGTTCGTATCATGTAATTATCAGTTATCCAATTGAAACGTTACATGGTCAAACGAATATTTTGGCAGAAATTCAAATTAGAACATTAGCGATGAATTTCTGGGCGACGATTGAACATACCTTAAGATATAAGTATGATGGTGATTATCCTCCTGAAATAAGAAATAGACTTGAGAGAGCAGCTGAGGCAGCATTTTTATTAGATGAAGAAATGTCTGAAATACGTGAAGAAATTCAAGAAGCACAGAAATATTATTCCAGACAGAAAAGTAATAAACACAAACACGATTAGGGGTGAATGCTTTGAAATATAATATATTATCAAAAGGTGATTCAAAATCGAATGCTTTAATGTATAAAATGAAAAATCATATGAATGACTTTAATATGGTTGAAGACAAAGAATCACCCGATATCGTAATTTCTGTTGGTGGAGATGGTACTTTATTACAAGCATTTCACCAATATAGTCATATGCTAGGAGATGTCAGTTTCGTAGGTGTACATACTGGACATTTAGGTTTCTATGCTGATTGGTTGCCTCATGAAGTTGAAAAACTCATTATTGAAATTAACAATTCAACTTATCAAGTTATAGAATATCCATTATTAGAAGTTATAATTCGCTACAAAAAAGGCGGATATGAAACGAGATATTTAGCTTTAAATGAAGCAACTATTAAAACTGATAATGGCGCAACACTAGTTGTAGATTTAGTATTAAGAGGCGAGCAGTTTGAAAGATTTAGAGGTGATGGTTTATGTGTTTCAACACCATCTGGTTCAACGGCTTATAATAAAGCTTTAGGTGGGGCACTTATACATCCATCACTAGAAGCTATGCAAATAGCTGAAATAGCTTCTATTAATAACCGTGTCTTTAGAACGGTTGGTTCTCCGCTTGTATTACCTAAACATCACGTTTGTCATATACATCCAGTAAATCACGATACATTACAAGTTACGATTGATCATGTAAATGTTAAACATAAAAATATTGAATCTATTCAATATAGAGTAGCAAATGAAAAAGTCCGCTTTGCGAGATTTAGACCATTTCCTTTCTGGAAAAGAGTACATGATTCATTTATTTCAAATGAGGATTAAACATGAAAGTATTACAATATCGATCAGCTTCTTCAATGATTTTGAAGACATTCTTATATGATAAAGGCATTTCTAAAAAGAGTTTAAGCGCCATTAAGCAGAATGGCGCTTTATTAGTGAATAAAGAACACGCTACCGTTAGAAAAGAAATTCATGAAGGTGACGAAATTGAGATTCACTTACCAAATGAATCTCCTAGTCATAATTTAGAACCATTTACGTTTGATTTAAATATTTTGTTTGAAGATGAATGGTTTATCATCGTTTCTAAACCTGCCATGATGAATACAGCGCCTTCTAGAGAACATCCTCATAATAGTTTAGTTGAAGCGGTGTTAAGCTATATGCTAATGAATGGTGAACGAACAATTCCACATATAGTGACACGTTTAGATCGCGGTACAAGTGGTATAGTTATATTTGCGAAGCATCAATTATTACATCACATGGTTTCAAATACGACAATAAGTAAATACTATGTTGCACTTGTACATGGTGTTGTTGCACCGAAGAAAGGTGTTATTAAAGCACCAATTGCACGTGCTAAACATTCTATTATAGAAAGAGAAGTTTCTGAAGAAGGTAAGTTTGCACATACAGAATATGAATATTTAGATGGTGATTCTGAAAATAGCATGCTTAAATTACAACTTTTTACAGGTAGAACACATCAAATAAGAGTACATCTTGCACATATTGGTTATCCAATTATAGGAGATAGTTTATATGGATATGAAGATGGTCAATATGATCATCAATTACTGCAGTGCAATCATATAGAATTTATACATCCAATCACTTTGAAACAATTGCATATTGTTGATGAAATACATTATAACCTAAGCAGTGTAGGTATGATATAATAAATTGTATTTTTATGAGGAGGTGGCAAAGTTGGTTAATGAAAATAATGAAAATTACATCGAAGACGAAGCTTTTGATAAAGAAAAGTTAGACGAACTATTAGCAAATGATGAAATAGACCAATTTAGAGAAGAATTTTTAAATATGCATACATATGACCAAGGTGAATACTTTGAAATATGTGATAATGAGCTCAAACAAAAAATATATCAATTCCTTTCACCGTTAGAAGTAGCTGACTTCTTTGAAACGACTGAGTTAGATGATGAAGAATACGAAGAAATTTTTCAAAATATGAATGCTAATTATGCAAGTCAAATGTTAAGTGACATGTCATACGATAACGCAGTTGATATTTTGAATGTATTATCTAAAAGTAAAATAGCCACTTTACTCACACTCATGAATCGTGAAGATGCTAGAGAAATTAAAGCATTACTTCATTATGAAGAAGATACTGCCGGTGGTATTATGACCACTGAGTTTATTTCAGTATATTCAACAATGTCTGTTAAAGAAGCGATGTTCTATGTTAAAGAACAAGCACCTGAAGCGGAAACAATATATGTTATTTTCGTTGTAGACGAAAATAAAAAATTAGCAGGCGTTATCTCATTAAGAGACTTAATTGTCGCTGAAAATGATGCATATATTGAAGAAATTATGAGTGAACGTGTTATCAGTTCTAATGTAGCTGATGACCAAGAAGACGTCGCACAAACAATGCGAGATTATGACTTGATTGCGTTACCTGTAATCGACTATCAAGATCATTTATTAGGTATCATTACAATTGATGATATCTTGGACGTTATGGATGAAGAAGCAAGTGAAGACTACTCTAAATTAGCGGGTGTATCTGACATCGACTCTACAAATGATTCAGTCTTCCAAACAGCTATGAAACGTTTACCTTGGTTATTAATATTAACGGTTTTAGGCATGATCACAGCATCCATACTAGGACAATTTGAAGATACACTTTCACAAGTTGCACTTCTTGCAGCATTTATACCTATCATTAGTGGTATGAGTGGTAACTCAGGTACACAATCTCTTGCCGTATCTGTACGTAATATATCAACAGGTGAAATAAATGAACAAAGCAAATTTAAGCTCGCACTTCGTGAATCTGGTTCAGGACTACTGACTGGTTTCTTCTGTGCAATAAGTTTATTCATTATAATTGTCTTATTATATCGTGAACCTGTATTGGCGCTTATCGTTTCAGTTAGTTTAACAATAGCGATGACTGTAGGTACTTTAATGGGTGCAATTATACCGATGTTTATGAATAAAATGAATATTGACCCTGCAGTTGCAAGTGGACCATTCATTACGACAATAAACGACATTGTCAGTATGTTAATCTACTTTGGTTTAGCAACAGCATTTATGTCTTATCTAATATAAGGAGAATAATATGGAGCATTCTAGTTTTACATCTCTAGTTATTGTTGTTATTGCTGCATTTTTAACACCTATACTTGTAAATAGGTTGAAAATTTCTTTCTTACCTGTTGTCGTTGCTGAAATCATAATGGGGATAATCATAGGTGACTCTTTATTTGGATTAGTAAAAGAAGATGCATGGTTATCTATCTTATCGACGTTAGGTTTTATATTTTTAATGTTCTTAAGTGGTTTAGAAATTGATTTTAACGCGTTTAAGACGAAACAAACTTCTGATGAACAAGAAGGAAATAATATTCCAAGTAATTTATATTTAACGGGCGTCGTATTTTCTTTAATTATGGTTTTATCTATTTTATTAGCCTTTATATTCAAATGGACTGGTTTAATAGACGACGTATTATTGATGGTTATCATCATCTCGACAATTAGTTTGGGCGTAGTTGTACCAACAATAAAAGAAATGAATATTATGCATACAAGCATCGGACAGTTTATCTTGTTAGTTGCAGTTGTAGCAGATTTAGCAACAATGTTACTATTAACAGTTTACGGTACAATAAATGCTAAAGGTGACTCACCGTTATGGCTTATAGGTATTCTAATCGTCTTTAGTTTTATCTTTTATATTATGGGTGGTTTATTTAAAAAATCACCATTCTTAAAAAAATTAACTTCAGGTACAACTCAAATAGGTATTCGTGCAGTGTTTGCACTCATTATTCTACTCGTTGGTTTAGCTGAAGGAGTAGGCGCTGAAAATATATTAGGTGCCTTCCTAGCAGGAGTTATCGTATCGTTATTAGGGCCTGACCAAGATATGGTAGAGAAATTAGACTCATTTGGATATGGTTTCTTTATTCCAATATTCTTCATTATGGTAGGTGTGAATTTAAACATTCCGTCACTTGTGCAAGAGCCAGGTTTATTAATTATCATACCTTTACTGTTTATTGCCTTTTTAATTTCTAAGCTGATTCCAGTAGCATTTATAGGTAAATGGTATGACCGTAAAACAACAATTTCTTCGGCATTCCTATTAACTTCAACATTGTCACTTGTAATCGCAGCAGCAAAAATCGCTGAACAACTTGGAACAATCAGTTCAGAAATATCTGGCATACTTATTCTAAGTGCGGTTATCACATGTGTCTTTGTACCGATTGTATTTAAGAAGATGTTCCCAATGCCTGAAGAAACTAAGAAAATTGTTAAAGTGAGCTTTATTGGTAAAAACCAATTATCGATCCCAGTTGCTCAAAGTATACATTCTCACATTTATCAAACTTCAATGTTCTTTAGAAAAGATCTTTCAGATAATAGAAAGCTAGATGAAAGTATTAAAACATTTGAGTTAGATGATTATATTGAAGAGGAACTATTAGAATTAGGCTTATTTGATTCAGATATCATTGTATGTTCAGCAAATGATGATCAAATCAACAAACAAGTTGCTTTAATGGCGCATAATCATGGCGTTAAAAGAATTATTTGTAAACAAGAAAATGGTAGTGAAGATGAAGCATTTGAAGGTAAAAATATTGAATTCTTTAGTAGTTTCTTAAGTAATAAAATCTTACTTAAAGGATTAATTGAATCTCCAAATATGCTGAACTTATTAAGTAACGTGGAAACTTCTCTATATGAGATAGAGATGAAGAACCATAGTTATCATAATGTATTGTTAAGATCATTCCCATTTGCTGGGGACGTAATCTTTGTACGTATTATTAGAGGCAAAGATTCAATCGTACCTCATGGTGATACTGAATTACAATATGGAGATAAGTTAATTGTGACAGGATCAAAAGAATATGTTTCACAATTAAAACAAGATATGGAATTTATTTAATAAACTTTGTAAAAATGAGGTTGTAGTATAGACCTCATTTTTACTTTTTATTCAATATAAAATAAAAGTATAATGCTTGTCAGGTGGTCTGACCAGTGTTATTATAACGAGTGAATGTTTAGTATAATATACATATTAAAGGAGTATAGTGAATGTTTAATTTAGAAGGTAAAACATATGTAATCATGGGTATTGCGAACAAAAGAAGTATTGGCTTTGGTGTAGCTAAAGTGTTAGACGAACTAGGTGCTAACTTAGTATTCACATACAGAAAAGAACGTAGTAAAGATCAACTTGTTAAATTATTTGAAGAATTAAAAAATCAAAAAGGACAACATATTTTTGAATGTGATGTTCAAAAAGACGATCACGTTGTAAATGCTTTTGAACAAATTGGAGAAAAATTTGGTTATATAGATGGTGTTTACCATTCAATCGCTTTTGCTAATATGGAAGACTTAAGAGGAAGATTTACTGATACATCTCGTGAAGGTTTCTTATTAGCACAAGATATTAGTTCTTATTCATTAACAATCGTTGCAAGAGAAGCTAAAAAATTAATGCCAGAAGGTGGCAGCATCGTTGCAACAACTTATTTAGGCGGAGAATATGCAGTACCTAACTACAATGTAATGGGTGTAGCTAAAGCAAGTTTAGAAGCAAACGTTAAATATTTAGCACGTGACTTAGGAGAAGATAACATTCGAGTAAATGCTATCTCTGCAGGTCCAATCCGTACATTAAGTGCAAAAGGTGTAGGTGGATTCAATGCGATCCTTAAAGAAATTGAAGAACGTTCACCATTAAAACGTAATGTAGATATTATAGAAGTAGGTAAAACAGCAGCTTATCTATTAAGTGACTACTCAAGCGGTGTAACAGGTGAGAATATTCATGTAGACTCAGGTTACCATGTTGTAAGATAATTTAGAGAACCAACAAAATCTATGATTTTGTTGGTTTTTTGTATATGTAGTGACAAAAAGGTGGGGAATTTTAACTAAGGACGTCTATATTAACAAAACTTGGCGGAATTGTAACTTAGAGCGGCCATAATTACATACACTACATATCTTCCACACCAAACAAAAAACTGAAACCGCATTGGTTTCAGTTTTTTGTTTATTTTAAGTTGTTATCATGTATTGGATCGTCTTCAACTGTACGGTTCGCACTTGAACTAATAGATTGTCTATGTGTGTATACATTTCGAACGATTGTCTTAAGTACTGCGTATGTTGGTACGGCTATTAAGATAGCTACGAAACCGCCTAAATTACCTGCAGCTAATATAACAGTAATGATTGTAAGTGGGTGAATGTTTAATGATTTACCCATAATGTTTGGTGTAATCACGTTCCCTTCAAGTTGCTGACAAATTAATGTGATAATACTTACCCAAACGAGCATCATAGGATCTTGTATGAGTGCGATTGTTGCTGCTGGTATAAATGCTAACCATGGTCCTAGGAATGGAATCATGTTTGTGATGAGTGCCAATAAAGCTAAAAGTAATGCATAATCCAAACCTACAAATGTATAACCTAAGTACAATAGTACACCTAATATAACACTAACTGTAACTTGACCTTGTATATATGATTGCAATGTTTGATTAATGTCTTTACTTAAATTAACGACAAACCATTTTGTACGACCTTTGAAAGGTCTAGCTATAAATGGAATAAATCTTTCGTGATCTTTTAACATATATATTAAGAAGAAAGGCACTAAGATTAATAAGAACATTGTTGAAACAAATGATGATATATAACTAAATAGGTTTGTTAACATATCTGTTACGATACCGCTTATACTTTCGATTGAATCATTAATTTTTTGTGATATATTTTCTGGTAATCGATCTCTTTGTTGTAAAGCATAATCTACAACATGCTGAATTTCACGTTGTATATAGGGAATATTCTTGATTAAATTATTAATTTGATTTGTTAGAACTGGTGCAATGATTGAGATAAATAATACAACAATCAGTATTAATGCAACGATGATGATCGAAATACTTCCCCATCTGGGTACTTTTCTTTTCTCTAACATTTTTTGAAAAGGTAAACAAATATAGAATAAGAATCCACCTAATAATAATGGTAGTAATATGGATTTTACGATAATGATGATTGGATAAAATATTTCATTTATTTCCATAAAGATTTTTATAATTAGAAACGTAAGGAGAATAGCTATTCCTGTACGAAACCATGCTTTATTTAACAATAGAAGTCCTCCTTATCAAACTTTCTCATACTTTTATATTATAAGCGAAATTACAGAATTAACAATGATAAATAAAATAGTTTCTAGAATTCGTGTAATGTTTAAAAGTTTATATTTTTATATATTATTTTAAGTTGTACGGATTAGAATAATTATAACGTATTTGTGAATATATGAATTTGTGTGCATTTATACTTACTATTTCTAAAAAGCTTTTTTAACAATATAGTAAGCGCTTACAATTTGTGTTAAGAGCATTTCAAAAAAATATTGATTGTGTATTTATACATGGTATAATCATAACAAGGTAATTTCAAAATTTTCTGAACATGAAGTTATCTTAAGGCTTACAACAAAGGGGAGATTAATTATGGAATCTATTGTTAGCTTTGCGAATGAGATTGTATGGAGTAAAGCGTTAGTGTATGGTCTTTTACTGACTGGTGTTTTATTTTCATTTATGATGAGGTTCTTCCAAGTCAGGCACTTTAAAGAAATGATTCGTTTAATGTTTCAAGGGGAAAAGTCACCAACTGGTATTTCTTCTTTCCAAGCAATTGCAGTATCATTAGCAGGTCGTGTTGGTACAGGTAATATTGTTGGTGTTTCAACAGCAATCTTTATCGGTGGTCCTGGTGCAGTATTCTGGATGTGGGCTACAGCATTTCTAGGTGCGAGTTCGGCATTTATCGAATCAACACTTGGTCAAATTTATAAAAGAGAAATAAATGGTCAATATCGTGGTGGACCAGCATACTACATAGAATCAGGTATAAAAGGTAAAGCTGGTAAAATATATGCAATTATATTTGCACTTGTTACAGTACTATCTGTAGGTCTATTGCTTCCGGGTGTTCAATCAAATGCCATTGCCTCTTCAATGAAAAATGCATTTGGATTAAATCCTTGGGTTATTGCTATAGTATTAGCTGTATTATTAGCACTTATCATTTTCGGTGGTATCAAAGCAATTGCAAATGTTGCGACAGCCGTTGTACCTTTTATGGCTATTGTTTACATAGGTTTAGCAGTTGTTATTATTATATTAAATATTGAAGCAGTTCCAGGTTTAATCGCATTAATTTTCAAATCTGCATTTGGTGTAGAAGCTGCTTTTGGTGGGATTTTCGGTGCGATGATTGAAATTGGTGTTAAACGAGGACTTTATTCAAACGAAGCAGGTCAAGGTACTGGACCACATGCTGCTGCAGCTGCAGAAGTATCACATCCAGCTAAACAAGGACTTGTACAAGCATTCTCAGTTTATGTAGATACTTTATTAGTATGTACAGCAACAGCATTAATGATTTTAATGTCAGGTACATTTAATACGACAGACGGTGGAACAAATAAAGATGGTTCGCCACATTTAATTCAAGACAATGGTATTTATGTTCAAGGTCCAGATGGTAGTAAGGACGTATCAGGTACAGCGATGTATGCTCAAGCAGGGATTGATAAAGCATTCTCTGGAGACAACTACACGTTTGATCCAGCATACTCAGGTTTCGGTTCTTACTTTATTGCGTTAGCATTGTTCTTCTTCGCATTTACAACGATACTGGCATATTACTATATCGCAGAGACTAACGTAAGTTATATCATACCGTCCGATAAACAGAAGATATGGATTATATTAGTACGGTTAGTTCTCATAGGTGCTACAATATACGGATGTGTTAAAACAGCTGATGTAGCGTGGGCAATGGGTGACTTAGGTGTAGGTATGATGGCATGGTTAAATATCATTGCAATTTGGATACTCCATAAACCAGCCTTAAGAGCATTACGTGACTTTGAAATTCAGAAAAAACAAAAAGGGTCAGGTTATTATGCGATATATAGACCAGAACCAGATGAAGTGCCAACAGCAAAATTCTGGCATGAAGATTATCCTAAACGTTTAAAAGAATATAACTTGGATGATAAATAATTAAACAATATCAAACGCTTTCAAATATACGCTCTCTACTGTACAATAAAATTATATGTACAGTTGGGAGCGTTCTTTATGGATAAAAAAATAGGTCTTGTTGACCAAATAAAACTTGAAAGTAAATTTTTGAAAAGGGAAGTGACAATCTCAATTTACTTACCTAAAGACTATACAGATCTATATAAACATCATGTGATTATTACATTTGACGGTAGGGACTTTTTCCAATTTGGTCAAATTCATCGGGCATACGAGAAATTAAGAACAAATGATGAGATAGAAAGGGCAATTATTGTCGGTGTTCACTATGAAGATGTAGATAAGAGAAGAACAGAATTTCATCCCGATGGAGAATATCGAAAAGAAACGTCACAATTTGTGGTGAAAGAGCTATGTCCTTATATTGATAAAACATTCTCAACTTTGAAAGTAGGTAATGCAAGAATGTTACTAGGCGATAGTCTAGCAGCAAGTATCGCTTTAATGACATGTTTAGAATACCCGCATCATTTTAGTCAAGCAGGACTGTTCAGTCCACTAATCAACGATACAGTAATAGAAGCATTTAATAATTGCTCATCTAAACATCTATTAACAATCAAACATTATATAGGTAAAGAAGAAGATTCTTTCAAACTTATTAGTGGAGATATGGCAGACTTTTTAACACCGAATCGATCATTCAGTGAACGAGTTAAACAGGAAGATTTAACATATGAATACACTGAATTAGATGGTGGACATACATGGAAAACATGGAAGCCTGAATTACCAAATATGTTAAGTTACTTTTTAAGTCATCAAAATCAAAAAAATTTGATATAATAATAATGTAGAAAAACAAAGGAGGAAGTATCATTATGAAATTAGGCATCGTACTTATTCCGTCTAAACCATTCCAAGAAAAAGTGAATGCATATCGTAAGAGATATGACAAACACTATGCGTTAATTGCACCGCATATTACAATTAAAGAGAAATTTGAAATTGAAGATAGTAAATTAAATGAAGTGAAATCACAATTAGAAACAACAGCTAAGGAATTTGAACCATTAAATATTCAAGTGTCTAAGGCATCTAGCTTTGCACCTACTAAAAACGTTATTTATTTTAAAGTGACTAAAACGGATGAATTAGAATCTTTATTTAGTAAATTTAATAATGAAGCATTCTATGGTGAGAGTACACATCCATTCGTACCACACTTTACAATTGCACAAGGGCTTTCAAGCCAAGAATTTGAAGATATTTATGGTCAAGTAAGAATGGCTGGTATAGATCATTCAGAAACAATTGATACAATTAAACTTATGAAGCAAAATGAAGACGAAACTTGGTCTGAAGAAGCTTCATATACTTTAGGATAAATTTCAATTTATCTTATATAAAAAAGGAAGCAGAAGGTATTAATTTAATCCCTTCTGCTTCCTTTTATTTTATGCTGATTTTCTTTTTCTATAATTTATAATAAAGAATGTGCCGTAGAATAATGCTAAGAATAAGAACATAATACTTGAAGCATAAATTGTATAATATACATCTCTAAATACTTCAGATATTAACCCACCTAATACGGGGCCAATCATTGTTCCAAATCCTTGAACACTATTGAAGACACCCCATGTTTCTTCTTGCACTTTATTATGAATTTGACCAGCCATAAATGTGTTCCATGCTGGTAAGAGTAGCCCATAAATCGTACCAATGAGTAAAGCAATCAATAGAACGATAAATAATTGTGTTAATACGGTTAATCCAAATATAAATGAGCTATATGCTAAAAATCCTATAAAAATCACAAGGTGTGTAAATGCTTTAGAATGTTTGTCCATCAATTTAGAAAAGAATAACATCGAAATGGTACATCCAATACCGCCAACAATGAGTAAAAGTGTATATTCTAGTGTCGTAACACCCATATGTTTTGTTGCGTATGTTGGCAATATAGGGACAAGCATGCCGATTGCAGATCCTTGTAAAAAGATACCTGGAAATAGCAATAAATGTCTTCTTGTTACTTGTACGATTTCACGTAGTTGTTTTTTAACAGATTTACTTTCGTAATTTGTGAGCTGTACTTTAACAAAATAGAATAATATCCATGCAACAAGTACACATAAAGCCATCATAAATGTAAATCTCGTAGGATGTAGTTTAAATAGTAAATTCATGAAAATCATACCTGATAATAATCCAACTAACCAACTGAAATAAACATATCCCATTTGTTTACCTCTAGATACTTCGTCAACACTGGATAACATAATGACCCAAATTGGACTAACTGCGATACCTAATAATATGGCACTTAAAATAAATACGATAGGTGATGGTATGAAAATAATGAGTGCTAAACTCGTAAATGCTAATATAAATCCACACGTTAATATAACTGTTGGACCAAATCGTTTTAGAAGAAAACCTATTACGAAATTCGTTAATGCATCACTAATAAAGTGTAAAGAAATAGCTAAAGAAGTAATACCAACAGTCACTTTAGCAGTGGTTGTTGGTAGAATTGGTAAATAACTTAAAATGTACATTCCTCTCGCAAATTCCATCATAAATAATATGATGAGCATTAACCGAAAATCTTTTTTGTGAAATGTTTTATCTGATGAAGTATTTGGCATACATAGGAACCTTTCCATAAACTTCATTATAAGAAAGTGAATCACTTAATAATGAAAGTAAGTCTTTGCAAATATTTTCTGTTGATTTTTCAATATAATTTTCTTCTAGTAGTTGTGTCATTTCTTTAAGTCTAGATGGTTGATTCATGAGTGAAATAACGAGTTTAGTCGCTTCTTCTGGCGTGTGTGCTATTTTACCGTATCCTTTTTGACTAAAATACTCAGCATTTTCTAACTCTTGTCCAGGTGCTGGATTTAAGAATATAAGTGGTAAATGTCTAGAGAACGCCTCTGAAATAGTGATACCACCTGGTTTAGTAATCATAAGTTGGCTAGATGCCATCCATTCATTCATATGTTTCGTATAGCCGAGTATCAGCACATTATCATTATCTTTAAAATGATGTCTAAGTTCATTTTTCAAGCTTTTACTATTACCACATATCATGACAACTTGAGTGTCTTTAGCATACATATCTATTTTACTAATCATAGTTGAGAAACCTGTTGATACACCGAAAGCACCAGCAGACATTAAAATTACTTTCTTGTCTGGATCTAGTTTGTGTTTCGTTAACCAGTGATATCGATCGATTGGTTGCTCAAATTGTTTAGAAATAGGTATGCCTGTTACTTTGATTGCATCGCTTTCTACACCGATAGATTCAATTTCATTTTTCAAATCTTTCGTTGCTACATAGTATCTATTTGAGTGTGGTGTTACCCAGTTCTTGTGTAAACGATAGTCTGTCATAACTGTAGCAATAGGTATATTTAAATTGAATTGTTCCGTTAAAACTGATACAACTGGTGTCGGAAAAGTTAACAAAATCAAATCAGGCTTTTCTTTTATAAGTAAATTCAATAATTTATTTAATCCATAGTATTTGTAGAAACATTTATCAATTTGTTCAGGTCTACTATAGTAGAAGAACTTATACATATTTCTGAAATACTTAAAGCTGTTTATATACCATTGTTTCGCAATTGAAGTCATAATAGGGTGTGCTTCCAAAAATAAATCATGCTCAATAACAGTTAAATGATTTAAATTCATTTCACCAAATTGTTTCACAATACTATTCGTAACTTGTAGATGACCATTACCGAAAGAACCTGTAATAATCAATAATTTTTTGTTTTGAGAAACCATTAGCCACACTCCGTATTTGTATTTAATTTCTATGATAGTTTAACGCATTTTAGCTATTTTGTGAAAAGATATTGCATATAATTACAAAATTAATATAAAAACTTTATACTATATCAATGTTTTAGTTGGAGATATTTAACAAATTATACGTGATTATGCATGTGATTTGGTTAAACTTTTCTGTATCGATTCATACCAATCATATTTAATACTAACAGTAAGAAGAATATACCTAATAGTATTATCCAATTCATATAAATATCTGATAAGTGATAGCCTCTTAACATAACATTTTGAATGGTATCACCTGCATAATATAACGGCATGATATGTGCGATATATACGAGTACTTTATGCATGCTTTCCACTGGTATGATTCCTGCAAAAAAGACTTGAGGAATCACAACTAAAGGAATAAATTGAATCATTTGAAATTCTGATGATGCGAATGTCGATAACAATAAACCAAGTGTAAGTGCTATAAATGACACGAGTACATTCGTAATAAATACTAATAATATGTTGCCTTCAGTAACCATTTGTAATACATAAATAGCATATAAAACAATCAAAGTTGTTTGTATGATGGCAAATGTACCATAACCTATTATATAACCTAAAATAATTTCATGTTTTTTAATAGGTGATGATAATGTTCTTTCTAAAGTTCCAGATGTTCTTTCTTTGAGTAATGAAATACCTGAAATTAAGAATGTAAAGAAGAATACGAAAAATGCGATTAAAATAGGACTTATAGTATCAAAATAATTTGTATCTTTATCACCATGTAAATAATACTCTTTGGCATCTAACTTTGTTATATGATTTGGGTATTTAGCCGAAACTTGAGACTTTTCGGCTTTTGGTAGTTGTTGAGTTATAGACTGAAAGATTTTCCCTTGTTGATTAACGACAGATGACAATTGTTTTGTGCTTTGCATGATGATCAATTTATTGATGGTTAACTTAAATTGACTCGTTTTGCTTGGATCAGTATTTTCGTAAGTAATATTTAGTTTGTTATCGTCTAATGATAGAAAACCGTCTAAATGATCAGCTTTAAATTTATGTTTTAAATCTAGTTGATTTGAATAAGTCTGAATGCTAATATCTTGGTTTTTGAGGGTTGAAATGATTTGAGCGTTTACTTGATATGTACCCACTTTTAGATCAGTTGACTCATCTGAATAGTTAAATAAAAAATAAATCAACGTCATTATTAATAACGGTGCAACGAGTAAGAGCATAAGGGTACGTTTATCTCTTATGACTTGTTTGAAAATTCGCGTGGCAATATTAATCATGTGCACCATCTCCTAACGCTAGGAAGACATCTTCAATCGTATTTACGTTATATGTTGATTTAATTTCATTTGGCGTACCATAAGAAATAATTTGGCCTTCTCTCATTAGTAATAAACGATCACATTTATCAGCCTCATCTAATACATGTGTTGTAATAAGAATTGTCTTGCCTTCATCTCTAAATTGAAACAAATCATTCCATATTGATTTTCTTAATCTAGGGTCGATGCCAACTGTTGGCTCATCTAAAATCAATATGTCTGGATTTTGAATCATACTAATTGCAAGAGATAATCTGCGTTTCATACCTCCAGAAAATGCTTTAACTTTTTTATGTTTTTCGTGTGTTAAGTTGACAATTTCCAGCGTGCGTTCGATTTGTTCGTTGATATCTAATTTAAGTGCTTTATGAATATATAATTTCGCAAAGAATTTCAAATTTTCAACAGCTGTTAAATCATCAAATAAAGCATCACTTTGAGACATGTAACCAATAGACCTTAAAATTTCTCTGTTAGGAATACGATTGCCATTGATCGTAATTGTACCAGAATCCATAGTTGTCATGCCTAAAATACATTTGATTAAAGTCGTCTTGCCTGCACCTGATGGGCCAATTAAACCTGTTATTAAACCAGGTTCAAATTGAGTTGTTACATCTTTTAAAATAACTGCTTTTCCATAAGATTTGGATATGGATTGAATATTAATCATAAAAGCACCCCTTTATTTAAAAGTAAACGCTCACTTATTTTATAATTGTTTATAGTTATAGTCTAAGCTATAAAATCAACATAAGAAAGTGTATAATAAACCTATTGAAAATAAAGGAGCAATAACGATGAATGTTAAAACGTTATTAAATAAAATAAAAATTAAACAAACTTACGGTCAAATTGACCAAGAAGTTCATGATATTACGACAGATTCAAGAAATGCTCAAGAAAGCTCTATATTTGTGGCATCAAAAGGATATACGGTAGATAGTCATAAATTTATACCGAATGTGGTTGAGCAAGGATGTAGTGTCATTGTGAGTGATCGTTATGTAGAATTAAATGATGAGGTATTATTAATTGTGGTTAAGGATACATTGAAAGTGGCAAGTATCTTTAGTCATGTATTATTTGATTTTCCTAGTCAAAAATTAACGACAATTGGCGTAACTGGTACAAATGGTAAGACGACAATTGCGACAATGATTCATCATTTAACGAGAGGTTTAGGTAAAAATAGTGCATATTTAGGAACAAACGGTTTTCAAATTAATGAAACAGTTACAAAAGGTGTCAATACAACTCCAGAAACCGTTACTTTAACGAAACATATCGTTGAAGCGGTTGATAAAGAATGTGAGAGTATGACATTTGAAGTCTCAAGTCACGGGTTAGTTATCGGTAGACTTCGAGGGTTAGAATTTGATATCGCTATTTTTTCAAATTTAACACAAGATCATTTAGATTTTCATGGTACGATGGAAGCTTACGGACATGCTAAATCATTATTATTTAGCCAATTAGGTCAAGACTACAGAAAAGACAAATATGTCATATTGAATGCAGATGATCCATTTATAAAAGAATTAATACCTGTATCACCGTACGAAATATTTACATATGGCATTGATAACGAAGCGGATTTTATGGCTAAAGATATAGAAGAATCTATAAGGGGTGTGCGCTTTACACTTGTAACACCATTTGGTTCTTACAAGGTACAGTCACCTTATTTAGGTAAATTTAATGTCCTTAATTTATTAGCGAGCATTATAGGTTTGTGGGCACAAGGTTATGAATTAAACGATATTACTAAAGCAGTTGGAAATATGCCTGCAGTTGAAGGGCGTTTAGAAGTATTAGATAGAAACTTACCAATAGATTTAATTATTGATTATGCACATACACCAGATGGAATGGATAAATTAATAGATGCAGTGAAACCATTTGTAAAACAAAAATTAATATTCTTAGTTGGCATGGCAGGAGAAAGAGACTTAACAAAAACACCAGAAATGGGTAAAATAAGTTGTCGAGCAGATTATGTGATATTTACGCCAGATAATCCTGCAAATGATGATCCTAAAATGTTAACAGCAGAATTAGCTAAAGGAGCGACACATAATAATTATGTAGAATTTGAAGATAGAGCAGAAGGCATTAAACATGCAATAGAAATTTCTGAGCCAGGTGATACAGTTGTTCTCGCATCTAAAGGGAGAGAACCATATCAAATCATGCCTGGACATATTAAAGTGCCTCATAGAGATGATTTAATCGGTTTAGAGGCAGCATATGAAAAATATGGAGGAAAGCCAAGTGAAGATTAGAGAAAGTCATTCGCAAAACTTAAATTGTAAAGTTTATATATATGAAAATAAAAAAGAAGAATATTTTGTGATTTCGATTCCGGATTTATTTTGGTCTATTGAAGTAGATTACGATTTATACGGAGAATCTTTAATTGAGCATTTGTACTTGCATTTGTTTAATGTACTTGATGAAGATGAAGCAAATGAATTAGCAAATAGAATTAGCCAATGGACATCCGAATTATAAGGAGAAATGAATTGTGACGATTAAACAAGAAGTAGAAAGTAGAAAGACATTTGCGATAATATCCCACCCAGATGCTGGTAAAACAACATTGACTGAAAAATTATTACTTTTTGGTGGTGCGATTAGACAAGCAGGTACCGTTAAAGGTAAAAAGACAGGGAAGTTTGCGACAAGTGACTGGATGAAAGTAGAACAAGAACGTGGTATTTCTGTTACAAGTTCAGTTATGCAATTTGATTATGATCATTACAACATAAATATATTAGATACACCAGGACATGAAGACTTTTCTGAAGATACGTATAGAACATTAATGGCTGTAGATAGTGCTGTAATGGTTATTGACTGTGCGAAAGGTATCGAACCGCAAACGTTGAAATTGTTTAAAGTATGTAAAATGAGAGGTATTCCTATTTTTACATTTATTAACAAATTAGACAGAATGGGTAAAGAGCCTTTTGAACTTTTAGAAGAAATTGAGAAAACATTAGAAATTGAAACTTATCCTATGAATTGGCCAATTGGAATGGGACAGAATTTCTTTGGAATTATCGATAGATCCGATAAGACAATTGAGCCATTCAGAGATGAAGAGAATATCTTACATTTAAATGACGACTATGAATTAGAAGAAGATCATCCAATCAAAAATGATTCACAATTTGCACAGGCAATCGATGAGTTAATGCTTGTAGATGAAGTCGGTGAACAATTTGATGAAGAATTATTGTTAGCTGGAGAGTTAACACCGGTATTTTTCGGCTCAGCATTAGCGAATTTCGGTGTTCAAAATTTCCTTAATGCGTATGTTGATTATGCGCCAATGCCAAGTGGCCGCAAGACTGAAGAAGGAGATGTTGTTGATCCGTTCGATCCAGACTTCTCAGGATTTATCTTTAAGATACAAGCTAACATGGATCCAAGACATAGAGATAGAATCGCATTTATGAGAGTCGTGAGTGGTGCATTCGAAAGAGGCATGGATGTTACACTTCAACGTAATAAGAAAAAACAAAAAATCACACGTTCAACTTCATTTATGGCAGATGATACACAAACTGTAAACCATGCTGTTAGTGGTGATATTATAGGGTTATATGACACTGGAAATTATCAAATTGGTGACACGCTTGTAGGCGGAAATCAAAAATTCCATTTTGAATCCTTACCTCAATTTACCCCTGAAATATTTATGAAAGTTAGCGCTAAAAATGTCATGAAACAAAAGCATTTCCATAAAGGGATTGAACAATTAGTTCAAGAAGGAGCGATTCAACTTTATAAAACTTTGCACACGAATCAAATCATATTGGGTGCAGTTGGACAATTACAATTTGAAGTGTTCGAGCATCGTATGAAAAATGAATATAATGTTGATGTTGTTATGGAACAAGTTGGTAAGAAAATAGCAAGATGGATTAAAAATGAAAAAGATATTACGGACAATATGAATTCAAGTCGATCTATATTAGTTAAAGACCGATATGATCAATATGTATTCTTGTTTGAAAATGAATTTGCAACTAGATGGTTTGAAGATAAATTCCCAGAAATTAAATTATTTAGTTTGTTATAATGAACAAAACATTGTATAATAATTAAGTAAAACTAAATAGACCTACGACTTTGTCGAAGGGGAGTAACTTTAGAACTTAAAAATTCTAGCATATTATCGTCATTACGAAACGTAAGTTTCCGGTAATATGGACATCATATAAATGTTAAGTGAGACCTTTGCCTTTTATTAGGCATGGTCTCTTTTGTTTTTTACAAAAAAAAGAATGGAGTGTGAATAGATGGATCCGAGTTTGTTAATTAGTTACGGTTGGGTATTAGTTGTATTAATATTTCTGGAAGGATTATTAGCTGCAGATAATGCTGTTGTTATGGCCGTAATGGTCAAACATTTACCAGAAGATTTAAGGAAAAAAGCATTGTTCTATGGCTTATTAGGAGCGTTTGTGTTTAGATTTTTATCATTATTCTTAATTAGTTTCTTAGCTAACTTCTGGCCAATTCAAGCGGCAGGGGCATTATATTTAATTTATATGTCTATTAAGAATTTGATAGACTTTAGAAAGCATAAAGGTGAAGAGCTCAAGACGCCAGACGACGTAGAAGCTAAAGATGATTTCTCTGAATCAGAATTTCCTTCAGATGGACACGGTCATCATAAATTGAAAAAGAACTTCTGGATGACGGTATTAAAAGTAGAATTTGCGGATATAGCATTTGCAATTGACTCAATGTTAGCAGCTTTCGCTATCGCGGTGACACTACCAGCACTAGGTATACACTTTGGTGGTATGGATGCTGGTCAGTTTGGTGTTATGTTTGTTGGTGGTATTATTGGTGTTGTTATTATGAGATTTGCAGCAACATACTTTGTTGAATTATTAAACAAATATCCAAATTTAGAAGCGGCAGCATTTGCTATTGTAGGTTGGGTAGGTATTAAACTGTTTGTGATTGTATTGGCACATGATGAAATTGGTGTATTACCTCATGATTTCCCACATGGCATATTATGGCAATCAATATTCTGGTCAGTATTATTATTACTCGTTATTATTGGCTGGATCACTTCAGTACGTAATAATAAAAAGACAACAAATTAATATTTATTAGACAAAACACCAACAAAGTTTATAGTTGACTTTGTTGGTGTTTTTTATGTTTTTTTAAAATGAATAATTCATATTGAATGAATTTGCAAATATATGTAAAAATAGGTGTATAATATTGAGAATTACAATGGTTTTATGTTAATAAATTTAGTATTATATGGCATAATAGATACATTAAGTGTTTAGATTGAGGAGGGCAATAAATGTCACGAAAAAAGCATGTCATTCCTAGAAATGAATATAAGAGACAGCGACGTGAATTTTTTCATAATGAAGAACGTGAAAAAAGAATCGAACAAGAGAAAAAAGAAAATGAAATAAAAAAAGCGAATGAACGAGAACTTCAAAAGAAAAATGAATTACGTGTTAAGGAAAATATGCAAAAAGCACGTATTGAAAAATTAACAAAAGAAGAAATCAAAAAACAAGAAGAAGAATCTAAATTGCATCCAACAATTGATTTAGATGATGACCGACTTGCTGAATCACATCAAGAATATAGTGAACAAGATGAAGTATTACATAAAGATGAAGTTCAAACAGATGATGAACACCACGGAATAGACTCTGAAGAAGAACCTGAAGTGATTAGATATGAAAAAGTAAGTGAACAAAAACAGGCAGAGACGGGTAAAACTTTTTCTAACGATAATGACTTTGAAATAAATAAACAGCTCGGTGCTAAACATGATGAAAAAGTAGAACAAAAATCTCAAAATAAAAATAGTTTTCTCAATACATTTTTAACTAAAATAGAAAAACATTGGCCAATCATTGCAATCATTTTAGCAATCATATTAATATTTATTTTAGTGTGGAGTATATTCCAAAATGTAAATCCTCCTAACGAAAGTAGAAAAACAATTGAAGAAAAGCAATCTCAAAAAGGATTCCAAAAACCTATTACGAATGTTATGGAAGCTGTAGAGAAATCTAAAAACTCAGTCGTGGGTGTATCTCATGAAGATTCAGATGTATCTAGTAAGAAAGAATCTTCAGCTAAGGAAAAAGAAGAAAATAGCGGCGTCGGTTCAGGCGTCGTTTATAAAGTTGAAAATAAAAAAGCATACATAGTAACAAACGCACATGTTGTATCAACTGATAAGAAACCAATTATTACAACAGCAAATGGTAAAAAGTATGACGGTAAAGTATTAGGTTCAGATCAATGGTCTGATATTGCAGTCTTAACGATTCCAATCGAAAAAACTGAAGATTTTAAACCAATTAAATTTGAGGACTCAGACAATTTGATTTTAGGTGAAACAGCTATTGTAATAGGTAGTCCGTTAGGTTCTGAATTCCAAAATAGTATTTCTACAGGCGTTGTTTCAGGTCTAGACAGAAAAGTTCCTGTTGATTTTAATGGTGATGACGAGTATGATTGGGAAATTAAAGCTATCCAAACAGATGCTGCAGTCAATCCTGGTAACTCAGGTGGACCTATATTAGACTCACAAGGTAATTTAATAGGTATCGTATCGTTGAAAATCGATATGCCTAATGTAGAAGGTATGGCTTTTGCAATTCCTTCTAATGACACTACTGACTACATTAATAAATTAGAGAAAAACGGTAAAATTGAACGTCCAGAATTAGGTATCATGGCTCAAAACTATTCTAAAATGAGTGATAGTGAAAAGTCACAAATATCTTTACCCGATAAATATAAATCAGGAATGACCATTACTGGTGTTACAAAAGACGGTAATGCGGACAAAGCTGGCGTTAAATTTAATGATGTAATCGTTGGTATTAACGATACAAAAATTGAAAATAATCTTGAATTTAGAAAAGAATTATATAATAATCATAAAAAAGGCGACAGTGTTAACTTGAAGCTTATCCGAGATGGAAAAGAAATAACGAAAAAATTAACATTGAAATAATAAGAGGTGACAATTTGTGTCCATTATAAAATACTTTTTTCAAAAAATGACTCCACAGCAGGGTATTGTATTATATTATTTGGGCGCAATTATTGTCGCCTTTTTATTATTAAATTTACCTTATGTTGTTAAACCTGGTGTTAAAATCGCACCAGTTGATACATTATTTGTTGCTGTATCTGGTGTCAGTGTAACGGGGTTAACGCCTGTTACAATTGAAGATACATTTACCACATTTGGACAAGCTATCATCCTTATTATTCTTAATATCGGTGGCATAGGTGTAATGGCAATTGGTACATTACTTTGGGTCATTTTAGGTAAACATATCGGCTTACGTGAACGCCAATTAATTATGTTAGATAGCAATTCAAATGCTATGAATGGTGTTGTTAAGTTAATATTAGATATTGTGAGAACAATTTTAATGATTGAAGTCATTGGTGCGATATTGTTATCATTTTATTTCTATAAAGATATTGGATCGGTGAAAGAAGCGATACATCACGGTATCTTTGCATCTGTTTCTGCAACTACAAATGGTGGTCTTGATATTACGGGCGAATCATTAGCACCTTATGCTAATGATTATTTCGTTCAAACAATCATTATGTTACTTATTATGTTAGGTGCAATAGGGTTCCCTGTGTTGATTGAAGTCAAAACATACATGAAAAATACAATTCCAAACTTTAGGTTCTCGCTTTTCACAAAAATAGCGAGTGCCACTTATTTGTTTTTATTTTTACTAGGCACAATCGTGATTTATTTATTTGAGTTTTCAAATGCATTTAAAGATGTGTCGTGGCATAAAGCTTTATTCTATGCAATGTTCCAATCTTCATCTACAAGAAGTGCTGGACTTTCAACTATAGATTTAAGTCATTTTACTGAAGCAACAAACTTCTTTTTAGGCGGGCTAATGTTTATAGGGTCTTCACCAAGTTCAGTAGGTGGCGGTATAAGAACGACAACATTTACGATACTGATATTATATTTAGTGAACTTTAGTAATGGTCGAACAACGATAAAAGCTTTCAATAGAGAAATACATCCAATTGATATCCAAAGATCATTTGCAGTTATTTCACTTGCATTAGCGATAACGTTTGTTGGTGTACTATCTGTCGTTCGGTTTGAAAATGGTAAACATGATTTGTTATCTATATTCTTTGAAACGATGTCAGCATTTGGGACATGTGGTTTATCAATGGGCATTACAGATGGCTTACAATTAGGATCTAAAATCGTTATCATGATGTTGATGTTTATAGGTCGGGTAGGACTATTATGTTTCGTCGTCATGTTAGGTGGAAAATCAACACCTGATAAATTCCATTATCCTAAAGAACGTATACAAATAGGTTAAATATAAAAAGCAAGCGACTATGCCGCTTGCTTTTTATTATGGATTAATAGTAGGTATGGTGATTATAAACGTAGTACCTTTAGTCATATTCGTAAATACGCTAATTTCGCCTTCCCAATCTTCAATGAGTTTCTTACTTAAGTATAAACCGAGGCCACTACCAGATTCTTTCGTTGTAAAGAAAGGATCAAATATCTTTTGTTGTGTTTCTTTAGACATACCGGCACCGTTATCTTTAAATATAATAGTAGCTTGGTTTGCATGTGTACGTTGTAATTGAATTTCAATTTCTGGTTGTTTTATATCTAATAAGGCATCTTTAGCATTTTGAATAAGATTGATGAGAATTTGTTTTAATTGATCTTCTGAAATAAATGCAACAATAGGAGAACCTGGTAATGTTAAAGTAATATTAATGTTATGTTGTTCAAGCTCATACTTCAAAAATTGTGAAACTTCTTTGATAGATTGATTAATGTCTACATTTGAATAGGTAAGGTTGGTTGGCTTTCCTAAAAATAAAAATTGTGTAACGATATTATTAATTCTATCTAGTTCTTCTGAAATAATATTAAAATGATAGTCTTGTTTATCTCTATCATATTTCATTCTAGTTAGTTCAATAAATCCATTAATGCTAGTAAGTGGATTTTTAATTTCATGTGCTGTATTAGCAGCGAGTGTACCAATTAGTCTAAGCTTTTCACTATTTGCTTGTTCAATTACTTTTTCATGTTCTAATCGTTCGGATCTATTTTTAAATATAAGTGTAACAATAGATAATAATAAAAATACAACTAAAAATATAAAAATACTCGGTAAAATAATGCGCGTCATAAAGTTATATTGTCCGCTAATTGTTAATGAGATAGGTAATTGATCATATAAATAATTTATGGATTTAGAATGCTTATATTTTTTTCCAACTTGATAAATTTCAGTACCATCGATACCATTGACTTGAATATGATATCTTTTAGAGATTAAATTAATTTCATTTTTAAATGATGACATATTTATTTCTGAAGCAACAGTGTAGTCTTTGTTTTGTACTTTTAAATGATTGGTTAATAATAATGTATTGGCATTTTTTAATGAAACTTTTTCACTACTTAAACTTGAATTAGCTGTAAAAGGAAAATGAAATTTATATTTGTTAAAATCTTTAAGAGAGGTATAATCAGTTCCTTTAGAATCATAAACGATTTGTTTTTGATCATTCAAAATATAAATATGGTCAATCCAAGTATACCTTGCGTGATTATCCTCTAAAAACTGATTAATAAATTTTTCGTTTCGGCTGTTAGATAAAATGGTTGTTAAAGATTCAGAAATGCTATTTGATTCATTTATAAAGGTATTAATTTTTAAGTTTACAATTTCTTTTGTCGTTTCTAATCTTTGATTAACTCTATTTGTATAATTTTTACTTATAATAATACCAATCATTAATGAAATGACTAAAGCGATAGCAAAATTAATGATAATTAATTTATTAAATGATTTCATTATTGCCTCCAAGTTTATTGATTACTAATAGAGTATATTATGATTAACAATTATTGCCAATACATATTAAATAAATTTTCCATCCAAATGTTCATATACTGCCCTAACAGTATTTAAAAATGGTAAAATAAATAAAAAAGGTGGGGATAGCATTGAATATGAATGAAACCATAACAATTGATTTATTAGCTACTTCTGACTTACATGGACAAATAGGAAAAAGTGGTATTAGTGGTAACATTCTAAAGATGGCCACTTACGTTAAACATAAACGCAAAACAAATCACCATGTCTTATTGTTAGATAATGGTGGCATGTTATCAGGTTCAATGTTTGCTTTTTATTATGCTCAAATTGCCCCATATAAGAGAAATCCAATGATTAAAGTGATGAATGAAATGCAATTTGATGCAAGTGGTGTTAGCCCTGACGAATTCAACTTTGGGTTAGACTTCTTAAATAAATCTATTGCATTAAGTAGATTTCCTTGGTTAGCAGCAAATATTGAACATAGTAAAACACGTGAACCATATTTTACAACACCTTATACGATTAAATATGTAGAGGGTATAAAAATAGGTATCATAGGATTTACATCTAGTGGCCTTATGGAAAACAAAAATGTTGAGTTTGAAGACGAAGTGCTTGTTGGTGAGTCCATGACGACAGCTAAAAAATGGGTGAGATATTTACATGAAAAAGAAAGCCCTGACTTCTTAATTATGTTATACCATGGTGGTTTGCACACTTATACAGATAAAAATAATTATAGATCATATTATAGTAATAATGCAGAAAGTATGACGAAAAGTACGGAAGGTGTAAATGTTATTATTACTGGACATCAAGAACATATTGTTGATCTAAAAGTTGAAGAAACACAGTTTATACAACCAGGTAAAGATGCTACAAATATTGTAGACATGTCAATTCAATTCAAGAAAAGAGCTAATTCAGTAGAAATTATCGATACGTCTATTAAGCACGTAGAAATCTCAAGTTATCCTGAAGATAGAGATTTATTAGAGTTAACGTATTTCGACCAAAAAGCTGTCCAACATTGGTCTGAACAAAGCGTCGTTGACGTACCTGTTGTGCTAGATTATAAACATTTAACGGACTTATTTATTAAACCGCATAAGTTTATAGAATGTATTCAACAGAGTATGACGAGAGCATTTAAAGAATCTGATTTTGTTTGTGCGCAAATTGGGAATCCGACAGGTAATGGTTTACGTGGCGAGCTACAAGTTAAAGATGTCTATCAATCATATGTACATACTGATAAACCGGTCAAAATTAATTTATCTGGTGCTGAAATAAAGCGCATTATAGAAAGAACAGCTACAGCACTGTATAAAGAAGGGGACACGGTTAAATATAATGACCATATTTTAGAACCGACACTTATGACTGTATGGAAAGGCTTTGAATATACGATTGATTTGAGTAAACCTGTAGGCAGTAGAGTTAACATAGATAATATTGATTTAGAAGATTCATATTCAGTTATTATGACAGATTATTTATTTAGACACGTAAATAAAATTATTTCTGAATCCACGTATGAGAGAGCGAAGAAGACAGTCATTGAATATATGATTGAAGAACTAACAGAATCAAAGGGTAAATATGATTTAGAACATCATTTTAAAGTTATCTAGTAAAAAATAACCCCAAAAAATTTAGCATAATTGCTAAACTTTTTTGGGGTTATTTTTTAGTAAATGTATTAACTAAAAATTATAACGAGTATGATGATTGCTGCAATTTGAGCAACATAAGATGTTACGATTCTTTTCGTATAGAAATACAGTGTAGATAATATGAGTTGTGCTAAAAATATAAACATAAATATAGCTAAATTATCTAAATACAAAAATAGTGAACTAGATGCAAGGGCACTCACAACGATTGCAATAATAGGTTGTGAGAATTTCAGTTGCAACTGATTTTGTAATATTGTTCTAATATATAACTCATGACAAGGTATTGCAATTGCAATTGTTACTAGCATTTGCCACTTATAAAATACGCCAGCATGCATTAATTCTTTTAATAAGGATGCATATGACAAGCCATTATAAATTTGTGATAATAATAGCTGAAGTAGAACTAATATAATGGCACCAATGAGACCATATCCAATTGATTGAAGTAATCGTTTAGATTTGATGTCACGTTGATAAAAGACATAGCTAATGCCCGCAATCAGCATAATACCAGTATATAAGTACCAGAATACTTCTTTTTCACCTTGCATAATGAATAAAATAATGTGAAAAATAATGAAACTAGATATGAACCATATTAATTGAGGATTAATTTGTCTCTTCACTATTATCCCTCTTCAGAAATTATTGTATAACGCTTATGATTCACTACAGTTTTTTCAGGTAACTCTAAACTTTCAAAGTTATCCATAATTGTGATATCTACGATAACTGAGTTTTCATTAATTTTTTCAACTCTACCTCTTAATCCATCTTGAAACTCTATGATATTTCCAACTTCTGCGATTGTCATCTTATTCCTCCTAAATAATACTATGAAACATTATACTAAATAATGCTCAGTTTATAAAGTATTAACAAATATACTTTATTTTAACATAAACATATCATACATATGATTAATCAAACATATGGTACTATATACTTGAGGCTATTTGGGGAGAAAAGAAGGAGGAAATATAATGAAATTTGTAAGTAATAATGGTATTAATGATCCTATGATTAATTTAGCTATGGAGGAATATGTCTTAACTTCTCTTCCTAAAGATGATAGTTATTTCCTATTCTATATTAATCAACCATCCATTATTGTAGGAAAAAATCAAAATACAATCGAAGAAGTTAACCAAGAGTATGTTGAGAAAAATAATATCAAAGTTGTAAGAAGAATTTCTGGTGGTGGAGCTGTATATCATGATTTAGGTAATTTAAACTTTAGCTTTGTTACAAAAGATGATGAAGACAGTTTCCATAACTTTGCAAAATTTACGCAACCAATTGTTGATGCTTTAAATGAAATGGGTGTTAAAGCAGAATTATCTGGTAGAAATGATATACAAGTCGGGGAAAGAAAAATATCAGGTAATGCAATGGTTAAACAAAAAGATCGTATGTTCTCACATGGAACATTGATGTTAAATAGTGAAATCGAAGAGGTTGTAAATGCACTTCGCGTTAGCGAAGCGAAAATAAAATCTAAAGGTATCAAATCTATAAGATCACGTGTCGCAAACATACAAGAGTTTTTAGAAGAGCCAATGGATATTGAAACATTTAAACAACGTATACTTACATCTATCTTTAAACAACAGGGTAGTGAAGATGTTGAAGAATATCACTTAACTGATGAAGATTGGGATAACATAAATGAACTAAGTAAAAATAAATACCAAAAATGGGAATGGAATTATGGTAAGAATCCTAAATACAATTTTGAAAGAAGTCATAAATTTGATAGAGGACTTGTCCAAATTAAATTAGATGTTAAAAAAGGTAAAATAGAACACGCAGCAATATTCGGTGATTTCTTTGGTGTCGGAGACGTAAAAGATATTGAAGAAGCATTAATAGGTGTTCAACATCAAAAATCATCAATTCAAGAAGCATTAAAAGATATTGATTTTTATCACTATTTTGGAGATATTGCTAAAGAAGAAATTATTAATTTAATGCTATAAACAAATAAAAGAGACTATTTTTGAATGTTTTCAAAAGTAGTCTCTTATTATGTGTTAAATTTTAAATGACAACTCACGATTGCAAATCCTCCAACTGAATTAATTCTTCACTGTATTGTTCAAATAAAGTATTATTACGATTCGCAAGTGCTTCATCAATTAAAACCATTAATTCTCTTTTACGATTTTCACGTAAAGCAGAGTCAATCACAAGCTCAACTGATAAATCATTTAAGTTATTAACAAAAGTTTCTAAACTCTGGTGCTTAACTTGAGAATATTGTTTCATTTTAAACAACCCCTTGACTTTATTTGTTAAAATTATAGCGTATTTATTTTCTAAATGCAATGAATATTCAGAAATTTTAAAAAGTAAATTTATAATTCGAAATCAGTGATAAACTTACTCTATAAATTCATTATATGTTACTATAATCTAATTTCAAATTATTTTGCTCACAATTCAGAATACGGTTGTGAAAGATTTGAGTAATCGAATCATATTTAATAAAAATACTAAAGGAGAATCATAATGTATCAATTAAAAATGTGGGACCATGTACAATTATCAGCACCTAAAGGGTCAGAAGATAAAGCACGATATTTTTACTGTAATAAATTGGGATTCAATGAAGTAGAAAAGCCTGAATCACTGAGAGGTAACGGAGGCATTTGGTTTAATGTTAATCAAATTGATTTACACATTGGTATTGAAGAAGAGTTCGAACCATTAAAAAAAGCACATCCTGCTATTAATGTTGAAAATCTAGAAGATTTAAAAGAACATTTAACGAATGAAAAAATAGAGTACAAAGCAGATAAACGTTTTCCTGGCGCAAATAGAATCCATTTATTAGATCCTTTTGGAAATCGATTGGAATTTATAGAAAAACAATAGAATTTATTTTGAAAAGTATTGACTTATATTTAAATAGGTATTATATTTTATGTAATTACAATAAATGTAAATATATTCGTTGTAATTACATAAAAATTTGAAAGGAGCATGCTATGAGTAAGTATGTTATTAAACAAAACACTATGTATATTAGAGGAGTCAAAGTAGATGATCACACTATTCATACTGAGGTGTCTGAAGCGGGTAAAGAACCGTTCATCGTTAAACAGAAACCTCAAGAAATTATGAATCAGTCATGTCGCTTTTATGGCGAACACTTCAATGAAAGAAAGCTTTTTACAAAAAGGCTAACCAGAATCACGAGCAAACCCCCGATTTTAGTATCCGCAGTAACTTCTACTTATTTTTTCTGCACAGGTTCCGAAAGGTCAATAGACAATACTTGGATAAATATACTCTACGTTAAAGATTTTAAAGAATATAATGGCAATAAGACCAAGATATTTTTAGAACAAGATCAAATCCTCGTTTTTCCAATCTCATACCACGTAATTAATCACCAATACTTAAATTGTTTATGTTTGTACTATAGAAATCACCGTAATAATATCTTTATTAAGCAACTAAATACACCAAATATAGATTTAACTCAAGATGGATATAGTGTACTTGATGTTATTAAGATGTATTTGAAAAATCAATATTAGCATACTAAAATAAATATTAACGGAACAAGTGCAACTAAAGTGTAAATGTTCCGTTAATTTTTTTAGGTTTTCTCTTGAAAATATTAAGATGCTTGATATAATAGTATTTGTGCTTGATAAAAATTTAATTATTCCACAGTAGCTCAGTGGTAGAGCTATCGGCTGTTAACCGATCGGTCGTAGGTTCGAGTCCTACCTGTGGAGCCATGGAGATGTACTCAAGTTGGCTGAAGAGGCGCCCCTGCTAAGGGTGTAGGTCGTTCTGCGGCGCGAGGGTTCGAATCCCTCCATCTCCGCTCAGATTAATTAGTCACGTATAGTGAAAAGAAAAAACCTTGATAACTCAAGGTTTTTTCTTTTTTTATTTAGGCAGATTTTTTATTTTGGTCACAATGTGACTATATATGAATATCCAAAAGCTCACCTAAATGAAATAGGTGGGCTTTTTTAGTTTGTGATCGTGATTGATGTTCATCGTAAAGTTTAACCTAATATTTGATATTTTTCTGCATTGTTGTATGTAAATCATTAGCGGAAGTTCAGTAGGTCAAAATCTGTTGGTACGATTGCTAGAGAAGTAATCGTAGGTAAGTGGGGAAATGGTCAAACACGTATTGATAAACTTAAAAAGACTAGTTACAATCCTAGTGCCGTTAAGAAAGAAGTAAATAGGTTATTAAGTTAAACTAAAAGTAATATAAATACTTTAACTATAACTTGGTTACCAAACCAACGTACATTATAAAATCCTATCTAGTATTTTTACTAGGTAGGAATATTTTTCATATCATTAGATAGTATCTAGTATTAGTAGTAAGTATTACTACATGCATATTTTTGTTTTCTATTTTTATTTTTGGAAATGAAAATTGGATAGTAGAGACTTTAAATCAAGTAATAATAAATAAAAATGATATAATAGTAAATATAGCATATATTTTTATTGGTATATATATCACTTTAGCTTTAATGTACCCTACCTATATTAAAGGTGGTGGATTAGATGTTTTATCTATTAGAAGTTATTATATATCTGGATCGGCTACACTTAACTAGACAACTTTTATAAGGAAGGTTAGTCTTAAATTAAGAAAGTAGGCGATTCTTTTTATGGAAAAAAAGAGAAGGACTTTCAGTCCTGAATTCAAACTTCAAATGGTTCAATTGTTCAAAAATGGAAAATCCCGTAAAGATATTATTCATGAGTATAATTTAACACCATCAGCACTAGACAAATGGATTAAAGACTATGATAAAACTGGCTCATTTAAGCATCAAGATAACCTCAGTGAAGATGAAAATGAATTAAAAAGGTTACGTAAAGAAAATAAGCAGTTAAGGATGGAAACAGATATTTTAAAGCAAGTAGCGCTGATCATGGGACGAAAATAAAAATTATTAGGCAAAATAGCTATCAATATTCGGTATCAGCCATGTGTAAAATCCTAAAAATATGTCGTAGCTCTTATTACTATGAAGTAAATGTCGTGAAAAGAGCAGAGAAAGAAGCAGAAGAATATCTACTGACAGAAAACATTATCAGTATATTTAATAAAAGTAGAAAATGTTATGGGTCTAGGAAGGTTAGAGAAGTGTTAAAAACCAAGGGTTTAGTTGTTTCAAGAAGAAAAATCATTAAGATTATGAAGTCCAATGGGCTCATTTCATTATATAACAAAGCGCGATATAAACATAAAAAGCAAAATTACAATGAACAATTGATAGATAATAGGCTTAACCGAAAATTCAACAGAAAACATGCGATGGAAGTCATTGTAAGTGATTTAACTTATGTAAAAGTAGCGAATAAATGGCATTATATATGCTTATTTGTTTATCTGTTTAATCGAGAGATTATTGGAGTGAGTACTGGTAGACATAAAAGTGCAGACCTTGTACTAAGGGCATTATCAAGTATTAAAGGCGACTTACATAACGTATCTATGTTTCATACAGATATCTGATTATATTAATTGGTTTAACCATCATAGAATCCATGGTTCACTGAACTATCAAACACCGGTTAATTATAAATTAAGTACCACATAAAAATTGTCCAGTTTACTGTTGATATACCAAAAAGAGCGCTTAATTTATTAGGCAAATGTTTTGTCGACTTAAGTTCTTAATAGATATAATATTTTTATATTAAAGGAGTGATAGAAATGAAATACTATATAGTCAAATATGTTCATAAAGATTTAATAGGTTGGAAAAACTTTCTTGAAGAACACATAGATTATTTAAATAGACAAGTAGAGGACGGGCGTATAATTGCATCTGGACCCATTGAAAATGATTTGTCAAATCAAAATGAAGCATTTCTCATATTTAATATTCAAGACAAAGATTCTTTAATTGAATTATTAGAAAGAGATCCATTTTGGAAAGAAGGACTTGTAGATGAATATTCAGTAGACTTGTGGGAACCATGGTTTGGTGACCTAAAAAATCTTAAAATAGAAAAGCAATAATAAAAAAGATCACCCAATAATTTGGGTGGTTATATAGTCGCAACATCTTCGTATAGAAGTTTTGTATGAATGTTTCTAGTTCTATCGAAAAATCTACTCTAGATTTTTTACAGTTTGATTGTGCCTAGGTTAGATAATACAACATATAGTTTCCACTAAAAGAGGGAGAAATTCAATTATATGAATTTCTCCCTCAATTTGTAGTTAGCACTTTAGGCAAAGAGTATTACTAATTTTTATTGTATATCAATTATTTTAGATGTTTTGTTAATAGAATTTAGTTTGGGAACTGATACATGTAGTACACCATTCTCAAAATCTGCTTTAATATTGTCCTCATCTCCATTTGGTAAATGATAATACCTACTTATTTGAGATTTTGATCTTTCTGTAAACACAGTGTTCCCATTATTATATTTTTGTTCATTTTCATTACTTTGTATAGCACTTAAGTACAGTGTATTGTCTTCATAAGTTAAATTAATATTTTCTTTATTGATACCAGGTAGATCAATATCAACAATATACTCGCTATTTGTTTCCCTTAAATCAGTTTTTGGAATAGCTGTATTAAAATATTTAAATAGCGAATTAAAATGATCATCAAATATTCTTGATGGTGAAAAGTCAAAAATGTTTTTATTAAATGGTGTTAAGTTTGACATATAACTTCACTCCTTATTTAAATTAGTTTTATCATTTTGATAAACTTTAGAAAAATCTAAAAAAGGTAGTTTGTCATTTTCGACGTTTTTAAATATATCATTAGTTTTAATTTTACCATCTTTATATTGATTTATAGTTTCAACAATATCTTTTAAAAACAAGGTCAATCACCACTTATTATCAGTAATATAATTGACTTAACGCAGTTAACAAATCTTTATCATTGTTTAATGCCTCATTATCAATTGTTCCATCTATTTGTATATATGGTATCAGTTGGTTTACTATAGCTACTTTTTCATAATCTTTATGAAGATTCTCTATAGCCTTTTGATAATCCTTAGTGATTTTAAGGTTTTTAGCTTTTTGTTTTACATATGCTTTTTCTAATAAATTAAATTGGTGAGATGAAACATAATTTTCTGAATCTGTAACTTCCAATACTGTTGGTGTTATTTGATTACCTAGAGCTTGGTGTCTTGAAAACTCCGTTGGAGACATATGACAAGACTTAGCTATTTGCTTGATTTTTTCATATTCCTTAGTTGTTATTTTAAATGTAATTGCTTTTTGATCGCTTCTAGTCATATACTATTTCACTTCTTTATTTATAATATCGAACAACCACGGAATATGTTTAGAAAAATTAGTGTCATTAATTTTCACACCACCTCCTAAAGTTGTTTGAGTTATCAAATGATAATTATTTGAATTATTTTTTCTCAATATTTTTTGATATATCTATAGCTTTTTTGTATGAATCCCACGTAAGTGGCGAAGAAAATTCAATAAATTTATTATTATTGAATTCTTTAGACAATAAATCAATGCTTTTTAACTCAGTAATTCGAGGTGAATAGTTAATGTAATAAGAAGTTTTTGGTTTATCTTTTAACATAATATCTACCTCCAGTTACTAAAAATTATCATTTGATAACTTTCAATTATTTTATAACATACTTTTCGTTTTAATGCAATAGTTATAGTGCGAATTACAATTTACTTTTAATAGAAGAAGGTATTTGGCTTAGCTCACATTTCTCTTGATTTAAAACAGCCCCTTTGTTATCAGTAATAGTTATTTTAACAGTATCGCCATTATTCAAACCTTTACTTAATGAATTATCTAATTTAAATGACTCAATTGTATGACCGTTTTCATTAATTATTTCATCAAGTGTATATTTATTTCCTTTTACTACTCCGTAATATGTTTCTTTATCATCCAAAAATGTAATTGAGCAAACTAAATAAGCTACAATTCCTAAAGTAATGATAGAAACAAATATTTTTGTTTTTTTATAATGTTTCATGATGTTTTTCTCCTTTAATAAAAGTTACACTATATTGTATTATAGAATACAATATAGTGAATCAGCCTTTTGATGTACTTAATAGTAGGTGTAAAAACCCCATTCAAGAATTTAAAAAGAAATTCGTATACACTAAAATTAATATAAATAGAAAAACAATAGTTTGTTTTTAAATGAGATATAGTTATTGAACAAATAGTACAACTTTAGATTATATTTCTTCATAAGAGAACTTATAGATAGGATATATATCTTTGTTATAATTTATATCTTGTCCATGTGATGTAGTAATCAACTTTGGCTGTAATTTATCAATGATACTACCACTCTGAATATTCTCATTTGTATTATAAGTAAATTTTTTAATTGGTGGATGTAGAGTGTTTTTTTGAGAGATAAATAAATCTCCGCATATTAAGACATCATCTTCTTTATGGTGAATAACAATATGACCCGGAGAATGTCCAGGAGTTAAATAGAAATCAATTTGTAAAGTATAATTAAATTCTTGTAATGCTTTAACTTGGTATGAAACACCTGTATCCTCTTTTTTATCTTTATGTGGATAAGGCAATTCACCATTTATAAATGGTATTTCATTAGCATGTGCATAAATTGGGATATTTAAATTATCTTTTAAAGAACGAGCACCATTAATATGGTCAAGGTGTCCGTGTGTAAGTATAATAGCTTTTGGATTACCAAGTTGTTTTGCAATATTAATTTGTAAACCTGAATAATTATCCATTCCTGTATCAATAATATAGACATCCGAATCTTTAAGTATGAACCAAGTATTTATTAATACAGGAATTCCAACATTAGTTGTTATTGATAATTTATAGATATGTCTAGAAATATTAGTGAAATTCATTTTTGTTTCTCTCCTGTCTAAAATATTATATTATTTAATAATCTTAAAAGAAGTAACTATACATGACAAGAAGGCACAAAATTGTAACTATAAAGGAGATAAACAGTTGTGAGTAAAATAAATTTAAATTATGGGAAATGTAATGACACAATTAAAAATGGTTGTCCAATAGAATTAGTTTTAAGAGTACTCGGAGGTATATGGAAAGGTATAATAATAGATGCTTTACAATATTCCCCTAGCTATTATAATCAATTACATCGTGATATAGAAGGTATTAGTCGTAAAGTACTTACTGAACAATTGTTTGATTTAGAGAACTATGGGATAGTAAGTAGAAGTGAAATAAATCATCGTCCCAAAAAGGTGTTATATCAATTAACAGAAAAAGGACAGGAAGTTTATTTTTTAGTGGGAAAAATTAATGATATATTGAAAATAATGCATTAATGAAAGACACCAACGATATCAAGGTGTTATGGTTATAGACGTGTTTATATCTATTGTTCTATTTAATATATATGTTTGTAAACATATTAAAAATTAATTTTATCCGACCCATAGAAAAAGGTCGGATAAAATTGAAATAATAGAATAGCCTATTTTAGTTAAACTATATTCTACTTTAGGAGGGAGCGTTTTATAACTCTTTCGACTGATAAGGTCATCTAGATCTAATTATTTAAACTGTCTAGTTAAGACCTTAGGTGATACAATTTGTATTTTGTTTTATTATACTATGAAAATCTAGTACACAGAGTCGACTAATAGGTTTATTTATATAATAAATCTTTAAAGTTGTTGTTTGGTTGGTCTTACAATTATTTCGTTTATACCTACTTCTTCTGGCTGTGTAATGGCAAAATAAATAGATTCAGCAATATTTTCTGGCTCAATACCTACAGAATCTTCAATTTGTTTAATAGCTTCTTTTTGTTCTAAATCTGTAATATGTGTAGACAATTCAGTTAGAATAGATCCTGGTGATATTATAGTTGATCTAATATTACTACTTGTAGCTTCTTCCATACGTAATCCTTCACTAATAGACCTTACAGCTGCTTTTGTACCACAATAAACCGCACTACCTGGAAATACCACATGTCCAGCTATACTCGATACATTTATAATATGGCCTTCATGTTGTTCTCGCATATATGGTAGTACAGCATATATGCCGTAAAGAACTCCTTTAATGTTAACATCTACCATTGCTTCCCATTCGTGAATTTTTCTCATTTTTAATTCTGATAAAGGCATAATTCCTGCATTATTAATAAGAACATCGATTTTACCAAATTTTTCGTAAGTCAATTTTGCCAAATATTCCATATGGTCAGCGTTTGTTACATCAGTTACCTGATAAATAGCTGTTCCACCAGCGCTATTAATTTCACTAACTATTTTTTTCAAAAGGTCTTCCCTACGTGCTGCTAAAACAACATTTGCGCCACTATTTGCTAATTTTATTGCTGTGGCTTTACCCATACCACTTGAGGCACCGGTAATAATAACTGTTTTATTTTGAACATTATTCATTGTTATTTCCTCCTTTATTAATGTAATATAAATATACCAGTTAAAGTTATGTTTAATGCAAGCGTTAAGTTAAACGTTATAATAGAGAGTTTTATGCTAGTTTAAAATTAAAAAATAGTATATTTTATGTTAAAGTTACTTTAAACAAGAAGAGGTGTGAAAATGTATATTGAAGAAGTTGCTAAAATGAAAAATTTAAATGAATCTACATTAAGGTATTATGAAAAAGAAAATATAATACCAAAAGTACCAAGAAATAAAAATGGCCACAGATACTATACTGAAGAAATTCTTGAATGGGTAGATTTTGTTGTAGCTTTGAAAGAAACGGGAATGACGCTAAAACAAATAAAAACATACACATCATTGTACGATTTAGGATTCCAAACATTAAAAGAAAGGAAAGATATGATGATAGAACATCAGAAAAAGGTAAAAAAATCAATCAACAAAACTATCGAACATTTAGAAAAAATCAATTATAAAATAGCTTTATATGATATACAGCTTAAAAAAATAAAACGCATGCCGTAAGCTAAGAATAAAAACTGGATCGGCTACACTTAACTAGACAACTTTTATAAGGAAGGTTAGTCTTAAATTAAGAAAGTAGGCGATTCCTTTTACGGAAAAAAGGAGTAATTTATATGAGAAATAGACGGTCTAAAAAACTGTTATTAAGTATGGTATTAATGGTAGTTGGTCTATCACTCACGATTCTAAATATAAAAAATGACCCTAGTATTATTCTTGCTATCGGTATGATATTAACTGTTATTGGTCTTTTCTTATCAATGCGTGAAGTTTATAAAAAAGAACGATTAGATTTAATAGATGATATCAACGCTTCTTTACTTGAACTAGGCTACACAAAGGAACAAATAAAAGATGAAATAAAAGCCTTAAAATCAAAAGTAGATGTTAAAATAAAACGCCAAACGCCTTTAAATCAGGCTTTAGCGTTTTTTATTGGATTTTTGATTATACATAAAATATACAGGCTATATTTATCAACTATTTCCCGATTTTCAGCAGTTTCATAACTTGAATATTTACTCAAAAGTAAAATGTTGTTTTATGTGATTTTGTATTAAAATGATGAGAGATATATTTATAATAAATTAACAATTTATTAGAGGTAGTGATACTGTTGACAATACCAATATGTAGAGAAAGAAGAATTAAATTTTGACTAGATACATATTCATAGCTAATACATTCGAAAAATTATGAGCACTTACATATATTAAAGTGATAGGAAATAGATTTGAATATTTTTATATGATGGTGAGGAGAATGACTATGCATTTAGGATTAAAGAATAACGAAATTAGATTAGAAAAATATACAGATAAATGGCATGATGAATTTACTAATTTAAAAAATGAACTATTAAAATATACACAGCTTGGGGAATATCGTATTGAACATATCGGAACTACATCAATACAGGGGATGTCGGCTAAACCAATAATAGATATTGTCGTAGGAGTTGATAATCTTAAGACAGTAGATGAAGAACTATTTAATAGCTTTAGAAAGGCTGATTTTTTAAAACTAAGAGTCGAAAAGCCAAATGAGATCGTACTTGCGAAGTTTACAGATGAAACATATCAAGTAAAGACACACTTCATTCATTTAGTTGAGTATCAACAAGAGATATGGAATAACCTTATCTTTTTTAGAGACTATTTGAATTCGAATGAAGAAGCGAGAAAAGAATACTTGGATATAAAAACATCTTAGTTAAAAGATACTTCTTCAGGCATCAAAGATTATACTGATTTCAAAGAGGAATTTGTGAAGTCTATTTATAATAAAAGTAATGCGAAGTAACACTTCTAATATATTAAATATAAATTCACATTTACTCTAGTAAAATAAAAATTTAAGTACCACATAAAAATTGTCCAGTTTAGTGTTGACATACCAATCATATAAATATATTTTATATGGCTTATTATGGGCATCTTTTTATATAATTAATTTTTTACTCGAAGGTATTTTATATAGTTGTTTTTTAATAAATATTTATTTGTTCATTTTATTATTTGTTTCTTTTGTGAGAATCTTGATTTTCATAATACTTTGGCAAACTTTTGACATTAAAAAAGCAAAGAGAGTGGAAAATAATAAAAATAATTATGAAGAAAAAATATATCAAAGATTAAAAAATATAGAAGATTACCTAAAATATAAGAAGTAAATGTGAGTTTATATTTCATAAATAAATATGACCACCTTAATTGGTGGGTCTTTTTTGTTTTACGATCATCATTCAGCATTTATAAGTATCAAACGCGTGTCAAATTAATCCAGTTTATTATGTTATTATCTGAAAGTATATTAAAGGACTCCATCTCCGCTCAGATTAATTGGTCACGTATTCTACTTTCTTTCTTTTTGTTTTTTTTAATTGCTTGTTCAATTTTTTAAATTCATTTTCATAATTTTTAAAGGTATTTTTCATTCATTCTAATTGAGCTTTATGTATATAAGTATGTTTATTTAATCTTTGTAATGTTCAAAAGTTAACAAAATGGATAAAATATAACCCCACATGCGTGGGGCTAAATAATGATTAAATTTTAATAATAGTTTTATCAAGTATTCGATGAAATTTAAGTGGAGAGCATTATTGATATTCTATTTAAAGAAACTCCAAAAACTCTTAGTAGATTTTTTATATATTTTATTATTTATAGCTTTCTTAGGAGACTTAACATATTCAGAACCCTTAGTTCCATATGTGGGATTAATAGAACTTTTGACTTTTCTTTTAACTGATCCAGTAGTTTTTGATTTAAAAACTTTTTTAACACTTGGTTTTCGAACACCAAATTTCATTCTTATACCTCCCTGTATTTAGCATTTTAAATTAATACGTCAATAAGTTAATCTCTTTCGCATGCGAATCCATCATGATCTCTATCTAAATTACCATTATATGCTGGATGACCGGCAGGTACACCATTTGGATATACTTGTCTTAGGCTGCTACAATTTCCGAAATGCTGTGTTTGTGGAGCTGTATTATTACTTTGAACTTCTGGCTGTGATTCTGTTTGTTGAGGTGCTTCAATAGTATTAGATTGCTCACTAGAGACATTTTTTTCCTTTTCATTTGTACTATCTTTATTTTCTTCAGTAGATGCTCCTGCTACAATATTATCTTTATTTTGTTCATTTTTGTTTGAAATTTTTGATGAATCTATTTCTTGAGATTTTTCATCATTTTTATTAGTTTTAGTTTCTTTTTTGTCTTTAGCAATTTTTTCATTTAGCTCATCGATTTTCTTCTTTAGTTTTTTATTTTCTGATTTAACATCTTTAAGTTGCTCTTTTAATTCTTTATCCACAGGATTAGTTTTATAAACTGTTTTAGTTTCATTATCTGATATTAAGTGAGTAAAAAAGAAAATCAAACAGAGTGAAGTAATAACGACTCTTACCCAAAACTTCCATTTTTTTAATCCCCACATTAAAGCTAATCCCAACGGATTAATTATAATTAATGTTAATACTATAAACCAACTTCGTTCATACCAAGTACCATTGTTATTAAGATTATTTAAAGTGTTTTTCAAATTACATATCTCCAATCTTTAGATGTAGTTTTCATAGGCGTTAGAATTAAATAAAGATAAATAAAAACTAATGATTTAAGTAATCTTCTTTAGAGAAAATTTTTAAAGAATGTGATAGAGCAATATTTAATTGTATGTATATATAATAGTATGAATTGGCATATATTGTCTATAATGAATAATAATGTATATAACAAATACTGGGGATTTGGTATAATATAACAGAGCAAGTTGGATAGATGGTGGCCAATCTTAGTATAAAGTGAGGTGATGCTTATGAAAGTATCAACAAAATCTTTAGAAAGGAGTTGGCCGTAGTGGTCCCGATTAGCGAAGCGCTAAACTTAATGTTTAGTTTCGGTAGTTTTATTGTACTATTATTAGGTTTAGTAATCGCAATGGTTAAATTAAGCCAAAAAAAATAAACCATCTCTTACAACTTTAGACTAGTTTGAGAAGGTTTATTTGCATTAAATTAGTCACCGTCTTTAAAACGGGCTCATAGGACAACATGTTACAGCACGTTGTCCTTTATTCAATTGGATTATAACATAATTTGGTAGAATTTGTCTATTTTGTAGTCGGATTATTACGGGTGACTTTCTCTATTTCAGTTGAATATTTTATCTAGATTTTCATTGTAAAATTTCAAAGCATTTTTATATTCGTGAATCTCAGTATTTTCAACATTTGTTAGCAATGTATCAATTAATAGAGAAACAGACTTCTGATTATTATTCATATTATAATGTGTAATAGCAAGGAATATTTTTAATACAGGGCTGTCATCAAATTTTGTTAATCCTTCATTTAAAATCTTCTCAGCTTCTTTGTATTTGCCAATACTTCTATAAGTACTTCCCAAACCTATATAAGCATCTTTTAGGTATATTAGGTCTAAATTGTTATTAATAGCTTTATGATAATAATGAATAGCCTCGTGTTCTAATCCTAAATTATCAAGACACCATGCCATTTGATAGTTGTAATATGCATTTTTAGGATCTTTACTTAATATATTTTCCATTTTTTCTTTTGCTTTTATATATTCTTTCTTTGATCTTAATTCGATAACTTCGTCTATTGTATTCGTCATCATAACCCCCTCCAGTAAGATAATATTACACTATCTATTTAATCTTATCCATATACCTTATTATATCTAATTTATGTAAAATGTATTTACAAATTACAACCAAAAATTATAATAAATAAAAAGAGCTAATTTTCGTTTTATAGAAAGGAGAAGAAAAGTTGAAAAGAAAAATAAATAAAACGGGGATTTTAGTATGTCTTATTTACTGTTTTGTTATGTATTTTATATTAAGTATGTATGATCAGCACGTTAGCAACCATGTCAATAATACATACTATGTATTATTACCAATAGGTCTAGTAATAATAAAAATTATTTTTGAATATATCATTAAGAAAGATATTTTTGATAAAGAACAATAGTAAAATAAAAACCTCCTCTTACGACTATCGATTAGTTTGAGAAGGTTTATTTTTAGATTAATCTGTGTTATGTTCACTTGCAATTTGTTTGAAGGTCGAATGAGCAGAATTTAATGCACCTTCTAAATGACCGCCATTTTTTTGATCGTATTCTGTACCAGCGAAGTACATTCTTTCTGGCGGATTAATGGGAGGTCCATAGGTTGGAAAGCTTTCTATATTTAATTTATCTCCTGAGGTGGTCATATAATTATCTTGTGACCAATCTTTATAATAAATGGATTGATAATTTTGTATTTCATTCCCGAATAGTGTCATTAATTGATTTACAACTTTAGATTTAATTTCTTGTTCTGTAAGTTTACTTCTATTTTCTGGTGAAAGACTAAAGAATCCAAATAGTGCAGCTTTACCATCATCTGTTGTTGCATCGTAAACTTCTCTTAAAGGTCCTACCCAACTAATGACATTACCGGATAAGTTCTGCTCTCTCCAAAATGGCGATTTATATGTTAATACTATTTTAGATTGAGCACCCATCCATGTTGGTTTATTTAATAAATCTAAATAGGTTTCTTGATTGAATTTGGGCAAGAATGTTATGTTTTCTAGCAATAAACGAGGGGGTAAACATAGTACAACTTTGCTTGCTGTATATGAAATGGATTCCTTAGTTTCATTATTAAAAGCATCAATCGTATAATTGTTATTATTTTTAATGACTTTTTTAACTATTGTATGAGTATGTATCGATTCATTTGGAATAACTTTTTTTATAACATCAATTAGTTTTTTGACACCACCAATAATACGATAACTTTTACTATTTACAGCCTCAGAATCAAACAATTTGATATTGCCGTCATTACTTAGTTGTAATAAACTTTTCCCGTTATTAAACTGCTCCATAGTAGGGATATTTAAATCTTTAATTAATTGTGTAATCGTAGGTTCTTTTTCTGGCCAATACCACGTAGGTCCTAAATCGAAGTAATTTTTTTCATCTTCAATTTGTGTCAAAACTCTACCACCTAAGTATTCCCTTGCTTCTAAAATTTTATAAGGAATATTCTCTTTTTGTAGAAGGGATGCTAATCTTATTCCAGCTATTCCGCCTCCAATGATTATGATATGATCATTCATCTTATACATCCTTTCTTTTTGAAAATTAAGATTATTATATCAAAAGGATATATAGTATGAAATACTTTTATCATTAGCCTAAATGGTTTAGTAATCGCAATTGTAAAAATGAACCAAAAAAAATAAACCATCTCTTACAACTTTTGACTGAATAGAGATGATTTATTTTATCATATTTAAATACGGTCACCGTCTTTAAAACGGGCTCATCGCGCAACGTGCAGCAACACGTTGTCCTTTTTCAAAGAAGTTATAACACAATTTGTCAATATTTGTCTATTGTGAAAAATTAATGATTAAGGGGGGTGTTTGATATGAAAGCAAGTATAAGTATTCGTAAGACTACGAAGAAGGAGAAGATTGAATCACTTGTTGCTGTGAGTATTTTAATTTTGGGGATTACGTTTATTAAGTGGTTAAACAAATAATTGTATTTTTGTTTCTAATTTTTAGAAGTGTATAATGAACCTAAATATAGAGATTGGTGGGGATTATATGACTGTTGAATTAAAATTAATAGAAATGCAGGACTTTAATGATTTTTATGAGGTTTCTTTGAAAGAATTTGCTGATGAACAAGTGAAAAGTGGTTCTTGGTCTGTTGAAGAAGCGGATGAGAGAAGTAGAGCATATTTTAAGAAACTTCTACCTGATGGTTTACATACGGAAGGTCATAAAATTTTTAATATCTTTAATGAAGGGGATAAGGTTGGTATTTTATGGCTACATGTGTTCGAGAAAGATCATGTATTAAAATGTTTTATTTATGATATTAAAATTAACGAATTTGATAGAGGTAAAGGTTTAGGTAAAATGACGATGCAAGCTTTAGATGAGTATTGCAAGGAACATGACATTAAAAGTATTCGACTCCATGTTTTCGGTCATAATCAAATTGCATATGAGTTATATAAAAAAATGGGATTTGAAACGACAAACTATTATATGGAAAAAGCGTTATAATAGTGATATCGAAATTGAAATCGGAGTGATTTGATTGTTGAAATTGAAAGAATCTCAAAATGTATTTTTAAAAGGTGGAGATGAAGCGGTTATATTATTGCATTCATTTACAGGTACAGTAAGAGATGTAAAAGCTTTAGCAGAGTTTCTAAACGAAGCGGGATACACTTGCTATATTCCAGCTTATAAAGGGCATGGATTAAGTTTAGAAGGTTTATTAGCCTATACAACAAATGATTGGTGGAAGCAAGTACAAGAGAGTTATCACTATTTAAAGGATAGTGGATATGAAAGCATTCATGTGCTCGGTGTTTCATTAGGTGCTCTTATGTCTTTAAAACTTGTCGAAACATTTGATGTGAAGAAATGTATAGCAATGTCTACACCTCATAATAGAACAAATAAAGATATTAAAAGAAGACTCTATCATTATGGAGAAAGAATTAATCAGATCCAAGGTTTAGATAAAGAAGAAAGCAAACGCCAACTTGCACTCATTGATGATTATGATGAAGGTGCACATATATTTACATCATTTATAGAGGATATTATGAATCATTTAGACGCAGTAAAAATACCTATCTCTATAAAGTATGGAGAATTAGATCAAACATTTTATCAAGATAGTGCGGAGAGAATATATCATGATATAGCATCAGAACATAAAGAATTAACAGCTTATAAAAATGCAACACATTTAATGACAAGAAGTGAAGATAAAGAACAAATTGAAAAAGATATACTTGAGTTCTTAAAAAAATAAGATCATGCCAACAAAATGTTGGCGTGGTCTTATTTTTATGTGAATGCAATTTTGTACTATATCAATTTTGACATTATTGAGAGAATACAAAGATACTGGAGGGATTCGATGAGTACATTATCATTTTTATTTTACTGTTTTATAATTACTTTCACACCTGGACCTACAAATATCGTAATATTAACAACAACTCAAAATTACGGTACTAAAAAAGCTTTGCAGTATACGTACGGTTCAACGGTAGCATTCTTTTTAATTTTGTTGTTATCTGCAATATTTAATACAGTACTCGTAAACATAATGCCGAATATTATATTTACGATGAAAATAATTGGAACGATTTATATGTTATATTTGGCATATCAGATTTTAAATGCTTATAAATCACATAATGATACAAATTACGGTAACTTTACTTCTGGGTTTGTCATGCAATTTCTAAATCCTAAAGTTGTCTTATTCTGTTTAACGGTCTTACCAAGCTTTGTTTTAAAAGCAGACTCTACTTTTAACGATGTGTTTCTTAATGTAACTATAATAACGATTATTGGGTTTTTAGCATTTGCGTCTTGGCTTTTATTCGGCACAGTTCTGAAAAAATTTATAGATCAACATTTGAAAGTTTTTAATGTCATTATGTCATTGGCACTTGTTATGGCGACATTATTAATTTGGTTATAGATAAGGAGGGGTTATATGGATAATTTTTTGTATAAAAAGCGTATAGGTGTTACAGCATTATTAGCTCAAATGAGCGAGTTTAAATATAAAAAACATGCGCATAAAGAATATGCACTTGGTGTTACGTTAGATGGTATACAACACTATACTTTAGATGGTGACCAATATTTATCATATCCTAATAATGTTATGTTCTTTAATCCAGAACAAATTCATGATGGTAGTTCTTTTGACAAGAAAGACCTTAAATACACAATGATTTATTTAGAGAGAGAACATATTCTTGGAAATGATAACATACCGCAAAATGTAATTTTCAATAAACCTATATCAAATGATCAAAATTTAAAAAACAAAATTATCCATCTCTCTAATGCCATTTTAACGAATCAAGAAGATGCTTATGTATTAGAACAATTGCTGCAAGTTAATGATGCTTTGTTGAATAATGATATAAATGTAGCGCCTAAAGATAACAGGCTCATAAACATGGCGAAGAATATTATAGAGAGCCACTTGTTTGATACATTAAATGTAGAAATGATCAGTCTAGAATTAAATATGACTCAATATCAATTTATTCGCTATTTCAAAAAGTATACTGGTTTTACACCTTATCAATATTATTTGAATAGAAAGGTAGAGCAAGCTAAATTAAATTTAGAAATAACTAAAGATATTTATGCTGCTGTAACAAATTGTGGATTTGTAGATTTATCGCATTTAAATAAAAATTTCAAGAAAATATATGGTATTACAGCTTTTGAATATTTAAACCAACTTATATAAATCAAAAAAGAGGCTGGACATTGTCCAAACCTCTTTTTTGATGGTGTTTTATAATCCACCTAATAAACCACTAATATATACACCAAGTGCTAATAACAATCCGAAGATCGTGTTCGCTTTACCTGTAGCTGCCATTGCTGGCATCATAGTTTGTGGTGTGTCATTTTTATTGAATCGACGTACGGCTTTGATTGGGAATGGTGCAGATATTAAGACAAGCAACCATAATAGAGAGCCGTATGGTTTAAATAATGCTAAATAAATAACAAAGACATATGCGAAAATATAAAGAATTGCCATAGTCATGATAGATAGTCTTTTACCGACTAAAATCGCGTAAGTCTTTCTACCACTTTGTTTGTCTTTTTCGCGGTCTCTAATGTTATTTGCCAAGTTGATAAGTCCGATTGTAATAGAAACAGGGATACTTAATAATGCTGGATAAAAACTTAAAGTACCTGTTTGTATATAGAATGAAATCATGACAATTACAAATCCCATGAAGAATCCAGCGAATATTTCACCGAATGGCGTCCATGAAATAGGGATTGGTCCACCTGTATAAAAATAACCGATTGCCATACAAACTAATCCTATTGGTATTAATAGCCATGTACTTTGTATGCATATGTAAATACCTAATATGACAGCTATAACATAGAATGCTATTGCTAAATTATAAACGGATTTAGGAGACATACCATTTCTTACAATTGCGCCTCCGATACCGACAGAAGTATGGTCATCTAATCCTCGCTTATAATCAAAGTATTCATTAAACATATTAGTTGCTGCTTGTATTAAAATACTAGCGAGTAACATTGCTAATACGACTGAAATTTTAATGGATGCTTCAGCGCCTGTTAAAAAAATCTTTGATGAAGCGGTACCCAATAGGACAGGAACAAATGATGCTGTAAGTGTATGTGGTCTCATCAAATGATAATATTTTTTCAAGCCTGAATGCTGTGATAAATTTTGTGACATGTATTTACCTCTTAAATTTATATTTTTGACAGTATTAGTATATGCTTTCGCTATCAATTGGTCAATCACTGTAATTGTGTAAAATTTTAATTTATATTCTGTATTTAAAGTACAATATTAACGCATGTTGACTTAAAAAATGATAAAATGAGTAGATAGATATTTTTCGGAAAGAAGTGGAAGTGAAATGGCCTTGAGGACGGATTTGAAGCAACAGATAATTTCTGAAATCGATGGAAATAAAAATTATATTTCAGTTGAAATTGAGCTTCAATATCAACCAGATTTAATCCATTTATTAAGGGAAGAAATCAATTATACAGGACAACATTTTTATTACAAATCTAAGGATTCTAAATTAGAAATGTGTGGAATTGGATATTTATTAGAAGCTAGGTATTCACATTTAGAACATGATGATATATATGAATACTGGCAAAATATTAAAGAACAATTAAATACAATTAAGTTACATGAAGAAAAGCACCATCTAAAGTTCTTTGGTGGCTTTCAATTTTCAGAGCATTCATTAACGAATGAATGGAAAGATTACGGGATGAGTCATTTTGTATTGCCTAAATATTTGGTGACAAAAGAAAATGGTCATTGTTATCTTACTTATACGGATCATGGTAACAAATTCGATATCGATAATATTCACGAAGTTATAAGTATTTTAGAAACAGAAAATGAAAAAATCGAATCGAGTGAACCTGTAGTAGTGGATAATAAAGATATTCAAAGTGAAGAATGGAAAGCATTAGTTACTAAAGTTGTTTCACAAATGAATGAATCTGTAGCCCTACAAAAAGTCGTACTATCTAGAAGAAGACAAATCGAATTTGAAAATCATGTTAATGTTGAAGATGCATTACAAAGATCATTAGATTCTAATGAATCAAGCTATTTATTGCTATTTGAATCAGGTAATTCCCAATTTATTTCACAAACACCTGAACAACTTTGCCAAATAGAAGATGGTAAACTATATACAAATGCAATTGCTGGTACGATTTTAAGAACAGAAGATGAATCAAAGAATGATGAATTAAAAAATGAACTTCTAAATGATTCTAAAAATCAATTTGAACATCGTTATGTAGTGGATAGTATCATTCATGACATTCAATCATTTACGAAACACATTGAATACGATAAAAAGCCAACCATACTCACAAACAAACATTTATATCATTTATATACGAAAATACAAGCAGATTTACTATCTGAAAATGTATTAGAAATTGTTAATCAATTGCATCCGACGCCAGCATTAGGAGGATTTCCTAAAGTTGAAGCTATAAAATTTATAGAACATGAAGAGTTCGGAACAAGAGGGTTTTACGGTGCACCATTAGGTTATATAGATTTAGAAAATAATGGTGAATTTGTTGTATCTATTCGTTCTATGTTAGTGAATAATCATACTGCAACATTATATTCAGGTTGTGGTATTGTAAAAGATTCTGAAGCAATATCTGAGTTTGAAGAAACAGACTTAAAATTTAAACCAATGTTGAAAGCACTAGGAGTGATGTAGAATTGAGTACACATATTGAAAGTCTCACTAAACAAGTATTTACATTTGTTTCTAAATTATATGAATATGGTGTCGATGATGTTGTTATTAGTCCTGGATCAAGATCTACACCATTAGCGATAGCTTGTGAACGACATCCACATTTAAAAACATGGGTTCATCCAGATGAAAGAAGCGCAGCATTTTTTGCACTTGGCATAATCAAAGCAAGTCAAAAGCCTGTCGCAATTATCTGTACTTCAGGAACAGCAGCATCTAATTATATGCCAGCTGTATCTGAAGCATTTATTAGTCGATTACCACTTGTCGTTGTTACAAGTGATAGACCACATGAATTACGTAATGTTGGTGCACCTCAAGCAATCAATCAAGTGAATATGTTCCAAAACTTCACGAAGTTTCAATTTGATATGCCTATAGCTGATGACTCAGAAGGTACATTAAATGCAATTAATATGAATATGATTAAAGCTGAGAAACATTTTGTTGGTCCACAAAGAGGACCTGTACATTTTAATTTTCCATTTAGAGAACCATTAATCCCTAATGTGAAATTAAGAAGATATTTGTCCTCTAAAAGAAAATTAGAAACAAAATATCAAAAATCGATTGATTTTACGAGTATTCAAACATATATCGAAAAACCAAGAGGTGTCGTTATTGTAGGAGATACACAAGGTCAGGATTTATCTCAAATATTAACTTATTCAGCTATTCATAATATTCCTATATTAGCTGATCCATTAAGTAATTTGAGAAAATTAAATCATCCAAATGTGATTTCTACTTATGATGCACTTTTCAAAGGCGGATTAAGTATAGAACCGCAATTTATCATCAGAGTGGGGCAACCAGTCGTTTCTAAACATTTAAACAATTGGTTAAAAGAAATTAAATGTCCACAAATTCTTGTGCAAAATAATGATACACCTGATGCCTATCCTAAAGTACCAACGATTTCAGTGGAACTAAGTCCAAATGATTTCTTCAGACAAGCTCAAGATGTAACACCCACTCAAAACAAGAATTGGTTAGAAAAATGGATAACAATGGATAAAGAAGCGAGTGCATTGATTGAAAAATATATCGATGAAGAAACAGATGAAGGTGCTGCAGTAGGTAGTTTATTGAAAAAAATGACTTCTAAAGATACTGTATTTGTTGGTAATAGTATGCCGATAAGAGATGTCGATACATTTAATTTAAACTCAAAAGCTGAAATAGCAGCTAATAGAGGTGCGAATGGTATTGATGGTGTCGTGTCGACTGCACTTGGCATGTCTGTATATAAAAAAGTTACACTTATCATAGGTGATGTTTCATTCTTTCATGATATGAATGGCTTGATTATGAGTAAACTTCATGATTTAGATATTACAATTGTATGCTTAAACAATAATGGTGGTGGCATCTTCAATTACTTAGCACCTAAAGAAGAAGCACCTGAACATTTTGAGAAATTATTCGGTACACCACTTGATTTAGATTTTCAACATGTTGCGCATCTATATGAGTTAGGTTACGAAAAATTCGAAAGTGTTTCTGATTATAAAAAACAAACATTACCGCAATTCGGTTCTTATTTATACGAAATTCTAACGAATAGAGAAGAAAATACCGCAACACATAGACAACTCTTTGAACAAATGAAAGGTATTCAATATGTTAAATCACCACGTTAAGTCATATGATGAACATAAACCGTCTATTATTTTGTTACATGGCTTCATCAGTGATCATACATCATTTCATATAGTTGAGAGTACCTTGAGAAACAAAGGCTTAAATGTAATAACCATTGATTTACCTGGACATGGACATGATGAATCAAGTTATGATGAAATATGGTCAATGGATTTTATTGTCTCAAAGATTAAAGAAGTCATTGATTATTTAGAACTTGATAAGATTTATTTGCATGGATATTCTATGGGTGGACGTGTTGCGTTAAGCTTTGCAGTGCAATACCCAGAGTTATTAAGCGGCTTGATCTTAGAAAGTGCTAGTCCTGGACTTAAAGATTCATCAGATAAACAGAATAGAATTGAAGTCGATTATAACAGAGCAACGCGCATTCAAGAAATTGGATTACAACAGTTTGTCGAGGAATGGTCAAAACTACCATTATTTAATAGTCAGTCTATACTTTCTACTGGAGAAAGAGAACGTATTAAACAGATGAGACTTTCTCAAAATCCTAATGGGTTAAGTAAAGCACTTAAAGATTATGGTACAGGTTCACAACCATCCAATTGGCATCATTTGAATACAATGAATGTACCAACTTGTATTATCGTCGGTCAAAAAGATGAAAAGTTTATTCAAATAGGTAAACAAATGAACGAAAGTATAAAAAATAGTAAATTTTATATTGTTAATGATGCTGGGCACACAATTCATGTGGAACAACCCTCAAAATTTGATACAATAATAATAGAATTTATTTTAGGAGGCAAATTATGTCAAGACAATGGGAAACTATAAAAGAATATAAAGAAATTAAATATGAATTTTTCGAAGGTATTGCTAAAATTACAATCAACCGTCCAGAAGTACGTAATGCATTCACACCTTTAACAGTTCAAGAAATGATCGATGCTTTCTCTAGAGCTAGAGATGATGAGAGAGTAGGTTCTATCATCTTAACTGGTGAAGGCGACTTAGCATTCTGTTCAGGTGGAGACCAATCTGTTCGTGGACATGGTGGTTACGTTGGCGATGACCAAATTCCAAGATTAAATGTACTAGATTTACAACGTCTTATCCGTGTTATTCCTAAACCCGTAGTAGCTATGGTTAGAGGATATGCTATTGGTGGTGGACACGTACTACATATCGTATGTGACTTAACAATTGCCGCTGAAAATGCAAGATTCGGTCAAACTGGACCTAAAGTAGGTTCATTCGATGCTGGTTATGGTTCAGGATATTTAGCAAGAATTGTTGGACATAAAAAAGCACGTGAAATTTGGTTCTTATGTCGCCAATACGATGCAAAAGAAGCTATTGATATGGGTCTTGTAAATACAGTTGTACCATTAGATAAAATAGAAGATGAAACTGTTCAATGGTGTAAAGAAATGATGCAACATTCACCAACTGCATTACGTTTCTTAAAAGCTGCTATGAACGCTGACACTGATGGATTAGCTGGTTTACAACAATTCGCTGGTGATGCAACATTATTATATTACACTTCAGACGAAGCAAAAGAAGGAAGAGACGCTTTCAAAGAAAAACGTCAACCAGACTTCGATCAATTTCCTAAGTTTCCTTAATATTGATACAAATAAAAACAAGAGGTTGAGACATTTCATAATGTCTCAACCTCTCTTTTTTTTGTTATAATAAATGCTTTCTTATGACTTGCTCAATAATTGCAGGTATTTCTTCAAACGCACTTTTCATATTGATGCGTTCTGTTACTTGATGAGCATCTTTACCGATAGGTCCAATATTAATAACTGGTGCATTTATTTCTTGTATATCTTTAAATGGTATAAAGTATGATTGATTAAACACAGGTGTTTGTTCAATATAACTTTCAAATCCTAAATCGTCTTGTCTATATTTTGCGTAACTCAGATCACTAATGCCATTAAAGAAATATTGTCTTTTTGAAACTCTATCAAACTGACTTAAAGATGTATCACTAACAGTTTGAACAATTGCATCAATAAATGCATCTTCAGAAGAGTGCGCAGCTGGATAATAAGGTGGCGCAAAAAATGTTACGACACTTGGTCCTAAACCTTTCAACATATGCATAAAACGATCTGTAATTTCTATAGATTGTGCTCTTTCATCATGAATTTCATGAACCGTTTGTTCAATAATTTGATTGATTTTACTTTTACCATATTCTTCTATTGCGCGTGCTTTTAATTCTTTGAAGGTTAAGAGGTTAATTGATAATGTTTTATGAAAACCCTCGGATTTTAATGTTTCTTGATATGCTTTTTCACAATTGTGAATGGCATCTTTAACTACATCGTTAAAAATTTTAAAAGCTTGTTCTGCATTTCTGTTAAATAAAAATACATTATATAATGAAACAGTTCTAAATGGTGTTTGAACGTCATAATGATCTTTAATATCTCTACTCATGAGAGAAACTGGAAGCGGCGTCGTTTCATCTTTGTATGTTTCCTTAAACAAAGTACAGTATTCCATTTTGCTATTAATAAAACTTTGTATGAAATTCGAACTAATACCATTCAATGGTTGTCCAACATGTGTTTCTTTACCATAGCATAATACTGAAGGCATAATTTTGCCTATTGTCCCTGAATATACATAATGATTTGGGTCATTTTCTGCTTGTGAAAAAGTAGGTTCACTGTTTAAATGTAAAGCTATATCTAAATGATCTTCCTTACGAATTTGATTGAGCTTTTGAACGGCTACATGCATACCTTTAGACTCAACTTCTTCATCAGGTACTGAAACAACGATTATGTTAATATCCCATGATTCTTGGATTGCTTTTTCTATCATAGACATATGTATCATAAGACCTGGTTTCATATCCATTGAACCACGTCCAAATAAATAATTGTGCGTTTGGATATCTTTTTTAGCATCAGGCGTTAAGTATTTCATATCTTGTCTAAATATTTCTGTGATTTTATCCATATCGAAAGCATCATCTTTATATTCGCTATAATCATCGATACCAACAGTATCAAAATGACTTATACAAACGAGCGTTTTTTTAGATTGTGGTGCTTTGTAATATGCAAGAACTGCATGACGACCATCCCCGGTCGGTTGCAGCATAACTTGATGAGCATTACGCTTAAAATAATCTAACTTTAAGTATTGATCTCTTAAAAAGTAAGGAAAAGTCTTTTCTCCTTCTGAATGTGTTATAGATTGATGTCTGACTAAACTTTTAAGTAAATGACTTCTATCTTCAAACGTTTGCCATAATAAATCCATTGTGTTCCAGCCCCTTTAAAATAGTTCTTGAATCATTCTTTCTAATCTATTCAGTCCTTCTTCGAGTGCTTCTAAATTATAAGCATATGAAATTCTAATATAGCCCTTACCAATATGGGTGAAAGCTGAACCTGGTACAATCGCGACATGGTAATCTTCAAGTGCTTTCATACAGAATTCATAATCATCCATTCCGAAATGTGAAATTTGTGGAAAGATGTAAAATGCACCTTGAGGTTTTTCATTTAATTTAAAGCCTATGTCAATCAATCGCTTGTATACATAATCTCTACGTTCTATATATGCTTTATTCATTTCCTTAGGCGAATCAATTGCACTTGTTAGTGCTTCAATTGCAGCGTATTGGCTCGGCACATTCGCACAAATACAATTATAAGCATGTACAAAGGTTAATTGTTTCATAACATATTGTGGTCCTAATAAGAATCCGATTCTTAGACCAGTCATTGAATGTGATTTACTCAAACCACCTAGTAAAATACATTGATCTTTGATTGCGTCATACGAAGCGAAAGATGTATGAGTCTGATTAAATGTATTCTCTGCATATATCTCATCGCTGACAACATAAATAGGGTAGTCTTTAAATGCATCAACAAGTGCTTCTACTTCATGTTGATTCAACGTAATTCCAGTAGGGTTATTAGGATAATTCAGCAAGATAGCTTTTGTTTTATCAGTTATATGAGATTTAACTAATTCAGGCGTTATTTTGAGGCCAGTTTGGGTAGTATCTATGTATATAGGTTTAGCACCTAACAATTCAATAAGTGGGACATACCCAGCATATACTGGTGAAGGAATTAATACTTCATCGCCATGTTCAAGAATACCTCTTAATGTTGTGTCTAACGCTTCGCTTGCACCATTTGTGATAAGGATTTCATCTGTTTCAAATGAAGCATTAAAGCGATTTTTATAATATTGTGCAACGATTTTTCTCAATTCTGGTAACCCAGCATTATGAGAATAAGATGTAAAGTTATGATCAATTGCTTGTTTCATTGCATCTTTAACGCTTGTTGGTACAGGAAAATCGGGTTGACCAACTGTTAAGTTAATCACATCATCAATTTCAGGTATACGGTTAGATATCGCTCTAATTCCAGACACTTGAAGTTGAGATGCAAATTTATTTAATGGTAATTGCATTTTTTTCACCTCTTCAAAACGATAGTTTAATTATAACTTTAAAAAGCATACAAATAAATGAATATAGCAAAAATTTAGAAAACGTATTACAATAAGGGAAACATTACAATAATAGGGGATGTTTATATGGTGAATTTAGCTAATATGAATCAACGATTAAAGTTACTACTATCTTTAAATATTTTTGATTGGTTACCACATCCAACGTTTGTATTAATACAAAATAATGACGAACAGTGGATGGTTTCATTTGAAGAAGATTCAATACATATTTGTAGAGCAGAAGCTCAATTACCACATTTTCATCGATATTATTTCGGGCAAGATAATCGACTTATTAAGAATGCGCAATTTCATATCAAATTTAAAATGAAAGAAGAACTATCATTAGACGAAAGAAAATTTGTTTCAGACTTTATGCAACCAACATCTAAAAAAGAAAATCCAATATTATTTATTCAGTCAGATACACCTTATACGCAAGAGTGGGTAGATTATTTAACATATTTATTAAGCGCGAGTTATGAAGTATTAGAAAATCTTTATAATAATAATCATAAGCTAGCACCTATTACACATAAACATGTACAAATACCAGCATATTTATTAAATAGTGAAGATAAATTTATAGGTACGATATCGTATGAAACATTAATTAGATAAACAAAAAAAGCCAATCCTTAAGTTAAGTACTCAAAGGATTGGCTTTTAAATGCTTATTTTTTCTTTTTTGGTGGCTTTTTAATGTTAACAACAGGATTTGCATAATGTCTTACAATGTCGCTACTAAAGAAGTACACAATAGCAATTGTTATAAGAATAATAGCAATCCAAACATAGGGTTGGTCTAATAACATTTGATCCCATTCTTTTGAACGAAATAGACCTACGAAAAGACCATGTAGTAAATAAATAAACATTGTTCGAGAGCCAATATAAGTTAATGGTAACTTACGCTCTGGTATTAAATTTAAGAAACTAAATGTTGAAACGAAAATGACAACATATATGAATAATCTTTTAAATGCACTATAAACATCTACATCGCCTTCAAGTGCTGAATATGGTTTGCTACCAAATAACCATTCAAAGTTATAGTCAGTTAGTAAATAAGCGATAAAGATAACGATTAAACTAATGGAAGATAACCACATATGTTTTTTATTTCTTAAAATAAATGACTGTTCTTTATTAATGTAATAGCCTAATAAGAAAATTGGGAAGAATACAAATGTTCTTGATAGACTAAGTTTTGCATTAATAAAGTCAAAATAACCGACAACTAAACCTAATAATATTGCTACTGTGAATGTGATATATGGATTGAAGTTTCTCACAAAATGCAAAATAATATGCCATGAAAATAAACTTACTAAGAACCACATTGCCCATTGTGGATCGAAGGGACTAATATTTAATGTATCATCTCTATCAATATAGTAGTAATATAAACCATAAAATAATTGGAATATTAAATAAGGTAATAAGAGTTTGATTGTAATTTTTTTTATGTAACCTGGTTTTCCTACACCTTTAGCAAAGAATCCTGATATCAGTACAAATGCTGGCATATGGAAACTGTAAATAAACATATATAGTGCTTTGAAAATATGACTTTCATTAACATAAGATCTTGTTAAATGACCGAATACAACTAACACAATTAAGAAAAATCGCGCGTTATCAAAATAATGGTCTCTTTCTTTTTCGTTTGCCATGAAAAGTGCTCCCCTAAAACGATAATCTACAATTTGCTTGAAATGTAGATTATAAATTAAATTTTTCAAAAGTACAAATAATTTTATTTCGTTAATACTATAAAATCAAACGAATGCCTTATGAAAGGCATTCGTTTTAACTTTAGTATTATGCTTTATATTGATCAACATCGTAATATTGGCCATCTGTTTGAATCTGTTGATAGAAGTCGCTAATTCGTTTTGCATTAGACTTAGCAAAGTCTATGCCTGTAGCATATTGATGAACGCCAGGATTTTGCGGATTAAATCTCATTTTATAGAGTGTGTTTTGTCCAGATTTAATGTAATTATTAGCTATAAATTGAGCACCACCTAAGATTGCTTTTTCAGGTGTGTTCCATCCTGCTTGTTGTGCATATTTAATACCACCATATAATGCATTTTTATCAATAGCGCCAACCCCAAACATATTATAATATTTTGTTTGAGCATTTAAATCAACATTACCATTTTGGTCGATTGATCCGCCATTAGCTAAATCACTTGTACCATTACCAGTTTCTAATAACGCATGTGAAATTAAATATATTTCATTAATGCCTACTGCTTTTGCTGCTTGGCTAAAGGCATTACCTTGATTTTCAAGAATCCCTTTACCACGTAACAATTCATTTAATTTAGTTGCTGAAATATTTTGAGACTTGTTTAGGTCTAAAAATTGATATTTTTGAACTGGGTCATTTACATATTTACTTGTATCCATAGCATCTTTAACTTCAGCTCTCGTAGCATTTCTAATACCACTTGCTAATACTTTTTTAGGTTCAGAACCATTTCTTAATGCCATTTGAATATCGACAGCTTGATCTAACGTATATGGGCTAGTTGAAACATTTGTTGATTCTGTAGCGAGTTGTAAATACTTAGCATTAATCCATACAGTTTTACCATTTAATAAACCTTTATACCATAATTCATTACCAACTTTTTGAGATGAAATAACTTTAAAGTATGAATATTGGTAGTTTTGTAATGAACCTAGTAATGTTTTTTTAGATACTGAAGGTTCACTATAGAAATATCCACTGTTATCAAAAATTAAGTAGTTTTGATAGTTTTCTTTTAAAGCAATAGGCTGATTGTTAACAGCACTTGATTTTATAGCATTTGTCTTTTTAGGTTGAGCGACAGTTGCTTTATTAACAACTTTTGGTTGTGTTGTTACTTTTTGTAATTGAATGTCTTTAGCATTCACCCATCCTAATGGAATGGCATTATTATCTTGAAGTAGATAATATGTTTGATTATTATAAGTAGATTGTTTACCAATCTTGAATGTTTTTCCTGCTTTGTTGATTGCAGGTACAGTTTTTTGGTCATATACAGAAGTATATACACCAGAGATATTTTTATTAACTTTACCTAAATAGTTAACACGAACCGTTTTAGCAACTGCATTTGTTTTTGTTGTGTTAGAAGCAACAGGTTTCGGAGTTGCTTTAGGTTTCGCTGTGTTAGAAGCAACAGGTTTCGGAGTTGCTTTAGGTTTCGCTGTGTTAGAAGCAGCAGGTTTCGGCGTTACTTTAGTATTGTTTTGCAGTTGAATGTCACTAGATTTCACCCAACCTAAAGGAGTGCCGTTATTATCTTGTAATAAATAATATACTTGGTTGTTATAGTTAGATTGTTTACCAATATTAAATGTTTTACCAACTTTGTTAGCAGCTGATTTAGTTTTAGTATCATAAACTGAACTATAAACACCTGATGCGTTTGTATTAACTTTACCTTTATAGTTAACAACTACTGTTTTTGCAGGACTCGCTACAGGCGTAGTAGGTTTAGGCTTAGACACAACAGGTGTAGACGGTTTAGGTTTAGAAACTACTGGTGCAGTCGGTTTAGGTTTAGAGACTACAGGTGTAGACGGTTTAGGTTTAGAGACTACAGGTGTAGACGGTTTAGGTTTAGAGACTACAGGTGTAGACGGTTTAGGTTTAGAGACTACAGGTGTAGTCGGCTTAGGCTTAGGCTTAGAAACTACAGGTGTAGTGGGTTGAGTTACACTACCTGTTTTGTATAAATATTTCTCTCGCACTAAATCTATAAGTTCATTAAAAGTATAATTATTTTCAGCAAACCAACCATATGGGTCACTATGATCCGTACCACCTAAATATCTTGAAACAGCATCATGAGACCATAAAGTACCAGTACCATCATTTTCAGCACTATCAAATGGTAAGCCGTAATATGATAAATTAGTTGCGATATAATCTGCATAATTGTTAATAGAGCGAGCAAAACGATCTCCGCCATAAACACGAACTAATTCTATATGTATGAATCGTTCATTTGCGACGCCACCAGCACCCCAAGCTAAGTAATCAGTTGGCGCAACTTCAATAATATTATTATCATCTACAAAGGCATGTACAAATGCACTTTCATAGTTGTTTTTCATATATGCAATTTCGCCTTGAATTGTTGAATTAGGATTTGCAGTTTCATGTGCAATAATACCTTCAGGTTTACCAACACCATTACGATATGGAATTTTTGGAATATGACTTGAAAAATCTTCAACATATGTCGGAACTGCATAATTATTATTTCTAATTTGATTATTTATTGACGAACTTACTGTAGGACTATAAGAACTAGATGTAGTAGCGACAGCTTTTTTAACAACAGGCGCACTACTTACAGATCTAAATGCAAAAGTGCTAACTTGTGGTTGAACACTAGCAGTTTCTAATTGAACTTTGGCATTTTGCGTACTATTAGCCGCTTCAGTATCTTGAGCATCATTAGTAGAAGTAGGCTGAGCTAAGTCATCAGAAACCTGTTCATTGTTTATTTCTTCAGTATTGTCTTCTGTAGTAGTTACATCAGTATCTTGATCTACTTCATTAGAAGTAGATTGAGTAGTATCTTCAGAAACTTCTTGGTTGTTATTAACTTCCGTATTATCTTCAGAAGAAGCTACTTCAGTTTTTTGATCTTCTTCGTTAGAAGTAGATTGAGCAGTATCTTCAGAAACCTCGTTGTTATTCGTAACTTCAGAGTTATCTTCAGTAGAAGCTACATCAGAGTTTTGGTTTTCTTCTTTAGAAGTAGGTTGAGTAGTATCTTCAGAAACTTCGTCGTTATTCGTAACTTCAGAGTTATCTTCAGTAGAAGCTACATCAGAGTTTTGGTTTTCTTCTTTAGAAGTAGGTTGAGCAGTATCTTCAGAAACCTCGTTGTTATTCGTAACTTCAGAGTTATCTTCAGTAGAAGCTACATCAGAGTTTTGATTTTCTTCTTTAGAAGTAGGTTGAGTAGTATCTTCAGAAACTTCGTTGTTATTCGTAACTTCAGAATTATCATCAGTAGAAGCTACATCAGAGTTTTGGTTTTCTTCTTTAGAAGTAGGTTGAGTAGTATCTTCAGAAACTTCGTTGTTATTCGTAACTTCAGAATTATCATCAGTAGAAGCTACATCTGTGTTTTGGTCTTCTTCGTTAGAAGTAGGTTGAGTAGTATCTTCAGAAACCTCGTCGTTGTTCGTAACTTCAGAGTTATCATCAGTAGAAGTTACATCTGTGTCTTGTTCTACTTCATTAGAAGTAGGCTGTACTGATTCATTAGTTGTATTTTCTACTTTTTGGTTAGGCTCATCAATTATAGATGGATCTTTATATTCTTTAGTACCTGAAACGTTTAAAGATTGGCTTTTTAATTCTTTTTGTTCATCTTGAATCTGACTAGCATTATCATGTTGTTCAATGATGTTTTTATTTTCTTTGTTTGTGGTTTGTTCTTCTGCATTTACTTGATGTGATACAAGCGTAGTACCTGCTAAAGTCATTGCTACAAGTGCGGGTGTTTTGTAATAGAATTTTTTATCCATAAACAATCTCCTTTTGTATAGGTATTTATTTATAATCAGTATAAGGCTTTTTAATATTAAAAGATGAACTTTTTAAGAAATGTAATGTAACTTTAATATTTGAGATATTAATAATTTATCTAAAAAGTTAATTTCATAAAATAGTGAGGAATCATTTCTTCTAAGAATTCTTCACCTTCAGTTTTGTAACCTAATTTTTCATAGAAACCTTTAGCGTGTGATTGTCCATTAAGTACTGTACCTTTATATCCATCTTCACTAGCTTTTTGATTAATAAAATTCATCACATCTTTACCGTAACCAAATTTTCTATAAGGTTTTAAAACGGCAACTCTCTCTACTTTCGCATAACCATTTTTATAATTTCTAAAACGACCTACCGCAGCTGGTTTATCATTGTGATATAGAACAACATGCTTAGAAACATTTTCAAATTCATCTATCTCTGCGTCTATAGAAACACCTTGTTCTTCAACAAATACAATTTTTCTAATATTTAACCCATCTTGTATATCTTTTTGGCTTTCTGCAATTTTGATCATTATGATACCTCCATTGTTTTGATTCAATTTATTATACATTATGATTATTCTAATTGATGTAGTAAATTAAAAACTCAAGAAATAATAAATAGTTGGTAAATATAGGGGTGTATTTATCAAGACAGGGCAAACAAGATAAATAGAGGCGTTGTATTTATCAAGACAGGGCAAACAAGATAAATAGAGGCGTTGTATTTATCAAGACAGGGCAAACAAGATAAATAGGGACGCTTTATTTATCAAGACTGATCAAACAAGATAAATAAGGACGCTGTATTTATCAAGACTAGTGAAACAAGATAAATAGACATTGCCAAAATTGCAAGACGATGCTGACTAGCAACATAGAAGCTCCGTATGTTGCTAGTCATCCCAATTTAGCAACATTCACGTTACATATTCTCAATGAGTTCCATATTATTTCTGTTCACACAAAAAAGCTGAACCATTTTATATGGATCAGCTTTTAATTTATATTGTTTGAACTGCTTGTCTTCTAACGATTGCGGTATATTGCCAGAATAATCTTAATTGGTGAATACTCCAATTTGTCATACCCATTGTATATCCGCTCGGTGTAAATATTTGAATTTGGCTTGTTTCTAGTGCTGCTGCTACTAGATATTGTAAATGAACACTTAATGATTTCATTTCTTCTGTTAAACCTGTTTCTGTATATACCCATGAAAAAGGTAAGGGGTTATCAAAGATATTGATAACATTAAATATTTCTGGGATGGCAATGATATAACAAGCGCCATCTACAATTGGATCATTGTTTGCTTGATTATAGTATAGTAATAACGCTTCATAATTCTCATGATGTTCGTGATTAACATAGTACAAATTTTGTCTAAAGTGAGACAAATCTCCAGAATGAATTATTTGATTTTCAAGTGCATCAAACATTGTATTGATTTGTTCATATTTTTCATATGTTTTACGTTGAATCATAATTTGCCTCCTTTCCTAGTAAACTTCTGGACCAGGTTGTTGAGCGCTTTGATCCGGTGCTTGACCACTTTGATCTGGTGTTGTTTGTTGAGGTATTTCTTGTTGAGGTACTTCTTGTGATGGTGCTTGTTCTATAGGTTGTTCTACAGGCTGCTCAGACGGTTGTTCAGTTTGCTGCTGAGTTGATTCTTCAGTATCAGGCTCTATAGCAGGTTCGACTGTTTCAGCTGAATCGCTATTAATAGATGTGTTTCCACTCTTTAGACTTTTCTTAGATACTTCAATATAAGGTGTTAGATCTCCATATGCTTGAATCATCAAATAATTCATTAATTCTGTTTTCTTAGTCTTAGGCAAGTTTAAGTCTTTTCTAAGTTTATTAGACAGTTCTAATAAATTATCTAAGTCAGGATTGAAGAAGTAAACACCATTAAAATTAGCATCAGTTCCTGTAACTTGTTCGGTTTTAATTTTTACTTTACTTGATGAATAAGTCGTTGCTAAGTTTTGGATATCTTCAAATGAGAAATTGTGTTTCGCATTTTTACCAACGATTTTAACTAAGTCATCTAATTTATTAATTGAATTTGTTTCTTGAGCTTTTTTGATAATGGCTTTAATCATTTCCATTTGACGTTTACCACGTTCTAAATCTGAATCTTGTTTTCTTGAACGAACAACGGCAAGCGCTTCGTCACCAGATAAATTACGTTTACCTTTTTTGACTTTAATTCGACCTTTATCTTCAGTGTTTGGCTCATTTAAATCAAACGGTACGTTATATTCAATACCACCAAGTTCATCAACAACTTCAACAAAAGCTTCCATATTAATTCTTGCATAGTAATCTACTGGAACATTTAATGTACTTTCAACACTTTCCATTGAACCTTCTGGCCCATCTATTGCATGAGCATGCGTGATTTTATCATAATATTTTACGGCTGGTATATAACTTAATGTATCACGTGGAATACTAACCATACGTATTTGTTTTTTATCTCTATTAAAAGTTGTATAAATCATAGCATCAGTGCGAGATTGGTTAGCCTTTTGACCACCTTCACGTCTTGATGTACTATCATCGACACCTAGAAATAATACCGATACATGATCTAAACTAGGATCTACTGGTTTATCTCTTAAAGATGATTTGCTTTTTTTAGAATCAAGAAATGAATCATTAATTGCACCTTTAGTTTCAAGATAAAGCATGAGTCCAAATACTACGGGTAGAATCATGAGTACTATTGACATCAAAAGTAAACCTATTTTTGCGAATCTTTTCATATTATATATTTACCCTTCTATTCGTATTGTGTTTTGAAATATCTATTTTTGCATATTATACATCATATATGATTATACAAGTAAAATTCAACAATTTAAATGAATTATGTGTACTACTTATCAAATGTAGAATGTAAATTTGTTGTAAAATTTATGGAAATGGTGTAAATTATAGTGAAGAATGAGAGGTGAGACAAATGGCAAAAGTACTAGAAAAAGATTTAAATAGTATTAGTGAACAAATAGAATTAAATAGAGAGAATTCGTATGATGTGATTAAGCCTCCAACCGTTAATGTTCTAGGTTTGCCATTTGCAAACCTGACGGCAAATGAAATGGTAGAACGTATTAAATATTTTGTAAATCAGGAAACGAATGATAATTTATTTATTGTAACAGCTAATCCTGAAATTGCACATTATGCTTATAGTAATAATCACTATCAACGACGTATTAAACATGCAGATTATATTGTACCAGATGGAATTGGTATAGTTAAAGCAGCTAAATATTTAAATACGCCATTAAAAGAACGTGTTCCGGGAATAGAGTTAATGGAAGAAATGTTGAATATTGCAAACGCAAGTAGCAAGAGAGTATTCTTATTAGGATCTTCTAAAGAAGGCGTTAAAGCGACTCGTAAAATTCTAGAAGAACAATACCCTAATATTACGTTTGATCATAAACATGGATATAAACATGTACTAGATTATAAAGTAACTAAGAAAATTAAGAAATTTAATCCAGACTTTATTTTTGCGGCAATGGGTTTTCCTAAACAAGAAGATTGGATTTATTATAACCGTCATCATTTTGAACACACGGTAATGATGGGTGTGGGTGGCTCGTTTGATGTTATAAGTGGAAATGTTAAGCGTGCACCAAAAATGTTTATTAAACTTAATTTAGAATGGTTATATAGAATTATAACTGATTTGAAACGTGTGAATAGAGCACTTAAAATCCCACTGTTTTTAAAAGAAGTTCAATTTCAAAAATCATGTACACCTAAAAAGAATAAATATGATTATATGAAGAATAGATAAATAGTAACACCTTAATGTTGAAATTTAACATTAAGGTGTTTTATTTTATGAGGATTTTTAGCTATTTAATTGTTAACTAAATGTTATGATGGAGGTAACAATAAAAGTAGGTGACTTTGTAATGCGAGTACTGGAACTCATAAATCAACAATTAATAACAAATGAAGATAAAATTGCCATGTATATTGATGAGATGCATATATCTTATAACGATTTAATGATAGAATCTGAAAAAATTGCCACAGCGTTAATACAATATCCAAAGAATATTATGATTGGTATTACGATGAAAAACCCCATTCAGTTTATAAAATGGTATATTGCAGCTTTAAAGTGTGAACTAATACCATGTGTCCTTGATCCTTATATATCTGAAGAGAAAACGAATGAATTGTTAACGCTATATCATATTCCATTATTAGTAGATGACAGTAGTAAAGTTACGTATCGAAAAATAGAAAATAATACATCATTACCGCGAGATATTTTACATATTGGATTTACTTCTGGGACGACAGGCATACCTAAAGCTTATATGAGAAATCATCAATCTTGGATTCAGTCATTTAAATATAATGAAGACTTACTTAAGGGTTATACAAACATTATTATAGCTCCTGGTCCACATGCACATTCTTTAACACTATACGCTATGATTTATACATTATATACAGGTAGAACGTTTATTGGGCAAAAGAAATTTAATACTCAAATACTTAATAAATTAATCAATAAATTTAGTGAAAATCAAACGATGTTTATAGTACCTACAATGCTATATAGTTTATTGAATCATAACGTTCATTTAATGAATGTTACAAGTATTTTTTCATCAGGTGCAAAATTATCTACTCAAATATTTGAAAAATTTAAGCATAAGTATCCTTATATTGATTTAATTGAATTCTTTGGTAGCTCTGAAGCGAGTTTTATAAGCTACAATATCAATGGACAAGCTGATTCAGAATCTGTAGGTAAACTATTTCCATCTGTTCAAGTTCAAATTAAAGACAAAGATGAAAATGATATAGGTAAATTATATGTCAAAAGTGACATGACATTTAGTGGTTATTTGAATGAAGAAGTTCATGATGAGTGGATTAAAATAGGTGATTGGGCATCAATTTCTGCAGACCAAGAACTACGATTATTTGGACGAGAAAGTGACCGTTTAATAATTGGTGGTAAAAACGTGTATCCAGAGATTATTGAGCAAAAACTATTAAATCTAGATATTATTGATGAAGCAATTATTATAAGTAAGAAACATAATAAATTCGGAGAAATAGCAATTTTATTATATAAAGGTAAGGATCATTTGCAATATTTAAGCATGAAAAAGTATTTATTAGCATGTGGATTAAGTCGTTATGAAATACCATCTCAGATGATACGGGTTAAAAAGATGAAATATACATTTAGTGGGAAGATAGCGAGATATAAGATGAAATCTATTTATGAATTAGGAGGAGAAGCATGGAACCAGTTATTGTAGCTGCAAAACGAACGCCATTTGGTAAATATGGTGGGGTATTTAAACACTTAGAACCTGAAATGCTCTTGAAACCTTTATATGAATATTTATTTGCTGATCATGCTGAAGCACTTGAACATTTAAGTGATGTTGTTTTAGGAAACATAGTAGGTAATGGAGGGAACATTGCTAGAAAGTCATTGCTAGAAGCTGGTGTATCAATTGATATTCCTGGTGTCACAATAGATAGGCAATGTGGTGCAGGACTAGAAGCGGTAACGTATGTTTGTAGAATGATCCAAGCAGGTGCTGGTGAAGTTTATATTGCTGGTGGTGTTGAAAGTACAAGTAGAGCACCTTGGAAAATCAAGAGACCACAATCAGTTTATGACGCACCTGAATTTTTTGAGCGCGCTTCATTTGCACCTGATGGAGAAGATCCTTCAATGATTGAAGCGGCTGAAAATGTTGCACAAGTCTATCAAATCTCTAGAGAAAGTCAGGACGAATTTGCATACAATAGCCATCAAAAGACAATAAAAGCTATGGAAAAAGGTTATTTATCAAATGAAATTTATCCGATTAAAGTAGGGAATGAATGGATCCAACATGACGAAGGCGTTAAACCTAAATTAACTTTAAGAACGTTATCACGTTTAAAACCACTTATTAAAGATGGAACTGTAACAGTAGGTAATAGTTGTATGAAAAATGACGGTGCGGTTTTACTTTTAATTATGAGTAAAGAAAAAGCGACTGCTTTAGGTTATCATGAAGGATTGGAATTTATCGATAGTTCTGTAAAAGGTGTTGATCCAAGATTACTAGGTATAGGACCAGTACCTGCTGTAGAAAGAGTATTGAAAAATTCACAATTAACAATGAAAGAAATTGATTGTGTTGAATTTAATGAAGCATTTAGTTCTCAAGTGCTTGCTTCAAAAGATATGTTAAATATTCCCGACGATAAATTTAATTTGTATGGTGGCGCATTAGCTATTGGACATCCATATGGAGCTAGTGGTGCAAGCCTCGTTACACGTTTATATCATATGAAAGATATTGAGACATCGATAGCAACAATGGGAATAGGAGGAGGCATGGGACATGCAACATTATTTAGAAGATGGCATCGAAATAATTGAGGTTATTTTCAACAAAGAAGAGGTTGAAGCATATATACAGACACTTACTATAAAAAAGAATGCATCTTCTGTACCAGTATTGTATTTAGCAAGTATATGGCCAAAATTTTCATTGTTTGAACGTTTTTTAGAAAAAGAGATTTACTTAAAAGAAACCTCAGTTGAACAGTTTAAAGCATTAGATGTTGATACAATTTATAAAGCAAAATTAAAAAATGAGAAAATAAAAAAAGTGAAGTCGTTTACGATTTACGAATTTAGTTTAACGATTAAAAGCGGAGATGACATATACACTAGGCTCAACCAAACATTCGTTGGAAAGTGAGGTATAGTATGAAATTTGATATTAGTCTTGTTAATCAATATTTATCTATTATTCATGATTCAAATCCGATTCATCAAGAAATTGTACCAGGGCAACTTGTATGTGAATGGTTGTTAGAAGATGTTGAGTGGCAACATTTTACTGTAAGATACAAAAATCCAATTTATATAGATGAAACATTAGAAAAATCTTTGCAGGATAATAAGATTAAATGTATCAATGCACAAGGGATGGTAAAGATTATGATTGAAAAGCAATAAAGTACGTACTTAATTTATCTCTAACAAAAGTATAATTATAAACAGATTATATAATTATTTTACAATTAATTTAAAATCATGTAATCTTCATAAGTGACAAAAAATTGTGAGTTGGAGTACTTATGAATAGAAAACATGAAATTACTTATGCAAGGGCAATATTTTGCTTAATTATAGTAGCAGTGCATATATTATCAAATTACTTGAGAGACGTAGAATTACAAGATCATAATCGCATGGTTGTATTAACATTTCAAATATTAATTTTGTTTGCGACGCCGTGCTTTATTATTTTGTCAGAATCGTTGATATCTATGGTTTATAAAGATAAATTACCGAAAAATTTTCTAGTCAAACGCTTTAAATATATTATGATTCCATATTTTTCAATTGGAACATTTTATGTGTATACAAAGTATAAAGTTGATGGAAATGAAGAAACATTTTGGCAGTTGTTTAAAGAAAATTTATTAATTGGGAATTGGTATGGTTGGTTTGTCGTTGTCATATTCCAATTTTATATTCTACATTTAATCTTCCATAAAGCATTAAGCAAAGCAAATCCAGTTGTTATGCTGGTCATCAGCTTTGCAATCAGTCTGGCGCACTCATATTTAATGTATGATAATGATGCGTATACGAATTGGTGGAATGAATTTTACCCATTATTCCATAGAACGAATATTCTTTATTGGTTATTCTATTTTGTATTTGGTTATTATTTAGGTAGGTACTACAATGAAGTTCTAACGTTTGTGGAGAAGAAGTTTATGTGGTTAGTAGGAAGTTTAGCTGCCGTAACACTTTTAGTTATTTATTCAATTTATCAAAATGATGTAACAGTCGTTCAATCTAATCGCTATGACATTTTATTATATTCTTCATTAGCGTTTATATTTATATTAGTCATTTCTAAAAAGCTGTCTAAATTTAATATTAGCTTTTTATATTTTATTGGAGAAATATCATTCTTTATATACTTAACACATAAAATTATGGTCTATTACATGGCAAAATATACATTTCATTTTATAGATCAATTCTTTATGTATAATATTGCAACGTATATCTTTGCATTATCGTTAAGTGTCGGTTTAGCAGTTGTTCTTTCATTTTTACCACTTTCTAGATTTATAATTGGAAGAAATTCTATTAACTCAATGATTAGAGGAAACTATAGAGTAGAATAAAAAAAGCACGTCACCTTCATTATAGGAGGTGACGTGCTTTTGGTTATTTAAAATAAAAACGTGTAGCATCTAACTCGTCTTTAAAAGCTTTTTTATCGTTTGCTGACTTTTTGTTGAACTCTTTTAAGAATGCTTGGTATTTTGGAAGTACATCTTCAGTAGAACCAAAATCTTTTAGTATGCCGCCTTCAATCCAAGCTATTTTTGTACAAAAATCTTTAACTTGACCTATATTGTGACTGACAAAGAAAATAGTCTTGCCAGCTTCTTTAAATTGATTCATTTTATCTAAACTTTTCTTAGTGAATGTTTGGTCACCAACAGATAATGCTTCATCAATAACAAGAATATCAGGATCAACGGTTACATTGATTGCGAAACCTAATTTAGATTTCATACCGCTTGAATATTTCTTAACAGGTTGATATATAAATTCACCTAATTCAGAGAATTCTATAATTTGAGGTGTAAGTTCTTTAATTTGTTTTTTAGAGAAACCAAGTAATAACATTTTGTATTCGATATTATCTATACCGTTTAATTGAGTGTTTAAACCTGAGTTAATTGCAATAACGTTAACATCACCGTGGCGTTCGATTACACCGTCTGTTGGTTGTAGTGAACCACCAATAATATTGCTTAATGTTGATTTTCCTGATCCGTTAATACCTACTAAACCGATAATATCGCCTTCGTAAGCAGTGAATGATATATCATTCAGCGCTAAAAATCTTTGTGATTGATGCTTTGGTAAAAACACATCTTTTAATCTATCTTTATTACTACGGAAAATTTTATATTCTTTTGTTAGATTATTAATGATAACTGATTCTTTCATATGTACTTCATTCCTTATAATTATTAACAGTTCTATTATGCATTATTTTATGAGTTTAGTAAATTTATTGTAAATTCTGTTAGAATCATGTAAATTATATATGTTCTATAATTACGAGATTAACCTAAAGTTTAATATATCATCTATGCTCATTTGATGCTATATTAAAGATTAAGTTATAAATGTCTTAGCGAGAGAGTGATATTCATGCATGCTGTTTTTACAGTAATAAAAGAGCACGTCAAAAACTTTTATTTGATTCAAAGATTAGCACAATTCCAATTGAAAATTTCGAATCATGATAATTATTTAGGATTAGCTTGGGAGCTTATTAATCCTATACTACAAATATTTGTATATTGGTTTGCATTTGGTTTTGGTATACGTCAGAATGCTCCGATAAATGGTGTACCGTTTATCTTATATTTATTAGTCGGTATTAGTATGTGGTTCTTTGTAAACCAAGGTATACTTGAAGGGACTAAGTCAATAGGCACTAAGTTTAATCAAGTTGCAAAGATGAATTTTCCGTTGTCAGCAATACCTGCTTATGTTTTAACAAGTAGATTTTATGGTCATATTATTTTAGTTTTAGTTATTATTTTATTATGTATACCAACTGGTATTATACCTTCGATTTATATTTTACAATTATTTATATATTTACCTTTAGTGTATTTATTTGCATTTTCAGTTTCATTATTAACGTCAACTTTAGGTGTTATTATTCGAGATACACAAATGGCAATGCAAGCTATTTTGAGAATGCTATTTTACATGTCGCCAATTCTTTGGGTACCTGATAAAGGTTCAGTGATTGAAATGATAATGAAATTAAATCCAGTTTTCTTTTTTGCAGAAGGTTACAGAGCGGCAATATTATATGATAATTGGTACTTCATAGATCATTGGCAATTATTACTTTATAATATATGTGTGACAGTGTTATTCTTTGTAGTAGGTGCAATATTGCATGTTAGATTTAGACAAAGATTTGCTGACTTTATTTAAAATGATTAATAAATGATAAGGCTGAGACATCGATGATTGTCTCAGCCTTTATCTCAATTTAGAGCTTCTCATGGTCAATTTTTTAACTTTAGTAAATTTTACGTAAGGAAGTGTCAATGTGGTAAGAAACATAATTAAACAAGTCTATCTTTCAATTATTTTTGTATTTAATAAATTATTTAAAAGTAATGTGAAACGTAAAAATGTTGTAATATTTATGACTTTTAAAGAAGATGTATTACCTATTATTGAAGCATTAAAGAAGGAACAATATCATATTACAGTTATTGCACATCCAAAGTGGATTAATTTTTTGAATGATTTAGAAGTAGATAAAGTGATCAATTTAAGTAATAAATATGTCTTGCAACAGTTAAAAGCAATTAAAAGTAGTAAAATAATCATTATCGATACATATTATTTATTATTAGGAAGTATCAGTAAAACACCTGAACAAAAAGTTATACAAACTTGGCATGCTGCCGGTGCCTTGAAGAAATTTGGATTAGAAGATAAAAGTATTAATCTTGAGCATAAACAACTGATAAAAAATTATTTATCAGTTTATCATTTTACTGATTATTATTTAGTAAGTTCAGATATTATGGAAGATGTCTTTATTAAAAGTTTAGATGCCAAGCCCAATCAAATATTACCTTTTGGATTACCAAGATTAGACCAATATAAACATAAACATGAGTATCCTAATAAAACTAAAAAAATAGCTTTATATGTTCCTACTTATCGAGACTATACAAATGAAATTCATACGATAGATAAACAGAAATTTGAAAAAATGTGCCCTGAATACGAACTTGTGACTAAATTACATCCAAGCATTACTTCACATGATTCAGATCCGAGAGATATACAAGATCTAGTTGAAATGGCAGAAATCATCATTACAGATTATAGTTCATTAAGTATTGAAGCCGCACTATTAAATAAGACGATTATTTTCTATAGTTATGATGAAGCAAAGTATGATGAAATGAGAGGACTCAATCAATACTATTATGAAATGACGAAAGAGAACAAAGCTTATGATTTAGCAACACTTTATAAACTTGTGAATCTGAATAAAATGAATAATAAAATTAAACCAATGTGGCATCAGTATACAAACTTTGATGCAACTCAAAAGTTAGTTGATTTTATAAACAAAGGAGCTTAACAATATGGAAGTAAGTGTTATCATCCCTATTTATAATGCAGAAAAAACAATAGAGCAAACCATTGAATCAATTAAAAGTCATTATGAGCATGAAATCATTTGTATCAATGATGGATCTAAAGATAATAGTGCAGATGTAATTAGCAAAATTAATAATCCTAATATTGTACTTGTAAATCGAGAAAATAAAGGTGCTGCGGCAACGAGAAATGAAGGCATTAGTATCGCAAAAGGTAAATATATTATGTTTTGTGATGCAGATGATAAATTAGGTGAAGGTATTATCGACAAGATGATTGATGCGATAAAAAGAAATGATACAGATATCGTTGTCGGTAAAGTTTCTCATTTAATTGGTGATCAGATTAGGCCGATTCAAACTTACAATGATTTAAAAGCTGTGGATCATACGACATTAAACTTAACACCAGAAGTTACGCAGTCTATAGGTCCTTATGGTAAATTGTATAAACGTGAGATATTAGAAAATATTAGATTTGATGAAGATATTACTTTTTGTGAAGAGCATACCTTTAATTTAAAAGCTTGGTCAAAGAGTCGTATTACAATATTAGATGATCCAGCTTACTTATATAACATAGGCATTGAAGATTCTATAGTAGCGACAAGTTACAAAAATATTGAAAAATATTTAAATGATGCCATTGAAGTTAGAAAAAGAACAATGGACATTTTAAATGGTTTAAAAGAAAAAGTGAGTAACTACTATAGTTATAGAATGGATTATCTCATCATATACTTTTTAATTCGAAATAATTTTATGAAAGTAGAGAACTTAAATCATGTTATTGATCCAGCGATAAAGTATTTAAAAGTCGTTCAACAACTTCAAACGAATAGTGTGATAGACTTGAAAGAGCTCGTATTAACAATTGCTGCGAATTACAATTATGAAAGATTTAAAGAAGTGGCAAGTAATTTAGATATGCAAATTGATAAAAAAGCTTATCGTTCTTATAAATTTAAGCTACTGAAACTAAAGACAAAAATGAACTTAAGAAATATCAGAAATAAAAGTAAAAAAATATCTCATTAAATATTATAAAATTTCAAAAACTACTAACAACTGTAAAATGTTGTTAGTAGTTTTTTGTATTATGTAGATGAATTTATAATTAAAATCAATATTTACACTAATTAAATATTTATTACACATACTTTACATCGGTTAATTGTTTGATATAATTTATAATTGCATATCAAACTAATATAAGATGGAGTTTAAAAATGAATAAAAATATGATTGATATAGAAAGAAAATTTAGACCTGAAATTGAAGGTTTAAGAATTATTGCGGCTTTATTAGTCGCTATTTACCACATTTGGTTTGGTAAAGTATCTGGTGGGGTAGATGTTTTCTTTGTTGTATCTGGCTTCTTGATTACAACATCTATTATATCTACAATCAATAAAACTGGAGAATTTAAGTTTTGGCCATACATATCTAAATTAATGAAGCGGTTATTTCCACTAGCATTTATCATTATATTAGTCATATTGGTATTAAGCATATTCTTCTTACCATCAACCATTTTTGATAAGACAATGAAAGAAGTCGTTTCATCTATGTTCTATTATCAAAACTGGCAATTGGCATTGAGTAATACTGATTATTTAGATGCACAGCAAATGAAAAGTCCACTTGAACATTATTGGGCAATGTCTATTCAAGGGCAGTTCTATATCATTTGGTTCTTATTATTTACAGGTGTATTGTTCCTAATAAAAAGATATGATTTATCAAATGGCAAAAAGTTAGTCAATTACTTACTTGGTTTTATATTTGTTGTGTCATTTGCATACTCAGTTTATTTAACTGCTGTAAATCAACCTTTAGCATATTTTATTACGTTTACAAGAGTGTGGGAATTTGCATTAGGTGGTTTACTTTGTATTAACTTAAGCAGAATTAAAATTAGTAATTTAACAGCTGAAATTATTGGATGGATTGGTCTTATAGGGTTAATTTTAACAGGAGCAATATTTGATGTATCAACGATGTTTCCTGGTTATATCGCTTTATGGCCAATGACTTGTGCATTACTGATTATTTTATCAGGTAATAAAGATACTAAATACGGTGTTAAGAACTTCTTATCTATGCCGATCATGATTAAACTTGGTGGGGTTTCATTCGGAATTTACTTATGGCACTGGGTATTACTATCATTCTACAAATACAATATTTCAGAAACACCAGGTATTATTTCAGGGGTGCTCATTATTGCATTATCTATTGCACTTTCATTCATTACGACAAAATATATTGAAACACCAATTAGAAGTGCAGAATTAAATAAAGTAGCATTCAAGAGAATTGGTATCATTGCACTAGCTAATATTATTTTAATCGCTGGTTTAGTTTCTCATAATGCCTATGTAAAAATGTCTGACGACAAAGCGCTAGCATCGAAAGATTATCCAGGAGCATTAGCTGCAACTTCAAAACAAAAAATTAAAGAAAATGATCCTAAGCCTGAATTCGCCAATGTGTTTGATGATTTGCCACAATCACACATAGACGATTCTAATCAAGGTTTAAAAAAATCAGATTTAAAAATTGGTACTTATGGTAAGAAAAAGGACTATAAAGCAACAATCGCTTTAGTAGGTAGTTCACATTCTGAACATTGGTTAGGAGCAGTTATTGAAGCGGCTAAAGAGCATGATTACAGAGTGATTAATATCACGAGATCAGGTACAAGATTCTCTACTGGTTATGATGATAATTCATTAAAAGGACAATGGGTTAAAAATGTGGAAAACTATTTAAAGAAATCTGATGATATTGATTTAGTGTTGTCACATGTTACAGCAGCTGACTCAAATAGCGATAAGATTCAACAACAAATGGTAGATGAATTATTAAAAGTTAAAAATGATTATAATATTGAAGTAATGGCAATAAGAGATATTCCAAGATATGAGTTTAATGTTTCAGAAGAACTAGAAAAATCTGGTGAAAAAGAAACAATTAAACTTATGAATAAAGGAAATAATCAACAAGACTCTTCATATTGGAAAAAACTATCAGAAACAAACAAAGATTTACCAAAATTCGATCCATCTGAATACTTTAAAATGAACGGTGAATATAGACCAATTATAGGTAATATTGTCGTGTATCGAGATATGGACCATATGACAAATACCTATTCAGAAACTTTTGGACCTATTTTAGGTAAAGAAATTAAATCTGTCGTTAAAAAATAGAGAGTGGAGAAAGTCCACTCTCTATTTTTACATTTTTTGTTTAAGTATATCTTTAAAAATATGCTTTAACATGTTCTCCGTATCACTTTGATAATGATCTTTTAATACATTACTTGCAATTGAAACGATATATTGATCGTTAGAGTATGTCACAAAATCATTTTGAAAGAATATACCTCTATATCTTTGATGATTAGGATATCTGTAAAATCCATATCTATAAGCACTTGGGTATATATGTGTATCAATTTGTGAAAGTAAAATATCAGTAGATGATTCATTTAATATTTGTTTCATTTTGAATTGATTAACAAGCTTTGCCATATCATTTGTAGATATGTATATATTTCCAGCACCATCGTATTTATCGAGAGTTGTTGGATAGAAATATTTGTACTGATTATTTTTTAATTTATAACCTTTTACCATGTACTGTTGGTGGTTATTAGAGTCATAACGAGCTGTATATTTTAAATGAACTTTCTTAATAATGAGTTCATTAAGGTTTTGCTTAAATGATTTATGCGTAGCATTTTCTATAACTTTAGCAATCGTGATATAGTTTGCATCGTTATAAAAATATTTATGATAATTTTGAGGTACAACACCATTAAACTTAATACGTTCTATAGCACCATTTAAACCTTTAACATTAGGTGGAAAGTTTGCTTTAGCTAAACCACTTCTATGTAACATTAAGTCTTTAATAGTGATAGGATATACATTCTGGAAATTAGGTATATATTTATTTACATTGTCATTTATATTAATAACGCCTTGTTCTTCTAACTCTCTCAACATTAAGCCTGTTACAAATTTGTTAGCTGATCCAAGAAGATACATTGATTTATCATCATTTTCCACACCTTTTTCAATATCTTTAAAACCATATGCTTTACTCATAATGGGGCGGTTATTTTTATAAATGGTTATATTTCCATTGAATCCTTTAGATTTTAAGTATTTATCTATCTCATCGAATTCGTTAAAATCATTAGTTAATGTTTGTTTCTCATGATTTTCTTTATTCTGAATTTGCTTTTTATGGATATGAGTCTCTGTATGTTCTTTTTTATAGTGTCGTATTTGATATAAATCTTTAAATATGACTAAAAGTAAAGCAACGATTATGCATAATATAAGTTTATATATGTTCTTCATGATCTTCTCCTGATGTTTTTTACATTATATTACCATGAATGCAAAAAAATTACATTTAATGTCATAAAAATAGAACACATATTTGTGTCCTATTCATTACCGTAAAGCTCTTTTTTAATTTGAGTTGTTGAAATACCCTCAGTTCTCTTAAGATATATCACTTCACAATGATCTTTTAGGAAGTCAAATTCACCTTCCCAATCGTGACCCATTAAAAATGTGTCTACTTTAAAGTTCTTTACATCATCTGTTTTTTGTTCCCAATTATTCTCTGGAATAACTAAGTCAACATATCTAATAGATTCTAACATCATTTTTCTTTGTTCATAATTATAATATGACTTTTTGTTTTTTAACTTATTGAATTCATCTGTTGATAAAGCAACAATTAGATAATCTCCATATTGTTTAGCTCTTCTTAAAAGCTCAATATGACCATAATGCAGTAAATCATATGTTCCATAAGTAAGTACTCTACGCATTTCTTCACCTCATTATTTTATATGTTTAATCTTAATATATATAGGACCTATTGTAAATAGTTTGAAAAGTTTGTAAATTCAACTTAAAGGATGATGGTATAAAAATTAATTTTAAAAGCTATTTTACAACATGTTGTATAGTCATTAGTTTAAATTTATAAATCAGTAGTGTATTATAATAGAATATGTTAATTTAGTGTAAATTATGAATTAGAGGAGTATTTATGGAAGATAAATTATTTCTGATGACAGAAAACTCATTTAAAAGTACGATTACATATTTTAATAATAAGGAAGAAATTGATAATACAAATAAAGAGAAACTACTTTTTTATTTTAACAAAGTTTTCAATCCTCTATTTCCTTATAAATTTGACTTTATACTAAAAAATAGAAATGGTTTGTCAATTTTGTTAAGAAAAATTAATTATAATACATCTAAAAAAAGTGTATTTCAATATATGGAGATTAAAGCTATGAAGCGTGGGGAATATAAATATAGTTATATGATTTCCCAATTTCGTAAACATTTATCTACAATTCGTTCTAAACATTATACTTCAGATATATTCTCAAGCAAAATAGAAAAAACAATTGTATATGAATCGTTTAATGGTAAATCATTTACAGATTCTCCGAGAATGCTTTATTTATACTTAAGTGAAAATCTACCTAATTATGAGCATATTGTAGTAACTGACAATCAGCAATTAGACAAAGAACTAAGAGCTTTAAATATTGCTACTGTTGAGAAAAATTCAAAGCAATATTTCAAAATCTATCAAAAAGCTAAAGTGTGGATTGCCAATACGAGATTGTCATCACAGATAGAAAAGAAAGATAATCAACTATATATTCAAACATGGCATGGTACACCTTTAAAGAAATTAGCTAATGATCAAACGGTTATTTCAATACCAGATGTCACGCTAGAAGAGTATCTTTATGGCTTTAATAAAGAAACAAGTAGATGGGATTTCCTCATATCACCAAGTGAAACTGCAACTGAACGATTTAAATCTGCATTTAATTTAAAAGAAGAACAGATGTTGACTTTAGGTTATCCAAGAAATGATGATTTAGTTCAGTTAAATGATGAAAAATATATTAAGCAGCTCAAACAAAAATATGATATTCCCTCTAATAAAAAAGTAATACTGTATGCGCCAACATGGAGAGATAATGATCGTACAGATGTTGGTAAATACAATTTTAAACTGAAGCTTGATTTAGATGCTTTTAGTAAAGAGCTATCGAATGAATATGTATTACTCATTAGAGCGCATTATTTAGTATCAGAACATCTAAACCTAGAAGATTATAAAAATGTGTATGATTTATCAGATGCTAATGACATTAATGAATTATTCTTAATGAGTGATGTATTAATCACAGATTATTCGTCTGTTTATTTTGATTATGCGAATCTACGAAGACCAATCTTATTTTTTGCATATGATAAAGATGAATATGCAAATGATATTAGAGGATTCTATTTACCATATGAATCAGACTTACCAGGACCTGTCTTTGAAACAAGTGAAGCACTAATTGATTATATTAAATCAATGCAATATGAAGACATACCTCAATCAGATACTTATAAAACATTTAATCATAAATATAATCATCTTGATGATGGAGAAGCAACTAAAAGAGTAAGTGAAAAAATCATTCGTACTCTAGGTAAAGAAAAGGAGTTTCATGAACTATGAAAATATTAAATATTTATCAAGAAAGTGAATTATTAATCTTCGAGTTTGATCAAACATTAGATAATATTAAAAATGTTTATATAAAAAATGAATTTGATGAAATAATGGTTCCACAATCAAATATCAAAAATCAATTTAAAATTAATTTAAATGAAGTCTTGGAGAAATTTTCACAATATGATAGAGAAACAATCTTTATTCTACTTGAGCAATCTGATGGTATTACGCAATCCATTCAAAAAATAAACATAAAAAAATATGAATATTATATTCAAAACTTCGAAACAATCATTAATGATGAAACGACTATTACCCCGTATATTACTAAAAATGGCATTATTCAATTTACATTAAAGCCAGAATTGCCAGTTTCTACTTATTTTGCTAGAAGACATATAGATAAAATTGTCATAAATAATAAACAAGCCTTTTTAAAAGGAAAGTTCTCGATTCAAAATTCAACACTCGAATATGCTCATTTAAGAATCACTTCAAGGTTAAGTGAAAATGAAATTGAAATACCATTAGAACCTACTGTATTTAATGTATATAAGAAGCTAAACTCTACAAGTTATGATTTTGAAATTGATATTTTAAATGAACTTAAGCAGTATTTAGCAAATGACTTTGACTCAGAAGATATTATCGATATCTTCCTAAGTATAAAAGTAAAAGAATTTAAAAATGTAATTGATGTAAAATTAGGTAATCCTAGAATTATGGTAGAAAGATTTGCTAAAGGCGAAGTATCAATTAATCTTGGTCAAACAGTAAAAACAGCTATACCATATTTCACGATGAAAGGTAGAAACTTATCGTTTAGAATTAATGAATATGCAAAAGAAGACTATGCAGCGTATAAAAAATTAATGCATGACTATCCAACGTTAATCAAAAATAATTTGAATAAAAATAAAGTTTGGGTAATTGGTGAAAAATCATATAAAGCTCAAGATAACGGTTATCACTTCTTTAAATACATGAGAACTGAGCATCCTAACGAAGAAGTATATTATGTTATTGATAAAAATTCTGAAGAACGAAAAAATGTAGAACCATACGGAAATGTTATTGATTTTAAATCAAAAGAACATTTCGAAGTTATGATCAAAGCAGATGTGATTTGCAGTACACATCACACAGAATTATTATTCCCAAGTCATGAAGCAAGTTATGTAAAAAAAATTAGAGCTAAACGTGTCTTCTTACAACATGGCGTGTTAGGTGCTAAAAACCTAACGCAGATTAATGGTAAACAACTGAAAGATTTTAACGTTGATATGTTTATAACAAGCTCTAATCGAGAAAAACAAATCGTCAATAGAGATTTATTATTTGATTCATATCAAGCAAAAGTTACGGGTCTATCAAGATTTGATGAATTATTTAAGGAAAACGTAGAAGTTAAAAATCAAATCTTAATTATACCTACATGGCGTGACTGGATAACAAATATTAATAGTCTTCTAGAATCAGATTATCTACAAAATTATAATGACTTATTGAATAGACCAGAATGGAAAACAATTTCTCAATCAAAAAATGTAGACATCATATTCTGTTTACATCCAAATATGCAAGCATTTGTTGAATATTTTGATATACCTGATTACATTAAAGTCATTAGACAAGGTGAAGTAGATGTTCAATTACTTATTAAAGAAAGTAAATTGATGATTACAGACTATTCAAGTGTTGCATTTGACTTTAGTTTCTTAGAAAAACCAGTTATTTACTATCAATTTGATAGAGATAGATTTATCGGTAAATTACCATCACATTTAGATCTTGATAAAGAACTGCCTGGTAGAATTGTTGATAATGTAGAAGCTGTAATAGAAGCTGCAAGCCATTATGTTGATAACGGCTTCAAGAACGAACAACAAATTATCAATAAAGCTAATAAATTTGTAGCATATAAAGATACAAACAATTCACAGCGTATATATGAAGAAGCTAAATCATTTAAACGCAGAAATATCATTAAAGATGCATTGAAATATGATATTCTTTCACAGCATGTATTTAAACGATTCAGAAGACATAAAAAATACTTTGATATTATGTCTTATATGAATAAATTCCTTGTAAGATTCGGAAAGATGGATGAAAAATTAATCGTGATAGAAAGTAATTTAGGTAAACAAGTTACAGATAGTCCTAAAATGATTTATGATCAAATTAAAGCGCTCGATAAAGGTTATAAAATTGTTTGGGTATCTAATAAAATTTACCCATTCGATGATGAAAATGTTATAACAGTGAAACGGTTAAGCCCTAGTTATTATAAATATTTATCAATCGCTAAATATTGGATTAATAATCAAAACTTCCCTCATTATATTGAGAAAAAGAAGAACACAACATATATTCAAACATGGCATGGTACGCCATTGAAAAAAATGTTAAATGATGTCGATGACTTTAAAGGTAGAGATGAAGGCTATATTGACAGAATTAATCGCTCAGTTTCACAATGGGACTATTTAGTTTCACCAAGTCCATACGCAACAAGTTGTTTTAAATCTGCATTTAATTTTAAAAAAGAAATGCTAGAAGTGGGCTATCCACGTAATGATATCTTCTATGAAAATGATATTGAAGAAAAACAACATATTATTAAACGTAAACTTTCAATTCCTAAAGATAAAAAAGTGATATTGTACGCGCCAACGTTCAGAGATGATGAAGTATCATCTGCGAAAAAACATTTAATTAATTTAAAATTAGATTTACATCAAATGAAAGAAAAACTTGGAGACGAGTATGTACTTCTCTTAAGACCTCATATCATTATTAGTAATAATATTATTATCGATAAATCATTAGAAGGTTTTATTTATAATGTTGCGAGCTATGAAGATATTAGTGACTTATATTTAATTAGTGATATTTGTATTACAGACTATTCATCTGTAATGTTTGATTATGCTAATACTCAAAAACCATTACTCTTCTTCACATATGATTTAGAGCATTATAAAGATAATTTAAGAGGATTCTATATGAACTTCGAAGACGAAGCACCAGGACCATTATTAAAAGACAATGAAAGTTTAATTGATGCTATTCAGAATATAGAAACGGTTAATGAATCATATAAAGATAAGTATGATAAATTCTATGAAAAATTCTGCTCATTTGAAAAAGGAACAGCAACGAAACAAATAGTCGATAAATTATTTTAAATAAACAAAAAGCAGAACTGACGCTGTAATTGTGTATCAGTTCTGCTTTTTTTATTTATTTGTTAACTTTAAAGAAAGGTTTCCATTTATAGTAGGGTAGAAAATACCATTTTTATCTGTTAAATTGATTTTTTTGTCATAACCAAATTTAATATTTAAATGCTTAAATCCATCATATACGATGATACAGTTGTAAATTGCTGCTGGTTTATTATTGATTTCAATTTTAGGTATTGAGATGGTTAAGAGGTTATCTTGTACATCTATATTCTCAATAACGATATCATCTTTGTAAACTTTTCGAGACATAAGAGACAAGTTACATATTTTGTCAGTATCAACACCGTCTATTTCAATTTGTATTTTAATGGATTTGTCTAATTCAGCTATATTTAATAACGTTGACTGTTGAAATGGTATTGTGAATCTTTCATTAGCATCAGTTAATAATGTCTGTTTTTGTTGCTTTTGAATGATTTTAGGTTGTTTTTTCAGCCAAGTAAAGAAATTCATAAATGACTCATAATCATTATTTTGAATAAACTTAATTGCGTCTGTATATTCTTGACTGATTGTTTGAATGATATCAGCTTTTATATATGATTGATTGAAAAGTTCGTTCAGTTGTTTAAAATAATGAACTTGTTGCTTTTTATCACTATTTAGGAATACATGACTATTACAACTTTTCAGTAGATCATATTCTAAAAAACGATTTAACAATCGAATGTTTTTAGAGTTTGATTCTTGTTCTAGTAAATGATGAATAATTTCTAAATCTGAAGCACGTTTTTCATAGAAATCTACACCTCTTGTAAGTGATTCATTAGATGTTGTTCTGTCAATGATTGAACAATTATTTGTCACCGTAGATACATTATTAATATAAGGACTTAAATATGTGAAAAACATTTTGTCTTCCCCAAAATGTAAGTTTTCTGGGAACTTTATATTGTGTTTTTTAATATGACTCAGTTTAATAAATTTTGATGGCGGACCAAAGTGATTATATATATATGGGATGTCATTGATGTTATAATTATAACGATTATTATTACTCATAAATCTGGCATGTACTGTTAAAGAATGGTCATTTTGGCGTAATGTTCTACCAACAATCATGTCTGATTTAAGTAGTTTATCGTCATTAGCAATTCTTGCTAATATATCTGTTGCTAAATAATCATCTGCATCTAGAAAATAAATATATTGACCTGTTGCTTCTTCAATACCGATATTACGAGGTTTTGAAGGGCCACCTGAATTTTCATCTAAAATGATAAATTTGATATTTTTAGCTTCATAGTTTTGAATTAAGTTTTGAGTATTATCTGTAGAATGATCGTCTACAATGATGATTTCGTAATATTTTTTATCTAGTGATTGATTTAATATTGAATCAATTGCACGTTCTATTTTATCTTCATTATTATATGATGTGACAATAATAGAAAAAAGCTTTTTACTTTTGAATAACATAAGTTAACTCCATTCGTTAAAAAATCAAATTGTATAAGCAATGTGGCATATTTGTCTCACATTGTTTATATAATGTAATATGAATAAATAGAGAAGTCAATTTATTGTATTAACTTAAAATATATGAGGTGTAAAATGATTAAAATTATAAATATTCATGACCAGCATAATTTGGAAAAATATATAATTGCAGAATGTCGTGAAGAAAATCATATTATTTTAATAGATAGATATACGCAAGTTAGGGAAGAAGTGTTGAACAATTTAGAGTTGGATAACCAATCTTATATGGTTGATTATACAAACAATGGTTATTATACAAACGATAGTAAATATATGGGGAAGGCATTTATTACTGTTGCTGATTGGTTTAATAATATTACGCTTCAACCAAATATTATTTTTAAGAAAGATGAGCTATTATGGCTAATTTCTAATTATAAGTGGGAAACAATATTTGATATTACATTGAACGCGATTTTCCACTTGGATGAAATTAAGATTGATTCTCACGTTATTTTTGATTATGTTCATCAAAGTAAACCAAGTGCAAACTGTTTAGCAGCATTTAAAAATGAAAGTCTCAGTTATGAAGAAAAATTCTATTTAAACAAATTTGCACTTTTAAATGGTATAACGCCATTATTTAAGGCGAAAGAGACAAGGCTTCCTTCTATCGCAAGAACAATTGATAAAGTCATGTTAAAATCACAATTTCAATTACCTAAAATTGCGTATCAAAAATTAAATCATAAGGCACTACAAAAACAAATGAAGGCAATTAATATTTATGACAAAGATCAATCGAAAATAAAGCCACATATTGTATTTTTAGGTTTCGATTATGGTTACAGAGGTAATTCAAAATATTTATTTGAGTATTTAGTAAAACAACACCCTAAATATACTGTTTACTTTATTACGGACCAAGAAAAGGGTGATCACTTTGTGTCACCATCTCATTCTGATACGAAACAAATTATAGAAGAAGCTAATGTAGTGATACTTGAAAGCTACTTGCCAGATGATTTTAAGCCTAATGGTACGATCATTCAGTTATGGCACGGTACACCTTTAAAACGACTATTTTTAGATAGCAAAGAACCTAAACAAAATATTGATATTTATAATTATAGAGCACGTAAATATAATAAGTTAATTAAACAAGATTATTTTATAACAGATGTAGAATCTATAAATAATGTATTTAAATCTGCATTTCCATTGGAAGAAACAGAAATTGTTGCATGTGGTTATCCTAGAAATGAATATTTATTAGAGCAACACACAAATTCAAATGAAATAAATAAAATTAAACAACAGTTAAATTTAAATACTGAAAAGGAAACAATTCTGTATACGCCGACATGGAGAGATAATCAAGAAGAAGAATTTTTATTAGAATTTACAGATGAGATGAAAGCGAAATATAACATCATTTATAAATATCACGAAGAAGATCATGCTAATAAACAGCATAATTATATCGATACAAGACAGTTTGAAACACAACAATTACTACTTGTTTCTGACATTGTAATCAGTGATTATTCTTCAATAGTATTTGATGCATTAACTATTGATAAAAAAGTGTACTTATATACACCAGATTTTAATAATTATGATTATAACCGTGGTTTATATAAAGAAGTTTATGAAACTATCAATGATAATCAATATTTTGAACAGTCATTATTGTTTAATGCAATTATGAATGACGATTATCATACGATTAGTGATCAATTTATCAACAAAAATAATCAGTCATACGAAACTATCACGCAATTGATAGAACAAGCTATGGACTGAAAAGGGGTATTTATATGAAATCTTTTACATTTTTAGTGCACAATATTTATCATATGGGTGGGACGACGAAATCGATTTCTAATCTGGCAAATAAATTAAGTGAAAAAGGTCACTCTGTTAAAATATTGTCAGTATTTAAAGCGAGTGATGAACCTTATTTTAAGTTGCATGAAAATATTGAAATTCAACCCATTATTGAATATAACAAAACTATCAAAGGTTTAAAAAATATATTTGTAAATAGAATCAATAAGTATACACCTTTTTTGAGTCCTAAAATTATTCATCCGTCTGAACCTGGACTTCATCAATTTTCAAGTTATATTGAGCAACAAATTGTTAAAGTCATTCAGAATGTGAATGCAGATATTATTGTAGGTACACGTGCAAGTTACAATATACTTGTTAGTAAATATGCAAGTCAGTCGGTATTTAAAATTGGTATGGAACATATGTATTTACATGCACATGATGAGCATTATCAAAAAGATATACTTAAAAGTTATGAACAACTTGATTTAGTTACGACATTAACTAAAGAAGACCAACAAGATTATCAACAAGGTTTAACTCACACTAAAGTAATCATTGTTCCAAATATACTAAAAGAAACTCAATATAACGTAGATAAGCAAAATACAATTGTTGCTGCAGGTAGATTTGAGCATGAAAAAGGGTTTGATTTGTTACTGAATAGTATCAATTTAATTCAAGACACAATGCGAAAATACCAATTTCAATTAGAATTATATGGAGATGGACAAGAAAAAGAACAATACCACCAATTGATCAATCAATATAATATTCAAGATATTGTGAAACTTAAGCCTACTACAAACGCATTATCACAAGTATTAGCTGAAAGTAAGATTACGGCTGTTCCATCTAGAGTTGAAGGATTTGGACTTGTTATATTAGAGGCTATGTATCAACGAAATGTAGTTATCAGTTATAAAGGATGTTATGGTCCTGAATTTCTAATTGAAAATCAGAAAAACGGTTATTTAGTAGACTATCAAGATGCTAAACAATATGGAGAGCAACTTGCAAATGTCATTGAAAATTATCATCATCATGATGTTCAAAATGTCATTCAAAAAGGTATAGAAAGAAGTAACGATTTCGACGGTGATGTCATTTATGAGCAATTCATGAAAGATTTATACAAGCACTTTAAATAAGATGCAATCTCAATCCCTAACAAGCTAATTGTTAGGGATTTTTTAATAGGGTGTTAAGATATTGTAAATATTAATTAATTGCCTTTCTTATAAATATCCTTATATATATACTTACAACTGTATAATACTTAAAGGAGATTTTAATATGCAGACAAATCCTATTAATCTAGACAAAAAATTTAGACCTGAAATTGAAGGGCTAAGAGTTATTGCAGCATTATTAGTTGCAATATATCATATTTGGTTTGGGAAAGTGTCTGGAGGCGTCGATGTATTTTTCGTTGTTTCAGGATTCTTAATTACCACTTCCATTATTTCAAAATACAATAAAACAGGATCATTTAAATTTATACCTTACATAACAGGATTAATTAAACGATTATTTCCTTCTGTTATAACAGTTTTACTTGTAACAGTTATCTTAAGCTTTTTCTTATTACCAGAGTCAATACTAGGCAAAACGATAAAAGAAATCATTGCTTCATTATTTTATTATCAAAATTGGCAACTCGCTTTATCGAGTACAGATTATTTAAATAAAGATCAAATGAAGACACCAGTTGAACATTTTTGGGCAATGTCGATTCAAGGTCAATTCTATATTATTTGGTTTGTCATCTTTAGTTTGATTTTTATGTTATATAAAAAATACACCAACTTAAAAATTATTAATGTAATTAACCTTTGTTTAGGTACATTATTTATCGTTTCGTTGTCGTATTCTATTTATTTAACGCACGTCAATCAACCTTGGGCATATTTCCATACATTTACAAGAGTTTGGGAATTCTCACTCGGCGGATTATTAGCAATCAATCTTAATAAAATTAAAATTAACCGTGTAGTAGCAAGTTTGATTGGATGGTTAGGTTTAATAGGCTTGATCTTAACAGGTATTATTTTTAATGTATCAACAATGTTTCCCGGGTTTATTGCATTATGGCCAATGTTATGTGCCGTATTTATACTTGTTTCCGGTAACTATGAAACTAAATATGGTGTTAAGGAATTCTTAGGCTCGTCTATCATGGTAAAGGTTGGAGGATTGTCATTTGGTTTATATTTATGGCATTGGGTGATTTTATCATTTTATCAATATCATAATAATGAACGACCTGGAATTGTATTAGGTATTTGTATGATTTTACTATCATGGTTATTATCATATTTAATGACACGTTATATTGAAAAACCAATCAGATCAGCATCTTCTAATAAAATTGCATTCAAAAAATTAGGCATTGGATTAGTGATACAGTTATTGGCAATCGCATCTTTATATTTCGTTATTTTTAATAATCCTTTTGAAAAAGAAAAGGTAGCATTGAGTGAAAATTATCCCGGTGCAATGGCAGTAGAAAAGCATGTGAAAGTTAAAGAAGATGTAGAAGCGATACCAGAGTTTTCAAAAATCAGAAATGAATCACCAGATTCTACAAGAGACAAAGTTCATCAAAAAATAGGTGAATCAAAAGTTCTAGTAGGAGAGTACGGTAAAAAAGAAAACTATGATAAGACAATTGCCTTAGTAGGGAGTTCTCATGCACAACATTGGTTAGGCGCACTACAAAAAGCAGCTGAAGAAGGAAATTATAGAGTATTAAGCATGACGAAAAGTGGCTGTGTATTAACAACGAAAGACAGTGACCAAGATTGTACCGATTGGAATAAAAATTTAATTAAAGAACTTGATAAACAAGACGTCGATTTAGTTGTAACAACTGCAGATTCAAGTACAGATGTAAATGGACAAATCGATCCATTACAATTAAAACAATATCAAAACATTACAAATACAAAAACATCGATTATGGCAATAAGGGATAATCCAAGATATGAGTTTAATGTCCCAGAAACTTTAGATAAATTTGGAGAACAAGAAACGATTCAGAAGATGAATGCTAAACAACACTTACCAAAAGTATCTAAATGGGAACAACTTGATCAAAAGCCAGAAGATACTAAATATGTAGACTATACATCGTATTTCAAAGTAAATGGAAAGTTTGCGCCAGTTATAGGTAATGTTATTGTATATATGGATAAAGGACATATATCAAATAGTTACTCCAAAACGTTTGGTCCTAAAATAAAGAAAGATATCGAACAATACTTTAAAGAACTCAATCATTAATAAAAAAAGTACCTTAATCATATGATTTTATATGATTGAGGTACTTTTTTTACACGAAATATTGAGCAATTGTAAATAATGATAAAAGAGTGTAAACCCTTCCTTAAGTATCTGTTAAACGACTGTTTATTGTATTCATAGAAGTTACAATATATTTAACATTACGAAAGTAATAGCTTAACAATTAATTATTAAAGGATGGATATAATATGAAATTAACTACTATTGGTTTAGGATACATTGGATTACCAACATCAATTATGTTTGCGAAACATGGTGTAGATGTTGTAGGTGTCGATATTAATAAAGAAGCAGTAGATAAATTAAATAATGGTCAAATTCATATTGAAGAACCTGGTTTACAAGAAGCTTATGAAGAAGTGTTAGCTAAAAATAAATTTAAAGCAAGTATGCAACCTGAAAAAGCCGATGCATTTATCATTGCAGTTCCAACACCAAATAATGATGATCAATACGAATCATGTGATATTTCATTAGTAATGGGTGCAGTTGAATCCATCGTACCATTTTTAGAAAAAGGTAATACTGTCATTGTAGAATCTACGATAGCACCAAGAACAACGGATGACCATGTTAAACCATATCTTGAAAGCCAAGGATTTGAAATTGGTAAAGATATATTCTTAGTACATTGTCCTGAAAGAGTGTTACCAGGAAAAATATTACATGAACTTATTCATAACAATCGAATTATTGGTGGTATAACGCCAGCATGTGTTGAAGCAGGTAAACGTGTATATGGAACATTCGTACAAGGTGAAATGATTGAAACAAATGCTAAGACAGCAGAAATGAGTAAGTTAATGGAAAATACTTACCGTGACTTGAATATTGCGCTAGCAAATGAACTTGCGATGGTATGTAATCATTTAGATATTAACGTATTAGAAGTTATTAAGATGGCGAATAAACATCCACGTGTGAATATTCACTTACCAGGTCCAGGTGTTGGTGGTCACTGTTTAGCAGTTGATCCATACTTTATTATCGCTAAAGATCCAGAAACAACGAGTCTCATTCAAGAAGGTAGACGTATTAATCGTTCAATGCCTCAATATGTGATTAATGAGTCTAAGAAAATTTTAGAAACTTTAAATGGTCATAAGGTTGTTGTATTTGGATTAACTTATAAAGGTGATGTAGACGATGTCAGAGAATCACCAGCATTTGATATTTATAATGATTTGAGAAAAGAAAATGATATTCAAATAGAAGCATATGATCCACATGTTGAGCTAGGATTTGTCCAAAAAGATATTCAAAAAGCAGTTAAAGATGCGTCTCTTGTATTGATTTTAAGTGACCATTCAGAATTCAAAACTTTAGTAGATCAAGATTTTGAAGGTATGAAAGACAAAGTCATTTTCGATACGAAAAATGTTGTTCAATCACAATTTGAGCAAGTTAAATATTACAACTACGGTAATTTATATACTTTCGGAAAAGATATTGCACTTTCATTTAATAAGTAAAGATTGAGGGGTCTTCATATGATAGACGTTAAAAGTCCAATTATTCAAAGCGGATTGAGCTTTCAAATTATTTTAAGAGAACCAGAAAATCAAGAAATATTTGATGTAGATGATGATGAACTTACAGTCGGCTATGCGTCTGACTATTTAAATAAAGCATTAAAAGTTATTTCTGTAAAAGTGATAGAAAGTGAACTTTACGGATTAATTGTGAGAGGTACGAATATTATAGGATGGACAAGATTAAATCATTCTATCAAATTAATTTCGAAACCTATTGATACGATAAGAGTGGATTTACGTCATTTCTCTACACCACAAATTAATAGAGAACTAGGATTTAAAGTTGATTATAACTTGTTGTTTAAAGAAAAGAACTTTTCATCTAGAGCGTTGTATTTAATTGAAGGTGAAGTGTTAGAAGCTGTATTTAATAAAGGAACATTTACAGGGTTTGTGCCTACGAAAGATATAGATAGAGCAATTCCTATTAATAAAAAAGTATCAATAGAAGAATCTACAGTCTTTTATCAAGATAGTGCATTGCACAAATCAATCGATTTATCATTGGATGAAGAACAATTTGATTTCAATAACGTCTCGATTGATATGGTGTTCTTAAAGGCAGAATCGGTAAGGATCATTATTAAAAAGAAAAAATATTGGATTAGCTTAAATGATTTAGAAGATAAAAGTATTATTAAAGATTTAGAAGCTAAGCAATATGAAAATTATAACGAGTTAACACTAGAACAGCTGGATATGATTACAAACTTTCAAGAAGAAAGAAAAGAGTCAAAATCTGCAATTGTTCGTTTGATAAACGAAAATATCTCATTACAAAAAACAAATAAAAAAGAAGAAAAAGCGCAGTATGAAAGACTATATATGAATTTGAAAAATTCTAAATTAGGAAAGATTCAAACGAAATACTGGAGTTGGAGAAATAGGAGGAAATCATAATGTCTTCAAATATGCCAACAAATATCAATCAAAAAAGTAATATCGAATCCACTAAAGAGGCGTTAGTTAATTTTGATGATAAAACAAAAGTTGAACAATTAGAAGAAGTATTAGATATTGTTGAACAAGATTATATGTATGGACTATATAAATTAAAAAAGGTTAAAGATCATACAAATCATCATAATTACTATAAAAAAGTAGCAGAAGAATCCAAATTAGATTTCCTTGAAAATCACCAACAACATTTATCAAAACTTGTGAATTCTGATACGTCACGTGTATTTATTAAAAATAAATACAAAGTTGGTCTCATTGCTGATGAATTTTTATATAACTCATTTAAAGATATAGGGAATATCGTTTATTTAGATAGTGAATTTACGGATTTAAGTCGAGATATGGATGTTGTGATTGTTGCGACAGCATGGAGAGGTATAGACGGAAGTTGGACAGGTTTAGCTTCAGTAAATAGTGAGAAGCGAAGAATGCTTATTGAAGGCATTCAAAAGGCTAGAAAGTTCAATATACCAATCGTCTTTTATTCTAAAGAAGACCCTGTCAATTTCCATTTATACAAAGATATCGCGACAGAATGCGATATTATCCTGACATCTGCTGCTGAAGTGGTAGAAGATTATAAAGAATATTGTCAAAATGATAAAGTACATGTACTTCAATTTGGTATTAATCCTCATTACCATAATCCAGTAGGTACGAGAAGTCCATATAATAAATCATTTAAAAACGATGTTATTTTTGCAGGAAGTTGGACTGAGAAATATCCTGTTAGAAACCAAGAATCTGCAAGAATCTTTGATGAATTGATTAATAATGAAAATGACTTAACAATTGTCGATAGAAACTTACCGTTAAGAAGAAGACGTTATCAATTCCCAATGAAATATATCCCATACTTAACAATGCCAATTGATCACGAAGAACTAATGAAATTGCATAAAGTATATAGATGGGCTGTAAATGTCAATTCAGTAAAATATTCAGAAACGATGTTTGCGAATAGAATATTTGAATTGCAGGCTTTTGGGAATTTAATCTTATCTAACTATTCGGTAGGTGTTAATAATCAATTTCCAAATGTATTTATGATTAATCATAAAACAGATGTGGCACCAATCATGAACCAATATCAAGAATATGAAATAGAAGATATGCAGGCTAAAAGTATACGTAGTGTGATGAGAAATTGTACGACGTATCATCGTTTAGATGAAGTCCTATCATATATTGGCATTGAACCGACTCAAAAAGCATCACAAATTCTCGTAATTGTTGATGCATTAACGGATAAAATGAAAGACATTCTATATCGACAATTACATGTTCAGTTTGATGTTATAGAAGCTCAAGATACAATAGAAGATGTATCACAATATGATTTTATAACTTACATGAAAGATTCAATTGAATATGAGGAGTACTATTTAGAAGATTTATTAACAGCATTTAAATATGTAGATGTTGATTTTGTTACGAAAGATAAACAGCATGAAGCACATCAATTTATTGAAAATGCACAAGATAAATATGTAACATTGTATCATAAAAATATATTCGATTATCAATTGAATATCACACAGTCTCAAAATGGCTATAATTTAGATCAATCAGAAATTTATGATGCATCTTTATATGGTCAAAATAACCACAAGAAAAAATTAAGTGTTATTATCCCAATTCATAATAATGGTACTTATTTAGAAGATAAGTGTATGAGAAGTTTAAGAAGATCTTCAATATTTAAAGAAATGGAAATTATATTCGTAAATGATGGTAGTACGGATTCTGAAACGATATCTATTATTAATCGATTAAGAAGACGATACCCAGATATCGTTTACTATGCATATGAAGAAGGATCAGGCAGTGCTTCAAGACCAAGAAATAAAGGTGCTGAACTTGCCTCTACAGATTATATTACTTATTTAGACCCTGATAACGAAGCTACTGGTGATGGATATGCAACTTTATTAGAAGAAATCGAATCGAATAAGGATGTCGATATGGTTGTCGGTAATATTATTAAAGAAGATAATAAGCGCAGAGCATTGTTTAATTATGCTGGTACAGTGATGAAGTATAACGACGGAAAATTATTAATTGAAGATCCTAAAAAATATATGAAAAAATGTGGTTTACGTGCTCAAAGTATTCAAGCTTTAATTATTAAATCACAAATTATTAAAGATAATCATATTCGAATGATTGAAGGTGCTGCTGGCCAAGATACTTTATTCTTCCAAGAATTAATGATTCATTCTAATAAAGTAAAAGCTGTAACAGATGTTATTCATATGTATTATGCTGCTGTGTCTGGATCAGTTACAAATTCGATTTCTAAGAAGCTATTTGATAAATATTACACGTTAGAAATTGAAAGAATTCCATTTTACGAAAAACATGGATTACTAACATCCTACTTAGAACATAGATTTAATTTTTACGTTAAAGGCTGGTATTTACCAAGATTAGAAAAAGTAAAACCGGAAGAAAGAAATGAAGCGGTAGAACGATTTTTAGAAATATATAGTTTGTATGATCAATATAAACGTCCAGAAGACCATGATTTAAATCAATATGTTGAACACCTAAAACAAGAGGTTCAGCAATAATTACGTGATTGATATAAGGGGGTGTGTATGATGGATAATATATTCATAAATTTTAACAAAGCATATATGATCGTTCCTCGACAAATTTCAATTGAAGATAAAAACTATCGTCAATTTGTTCAATTCACTGACTTTACGATTTATTTTTCAAATGATTTAAGTTCTTATGAGTATACAAAGAATGACATCAAAGTAGCCATATTAGGTCATTTTGTGCATACGAAACATGTCGACTTGAAATATCCTGAAATATGCGCCCAATTATTATCTCACGAAATAGATTCTTATGATTTTCTTGAAGAGATGAGTTTTTATAATGGCAGGTATGTTATGTTGATAGAGTATAATGGACGTTTGCTACTATATAATGATGCAACGTCATTTTTATCATTGTATTATCATGCGTCTCATGATTTATATGCTAGTCATTCTGAATTAGTGAATCAACTCGTAAAATTATGTTTTGATATGACTTGTGAAAGAATCGCACATAAGTCATATGGATTTTTAGACTATAGTAAATATAAAGATGTTTATAAATTCAATGCCAATACAAGATTTAATATAACAGACCATTCAATTAAAAGAATTTATCCAATCAACCCATGTGTTAAGAAATCAGCAGAAGAAGTATATAGAATCGTTAACCATGAAATTGAAGCAGCGGTTGATTATTTATTTCGATTTAATCAAAAAGTGATTTGTTCTATCACTGCTGGTCATGATTCTAAAGTATCATTATCTTATATTAAAGAACATATCAATGATGTGAATTTCTTTACTTATACAAAAAATATAGATGAATTAGAACATGAACAAGCTGCACATATTTATCGTATAGATGAATATATTTCTCAAAAAATGGCATATAATTTAAATTTAAAGCATACGCTATTTAATATGGATCAACTAGCAGTCAATTCAAATTTGATTGATAGATATCATTTATATGAAACAGATCATAGTATTCATTTAATCAATTATTATCATGAGAACAGGTCGTTTAATCATTGTATACATTTAAAATCTACTATCTTTGAACTTGCTAAAAGTATTATTCCGAAGCGGATACAAAGAGCAGACTCATTTTTACCGTATGAAAATGCAATCAAAAAATGGGCTAAAGATTTTCCAGTGGATCAATTATCTCACGATTATTTATTAGAATTTGTTAAAAGAAATGAGCTCTATAAGACCATTGAATTAGGTTATCATCCTTATGAAACGTTGTATTATGAATCTAGAATGAACGGTTGGCATAGCTGTATTGTTCAAGAAAGTGATGATTATTTAGATGTGTTTAGCTTAATCAACACGAGGCATATCTTATTTGAATTTATGAGTATTAATCAGGAAGATAAGCAAAATCAAATGTTACATAAGTTGATGATTAAACATCATTGGCCAATTTTAAATTATTTTCAAATCAATGAAATTAACACTTTAGAGGATCGATTAATTCAATTAGAAGAAGATACAAATAGGGATGTTGAGAGTTTGACTCATGTTATGATTCAAACTGAAGATTTCTATCAAATTATACAAAATGAAAAAAAGTTATTTCGTGCATTAACACCTAAATTTAGTAATGAAAATCAAAAGAAAATGATTTTGACGAATACTGAGGATTACAAGATTAAACTTGAATTGAGAACATTTTATCATAATAAAAATGGCAGAGATACAGTGTATTTTGATATAGAAAGTGAGTCAATCGACTTAGTAGATTTGAGTAAAAACAATTTAGAATTGACGATAGAACCACAAGCATCTATTACAATTTCTGTCTATGCAAGTAAAAAAATTGAGAAAACATCATGGATCAGCGCTTCACAATTTGAACTTATTGAAAAATAAAAATCAAGTAGGTCGTTATATATGAAGATAGTTACTGAAATCTTTAAAGAACAATTTAATAATTTACCTAAAATTTTTAAACTTGCAATTTATAATATGAAAAGTCAATATGCCAATCATTATCTTGGTGTATTTTGGAATATATTACAACCCATCTTACAAGTTGCTGTATATTATCTTGTGTTTGGTTTAGGGTTAAGAGGAGATGCGAGTGGACAAGTAGTAGGTGTACCATTTTTAGTACATCTTATTTCAGGTTTGTTTCCTTGGTTGTTCATATCACAAGGGATCAATACAGGTGCATCTGCTATTCAAGGCAATGTAGGACTCTTATCAAAAATGAAGTTTCCATCTTCAATATTTATATCTATAGCTTTAACTAATAATATGATTAATTTAATGATTACATCGGCCATTTTATTTGTCATATCTGTCATTAATGGATATGTACCTTGGTGGCATTACTTTTGGTTTATATACTTTTTAGTCGCATCTTATGCAATTATTTTTGGTATTTCATTAATTATGAGTACATTAATTATTGTTATTCGCGATACTAAAAATTTACTACAAAATGTTATAAGAATGCTATTCTTTATGACACCTATCTTTTGGGCGATGGAAGAAGCACACGGTATTTTACAAAGGTTAGCAAGCTTAAATCCATTTGCATATTTAGTAGGTGTTTATCGTACAGCGTTTGTGCATGGTAATGTTTCCGTGTACGGACAATGGCATGATCATTTATATTTTTGGCTTTTAACAATTATATTATTATTAATAGGTTCATTGGTTCATTCAAGGTTTAAACGGAAATTACTAGACTACTTATAGGGTGTTCATAATATGACAAAGAAATTATTAATGATTTCACAAAATTTTTATCCAGAACTTGGGTCTGCCGCAAATCGAATGAAAATGATGTTCAAAGCTTTTCGTTCAAGTGGTTCAGACCCGACAATGTTAACGACCGAGCCAACATATCCTAACCAAAGTCTATTTGAAGATCAATCTTATTTTACAGATCCATCTTTAAATAAATTAGAAAAGAAGAAAATTATTCGAATGAAAATGCATGGTAATAAGCAAAATAGTAATTTTATCATGAGGTTAGTATATTATATAGAACAATATGTCAGATTAAGAGTCTTCTTGAAAATGCACAATGACGATTATGATATTGTGTATGTTTCTAGTCCAAATATATTTCTAGCTTGGGCGACGTTATTTTTTAAAAGTGCGAAACATCCGACATATGTGTTAGAAATTAGAGATTTATGGCCAGATAGCGTAAATGGATTAAAGCATATTAACATAAGTTTATTTATGCCACTATTAAAATATTTAGAGAAGAAAATGTATAATTCTGCAGATAAAATTGTCATTAATAATGAAGCATTTAGGTCACATATTCAGAAGCGATTACAGCGAAAAGTACCCATATTTTATTTGCCAAATGGCATTTCAAGAAATGAACTGATAACTGAAGAAAAATATAATGATTTTAGTGTTATTTATACAGGAAATATTGGATATGCTCAAGATGTAGATAAACTTATTTCAATATGCTTAGCTTTAAATGATAAACAAATCAATGTTACAGCGATTGTTTATGGTGTGCAAGCTGACAAGTTTAGAAAGGCTGTAAGAGATTGTAAGTATATTCAAGTGAAAAAACCGATGGATCGAACAGCTTGTTTAACTGAAATATCTAAACATCATATTTCACTTTCAATTTTAGAATCTTCTGATGTGTTTATGAATGTGATGCCTGGAAAAATTGTAGATGCAATTGGAGTTGGAACACCTCCTATATCTAATATTAGTGGTCCAACTGAAGCTATTATTCAAAAATATAATCTAGGATTTGCAAGAAAACAAGCTTCAATAGATACAATCGTAAACGAAATTGAATCATTAAAATATGATGAACAAGCTTTATCCATTAAAGCAAGGAATGCACGTGAATATCGTGATGAACACCTTATATGGGAAGATAATATTGAAAAGCTTATGACATTTTTAAGAAAAGGTGATAGAGATGACAAATACTTATAAAATAAAATGTGAAAATGTCTCGAAAGTTTACGACTTAAATGTAAACAGAAAAGATAAGCTGCTATCTTTATTTACTTTTGGATTAAGTTATAAATCTAAACCTTACTATGCATTACATGACATATCATTTGAAGTAGAAGAAGGGACATCTGTTGGCATAATCGGACTGAATGGGTCAGGTAAATCAACTTTATCTAATATTCTAGGTGGAGTCGTTGAACCTTCTTCCGGAACAGTTTATACAAATGGTAAGCCGTCGCTGATTGCTATTGGCGCAGGGTTAAATCCTGAATTTACGGGTGAAGAAAATATTCATTATAAATGTTTAATGCACGGTATGTCACAACGAGAAATTAATGAAAAATTTGATGATATTGTTCAGTTTAGTGAACTTGATGAATTTATTTATCAACCTTTAAAATCATATTCTAGTGGTATGAAATCAAGATTAGGCTTTGCAATTGCAATTCATACAGATCCAGATATTCTTATTGTCGATGAAGCATTGTCAGTAGGTGATGAAACTTTTTCTAATAAATGTATAGATAAAATGCACGATTTACAAGAACAAGGTAAAACAATATTTTTTGTATCCCATTCAGCAGGACAAATTAAAAAAATATGTAAAAAAGCGATTTGGATACATTACGGTGAGATGGTTGCGTATGGTGAAGTCAATGATATCGTGGCGAGGTACGTTAATCTCATTCAGAAAGTTAAGAAGAAATCGAAACAAGAACAATTAGAATATAAACGTATTAAAATCCAACAACAACGTAATAAAGAGGTAGATGATTCAGTCATACAAAAAGAAAAAAGACCAACAAGTTTATTAGCGATGATTGGAATAATGAGTGTGGCTTGGATATATATACTGTTATTCCAAGTAGGGATACTATAATTTGCATGGAATGAGGTTATCAAATGAAAAAGGTCACAATGTTTGTATGGAATCATTTTACGAATGATGCAAGAGTCAATAGAGAGTGTACAACTTTAGCGGATAATGGTTATGACGTAAATTTAATTGCGATAAATGACCCAAAAAATACTGCTATTTCAGCTTATGAAGAAATATCTAACACATTTAAAGTTCATAGAGTGAAGAGATATCCATGGTTATTGCAAGCTTATCAAGATCATGGCAAGAAATTCTTATTAGTAGTAGCTGGTGTCCAAATTGTTATTATACCAAGTCTTTTCTATATAAGTTTCACATTAATGGCAGCTTATCTGTTATCACTCGTGGTTGCTGCAGGTATGATAAAGTTTAAAAAAATAAGAAAATGGTTTATAAATGGTGCAATTATTACGAGAATGATTGTAAAAGGTTATATACAAAATGCTGATATATATCATGCAAATGATTTAAACACATTACCTCAAGCTATCGTATGTTCTAAATTACGCTTAAAACCAAAACCTTTAATTTATGATAGCCATGAAGTTCAATCAGACAGAACGGGTTACAATCCAAAGACAATTAAGCGTATTGAGTCGTTCATGTTAAAATTTGTAGATCAAATGATTGTAGAAAATCATACAAGAGCAAAATACAATGAAGATATATATGGATTCTATCCAAAAACATTGTATAACTACTCAGAGAAATACAATATTGAAGAAAAGCCACAAATCAATTTACATAAGAAAATAAGCATCAATGAAGATGAGAAAATTTTACTTTATCAAGGCGGACTCCAACAAGGAAGAGGTCTTGAATTACTTATTGAAGCAATGGATGAAATTGAAGAAGGACATTTACTATTTATCGGAGGAGGCAAGTTAACACAGACTTTAAAAGAACAAGCCGAAGCTTCCAAACAAGCTGATAGAATTCATTTCTTAGATAAAGTACCATTTCAAGAATTACCATCATATACTCGTGAAGCATACCTTGGATTCCAAGTGTTGCAGAACATTTGCTTCAATCACTATTCAGCAAGTTCAAATAAATTGTTTGAATATATGATGGCTCACGTACCTGTTATTAGTTGTGACTTTCCAGAAATTAAGAAAGTAGTAGAAGAAACCAATACCGGTTTAGTTGTGGATTCACATAAAGCTTCAGAAATAGCTAATGCTGTGAATCAACTTGTAAAAGATACAAGCTTAAGAAATCAATTAAGCGAAAACACTAAACAAGCAAAAGAAATCTATAATTGGAATAATGAAAAATCAAAATTACTCGAAGTTTATAATCAATTTGTTCCAATAGAGCATCCAATAACTCAAGTTCATACAAAATAAAGAACGGTCTACCATGCCACGGCATCGTAGACCTTTTTACGTTGTTTGAAGTAGTTACCATTTATATTTAGTAACTTGTGTTTTGTAAATATTGGGATTACAATAATATAATTAAGATAGTAACGGTAAAAGGAGTAATTCTAAGATGTACATTAAAAAGAGTATAGAGCGGGTAAGCAATTTTATTGAAGTAGGTAATGAACGAGAAGCAATGATGTTACTAAGAGATTTAGAAGCAAATGTCGTGAGATATGACTTTGAAATTATGGGAGACGGATTCAACAAATTTGCTGAATTATACGTATCACAAAAAAATAGGAAAAAAGCAATCGAAATGTACCAAAAAGCAATCCTATATTATAGAGAAGTCGGAAACCAAGAAAAAGTATCCCAAGTCAGTCGTAACTTTGAAAACCTGATCTTGTAGTGTTGGTTGAGGTAAGTAAGGAAAAAACTACATATATCTTTAATGAAGGAGCTTATATGGAAAAGCAAATATTATTTCTTTCTGGTTTAGGCAGTCATAGATTATTTTTGAAAGATTTAAATAACCAATTAGATAATATGAATTTAGTTCAAATTGATCTGCCGGGTCATGGTTTGAATCTAGATGTTATCGTTAATGATTTAAATGAATTAGTAGAGTGGTTTAAAACAGAGATAAAAATTTATGATAATGAAGAACTGACAATAGTTGGGCATTCATTAGGGGCGGATTTATTATCATATATAAGTATCAAGGTTCCACAAATTAAAAATCTTATATTATTAGACGGTGGATTATTTAATCTTGAAGACCTAGAATACAGTAGTGAGATTGAAATTAAAGATACTAAAAATCATTTAGAAAACTTTCAATTCAAGAACTTGGACGACTTTATAGAATCAGAAAAAGATGCATATAAAACATGGAATCAATATTTATTAGAAGCATCAACTACAAGGATGACTTTCAATTTAAATAAACAAGTTTATGAACTTAATATTAATGAACATTCAATCCTAAAATTATTGAAAATAAGAAGACAAATCAACTTACCGACCTTCAATCAATTACTAGACAGAAATATATTGGTTTTATTACCACAAGAACAGGAACAATTCATATTAGACATGAAAATTAAGAATATACCTTCACATATACACTGTAAAACAATCTCTGACAGTGGCCACGATATTTATATAGATAACCCTGTAAAAGTAGGAAAAGAAATAAAAAGTTGGCTAAGTACTATAAATGTATGAGGTAGGTAATTAAATGATAACCGATTCATTTGATATACAAGGGAAACCAATTGTAAATTTGAGTGACTTCTATGGTGAACAACAATTCAAAGTTGAAGTATGCTTAATTACATATTCTAAAGAAATATACGATGCTATTTTAAGAGAAAATAAATGTGAAAAAATCGGTGAAATCAATGCCTCTAATGGAGCATTTCCTATATATCAGTTCATTTATAAAGGTAAAGCAGTAGCATTTTATCTATCTGCAATTGGTTCAACGCTTGCTTCTCAATATTGCATGATATGTAATTGGGTAACTGGTGCTACAAAATTTGTAATGTTTGGATCAGCAGGTAGTCTTGATAACGAAAGAACTTTTAATAAATTTATCATACCTACACATAGCTATAGAGATGAAGGAATGTCATATCATTACGCCCCTCCATCAGACTATATTAAAGTGAAGAATGCTAATAAAGTAACTGAAGTATTTAATAAATTAGCATTACCATTTATTGAAGGTAAAGTTTGGACAACTGATGCTGTACTTAGAGAAACAAACATACAGTATAATAAAAGGAAAAAAGAAGGATGTATTGCAGTAGATATGGAGCTTGCTGGAGTACAAGCAGTTTGTGACTTTCATGGATTTGAACTATTTAGTTTTCTAGTAACTGGTGATGTACTCTCTGAAGGTACATATAATGTTGATGGGTTAAAAGAAGCAAATCATAATATAGATAAATTTAATATTGCTTTGAATATTATAGAAGAACTTAACTTATAATATATGGAATATTACTAGCGCAATTAGGTTAAATCCCCCCTTACTTAAATTTTTAAGTAAGGGGGGATTTTATTTATCAAGATAGGTGAAACAAGATAAATAGAAGCGTTGTATTTATCAAGACTGGCAAAACAAGATAAATAGGAGGCTTATATTTATCAAGACAGGTGAAACAAGATAAATAGGGGGCTTGTATTTATCAAGACAAGTGAAACAAGATAAATAGGGGGCTTGTATTTATCAAGACAAGTGAAACAAGATAAATAGGAGCTCTGTATTTATCAAGACAAGCGAAACAAGATAAATAGGCACCCTGTATTTATCAAGAAAGACCAAACAAGATAAATAGGAAGATCGAACATTGCAAGTGGAGCGTGACTAGCAATATTGGAGCGTTGAATATTGCAAAACAGCCCCGACTAGCAACATAGAGCCACCGAATATTGCAAGACGACCCAAACAAGCAACATAGCCCCTCAATAAAATCCCTAACCAACGAACCAGCCAACCAACTCTCAACTAATTCACACTCCATACCATTAATTCATTCTATCCAAAATAAAAAAGCTGTTAATAAAGTCTCTGACTTTATTAACAGCTTTAAATATATAGGTTTTACATATGGGCGCTGTGTCCGCCAACCATAACCCAATAAGTACCGATTATTACTAATAAAGTAATAATTACTGCGAAAAGTACTTTGAATGCAGTTGCGCGTCCATCTGGTCCTTCTGTTAAATGCATGAACATTAGTAATTGAACTAATGCTTGTAAGAAAGCAAATCCAATAATGATTGATGTTCTTACTTGCAGTGACATGCCAGTGTATAACATGACATAAACAGCTACTAATGTTAGTACAATTGAGAATATTAAACCGACTGTATGTGTAACGACTGTTTTATTCATGATCCACTCACCATCCCTACAAGATAAACTAATGTAAAGATAAAGATCCATACAACATCAAGGAAATGCCAGTATAAACTTCCGATAAATACTTTAGGTGCATTGTGTTCATTTAATCCACGTGTAAGGATTTGGATTAATACACCTGAAATCCAGAATATACCTACAGTAACATGGAGACCATGCGTACCTAATAGTATAAAGAATGAAGACCAGAATGATCCTAATTGAGGTGTAACACCTTCATGTACATAGTGAGTAAATTCGTAAACTTCAAATCCTACGAATCCTGCACCTAAGATAAGTGTGATAATCATCCATACCATCATCATTTTGACATTTTCTTTACGCATGTAGTAAACACCGATACCACAAGTGTAACTACTTACAAGTAATAGGAATGTCATAATCATAACTAACGGTAATTCAAATAATTCTGGTGTAGTGAAACCACCGTATGAACCACTTTTCTGTAATACTAAGAATGTTGCAAATAATGTACCGAATAACGCAACCTCAGCAGTAAGAAAGACCCAAAATCCGAGTTTATTTAATTGGCCTGTTTCATTAACAGTATCAATTGTATTGTGGTGTTCATTACTCATCTTTATTGTCCTCCTTTTCCTGTAATTCTTGTTCACGTAATTCGCGTAATTTTGCTTCATTTTCTTCTAATTCTTCAGCATGAATATGGTAGCCGTAGTCTTTTTCGAAACTTCTCCAAACCATACATGCTAATACGCCAACACCAAAGATAATTGCTGGTATATATGTTTCGAATACTAGGAAGAATCCACCGAATAAGAAACATACTGCCATCCAGAATCCGATATGTGTATTGTTAGGCATATGAATATCTTTATAATCTCTATCATCTAAATAGTGTTTACCATTTTGTTTCATTTCTACAAATGTTTCAGTATCATACCATTTTGGTGTAATAGCGAAGTTATAGTGTGGTGGCATAGCTGAAGCAGTAGCCCATTCTAATGTTCTACCTAATCCATTCCAGTTGTCACCGTTTGCTTCACGTTTCGCTTTACCAAAGCTGTATACAACGTTCCATACTAGAGCTAAGAAACCAATACCCATCAAGAATGCACCGATTGTAGAGATGAAGTTTAATGAGAACCATCCATCTGCTTGAGTGTATTTATATAAACGACGTGGCATTCCATCTAAACCTAATAGGAATTGTGGTAAGAAACATAAGTTGAATCCTAAAGTAAATGTCCAGAATAACCATTGATTAATTTTTTCATTTAATTTGTGACCAAACATTTTTGGATACCAGAATATTAAACCTGCGAAACATGCGAATACAACACCAGCGATGATAACGTAGTGGAAGTGTGCCACTAAGAAATAAGTATTGTGATATTGATAGTCCGCTGCTGCCATAGCAAGCATAACACCTGTAACCCCACCTAATGTGAAGTTTGGAATAAAGGCTAATGAGAATAACATTGGTGATTCAAATGAAATTCTACCTTTATATAAAGTTAATAGCCAGTTGAATATTTTAACACCTGTTGGTACGGCGATTAACATTGTAGATATTGAGAAGAATGAGTTAACTAATGCACCACTACCCATAGTGAAGAAATGGTGAACCCATACGATAAAGCTTAAGAATGCAATACCACAGATCGCCCAGACCATACTTTGATGTCCAAATAATCTTTTTCTAGCAAAAGTAGGGATAATTTCTGAGTAAATACCGAAAGCCGGTAATACTAGAATATAAACTTCAGGGTGACCCCATACCCAGAAGAAGTTAGCCCATAACATTGGCATACCACCATTAGCAACTTCAAAGAAGCTTGTTCCCATTAAACGATCGAACGTCATTAAAGCAAGTGCGACAGTTAAAATAGGGAAGGCTAAGATGATTAATAATGATGTAATTAATGTTGTCATTGAGAACATTGGGATTTGCATAAATTTCATTGATTTAGTACGTAATTTTAAGATCGTAACAAAGAAGTTAATACCTGTCATTAACGTACCAATACCAGCGATTTGAATTGCAATTAAGTAATAATTAATTCCTGTACCTGGACTGAAGTCAGTTGCAAGTGGCGCATAGTTTGTCCAACCAGCAGCTGGCGCACCACCAAGTACGAATGAAATATTAAATAATCCCATTCCTGCAGCAAATAACCAGAAACTTAAGTTATTTAACATAGGGAATGCAACATCTCGAGCACCTAATTGTAATGGTACAACAACGTTCATTAAACCGATTAAGAACGGCATTGCCATGAATATAATCATGATTACACCATGTGTTGTAAAGATTTCATTATAATGCTGAGATTTAAGTAATGTATTATCAGGTGTCATTAATTGTAAACGGATAAGAAGTGCATCTACACCGCCACGGAAGAACATAATGATTGCAGATATAATATACATTACACCGATTTTTTTATGGTCAACTGAAGTTAACCACTCTGTATAAAGCCATTTCCATTTTTTATAATATGTTAGACCACCAACAACGCATATACCTGTTAATACAAGCAATACTTGCGCCATTGTTATCATCCAGTCACTTTGAACGATAAATTCATTCCATGGAAAATTCATTACTTGTCACCTCCATGGTTCTTATCTGAAGATTTTTCATCATCAGTTTTTGCATCTTCTTGCATTTTTTCCATTTCATCCATATGATGTTTTTCTTCTTTTTTGAAGTCACTGTCATATTTTTCGTTATTTTTAAGAATCATAGGTTTCATTCCATGACGGTCATAGTTAGGGTTTGTAACAGTCACTTTGCGTGCAGGTAATACTGGTTTTTCTGTTACACCTTCACTTTCATCATAGAAGTTTGGATCTTTTGGTTCATAGCGGAAACGTTTATAAGCATGGAAAATATATTCAGGATCCGCAGCAGGATCTACGTATGCTAGATGTGTTCCACTAAAAGTAAGTTCCTCATTCTTAGTTGTAGGTAAAATTTGATGATCGAATGTGTCTTGATCAATAGTTTTACGTTTTTGAGATTTAGAGACCCATTTATCATAATCTTTATTGCTTACAGCGTTAACATTAAATGTTTGTCTAGAGAAACCTTCACCATTAAAGTTAGAGTTTCTACCTTTAAATGTACCTGTTTCATTAGCTTGCAATGTCCAGTCCATTGTCATGCTTGTCATAGCGTACTTCTGTCCACCTAATTGAGGTACCCAGAAACTTGTCATTGTATCCATAGATTGTAATTTAAATAGAACTGGTCGACCTTCTGGAATCGTTACATGATTGACAGTTTCGACTTTCTCATCTGGATAACTAAAGAACCACTTAAAGCCTGCACTTGTTGCATAAATAACAACTGGATCTTCTTCTGACTTAGGTGCTTCTTCATAAGAATAAAGAGATTTAATTGTTGGTATAGCTAGTATCACAAGTATGATTACTGGAATAATAAACCATACAGCTTCTAAGACGAAGTTGTGATGCATCGTACCTGATGTTTCATTTTTTGTTTTTCTATATTTAATAATAAATATTAAAAACAAAACGGAGACCACTACAACTATTAAGACCATCATAATAATTGAAAAGATAATTAAGAAATGTTGATCTTCTGCCATAGGGCCTTTGGGGTTTAATACTTCTAAATTTGAACAACCACTAAGTAAAATACCTAATGTTGACATGAGAAGTATTGACTTTAACTTTGCCACGTTTTTTACCTCCCAATTTTCTATATACCTATATATATGGCTAGACCTTAATTTTAAAGGATTTAAACATATTTACAAGGCTATAAAATAGGGTGTAAGCGTTATAATATAAAAATGTATTTAATTAACTTTGATATGACGGGTTTTTTCCTAATTGTTAAATTTTTGTGTACATTTTAAAAATATTTAAAAAAACGAAAAAACATCTTTAAATTGATAAAAACATTGAGTTTTCAGGTTATTAAGAATAGTTTAAAATATTTTTAATGTTCTTTAATGAGTGCTTAAATGAAATGAAAATTTAAAAATTACACTTTTGATAAATAAAAAACAAACCAAATGACATCATTCATTTGGTTTGCTAAATTATGATTATTTTACTGTAATTGTTCTTCCTTCAGCTGAGATATGACCGTCAGTATCTGATACGGCATAGCCAACTTTATATTTACCAGGTTTATTTGTATCTACTTCACCACTTGTAACAATATCAGAAGTTAAATCTTTACCTGATTTGTCTTTAGCTTTTACATCTTTTAATAAGTCAAATTCTTGACCTTTTTTAATTGTAATGTCTTTAATACCTGATAATTCAGGATTAGGTGCTAAATCGGCATCATTTACGTAAACGCCTCTTTTGTATGTGTAGTAGTAGCCATCAGAATCTTTAACGTGATAAGTGATATATTGTAAACCAGTTTTAGAAGTATCAATATCACCTTTAACAGTTACTTTATCAGTGATGTCTCCGTCTTTTTTGTCAGATGCTTTAACACCTTTCATCGGATCGAAGTGGTCACCTTGATAAACTAAATCTTTAGTTGGCACTGTAATAATTGGCATATTTTCATCTAAATCTTTAGTAGATGTCTTTTTGTTAGATGCTACTTCAGCTTTAGATTCATCTTTATCTTTCGTATCGTTGTCTTTAGAACCATTTAATGAACCTTCTTTGACAACATACACGTAATGCCATTTCGTTCTATACGCGCCATCTGAATCTGTAACTTTATATTGTACTTTGTATTTCCCTAATTTAGAAGTATCAACGTCACCAGTTACTTTAATCTTATCTGTTAAGTCTCCATCTTCTTTATCATATGCTTTTATACCTTTTAATGAATCGTAGTCAGCACCTTTTTCAACAACGTCACCTTCGACACCTTTAATTTGTGGAAGGCTGTTTCCTGTAGCACTCGCAGTTAATGAAGGTGTCACAAGTGAAGCAGAAACACCAAGTACTGTAAGAGATTGTAATATTTTATTCATCATTTTTTATGTACTCCTTTGTTGTAAGCTATAAGGAAAGAATAACATGTCTCGTTTTTCATTTCCTTACTAAATGATATATTATCGTAATATTTTCACATTTACATCGACCTTTAGACCGATTTCCTAGCTTAAAGTGTGTAAACAGTGTCTTTTAGGGTGTTTTTAGGGATGATATCACTTAAATAATATTGATCAAGGGTACGTAAGTATTCAGTTAAAGCATGATTGAGTGCACTTTTTAGTCCACAATTTAATGCTATTGGGCACGTGTTTGTTTCCATATTAAAGCATTCTACTAATTCAAAATGATCTTCAGTTTGTCTAACAAGTTTACCGATATTAATGTCGTTAGGGGACTGATTGAGGATTATGCCACCATTTCTTCCTCTTATAGATTTTAAATATCCTAACTTAACAAGTTGATGTACGACTTTCGTTAAATGATTTTTTGATATGCCATAAAAGTTTGAAATCTCTTCTATTTGAGATTGTTTATTTTGTTGGGCTAAATACATGAGGACACGTAAGGAATAATCTGTGTATTGGGTGAGCTTCATAAAGTTCAACCTCCTTATAATATATTAATTATACTTAATATGAGGGTTAAAAAACAATCAATCAATATATGTATTTTTGAAAGAGTGACAACTTTGTAAACTTTTTGGGAACTGTATTGAAAAACATTGTGAAATTTTTTACAATTAAACATGTATTTAAAATATATCTTTTAGAGGGGGACTTCTGATGTTATCAGAACAAACTAAAGAAATCGTAAAACAAACAGTACCAGTATTAGAACAATACGGAAATGAAATTACAAAAGTCTTTTATCAAAGAATGTTTGAAGCACATCCAGAATTATTGAACATATTTAATAAATCTAACCAAAAACAAGGTAAACAACAAATAGCTTTAGCACAAACAGTTTTAGCAGCAGCTAAACATATCGATCATTTAGAAGCAATCGTTCCTAACGTAAATCAAATTGCACATAAACACCGTGCATTACAAGTTAAAGAAGAACATTATCCAATTGTTGGTGAATTCCTATTAAAAGCAATTAAAGAAGTTCTAGGCGATGCAGCTACAGATGATATTATGAATGCTTGGGAAGAAGCATATGGTGAAATCGCAGGCGTATTTATTCAAATGGAAAAATCAATGTACGAAGCAGCAGCTTGGGATGACTTTAAATCATTTAAAATTACAAATATTGAAGACCAAGGTACTTCAATGAAATCATTCGAAGTTGAACCAGTAGATAACATTAAAGTTCCTGAACTTGTTGCAGGTCAATATATCACTGTACGTATTAAACCAACTAACGATGATAATTTAGCATTAAGACATTACTCAATTTACTCTGTAAAAAATGACGGTAAAATAAGATTTGCTGTTAAACGTGAAGGAGAAGGCGAGAAAAAAGGTCTAGTCTCTCATGATTTACATGATAAATATTCAATTGGAGATACTATTGAACTTTCAGCTCCAGCAGGTGATTTCAAAGTAGAATCAGAAAAAGATAAAAAATTATTACTATTATCTTCCGGAGCAGGTGTTACACCAATGTTTGCTATGTTAGAAGATGAAGCATATAAAGGTAGAAATGTTCATTTCGTACATGTAAATGAAGCAGAAAAAGACGTACCATTTAAAGAAGAAGTAGATGCATTAAACGCAATGAACGAAAATGTAGAAGTTACTTATCATTTAAAAGAAAAAGATGGATATTTAACAAGTAATGAATTAAGCAATTGGATTAATGAAGACGTCGACATCTATTTATGTGGTGGTATCACATTTATGGATACAATATTTGATGAGCTAGAAAAATTAAATATTGGCCAAGCAGATGTTCACTTCGAACCATTTGGTCCAAAAATGAGTATTACAAACGTATAATTTAAGTATTTAAAACACCATTCCATTATGATCAGCATAATGGAATGGTGTTTTTTTATGTATAAAAATTATAACATTATAATGTTTGCGTTATAAAACATTATAATGTTATAATGTTTTTCAAAGAGGTGATCATTTTGAAAAGTACAGGTGTTATACAAAATATCGAAATGGTTGATGGTAAGAAAGTAGATATTTTAATTGAACAAGGGATTATAAAGAAAATTGCTACACCAAATTCTATTGATGGCGAATTGTTGTTTAATGGTGAGCATTCATTTATTTCTTCAGGATGGATTGATTTGCATGTACATGGTTTTTCGGATTTTTCTCCTTATGGTGACAATATCGACGACATCGGTATTAAACAAGGTGTGACGACAATTGTTGATGCAGGAAGCTGTGGTGCAAATAGAATAGATGAACTATATTACAGAGCTCAATCGAGTAAGACGAATGTATTTTCATTTTTAAATATTTCAAGAATTGGTTTGGAAAGAATAGATGAGTTATCTAATTTAGATTGGATTAATGTTGAAGCATGTCATGATGCAGTTCATAAGTACAAAGACATGATTATTGGATTGAAAGCTAGAATTAGCAATAGTGTTGTAAAAGGTAATGGCATTACACCATTACAGAAAGCAGTTGAAATTGGTAATGATTTGAAATTGCCGATTATGACGCATATAGGATCTGCACCTCCTAAAATTGAAGATGTTATACCTTTACTTAGGAAAGGCGATATTATTACACACTTTTTGAATGGTAAAGAAAATAATCTTTTTGACAATAATGGCAATCCTTTAAATGTTTTAAAAGATGCAATTTCTAGAGGCGTGACTTTAGATGTCGGTCATGGTAATGCAAGTTTCTCATTTGAAGTTGCAAAATTAGCTCAAAAGCACGACATTCATTTTAATACGATAAGTTCTGATATTTATAAGAAGAACAGACTAGAAGGACCTGTATTTAGTTTATCTAATGTTTTATCAAAGTTTATTAATTTAGGTTATTCATTAGAAGAAGTTATAAATGCAGTAACTATTAATCCAGCACATATCATAAATAAACCATATTTATCAGACTTCACTGAGGGTCAAGTTGCTAATTTGACAATATTTGATGTGATGGATAAAAAAGTAGATTTAATCGATTCAGATAGAAAAATATTAAAAGGTACAAAACTCATTAAAGAAAGAGGCGTATTAGCAAATGGAGCGTTCATTAAATTATAAATACGGATTAAAACAAGTCATTAATGCTAGTGGAAGAATGAGCATATTAGGTGTTTCATCACCAACAGATACGGTCATGGATGCTATGAAATATGGTGGACAGAATTATGTTGAAATAGCTGATCTAGTAGACAAATCTGGACAGTACATTGCACAAAAAATAAAGGCAGAAGATGCTGTTGTCGTAAATTCAGCCTCCAGTGGAATAGCGTTATCTGTTGCTTCTGTTGTAACAAAAGGAGACAAAAGAAAAAGTCAACGCCTGCATAATCAAAGTATTGAGCAAAATGAAATCATCTTATTTAAAGGACATAATGTTCAATACGGAGCACCAATAGAAACGATGGTTTATTTAGGAGGTGGGGCTTTAGTAGAGGTTGGTTATGCAAACGAAGGAAAAGAAGAGCATATAGAGTCAGCCATTAATCAAAATACTGCAGCGATATTATTTGTTAAATCTCATCATGCAGTACAAAAAAATATGGCATCAGTTGAAGAAATATATGAAGTTGCACAAAGAAATAATATTCCATTAATTGTCGATGCAGCTGCAGAAGAAGATTTGGAAAAATACATTCAACATTCTGATTTAGCAATTTACAGTGGGTCAAAGGCGATACAAGGACCAACAACGGGAATCGTTGCAGGTAAAAAAGAATGGATTAATTTTGTAAAAGTACAGTTACATTTTATTGGCAGAAGTATGAAAGTTGGTAAAGAATCTGTATTTGGCTTGTTACAAGCGATAGATGAATACTATGAAAAAGTTGATCATTCAAAAGAAGAGAAAGAAACGTTAACAAAATTAGATGCTTTAAATCAATATGATGGTATTAACGTCAGTATTGTACAAGATGAAGCGGGTAGAGAAATTTATAGAAGTCGCATAAAAGTAGACGATTCAATGATTAATTTAACTGCTGAAGAAGTTGTGAATAAATTAAAAAATGCTGAAACTGCAATTTATACAAGAGATTATGGTGTAAAACAAGGTCATTTTGATATAGATCCAAGACCATTAAAAGAAAATGAAATAGATACGATTTACAATACAATGGTACAAATTTTGGAAGGGGAAATATAATGAAAATACTAGATAGATTTTATAAAAATCGCGTTTCTTTAAACGTCTTGGCTAAAGGAAAAGAGAATATAGAAGAAATATATAAAACGGCAGAAGGAAATGTTGTAATCGGTGTATTATCAAAAGACTTTGATAATGTAAATGATGCTGTTAATGTAATGAAAGACTTTGGAAGCAATGTAGAAGATGCTATTTCTATTGGATTGGGCGCAGGTGATAACAAACAAGCAAAAGTCGTTTCTGAAATTGCGAAACATTACCAAGGATCACATATCAATCAAGTATTTACAAGTGTTGGCCAAACATTTGCTAATTCTGGTAATACAACATGGGTGAATTCATTGGTATCTCCTTCTGGCAAACCTGGATATGTAAATATATCTACTGGTCCAATTAGTGGTGCAGGTGAAGAACAAGCTGTCATTTCAATTAAAGCAGCAATTAATTTAATAAAAGATATGGGAGGATCATCTATTAAATTTTTCCCTATGAATGGATTGCAAACAATTGAAGAGTATAAAGTTGTTGCAAAAGCGTGTGGTGAAGAACAATTTGGACTCGAGCCAACTGGTGGCATCACATTAGAAAACTTTGAAGAAATTTTAGATATCGCTTTAAAAAATAATGTACCTAAAATCATCCCACATGTTTATTCATCAATTATTGATAAAGAAACAGGTATGACCAAAATAGAAGATGTTGAATGGTTAAATCATAAAATTAAAGAAAAAGTTGATTCTTATGAATAAAAAAATTGCTGCGTATGGTGAAATCATGATGCGGTTAACAGTCCCGGACCATCTTCTATTAAGACAAGCTGATAGATTAAATTACAGTTTTACTGGAACAGGTGTAAATGTTACAGGTTTAATGGCGCAATTTGGATATGAAACGAACTTAATAAGTGCTGTTCCCGATAATTCAGTTGGGACAGCTGCGATTAGTGCGATTAGAAGACTTGGAATAGATAGTCAATTCATATTAAAAAGAAATCAAAATCTTGGAATGTACTTTTTAGAAGAAGGATTCGGTAATCGTTCAAGTAGTGTGACATATACAAATAGAACTGAAAGTAGTTTCAATACAGTATATATTTCAGACTATCCCTTAGAAGAAATTGTTAAAAATATAGATGTTCTTCATATTTGTGGCATCTCATTAGCAATGAACGAAATGATGCGACAGAACATTCTTGAGATCGTAAAAGTTGCTCGAGAACACAATATACAAATCGTTTTTGATTGTAATTTTAGACCATCTCTTTGGGGTGAAGGTGGAAATGAAAAAGCTAAACCATATTATGAGTCGATTTTACATGAAGCGGATATCGTTCTCATGAATGAAAAAGATGCAATTAATACATTAGGTATGACGACAGATAAAGAAATAAAAGCAGAACAACTAGAGGATATATTACCTAAAGTATCAGAGAAATATCATATACCTATTATTGCAGGTACAAACAGAATCGTTAATAGTAGCAATCATAATACCATCAAGGGATATTTATTTAAAAATAATCAAATGTTTTATTCAAAAAATTATGAAGTCACAATATTAGATAGAATTGGAACTGGTGATGCATATACAAGTGGGCTTATTCATGCCGAATTAACTAACATGAGCCCACAGGATGTAGTAGATTTTTCAGCAGCTTCTTGTGCTCTAGCACATACAATATCAGGGGATACCCCTTTATATAATGTAGATGATATAATAAAAGTCATGAAAAACGAAATTAACGATATTGAGAGGTAATCATTTATGACGGTACTATCATCAGAAAAAGGACCATTATATTTACAAATTAAGCAAATAATTGAAGATAGAATTATTCATGGTATTTATACTGTTGGAAATAATATCCCTACTGAAACAGATTTTGAAAAAGAATTTAATGTGAGCAAAGTTACGGTAAGGGCAGCAATCAAAGAATTAGTTGCATTAGGTTATTTAGAAAAGAAAAGCGGTAAAGGTACGCGCGTTATTAGTCATAAACCATTTAATAAAGTTACAAAAAATAAAAACTTTACAGAAAAATTGGTTGAAGAAGGTAACGAAATTAAAAAAGTTATTAAAGATATCGCTGTCGTATCCAATTTAAAAAATAGTGAATTATATAACATGTTTGGCGAAAATGCCTACAAAATTACAAGAGTTTACTTATTAAATAATAGACCATATATATTATTCAATCATTATTTACCATATCCACTTCATAGTTTGAATGAATATGAAAAGCAAAAACAAAATAATGATTTGTCTATATATAAAATAATAGAAGAAGCGAATATAGAAATTATCAATACTGAAGATTCATTTTCAGTGAAAAAAGATATTACGGCTTCGGAATATTTAGAACTTGATCCATCTGTATCACTACTTGTTAGAGAACGTCAATCTTTTAATAAAAACAGTGAAACAGTTGAATATAGTATTGGTTACTATAATAGTGATTTGAAAAAGTATAGCATCAGCTTAAACAATTGATGCTTTAACTTTTGTGATTTAATGGTAGCGCTAACATTATAGGGGGAAAATAATGGATTCAAATATATATTTATTAATCATTACGCTACTGTCAATTGTAATTGTTATTTTAGGAGTTGCTTTATGGAAATGGCATGCTTTTATTAGCTTAACTGTTGCTGGATTATTCTTAGCAATAATGGCAGGCTTGTCCCCAGAAAAAATTGTTACTGCTTATGAATCAGGAGTGGGTGATGTCCTTGGTCATTTAGTTGGTATTCTAGCATTAGGGACAATTTTAGGTAAATTAATGTCAGATTCAGGTGCAGGGATGCAAATTTCAGATTATCTTATAAAAGTATTGGGACCTAAGAAATTACCATGGGCGATGATGTTGTCTGGTTTTATTATTGGGATACCCGTATTTTTTGAAGTTGGAATTGTTATTTTATTACCGTTAGTCATATCTATTCACAAGACGACAAAAACAAATATATTATTGATTGCTATTCCTTTATTAGCCGGATTATCAATCGTTCATGGTATTGTACCACCACATCCAGGTGCCATGACAGCTATTGGAATTTATGATGCAGATTTAGGAAAAGTATTATTGTATGCACTCATTATTGCTTTACCAACTGCAATTATAGCTGGACCAATATTTGGTAAATTTATAAGCAAGAGATTAACTCCTGAAAATTCACCAAACATTTTAAAAGTCAATAATGAAACGACGAGTTTACCAAGTGTACCTGTATCATTCTTTATCATCGTACTACCAGTATTGCTAATGCTATTATCAATCATCACACCATATTTAGGTAGTTTACCAAGCTTATTAAGAAACACCTTATTATTTGTTGGTAGCCCTGTCATTGCATTGTTAATTTCATGCTTTGTAGCTTTCTATTTATTAGGATTTAAGCAAGGTATGAATAGAAATACAATCAAAAGATTAGTAGAAGACTGTATTTTACCAATAGGTTCAATCATTCTAATAATAGGAGCAGGCGGAGGATTTAAAGAAATTCTTATTGAAACTGGTGTAGGAGAAACGATTGCTCAAATGACAGAAAATCTATCACTTTCTCCATTACTATTAGCATTTTTAGTTGCAGGTTTAATTAGGGTTGCAACAGGTTCAGCAACCGTTGCATTAACGACAGCAGCTGGCATAGTTTCGCCAATTATTCAAAATTTATCAGGAGTAAATTTAGAGCTGTTAGTAATTGCAACAGGTGCAGGATCATTAATGTTATCGCATGTTAACGATGCAGGCTTTTGGATGGTAAAAGAATATTTAGGACTTAATGTGAAAGAAACTTTCAAGACATGGACCGTAATGGAAACGATGTTATCCGTAGTTGCCTTCTTAATAGCTTTCGCACTAAATAGTATCATATGAGTATTTTAATCGGAAAAAGTAGATGCTAAGATTGTGTTGTTAGGGATAAAATTCTGAGAAATGTCCCTTAATGAGTACCCTCTAATTACCACAATTCAGAATAATGGAAGTTAGCACATTCCATCTTCCACATAAAACAAAAGCGGAACCCGATGACGGTTCCGCTTTTTTCTATATTATCATTTTATTCAAGTCCGTTTTTCCATTTTTCAGCTAATAATGTATTATTCAATACCATAGTGATTGTTAATGGACCGACGCCGCCTGGTACTGGTGTGATTGCACTAGCTACTTCTTTAACGGCTTCGAAATCGACATCACCTTTTAATTTACCATTCTCATCTGGTGTGTTACCTACATCTATAATGACTGCTCCTGGTTTTACTAAGTCTTTTGTAACGAGGTGTACGCGTCCGACTGCACTTACGATTACATCTGATTGTTTTAAAACTTCTTCTGTATTTGTTGATTTTGAATGTAATAGAGTAACTGTTGCATCTTGATCAGTTAATAATTTACTGACTGGTTGACCAACAATATGGCTTCTACCGATTACAGCTACGTTTTTTCCTTTTAAGTCAATATCTGCATGTTTGAGAATTTCCATAATACCTAGTGGGGTACATGGGATAAATGTTCTTTCTCCAGTATATAATCTACCAATATTTATAGGATTAAATCCATCTACATCTTTGTCAGGATTGATTGCTTCTAATACTTTTGCTTCAGAAACTTGTTTTGGAAGTGGAACTTGGACTAATATACCACTTACTGAATCGTCATTATTTAATCTATCGAGTTCAGATAATACTTCTTCTTCAGTAGATGATTCATCCATATGTACAATTTCAGAAATCATACCAATCTTTTCAGCTGCCTTTTTCTTAGAATTAACATAACTCTGACTTGCGCCATCATTACCAACGAGTATAACGGTTAATTTAGGTATGATGTTATGTTCTTTTAACTTTTCTACTTCTGCCTGAAGACCCGCTCTATATGTCTTCGCTATTTCTCTACCGTCTAATATCTTAGCTACCATGAAAATTGCCTCCTATTAATAATCGAACTATTTTGATTGATACAATGAAAATTATGCCCTTAATACGAACATGAATCAAACTTTTTTGTAAAAAATATATAAAATGTTCGTTTTTTCATTGAAAATAGCATGATCAATTGTTATGCTATATCTGTAATATACACAGAAAAGATTAAATATTTCAACTATTTGAAAGGGTGACCTACATGAAAGTGGCAGTTATAATGGGTAGTTCTTCAGATTGGCCAATCATGAAAGAAGCATGTGATATGCTTGAATATTTTAATATCCAATATGAGAAAAAGGTCGTTTCTGCACATCGAAAACCATTAGAAATGGTTGACTTTGCTAAAAATGCTACTGATCATAATATAGATATTATTATTGCTGGAGCAGGTGGGGCAGCACATTTGCCAGGAATGGTAGCTTCATTAACAACAGTTCCAGTGATTGGTGTACCTATTGAATCAAAAAGCTTAAAAGGTATGGATTCATTGTTGTCGATAGTACAAATGCCTGGTGGGATACCAGTTGCGACAACTGCAATAGGAAAAGCCGGATCTAAAAATGCTGGTATTTTAGCCGCAAGAATGATTGGTATGACAGATGAAAATGTAAGAAAACAACTCGTTAATTATGAAAAAAGTTTAGTCGATAAAGTGGAGGAAATGCAAAATGACTTATTATAACCTAGAATCAGGTGACATGATAGGTATTGTCGGTGGAGGTCAATTAGGTAAAATGATGGCTCAATCTGCTCAAAGAATGGGATTTCAAGTTGCCGTTTTAGACCCTGACGAAAATTGCCCTGCAAGATTTGTAGCACACCAATTTATAAACGCTGAATTTTCGGATATAGATGCACTCAATCAATTTGGTGACATCTCTAAAGTTGTAACTTATGAATTTGAAAATATAGATGCAGAGCAGTTAGAAAAACTTTCCAACCAATTTAATATTCCTCAAGGGAGCCAAACAGTTGCTTTGTTACAAGATCGCTTAACTGAAAAACAAACATTAGAAAGTGCAAATGTTCAAATTGTACCGTTTTTGGAAGTTAAGTCAACAGAAGACTTGAATGAAGCTATTGAAACAATTGGCTATCCATTTATTATAAAGACACGCTTTGGTGGTTATGACGGTAAAGGTCAGCTTGTCATTCAATCTAAAGAAGATTTAGATGAAGCTAAAAAATTAATTACTGATACACAATGCGTAGTTGAAAAATATCTCCCTCTATATAAAGAAGTATCCATAACAGCTACACGTGATCTATATGATCATACAGTTTATTTTCCATTACAAGAAAATGAACATAGAAACCAAATTTTATATAAGACAGTTGTTCCAGCTAGAGTAGATTTAGAAGCACAAGCAATTCAAGAAGTTCAAAAAATTATGACGAAGTTACACTTTGTAGGAACGTTTACAGTTGAATTTTTTGTAACGGAAGAACATAAACTGTATGTGAATGAAATTGCGCCAAGACCACATAATTCAGGACATTACTCTATCGAAGCATGTGATTACTCACAATTTGATACACATATACTTGCAGTTGCAGGATGGCATTTACCGAAAAAGATTACTTTATTACAACCAGCAATCATGATGAATTTGCTAGGACAAGATGTGTTGAATTTACAAGAATTATTTAGTGAGCATCCTGAATGGCACGTTCATATTTACGGTAAAAAGGTCAATAAAGTAAATCGTAAAATGGGACATATTACAAAATTATCAACAGATTTAAATAAAGATGAAAACCAATTTAATCAATTATTTGAAGGGCGGAACGATTAATATGTCATTACTTTATGAAGGCAAAGCTAAAAGAGTATTCAATACGGAACAAGAAGGTATTTTGAGAATCGAATATAAAGATGAAGTGACGGCTGGAAATGGTGCTAAAAAAGATAAAATGCTTGGAAAAGGTCGTTTAAACAATTTAATCACATCAAAAATATTTGGAATATTGCGACAAAAAGGCGTTGAGAGCCACTTTGTAGAACAAATTTCTGAAACAGAACAACTTGTTAAAGCTGTTGAAATTTTCCCGTTAGAAGTTGTCGTAAGAAATGTTGCAGCAGGCTCAATTTGTAAACGATTAGGTTTTGAAAAAGGACATGAATTTATAGAACCTTTATTAGAACTATTCTATAAGAAAGATGAGTTAAATGATCCACTTATCACTGATGATCACGTGTCATTATTGAATATTGCCTCATCAGAAGAATTAGCAACCATTAAAAAAGAAGCATTAAAAGTAAATAAAGTATTAAGTGAAATTATGGATGACATGAATTTAATACTAGTAGATTACAAAATCGAATTTGGCATAACATCAGGTGGTGAAATTTTATTAGCAGATGAAATTTCTCCAGATACATGCAGAATTTGGGACAAAGAAACAAAAGAAAACTTTGATAAAGATGTATATAGAGAAGATACAGGCTCATTAATCGATACTTATGAAACTTTCTACAAAAAATTGGAGGAACTATAAAATGAAAAAGATTGAATTGCATATTACGTTACAAGGTCAAGTATTAGATACACAAGGACAAGCTTTAAATAGAGCGGTACATGATTTAGGTTATGAACAAGTCAATGATATAAGAGTTGGTAAAGTTATTTACATGACTGTTGATGAAACAGATGATAATTCAATCAAGAATGTCGTTAATACTTTAAGTGAGAAGCTATTTGCCAATACGGTTATTGAAGAATATAGTTTTAAAATCTTAGAAGATAAGGAGAACACATAATGAAATTAGCTGTATTAGTATTTCCAGGATCTAATTGCGATCGTGATATGTATAATGCTGCTAAACGTTCAGGTGTCGAAGCGGCATATGTAGACTATAGAGAAACTTCTCTTGAAGGTTTTGATGGTGTATTAATACCTGGAGGCTTCTCATTTGGTGATTATTTAAGATCAGGTGCAATGGCACGCGTAGCACCAATTATTAGTGAAGTGAAAAGACTTGCAAGTGAAGGTAAACCAGTACTTGGCGTATGTAATGGATTCCAAATCTTAACAGAGGTTGGTTTGTTACCAGGTGCACTGTTACATAACGACAGTCATTTATTTGTAAGTAGAAATGAATCGTTAACAATCGTGAATAATGAAACGAAATTCACACATCAGTATGAAAAAGATGAAACTGTCATTTATCCTGTTGCGCATGGTGAAGGTCACTATTATTGTACAGATGTATTATACGAAGAACTTGTTAATCATAATCAAATTATTTTAACTTACAATGATAATCCTAATGGTTCATACAAAGATATAGCTGGAATTACGAATAAAGAAGGAAATGTTTGTGGGATGATGCCTCATCCAGAACGTGCCATGGAAACATTACTTGGTTCAGATAGTGGCGTTAAATTATTTCAATCTATGATCGAAAGTTGGAGGGAACAACATGTCTAAGTTTTTAGAACCTAGTATAGAAGAAATTGAAAAAGAATATTTATATAGAGATATGGGTTTAACTGACGAAGAATATCAAAAGGTCGTAAGCATTTTAGGACGCAAACCGAACTTTACTGAAATAGGTATATTCTCGGTAATGTGGAGTGAACATTGCTCATATAAACATTCTAAACCATTTTTAAAACAATTCCCTACTTCTGGTGAACATGTCTTAATGGGTCCAGGTGAAGGTGCTGGTGTTGTAGATATCGGTGATAATCAAGCAGTCGTGTTTAAAGTAGAATCTCATAACCATCCTTCAGCAATTGAACCTTATCAAGGTGCTGCAACAGGTGTTGGCGGTATAATCCGCGATATCGTATCAATCGGAGCAAGACCTATTTCTTTATTAAATAGTTTAAGATTTGGCGAATTATCAAATAAGACAAACCGTAGATTGTTTAGTGGTGTTGTAAAAGGTATCGGTGGTTATGGAAACTGTATCGGTATACCAACAGTAGCAGGTGAGATTGAATTTGATGAAAGATATGATGGTAATCCACTTGTTAATGCAATGTGTGTTGGTATTATAGATCATGACAAAATTCAAAAAGGTACTGCTAAAGGTATTGGAAACCCAGTTATCTATGTTGGATTAAAAACGGGTAGAGACGGTATTCACGGTGCAACTTTTGCATCTGAAGAGCTAAGTGAAGCATCTGAAAGTAAAAGACCTTCTGTACAAATTGGGGATCCATTTGTAGGTAAAAAATTAATGGAAGCAACTTTAGAAGCAATTACTTATCCTGAATTAGTAGGTATTCAAGACATGGGAGCAGCAGGATTAACATCATCTTCTTCTGAAATGGCAGCTAAAGGTGAAAGTGGTATTCATCTGCATTTAGAGAAAGTACCAACAAGAGAAAAAGGCATCTCACCATATGAAATGATGCTTTCAGAAACACAAGAGCGTATGTTATTAGTAGTTGAAAAAGGTACAGAACAAAAATTCTTAGATTTGTTTGAACATCATGAATTAGATTCTGCCGTAATAGGTGAAGTAACGGATACAAATAGATTTGTCTTATCTTATGAAGATGAAATATACGCTGATATTCCTGTGGAACCGTTAGCTGATGAAGCACCCGTTTATATTCTTGAAGGTGAAGCAAAAGAATTTGATCAAAATGATAATCAATATGATGAAATCAATGTTGAAGAAGTTTTCCAGAAATTAATCAATCATCCAACAATTGCATCTAAGCATTATGCATATGACCAATATGACCAACAAGTTGGTGCCAATACAATTATCAAGCCAGGTATTAGTGCTGGAGTTGTGAGAGTGGAAGGTACAAATAAAGCTATTGCTTCTACTATAGATGGAGAAGCGAGATATGTTTATAACAATCCATATGAAGGTGGAAAAATGGTTGTTGCAGAAGCATATAGAAATTTAATTTCTGTAGGTGCTAAACCATTAGCAATGACGGATTGTTTAAACTATGGTTCTCCTGAGAAGAAAGATATTTATCAACAACTTGCAGATTCTACTAAAGGAATGGCAGAAGCTTGTGAGGCTTTAAATACACCTGTCGTATCAGGTAATGTTTCTTTATACAATGAAACAAAAGGGACATCAATTTTCCCTACACCTGTAGTCGGTATGGTTGGTTTAATTGAAGATGTCACGTATTTAAATGATTATCAACCACAAGTAAATGATCGTGTATTTGTAGTCGGAGAAACAAAAGATGACTTTGGTGGTAGTCAGATTGAAAAGTTAATATTTAAAGAAGTTAATCATGAACCAAGTTCAATTGATTTATCAGTAGAAGTAAAACGTGGAGAACAAATTAAAGATGCAATACGTTCAGGCAAAATTTCACACACGCAAGCTGTTGGTAAAGGTGGTCTTGCTATTGGACTTGCAAAAATAGCTACACACTTTAACTTAGGATTAGATGTGACTTTACCAGTAACAAATGCTCAATTATTTAGTGAAACTCAAGGTAGATATATTGTTGTCGTTAAAGAAGGACAATCTATAGATATTGATGATGCCGTTGAAATAGGTCGTGTTACTGATAATGCTCAATTTACGATTAAAAATGATGCTGCTCAAATTAAATACAATGTATCTGATTTGAATGAGCAATTGAAAGGGGCAATAGCTCAATGCATGAAATCAAGAGTTTAAATGAAGAATGCGGCGTATTTGGTATATGGAATCATCCAGAATCTGCACAACTCACATATATGGGTCTTCATAGTTTACAACATAGAGGTCAAGAAGGTGCAGGAATTGTAACTTCAAACGGTTTCAAGTTAAAAGGTGAAAGAGGATTAGGTTTATTATCTGATGCCATTACGGATACACAATTAGAAGATTTTAAAGGGAATCAACATGCAATAGGGCATGTAAGATATGCAACTTCAGGCAACAAAGGAATTGAAAATATTCAACCATTTTTATATCACTTTTATGATATGAGTGTTGGTGTTTGCCACAATGGTAATTTAGTCAATGCGCAAAGCTTAAGAAAAGAATTAGAACAAGAAGGTGCAATTTTCCATTCTTCTTCTGATACGGAAGTGATTATGCACCTTATAAGAAGAAGTAAAGCGCCTACTTTCGAAGAAGCATTGAAAGAAAGTTTGAATACAGTTAAAGGTGGTTTCACATTTGCATTATTAACAAAAGATGCATTATATGGCGCTGTTGACCCAAATGCAATAAGACCATTAGCTGTAGGTAGAATGAAGACGGGTGCTTATATTATTGCTAGTGAGACATGTGCAATTGATGTACTCGGTGCAGAGTTTGTAAGAGATATTCATGCAGGCGAATATATTGTCATAAATGATGATGGTATAAGAGTTGAATCGTACACAACGGAAACAACGACTGCGATTTCAGCGATGGAGTACATTTACTTTGCAAGACCGGACTCCACAATTGCTGGTAAGAACGTTCATGCAGTTCGCAAAGCATCAGGGAAAAAATTAGCTCAAGAAAGTCCGGCTTTAAATGCTGATATGGTAATCGGTGTACCAAACTCTTCACTTTCAGCAGCATCTGGTTTTGCAGAAGAAAGTCATTTACCTTATGAAATGGGTCTTGTAAAAAATCAATATGTCGCTCGAACATTTATCCAACCGACACAGGAATTAAGAGAACAAGGTGTACGCGTGAAATTATCAGCTGTAAAAGATATCGTACATGGTAAAAATATCGTGCTTGTTGATGATTCTATTGTGAGAGGAACTACGAGTAAACGTATCGTTAGAATGTTAAAAGACGCTGGAGCAAATGAAGTGCACGTACGTATCGCATCACCAGAATTCATGTTTCCAAGTTTCTATGGTATCGATGTGTCGACATCTGCTGAGCTAATTTCTGCACATAAATCACCTGAAGAAATTAGAGATTATATTGGTGCAGATTCACTTGCATATTTATCAGTTGATGGCTTAATACAATCAATAGGGTTAGATAAAGACGTACCTTATCGTGGACTATGTGTAGAAAGCTTTACTGGTGACTATCCAGCAGGTCTTTATGACTATGAAGAAAGATATTATCAAAACTTAAGTCCACGTCAAAAAGCTTATTTAGCTAGTAATAAACAATACTTTGATAAAGAGGGTAATCTTAATGTCGAAAGCATATAAAGCATCTGGTGTAGATATTGAAGCTGGTTATGAAGCGGTCAATAGAATGAAGTCACATGTTCAAAGCACGATGAGAAAGGAAGTACTAGGTGGTTTAGGCGGCTTTGGTGCTGCATTTGATCTGTCACAATTAAATATGAAGAAACCAGTTCTTGTTTCTGGAACAGATGGTGTTGGTACAAAGCTTAAACTTGCAATTGATTATAACAAACATGACACAATTGGTATCGATGCCGTTGCGATGTGTGTGAATGATATTTTAACGACTGGTGCAGAACCTTTGTATTTCCTTGATTATATTGCGACGAATAAAGTAAATCCTGAAACGATTGAAGCGATTGTTTCAGGTGTATCTGTCGGTTGTAAAGAAACGAACTGTGCATTAATTGGCGGAGAAACTGCAGAAATGGGCGAAATGTACCATCAAGGAGAATATGATATCGCAGGATTTTGTGTTGGCGCTGTTGAAAAAGATGACTATATAGATGGCAGTGAAGTTGATGAAGGTGACGTCATAATTGGTATTACATCAAGTGGTATACATTCAAACGGCTACAGTTTAGTTAGAAACTTAATTAAAGAAAGTCAAATTAACTTAAATGATGCATTTGATGATGAGAGAACGTATTTAGAAACTTTTCTTGAACCAACAAAGTTATATGTTAAACCTGTTCTTGCCGTATTAGATAAAGTAAAAGTTAAAGGTATGTCACACATTACTGGCGGAGGATTTATTGAAAATATTCCAAGAGCTATTCCAGAAAATAAAGATGCACATATCGATGTTCAATCATATGAAGTACCACAAATATTCCATTGGTTAAAAGAGCAAGGAAAGATTGAAGCACAGGAAATGTATAATGTGTTTAATATGGGCATTGGCTTTGTACTTATCGTCAATAAAGAAGATGCACAAGAAACTTTAGATATCTTGAAAGCAAAAAATGAAGAAGCATATGTAATAGGTGAAATTTCAAACGGAACAGGTCAGGTCAAATTGACGGGGGTTCAATCATGATTAAAATAGCAGTATTTGCATCAGGAAATGGATCGAACTTTGAGAAAATAATGGAAAATATCGAAGCAGGTTATTTAGACCATATAGAGGTAACAGCATTGTATACAGATAACCCTAATGCTTTTTGCATAGAAAGAGCAAGACGATTTAATTTACCAGTTTATATCATTGATCCAAGAACTTACGATAGTAAAAAAGAATATGAAGAAGCACTACTCACAAGATTAGCTCAAGATCGTGTAAGTTGGGTTATTTTAGCAGGATATATGAAAATCGTTGGTCCTACATTATTAAAACAATATGAAGGTAAAATGTTGAATATTCATCCATCAATATTACCAAGTTTTCCTGGTAAGGACGCTGTTGGGCAAGCATTAGATTACGGTGTACGTGTTACAGGAGCAACTGTTCATTACGTTGATAGTGGTATGGATACTGGCGAAATCATCGATCAATTAAGCTGTAAAGTATATCCAGATGATACGAGAGAGACATTACAATTAAGAATACAGAACTTAGAATACGAACTATATCCACGTGTTATGAAAGAAATTATTCAATAAAGGAGTCTTTACAAAATGAAGAATGCAATATTAAGTGTGTCAGATAAAACAAATATAGAAGATTTCGCAAGCAAATTAATAGAAAATGATTATAAAATCTTTTCAACTGGTGGTACTAAAAAGGCACTTGAAAATGCTGGGATTGAAGTATATTCAGTTTCAGAGTTAACAAACTTTCCAGAAATAATGGATGGAAGAGTCAAAACTTTACATCCAGGTGTACATGGAGGGATTCTTGCAAATCGTTCTATTCCTGAACATTTAACAGCATTAAAAGAACAAGACATCGACTTAATTGATTTAGTAGTCGTAAATTTATATCCATTTAAAGAAACTGTCAAGAAAGAAGGTGTAACAGAAGATGAAGCAATTGAAAACATCGATATCGGTGGACCAACTATGTTACGTGCAGCAGCAAAGAACTTCAAATTTGTTACAACAGTCGTAGATCCTGCTGATTATAACGAAGTCATTGAACGTATTGCTTCTGACAAACTTGATGAAAATTATCGTAAATCATTAATGGTTAAAGTATTTAAACATACAAATGATTATGACAATGCGATTGTTGAATTTTTTGGAAATACGTCAGAAACATTAAGATATGGTGAAAACCCTCAACAAAATGCTACTTTTGTAAAGACTTCAAATGAACCAAATACATTAGCTGGCGCTAAACAATTACATGGTAAAGCTTTAAGCTTTAATAACATTAAAGATGCTGATGCAACTTTATCACTTATTAAAAAGTTTGAACAACCTGCAGCTGTTGCAGTGAAACATATGAACCCATGTGGTGTTGGTGTAGGCGCATCAATTGAAGAAGCGTACGATTATGCATATGAAGCAGATTCACAATCTATTTTTGGTGGTATTGTCGCTTTAAATAGACCCGTTACAAAGGAATTAGCTGAAAAATTACATTCTATTTTCTTGGAAGTCATTATTGCGCCAAGCTATGACGAAGAAGCTTTAGAAGTCTTAACAGCGAAGAAGAATATTAGATTACTAGAAATTGATATGACTGAAACGCAAGACGAACAAGAATTTGTATCCGTATCAGGTGGATATTTAGTTCAAGATAAAGATAATGCAACATTAACGCGTGAAGAAATGAAAGTCGTTACAGATGTTGAACCAACTGAAGCACAATGGAAAGCGTTAGAACTTGGATGGGAAGTTGTCCGCTCAGTTAAAAGTAATGCTATTGTACTAGCAAACGATCACCAAACTGTTGGTGTAGGTGCTGGACAAATGAATAGAGTTGGCTCTGCAAAAATAGCAATTGATCGTGCAATTGAAATGAATGAAAATGTAGCATTAGCCTCAGATGGATTTTTCCCAATGGGTGACACTGTAGAAACAGCAGCAAAAGCAGGTATTAAAACAATTATCCAACCAGGTGGGTCAATTAAAGATCAAGATTCAATAGATATGGCAAATAAATATGGAATCAGTATGGTATTTACTGGTATGAGACACTTTAAACATTAGGAGGTCAATATGAAAGTACTTGTTATAGGATCAGGTGGAAGAGAACATGCGTTAGCTCAAAAATGTCAATCGTCTAAATTAGTAAATGAAGTCTTTGTCATTCCGGGTAATGATGCAATGGAAGAAGTTGCGACAATTGTATCGGATATTCAAGAAAATGATCATTTAGCTATAAAATCTTTTGTAGAACAAAACAATATTGAATGGGTAATAATTGGACCTGAACAACCTTTAATAGATGGTTTAACAGATGTATTAGAGGAAACAAATGCTAAAGTCTTCGGACCAAATAAAGAAGCAGCACAATTAGAAGGTTCTAAAGAATTTGCGAAAAAGATTATGGAAAAGTATCATATTCCAACTGCAGAATATAAGACAATCACAACAAAAGAAGAAGCAATCAATTATGTTGAGCAGTGCAAAATACCTATTGTACTTAAAAAAGATGGACTTGCAGCCGGTAAAGGTGTAATCGTTGCTTTAACACGTGAAGAAGCAAGGGAAGGCGTAGAAACTTTATATCAAACACCTCATGAAAAAGTAGTATTCGAAGAGTTTCTTGATGGAGAAGAATATTCAGTTATGACATTTGTGAATCAATCATATGCAGTTCCATTTGATTGTATCGCCCAAGATCATAAACGTGCATTCGATGGTGATAAAGGTCCAAATACAGGTGGTATGGGCGCATACTGTCCGGTACCACATATTACGGATGATGTATTGGAAGAAACGAATCAAAAAATCGCACAACCTATTGCGGATGCTTTAGTGAGTGAAGGCATTAACTATTTTGGTTTGATTTATATTGGCGCAATTTTAACAAAAGAAGGACCAAAAGTAATTGAATTTAATGCAAGATTCGGTGATCCAGAGGCACAAGTATTATTGACTAAATTAGATTCTGATTTTATTGAAATATTAAACAAGGTGTATCATAAAGAACCCATAACATTAGAATGGAAAGATGAAAGTGTTGTTGGTGTCGTATTAGCATCTAAAGGATATCCAGGTGATTATGATAAAGGATATTCAGTTGAAGGTTTAGAGCATGTAGATCAATATTTTGTGAGTGCTTTGAAGAAGAATTCAGCAGGCAAGTATGAAAATAACGGTGGACGTGTCATGATAGTTATCGGTACGGGTGATAATATTGAAACGGCTCAAAAACATGCATATGAACAAGTCAAACATATTAAAAGTGAACAATTATTCTATAGAAATGATATTGGGCATAAAGCATTAAAAGCATATAAATTATAATTAAAGGCTGAGACAACAAAGTTTGTCTCAGCCTTTTCATTGCGCTATATTTCATTCTTTTAGGGAAAGGTATGGTCAAATATAACGCAATGTTATCGAATATCTGAAATGTGTGTTATAGGTAAATAAATATTTAATAAATATGCAACAGCAACGAGTGCAATCGTCATTAAAATGAAATATAAATCATTTTTAGTGAAAGGTACCTTATAATAGAAAGTTCTTTTGCCGTTTGTGAATCCTTTTGCTTCCATTGCAACAGCTAACCTATGAGATTTTCTTATACTTTGACTTAACGTTGGAATGAGCAAATGGTGTATCCATTTTAAGGCTTTGCGGTTACTTTTATCTATAACTGCATAACGCATCTTTAAAGCTTGTCTTAACTGCATAAAAGAGCTAAACATAAGAGGTATCATGCGTATAGAAGCCATGAAAGCATATGCAATTTTAGGTTTGACTTTTAAATGTTGCATGAAACTATAAAACACATAAATGATTTGTGAAGTAAATGGTATAACCATGCCGTAAAAAGAAATAACAAGTGTACGCATGGTTACGTGAATACCTCTTAAAAAGCTTTCTTCAGTAATATGAATAATGCCAAACTTGAAAATTGTTTCGCTTCCTTCACCATAAAAAATCATAAATAAGGAAGAAGTGAGTCCGAAAAATAAAGTGATTACAATGACGATTAATAGTGGTAACCATCTCACACCGCTCATGATGATTAAATAAAGGAACATAATAATCGTTAAATAGAGCATGAAATCAAATTGATGAATAAATATCGCATAGAAAAATAGAGCGATACCTAATATAAGTTTCGTTAGAATATTGACTTCATCAATAAATGTAGAGTATTTCTTCCAATTAGTTAACATGAGATTCACCACCGCTTACATGTAATTGCTCGTCTTTGATCGTCAATCTTCTAGTAGCATAACGATTAATGATCTCATTTTCATGTGTAATCATTAAGATAGTTTGACCATTTTGTACACGCTCATGAAATAATTTGATGAGTTCAAAGGTGTTGTGACTGTCTAAACCGAATGTTGGCTCATCCAGTAAAATAATTTCAGAATTTGTACTTAATGCAGTTGCGACACTTAATCTTTTTTTCTGTCCTATTGATAATTCAAAAGGGTGTTGGTCTTTCACATGATTAAGTTTTAATAACGTCAACATGTCTTGAGTCTTGTCATGAGCTGTCTGTTTATCTTGATAAGCATAATTGATAAATATTTCATGATAAACAGATGTTTCGATGAATTGTAATTCTGGATTTTGATAAACGAAATACATATGTTTAGAAGCATCTTTTACTTTTTTGATGTGTTTATTCTTATAAAGTATTTGACCATTATATTTAATGAGCTGCATCATCGTTTCTAAAAATGTTGTCTTACCTGTTCCATTTGGTCCAGTTATTGTAAGCCATTCGCCACTTGAAATCGTTAATTCATCTATACTAAATAGTTTTTTGGAGCCACGTAGTACATCTAACTGCTCTATATTTAACAACGGATTGTGCTCAGTAGTCTGTTTAGTTAATTTTGGGGCATATCGCCATGAGTTAGGATGCCATACACCGTATTCATTTAATATGTCTGTATGATGATCTAATATATCTTGAGGTGTACTATCATGTGTGATTTCACCATTTTCATTCATCACGATGACTCTATCAACATAATTCCAAATATAATCAACTTTATGTTCCACGATTACAACGGTTTGATTTGTCCAATGATCCATAATCAAATCCCATAGTTGAGTCGTTGATTGATGATCAAGCATTGCTGTCGGTTCATCAAGAAATAACGTATTTGTATCTTGTAATAATATAGAAGCAATCGCTAATTTTTGTTTCATACCACCACTTAAACGATTGATTTTTAGTGAAGGGTCAGCATTTAAATTTACCTGTTTCATGACATTTTTTATAAATCCGTCCATTTTATCAGGTTCGATGTTCATATTCTCAAGCACAAATGCTAATTCTTCTTTAATCTCAGGCATACAAAACTGCGTATCTGGATCTTGGAAAATAACACCCGGAAGTGAATCGATATTGATTGAATCTACTTTCATCGGTATGTCCATCGATCTCGGTATAATACCGCTTAATATATTTAATAATGTACTTTTACCAGATCCACTTGGACCTAGTAACAGAACTTTTTCTTTATCGTTAATATTGATGTTTAAATTTTTAAATATAATGCGTTCATCATCAGGATACTTTAGTCTTAAATTTTTTAGTGATAACAATTGAATAACTCCTATAATAAGTCATAATCTTTTTTAGATGCTGGTCTGAACAATTTCGTAACACCAGTTTGGTCAAGTGCTTTTACAATTGCATAGCCTAATGCACCCGCAACGATTGCACCACTTAAAATTCTAATCGTAAACATTAAAATAACATTCCATAAAGCAACGTCACCTAAGTAATTATAGAACCAATCAATTGGTAACGTAATAATACCTGCAGCCATTCCAGCTATTACTGCAACTGATAATTTTCTTGATTGATATCGAACAGCTAGGAAGATGATTTCACAAGCTAAACCTTGTAATAATGCATATATAAATGTTGGAATATCGAATTGCCCCATTACAATTGTTTCTCCAGCGCCAGCAGCAAATTCAGCAAGAATGGCAACACCAGGCTTTTGAATAATTAAATAAGTGACAATTGCTGCAATAAACCATACACCATATACAGATTGTTCTAAGTGTAGACCAAGTGGTTTTAAAATTTCATAAGGTATCCATAAGAACTTATAAATGATTGCAAACAAAGCACCAATTAATACAGTTACTAAAATATCTGATAACGTTAATCTTTTTGACATGTTAAATTCTCCTTTTATATAAAAAATGTGCACTCCTATATCTAAATAGAAGCGCACAAAAATATTGTTATCATTTAAAAATGAATATTATATGATTTACGAACACTTTCCTACGCTAGTATCATCTAGATCAGGTACAAAGGGTTCAGACCTTTTCATGTCTGTCTCAGTTTCAAAACACCCCTAGTGCATTTATTAATTTGTTATCCATACGATAAGTCTTATTAATCTTTTTGTCAATAGTAAATCATAAAAATAAAATTAATTTCTTAAATAAATGATTTGTAAGTCATTAAAATAAATTCAAAATAAAATCGGGAGCGAAATCGCAAATTGTGATTTCGCTCCCGACTAGGCACGATAATGAAATTTATTTATTCGAATGTGTCTTGTATATTTTCTTTTGTTTCATCTTGACCTTTGTTGTTGTCTTGCTTATTTTCTTGTTCTTTTTTCTTAGCTTTTTCTGCTTCTTCTTTATGCTTATCATTATGAGTCATAATAACACTCCTTTAAAATTTATGATATTATTATATACCCAACTACATATAAGTTTTAAACTTCTTGCTAGTACTTGGGACTGATTTTCAATATAATTAAAGACAATTGAAAATGAAACAATTATAATGTTCAATGAGGTGAAGAACATGGCTATAAAGAAAAAAAGCTGGGAAGTTCATTTTAGTCGAATTATAGGTATATTTATTTTGATTACTGGATTACTTATACTTTTTAATGCACCACGTATTAAAGATTATAATATCAAGGATTCAAGTAATATCCATATCAATAATATTTGGGACTTTTTTGTAGCTTTTTTTGATGAATTAGTAAGAATATTACACCATTATATCGGTAACTTTCCAGTTATCGCAGCAATTATAGTATTGCTATTTGGTGTGTTTGTATTATTAGTAGGACGTACTTTAAGAAGAACGACGCATTACGATTATGATATTTCTATATTTTATATCGGACTCACAATTATTTTAATGATTGTTATTATGATGACCATGTTCCAAGTATATAGTTTTGCATCTTTCTTATTTATTATTCCATTTGCAATTCATGTGGGATATGTCGTTTATAAAAATGAACTGAATCCAATGCATCGGAAGAAACATTATTTATGGATTATTATTTCATATGGATTATGTTATTTCATTTCACAATTTGCAATGAACCATAATATCGATACTCAAAATGTAAAACCTATAGACGTTATGAGTGTAAACTTATTCTTCATACTGTTATGGTGTCTGAGTCAAATGTCAGTATGGATTAGTTTATATTTAAGAAGATCATTACCAGTAAGTGATGAAGACATTGAACAATTTCATGAAGAAAGATATTCAAGAGTTAAAAATAATCGCTTAACAAGAAAAATATATACTTTAGCAGAAGGTTTTTACCAAAAATTACAGAATTTCAAACAGGCTACTTTAGAAAAATTCAATTCTGAAGAGGCAATCGCTAAAAGAAAACGACGTAATGAAAAATGGAAAGAGATTATTAAAATCGAAGAAGACGATATTCCAAGATGGATGAGAAGACCGAAATGGTTAAAGAAAAGTTATATAGAATGGATAAGTACTGTAGTTTTATTCTTATTTACATTTATAGAGTTTAATAACCGTAATGGTTTATTCTTATCAGGTGAATGGAAATTATCTCAAATTCAATACGTTTTTGAATGGTTAACATTATTTATTTTGATGTTATTGATTATCTTATATGCATACTTCAATTACACGACAAATTATAAGAATAAAAATAATTTTGGTAAGTTGTTTGTCATTTCAGCATTATTCTTTGAAATTGCAACGACATTCTTTGTATCAGCAATTCAAACTTCACAATTTTCCGTGTTTATCACACCAATTTCATTTTTACTATTATTATTTGTGACACCTGCATTTATCATTCACTTGAAAAAATCATTTTAATATCATACACAAGATAGTTAGATACTTTATTGAGCAATATGCGCTTAATAAAGTGTCTTTTATTTTATAATTTACGCGAGCAATTGCTGTATTTAAAAGTTTAAATATGTAATAAGTAAACTATTTTAATGAATTTATTCAAAAAATGTATTGCGTGGAATAATCTTATCCTTTATACTAACTTTAGTAAGCGTTTACATATAAGGGGATCAAAACTTTCTGGGGGAAATTTTGATTAATAAAATTCGGTTAACAGAGTATTCTAAAGGGGAATACTCTGTTTTTTGGTGTTTTCAATAATATACGTTATAATATGTGAGACATTTCGAAAGGATGGCTAATATATAATGAAACAATTAATGCTCAAAAAAGGAAAAGAAGATAAATATTTAAGAGGATATCCTCTAGTTGAAAAAGACGACGTTTTTGATATGCCTAATATGGATGAAGGTGAATTAGTCGCACTTGTTGATGCGGGTAAAAGATTTATTGCAACTGCATATTATGGTGAACAAAATAAAGGTATAGGCTGGGTATTATCATTAGACTCAACTGAAAAGATTGATCATAACTTTTTTGTAAAGTTATATGATGAAGCAAAAAATGATAGAGCATATTATGAAAATGTAGATGGTATCAATGCATATAGATTATTTAATGCTGAAGGTGATGGAATTGGTGGACTGACAATTGATCATTATGACGGTCATTTATTAGTTCAATGGTACTCAGTAGGCATATATCGATTGAAAGATAGAATATTACCTGCAATTAAAGAAGTCTTTGATTATAAATCAATTTTTGAAAAAAGAAGATTTAAAGGCATGGAAACAGCGTCAGACTTCGTAACGGGTGAAGCACCAGAATTTCCGTATGTCATTGAAGAAAACCATATGTTCTATAATATTAATCTTGATGATGGACCTATGACAGGTATTTTCTTAGATCAAAAAGATGTTAGAAAAAAGTTAAGAGATCACTATAGTCAAGATAAAGATATATTAAATCTATTTAGTTATACTGGTGCATTTTCAGTTGCAGCAAGTGAAAATGCTCGATCAACTACAAGTGTGGATTTAGCTAATAGAGCTAGACCATTAACTGAAGCAAACTTTGGTTTAAATACAATGGATCTTAATCAGAACCACATATTTATTATGGATGTATTTGATTATTTCAAATATGCTTTAAGACATGGTTTAAGTTATGACGTTGTCGTTATTGATCCACCAAGTTTCGCACGTAATAAGAAAAAGACTTTTAGTGTTCAGAAAAACTATCCTGAATTAATTGAAGGTGCATTAGAATTATTAAACGAGAATGGTAACTTAGTGTTAAGTACAAATTCAAGTGCTTTCCCACAAAAAGCATTCAAAAAAATGATAAATCAAACATTAGATCAATTAGGTGTTGATTATACAATCTCTGATGTAATGGGATTACCAAAAGACTTCAAGAGTCATCCTCACTATAAACCAAGTAAATACTTGAAAGTCGTATTCGTACAAATAAATGGTTAAAATTTCCTAGTTCGGGTATATATTATTATAATAATGATTGAATATAATCGAACTGTGAGGAGAATGGAAACAATGGGAATTTTCGATAAAATTACGACAAAAGCAGGCAATAAAGCATTTGGTATACAAGAAATAAAGAAGCGTTCTGAATTACCAATTTCACAAGAAGAATTGTTAGAACGTAGAAAAAAAGCTAAAGAACTTATTCATAAGAAGTCATTAATGTCTTCAGCTGCAAATGTAGTACCAATCCCAGGACTTGGTGTTGGTATGGATATTAAATTAATGGGCGATATCATTGAAGATATTAATAAAATTTATGGATTAAGTCATAAGCAAGTAAATAAAATGCAAGATGATCTAAAACAAAAAGTTTTAACATCAGCTGCAATGAGAGGTAGCCAGTTTATAGGTCAAAAAGTAACGAATGCAATGGTAAAAGTTATTTTTAGATCAGTCGTAAAAAGAGAAGCGGCAAAACAATCAAGATGGGTGCCATTAGTTGGACAAGCAGTTGCTGGCTCAATTAGTTATTATTTAATGAAAAAAATGGGCGAAGATCACATTAAAAAATGTGAAACAGTCATTCAAGACTTTATAGGTGAATAAAATTTTGATACGAAGCTAAGGCATTTTGTAATGTCTTAGCTTCTTTTTGTGTAATTTTTTTATGTTATATTTGCAATTATTCTGAAAACGCTTTATAATTAAAAATGTAAACTAAAGTTTGAAAAATAAACAAATGTTTGCGAGGTGAATTCAATGAATGAAAACGAAAAATTAATTCTTAACTTAATAAAAGAAAATCCTTTTATATCCCAACAAGAGTTATCAGATAAAGTTGGTTTGTCTAGACCTGCAGTTGCAAATATTATTTCAGGTTTAGTTAAGAAAGAATATGTTCAAGGGAAAGCATATGTATTAAATGAACAAAATCCAATTGTTTGTATTGGTGGGGCTAACATAGATAGGAAATTTCATATTACAGACGAATTAGTAAAAGGTACTTCAAATCCAGTTACCTCTGAAACTTCTATTGGTGGTGTTGCTAGAAATGTTGCTGAGAATTTAGGACGTATCGGTGAAGATGTTCTGTTATTAACAACTTCAGGTAATGATGCAGAGTGGCAACATATTTCAGATTTATCATCACCATTTATGAATGTGGATTATGTAGAGAAAATCTCTAGCGAATCAACGGGAAGTTATACAGCATTGTTAGATCAACATGGCAGTATGACGATGGGATTTGCAGATATGTCAGTATATGACAAAATTACGCCGGAGTTTATGATTAAGAACACATACTTACTTAATAAATCTAAATGTATTATTGCAGATTTAAACTGTCCTAAAGAGACGATAGAGTTTTTATGTTCATACGCTGAGAAGAAAAAGATTAAATTAGTCTTGATTGCAGTATCTGGACCTAAAATGAATCGTCTACCTCATAACTTACATGCGGTTGATTGGCTCATATTAAATAAAGATGAAGTTGAATCTTTCGTAGGTAAAGATGCACAAACAGAAGCGGAATTAATTCAATACATTGGTGAAATTAGATCACTTGGTGTGAAGAACTTAGTTGTGACATCAGGTAAAGATAAAATTATTTATGATGGTGATGAAGGACAACGTCAATTTGAAGTTAAAAAAGTAGATAATGTCGTTGATGTAACAGGTGCTGGTGATGCTTTTACGTCAGGTTTAATTTATGGATGGTTGAAATCATTTGAAATCGACAAAATTATTGATTTGGCAAAAGCAAATGCATCTAAAACAATTCAAACAGCTTATACAGTGAGACAAGATTTAGATAAAAAACAATTAATTAAGGACATGGAGGCTTTATAATGGAAAACTATATTCAATTTTCAGAAGAAGTAGAAAAAGCAAAAGAGGAAGGTAAAGCAATTGTTGCTTTAGAATCTACAATTATTTCACATGGTATGCCTTATCCTCAAAACGTAGAAATGGCACAAAAAGTAGAACAAATTGTAAGAGATAATGGTGGGGTACCAGCAACAATCGCAATTATTGATGGAAAGATTAAAATTGGATTGAGCGAAGATGAATTAGAATTATTAGCAAGTGCAGAAAATGTATCAAAAGTTTCTAGAAGAGATATCGCTGAAATATTAGCAACTAAGAAAATTGGTGCAACAACAGTGGCTTCAACAATGATTTGTGCGCAATTAGCAGACATTAAATTCTTTGTTACTGGTGGTATCGGTGGTGTTCATAAAGGTGCTGAGCATACAATGGATATTTCTGCAGACTTAGATGAACTTTCTAAAACGAAAGTAGCTGTCATTTGTGCTGGTGCTAAATCAATTCTAGACTTAGACAAAACATTAGAATATTTAGAAACAAAAGGAGTACCTGTAGTTGGATATCAAACTGATGAACTGCCAGCATTCTTTACAAGAGAAAGTGGTCTTAAATTAAATACAAGAATTGATGAAGTAAGTACAATTGCGAAACTAGCAGAAGTGCAATGGGATTTAGGTTTAGAAACAGGTATTGTTGTAGCTAACCCAGTTCCAGAAGAGGATCAACTAGAACCAAGTTTCATCAATGGTATTATTGACAAAGCAGTTGCTAAAGCTGAAGAAGAAGGTATTCATGGTAAAGATTCTACACCATTCCTATTAGGTGAAATCGTTAAGCAATCTGAAGGTAAATCATTAGAAACAAATATTAAACTTGTTGAGCATAACGCTAAAATTGGTACACAAATAGCAGTTGAATATACGAACCTTCAAAATTAAAGAATAATCAGCTCAAATAATTGCATACTTATGTAATATGATTGAATTGTAAGTGATTTTTTGATATTCTTTAATCGTATAGATAAAATTTGATTTTATACAAATTTAATATAGGTATCAGAAGGAGACAATAAAAATGGAACAAAATTCATACGTAATTATTGACGAAACGGGTATTCATGCTAGACCAGCAACAATGTTAGTTCAAACTGCATCTAAATTTGATTCAGATGTACAATTAGAATATAACGCTAAAAAAGTTAACTTAAAATCAATCATGGGTGTAATGAGCCTAGGTGTTGGTAAAGATGCTGAAATTACTATCTACGCTGAGGGTAGTGATGAGAAAGAAGCTATCGAAGCAATTACTGAAGTATTATCTAAAGAAGGATTAACTAAATAATGTCTGAAATATTAAAAGGTATAGCTGCATCTGATGGTGTGGCTATTAGTAAAGCATATTTATTAGTTGAACCTGACTTATCGTTTTCAAGCGAAAATATCAGCGATGTAGACGGCGAAGTTGAAAAGTTTAAAGCGGCTGTTAATCAATCAAAAGTTGAATTAACTCAAATTCGTAATAATGCTGAAAAACAACTTGGTGCAGATAAAGCTGCGATTTTTGATGCCCATTTATTAGTATTAGAAGATCCAGAATTATTAAATCCAATTGAAGAAAATATTCGCAATAACAAAGTAAATGCACCTACTGCATTAAATGAAGTATCAACAAACTTCATTACAATTTTTGAAAATATGGATAATGAATATATGAAAGAACGTGCAGCGGATATTCGCGATGTTTCTAAACGTATTTTGGCACATATTTTAGGTGTAGAATTACCAAACCCTAGTATGATCAATGAAAGCGTTATTATTGTAGGTGAAGATTTAACACCATCTGATACTGCGCAACTTAACAAAGAGTTTGTTAAAGGTTTTGCGACAAATATCGGTGGAAGAACTTCACACTCAGCAATAATGAGTCGTTCATTGGAAATTCCTGCTGTTGTAGGTACTAAAGATATTACAGATCGCGTAAACCATGGTGATAGTTTAATCATTGATGGTTTATCTGGTGATGTAATCATTAACCCAACAGATGACGAAGTTCAAGCATACGAACAAAAACAGAAAAACTTCTTAGCTGAAAAAGAAGAATTAGCTAAACTTGTTAATGATGAATCTGTTTCTAAAGATGGTGTTCATGTCGAATTAGCTGCGAATATTGGTACACCTAATGACTTAGAAGGTGTTAAAAATAACGGCGCAGAAGGTATCGGTTTATACCGTACTGAATTCTTATACATGGGTAGAGACAATATGCCTTCAGAAGAAGAACAATTTGAAGCATATAGCAAAGTTTTAAAAGAAATGGACGGCAAACGTGTTGTCGTTCGTACTTTAGACATAGGTGGAGATAAAGAATTATCTTATCTAAACTTACCTAAAGAAATGAACCCATTCTTAGGATATAGAGCAATTCGTTTATGTTTAGATCAAACTGAAATCTTTAGAACACAATTAAGAGCTTTATTACGCGCATCTGAATTTGGTAAGTTAAATATCATGTTCCCTATGATTGCAACTATTAAAGAATTTAGAGATGCTAAAGCAATCTTACTTGAGGAAAAAGAAAAATTAGTTTCTGAAGGTGTTAACGTTGCGGATGATATCGAAATCGGTATTATGGTAGAAATTCCATCTACTGCAGCACTTGCAGACATCTTTGCTAAAGAAGTTGATTTCTTCAGTATTGGTACGAATGATTTAATCCAATATACAATGGCTGCTGACCGTATGTCTGAGCGTGTTTCTTACTTATACCAACCATATAACCCTGCAATTCTTCGCTTAGTTAAGCAAGTAATTGAAGCTTCTCATAAAGAAGGTAAATGGACTGGTATGTGTGGAGAAATGGCTGGAGACAATACAGCAATTCCATTATTACTTGGATTAGGTTTAGATGAATTCTCTATGAGTGCGACAAGTATTCTAAAAGCTAGAAAACAAATCAAACAATTAGATCAAAAAGAAATGAAAGAATTAGCGAACAAAGCAATTAACTGTGCAACAGAAGAAGAAGTTGTAGAACTCGTTAATCAAATTCTTTAAAATTAAAAAACAGAGCGATTATCTCTTAACTTTAAGTGATAATCGCTCTGTTTTTATATGTTATGCTTTCTTTCAGACATTAATGAGATTTCAAGGTGAATATCGCAATTTCAGGTGAGCAAAAAATTCTAATAGGAAGTCTTGTCATGCCTATACCTTGATTAACGTAAAGAAATTGTCTAGTTCTAATTTGATACAAACCTTGTTTATATACTTTTCCATAAGTTGGTGTATAAATAGCGCCAATCTTAGGAAGTCGAACTTGACCACCATGAGTATGTCCAGAAAGTACTAAATGGATGTTTGGATCTAATAATTTAACTTTATCTGGTTCATGTACGAGTCCGATTCGAAAGTTTATATGACAATTTGGTACTTGGAATGAACTGCTAAAATTAGGCAGACCAAAACATAAATCGTCAATGCCATTAATCTGAATATTACCGTCAGGTGTGTTTACGACGTAAGAACTGTTTAACAAGACTTCAAAACCGGATTTATTCATGATATCTAATACTGTATGAATGCCGTTTGAACCGTAATCATGGTTGCCTGGAACAAAAAACTTTCCATATTTTGATTGAACTGTACGAAATAAAGGTATAACTAGATAAGGGTCAAAAGAAATTTGAGCAATATCATCAAAACAATCACCTGTGAAACAAACAATATCTGCTTCTTGCTTATTGATAAGACGTACAAGTTGATATAAATTTTCTAAATTAGAATAATAACCTAAATGCAAATCTGTTATATGAATAAGTTTCAGATTTGATTTTAGGTTTGTATCAATAGAATGTTTGGTGATTTTAATTTTAGAACTTGGAAATTGAATCTTCATTAATGAATGCCCAATGCTTTATTAAAAGATTCTATATCAACTTGATAAAAAACTTTTCCATTAATGAGAACAGTAGGTGTTGAAAAACTGTCTAGATCGATAAGTTCATTTTTAAACTGTTTGTTTTTTATATTTTTTTCTGTAAATGGAATTTCTTTTTCAGTAAAATATTGTTTTACAAATTGGCAAGGGGGACATTGGTCTTGAGTATAAATTGTAACTTCACTCATAGCTTTCACCTCAACTTTATATAGACATATTATAAATGATTTTTTAAAGCGTTCAACGATTAAGTCCTATTTTGCCATTAATTTGTCATTACTTTGTAAATGTTAAACATTTCACAAATGATTAAAGTGTTGTATAATAAGATTAAATTGTGATGTATATCACAAACGTTGAATGGAGGAATATTATGGATGCAGTAGTTATAAGTCGTTTACTAACTGCTATGACATTGGGGTTCCATATCATTTTTGCAACAATTGGTGTGGGTATCCCATTAATGTTTGCAATTGCTGAATTCATAGGTATTAAGAACAATAATCCTATGTATATTGCGATGGCAAAACGTTGGTCTAAAGGTTATACGATTACTGTAGCGGTCGGAGTAGTTACGGGAACAATTATTGGTCTACAATTATCATTATTGTGGCCATCATTTATGCAATTAGGTGGTCAAGTTATTGCACTACCATTATTTATGGAAACATTCGCCTTTTTCTTTGAGGCTATTTTCTTAAGTATTTATTTATATACGTGGGATAGATTCAAAGGTAAATGGACGCACTTTTTAATTACGTTACCAGTCATTATTGGTGGTACATTTTCAGCGTTCTTTATAACATCTGTGAATTCTTTCATGAATACGCCAAATGGATTCGATTTTATCAATGGAAAATTGATGAATATTGATCCAGTTGCAGCGATGTTTAATGCATCATTCGGTATTAGATCATTTCACGTTGTATCGACTGCGTTTATGACAGCTGCATTTATTTTAGCAAGTATAGCAGCATATCGTTTAATTAAGAATAAATTTATAGACGATAAAGAATATCATAAAAAAGCACTCAAACTTACGATGACAGTCGGTTTAATTGCGAGTTTACTTGCGATGTTAGCAGGAGATTTATCAGCTAAGTTCTTACATCAAGAACAACCTGAAAAATTAGCAGCTATGGAATGGCATTTTGAAAGTGAATCAAAAGCAGACCTTGTATTATTTGGGGTAGTAGATGAAGATAAACAAGAAGTAAAAGGTGCTATTAAAATACCTGGCGCTTTAAGTTTCTTATCTGATAGTAATTTTAATACTGAAGTTAAAGGATTAAACGAATTTAAGAGTGATGAAACACCACCACTTATCATTCACTATTTCTTTGATTTGATGGTATTCTTTGGTGTTTATTGTTTTGTCGTTTCAGCTTTATTTATTGTATTAAAATGGGTGAAAAAATGGTCACAATATAGTAAACCAATCTTATATTTAGCAGTATTAACCGGACCACTTGCAATGCTTGCAATTGAATTTGGTTGGTTCTTAGCCGAGATGGGTAGACAACCTTGGATATTAAGAGGTTACTTAAAAGTTGCACAAGCTGCAACAAATGCTGACGGACTAGCACTCGTATTCATTGCATTTGCAATACTTTATTTAGTTCTTGGTATTTCATCAAGTTATGTACTTATTAGAATGTTTAGTCACAGTAAAGCGACTGATGATGTAAACAAAATAATAGACAGAAAGGGTGAAGTATAATGGATTATCAACATATAGGTATTACAGTGCTTTGGCTCTTTCTGTTTGGTTACATTATTATTGGTGCGATTGACTTTGGTGCAGGATTCTTCGCATTTCACGCGAAATTAACGAAACAGGATCATATTATCAATAACTTAATTTCTAGATATTTAAACCCTGTTTGGGAAGTAACAAACGTATTCTTCGTATTCTTTTTTGTAGGAATAGTTGGATTCTTTCCAGATTCTGCTTATTATTTCGGGTCAACATTATTAATACCTGGAAGTATTGCATTAATTCTACTGACCATTCGTGGTAGTTTTTATGCATTTGAAAACTATGGACAAGATAGTAAGTTATCGTGGTTATTCTTATATGGTGGAACAGGTTTATTGATTCCAGCATCATTATCAACAATTTTAACAATTGCTGAAGGTGGCTATATAAAAGAAACAAGTGATGGTGTTCACCTACAATGGGTTGATTTATTATTAAGTCCATATGCATGGGCAGTCGTATTTTTAGCAATTATTTCTGTGTTATATATTTCATCAGGATTTTTAACATTTTATGCAAACAAAGCTAAAGATTCTGAAGCATATCATTTATTGAGACAGTGGTTCCTTATATGGGCAATTCCAATGATCATCATTTGTCAGTTCGTTTTTTTATCTTTAAGACAACATAATGAAACGCATTTTAATAATGCAGTCGGCAGTTATTGGTGGTTATTCGGTTTAAGTATTATATTCTTTCTCATTGCTGTTGGATTAATATACTTTAAAAAAGCACATGGTGTTGCTTTTATTATGATATTATTACAATTCGGTACAGCGTTCTTTGGATATGGTGTAAGTAAATTACCATATATATTAGATCCGTTTATTAATATTGATAAAGCAGTTGTGAACGATCAAATGGCATTAATGCTTGTAATCGTATTTATTTTAGGTTTACTTTTACTCGTGCCATCGCTTATATTATTATTAAGATTATTTATCTTTGATGCTGATTACGTTAAAGGTAAAAAATAAGATTATTAAAAAGTATGGAGGCATATCATGAGTAGGGAGTATGTAGTTATAGGTTTAGGCCGATTTGGCGGAAGTATTGTAAGAGAGCTCAATGCTTTAGATATGGATGTAATGGCCATTGATGCAGATGAAGCAAGAGTGAATGAGTTCAGTGATATCGCCACACATGCGGTGATTGCAGATACAACAGATGAAGCGGTCATGAAAAGTTTAGGTATACGTAATTTCGATCATGTAATTGTTGCAATAGGTGAGAATATACAAGCGAGTACATTAACAACCTTAATTCTTAAAGAATTAGGTGTTAAAAAAGTTACCGCTAAAGCTCAAAACGATTATCACGCTAAAATTCTCAATAAAATAGGTGCGGATACTGTTGTCCATCCAGAAAGAGATATGGGTCGTCGTATCGCACATAATGTTGCTAGCGCATCTGTACTAGACTACTTAGAACTCTCTGATGAGTATTCAATTGTAGAAATTAAAGCAGGGGAAAGACTTGCTGGTAGTTCTATATTAGAATTGGATGTACGTGCAAATTACGGTATAAATATCATTGCTGTTAAAAGAGGTAAAGATATCATCGTAGCACCAGATCCAAATGAAAATATTGAATTTCATGATATATTAATCGTGATAGGTCATGACAATGATTTAAATAGATTTGAGAAGAAACTTGTAAATGAGTAAAAAAACACCCGTAATTTTTAGAAATTACGGGTGTTTTTATGTTTTATTTAATTTTCATGATAATTGGTAAAATCATTGGTTTACGAGCTGTTTTTTCGTATAAATAAGGTTGTAAAGCTTCAGTAATTGTAGATTTAACGTGATGCCATTCTACTTTATCATTATTGTTTAGCTTTTCAATAACAGCTTTTTTGATTAATCGTTGTGCATCGTAAATTAAATGACCTGATTCTCTCATATATACAAATCCTCTAGAGATGATGTCTGGACCTGAGAGTAGTTGTTTCGTTTTGAAATCTATACTTACAACAACTATTACAAGACCTTCTTCTGAAAGGACTTTACGGTCTTTAATTACGACATTACCGATATCTCCAATTCCGCTACCATCAACAAATACATTTCCTGATGGAATACGGCCAGCATATCTTGCAGAATCTTTAGTAAGTGCGAGCACATCACCAATTTCATATACGAATATATTATCTGGATCTACACCACAGTTTACACCAGTTTCACTATGTTTCTTAAGCATTCTATATTCACCATGAATTGGCATAAAGTATTTAGGCTTAATTAAACGTAACATTAATTTTTGTTCATCTTGTGAACCGTGACCTGAAGTATGAATGTTTGATAATTTACCGTGAATAACATCAGCACCAGCTTTGTATAAAGCGTTGATTGTTCTATTTACACTCTTCGTGTTACCTGGAATAGGTGATGAACTGAATACAACTGTATCATCTGGAATAATGCTGATTTGTCTATGTGTACCATTAGCAATTCTTGATAATGCTGCCATTGGTTCACCTTGAGAACCTGTACATAAAATAAGAATTTCATGTTTTGGAACGGTATTAATTTTGTTTGGTTCAATAAATGTTTCAGGTGGTACTTTAATATAACCCAATTCTGTACCAATTTTAATATTGTTCTCCATTGAACGACCGAAGACAACAATTTTACGATTGTATTTAACGGCTGCTTCAACAGCTTGTTGAACTCTATAAATATTAGAAGCAAATGTTGCAAAAATAATTCTACCTGAACACTTACGGAAAATCTCATCTACGTTTTGTCCAACTTCCTTTTCACTTAATGTAAAGTTAGGAACTTCGGAATTTGTAGAGTCTGATAACAAACATAACACGCCTTCTTCACCAAGTTGAGCCATTTTGGCAATATTTGCAGGTTTACCAACAGGTGTGAAATCAAATTTAAAGTCACCTGTATGAACAATTTTACCTTCTGGTGTATCTGCAATAATCCCGTATGCTTCTGGAATACTATGAGTTGTTAAATAAAATGAAATCTTGAAATGTTTAAATTCAAATACTGAATCTTCATCAATTTCATTTAATTGAGCAGTCTTCAATAAATTATGTTCTTCCAATTTATTTCTAATAAGACCTAAAGCAAGTGGTCCACTATAAATCGGAACATTCATTTGTTTTAATAAAAATGGGACACCACCGATATGGTCTTCGTGTCCATGAGTGATAAATAAAGCTTTCACTTTATGTTTATTTTGAATTAAGTACGTATAATCTGGTATCACGTAATCGATACCAAGAAGATCGTCATCAGGGAATTTAATACCTGCATCAATGACAATGATTTCATCTTGATATTCGAGGGCGTACGTGTTTTTACCAATTTCACCGAGACCACCCAGTGCGTATACGCCTACTTCATTTTTTTGTAAAGGCTTCATTTAGATTGTCTCCACATTAAAGTGATCAGATTTCTTTTCATATTCTAAATGAGCGCCCTCTAATTTTTGGACAAATTCGATATTGTAATTACGGTCAGATAAATATCTTCTTACTTGTTCTTCAGTTTGTCCTTCGAAATATTTTGTTTGTGTACTTTCACGTACGATTACTTCACTTTTGTCTTCTTGAAAAAATACTTTAAATACTGCCATATATATAAATCCTCCTAGGTTAATTAACATAAATAAAGCCCTAGTTTTTAAGTCTAGGGTTTGTCAATTTCAAAATTTGATTCCCGTACATTTTTAAAAGTAATTATATGAAAATATATAAATACCTTTTTAATAAGTTCATTTTACATGAAAATTAGAGATAAATAAAGATATTTAACTAAATCTTTCATATATATTGATTATCAACTAGAATAGAGACAAGGAGGCGATGAAAGTTGAATAAGAAATTAATATTTTTTGATATAGATGGTACAATCTATGATGAAAACAAAGAAATTCCAGAATCAACTATTGATGCGATAAAAAAATTAAAAGAAGCTGGCCATATCGTCGCAATTGCAACAGGTAGAGCACCGTATATGTTTAAAGAAGTTATTAGAGAAACAGGTATTGATACTTTTGTTTCGCTAAACGGACAAATTGTTGTAAATAATGGAGAAATTATTAGTAAATATCCATTAAATAAAGAGGAACTTACCAGTATAGTAAACAAAGCACACGCGAATAATCATCCACTAGTATTCTTCGGCGAAACAGCAGTGTATGCAAATGTAGAAAGTGATAACGACATTTCTGAAAGTCTTGGAACATTAAAGATGGATTATCCAGAATATCACAATACATATTATCTTGATTACCCAGTTTATCAAGCACTTATTTTCCATGCTGACGATGAAGATGACAAGTACGATAATCAATTCAATGCGTTGAAATTCTATAGATGGCATCCACTAAGTAGAGATGTAGTGCCAAATGATCGTTCTAAAGCAGAAGGCATAAAAGAACTCAGTGATAAATTAGGATTCCCATTAAGCGAAGTAGTTGCATTCGGTGATGGACCAAATGATGTAGAAATGATTACTGAAGTAGGGTGTGGTGTAGCAATGGGTAATGCCGTTGACGCACTAAAAGAAGTTTGTGATTTTGAAACGAAACATGTAAGTGAAAATGGTATATACTATGCATGTATAGAATTAGGATTGATAGATGAATAGGATGTGAATTTTATGGATAAGGTCGAACGCATCATCAAAACAATCGATGCAGAAAAAAATAGATCTGACAAACAATTTAAAGGAATAGAATTTAATATTCGAAAAAATGAAGTTGTTATGATCTATAACTATGATGAAATGATTAATAACGTTAAACAAGATCCACATTACATTCGACATAACAAAGATCCAGAATGGTTAAGTTTGGATGAATTAACCGCTATTCAAAAAGCACTAAAAGAAAAAAACATTCATTTCATCGAACGAAGAGATGAATTTATGTAATGAATAAATTCATGAGACAGAAGAACAGTAATCTACAATTGGAAGATTGAGATTACTGTTTTTTATTGATAAAATAGAAATCATCGGGTGTGTAAGTTAGGGACATAATTCTGAGAAGTGTCCGTAAGAGGTGCAGTTAGGGACATAATTCCAAGAAATGTCCGTAAGAGGTGCAGTTAGGGACATAATTCTGAGAAGTGTCCGTAAGAGGTGCAGTTAGGGACATAATTCCGAGAAGTGTCCGTAAGAGGTGCAGTTAGGGACATAATTCCGAGAAATGTCCGTAAGTGAGCAGTTTCTAATTACCACAATTCAGAATAATGACATTAAAAAGAGCGAATACCAACTGAATGGTATTCGCTCTTTTATCATCATACTTATTTAATTAATTTCTACTGCATCATCATACTTATTTAATTAATTTCTACTGCATCATCATACTTATTTAATTAATTTCTACTGCATCATCGAGTGGTTTGAATGGATCTTCTTCGTTAATATAGTCATAGAACATGATGCCATTTAAATGATCGATTTCATGTTGCAATACGATTGCTGGATATCCTTTGAATCTTTTCTTAAATGGATTTCCTTCTATATCATATGCTTGAATCGTTACTTTATAATTACGATGTACGAGTCCTGGTTTTGATTCATCTACACTTAAGCATCCTTCGCCACCATTTAAATATGCTTTTTGTACACTATGGCTTACGATTTTAGGATTGATAAGTTGAAGTTCGATTTGGTTTCCTTTTCCGTCATCTTGAATATATACTGCTAACATTTTTTTAGAAACATTGATTTGTGGAGCGGCAAGACCTACGCCAGAACGTAATTTGTATTTTTTAGCAAGTTCTTCATTTTGAGAATTCTTTAGGAATTCCATCATTTCATTTAATATTTCTTTATCTTCAGTCGATACTGGTAATTCTACTTCTTCGGCTCTCTTTCTAAGTGTTTCGTGGCCGTCACGAATAATATTTTCCATCGTTATCATTTACATGCACCTTCCTCATATAAAATATTATCAAAAACTGGTCATTTTTACATCTATTATTAATTGTATAAATAAAAAAAACAGAGTAACATATTGATAGGATTAAAAGGAGGAATTACGAATGATTGGCAAGAAATTTGTGACATTAACATTAGCGACTTCATTAATTTTAACAGCATGTGGTCAATCTAAAGAATCACTTGAATCTTTTTATAACAAAGTTGAAAAAGCAAATAAAGAAGAAAAAGTTATTGTTGATTTAAATGAGAAAATGACTAAGGCAGAAAAAGACAAAGTTAAAAAAATCGAAGCATTAAATAAAGCTAAAAATGATGACTTTAAAACAAAAGCGCAAGAATTAACTGACGGCATTAAAGATAGAGAAGAAATCGTAAAAGATGAAACGTCAGCAATGAAGAAGTCTAAAGATATTTATGAAACGTCTAAAAAGGACTATAAAAATATAGAAGATGAAGAACAATTAAAAGAAGCTAAAGAATTAAAGAATGCATTAGACGAAAAGTATAAGTTACATAACGAAGTGATGGATGCATATAAAGAGGTATTAAAAACGGAAAAAGATTTATTTAGTTATTTATCAAAAGACAATGCTACGCAAAAAGGTGCAAATGATCGTTCTTCTAAATTGACAGAAGTTAATAAAAAGACTGAAAAAGTTGTAACAGATTATCAAAATACTTTAAGAAAAGTCCAACAAGAAAAGAAAGATGTTTCAGCTATTTTAGATAAATAATTTGTATTAGTACAGCTAATATTATGTTTTAGTACAGTTACATAAAAACCTTTAATTAGTGGGGTTTTTAAGATGTTAGTATTTTTTATTTAACAGTAAAACAGTTTTGTGTTAGAATGATTAAGAAATGATTATTTAATATAGGGAAAGGTATGGTGAATTGAATGGCTCCGAGAAAAAAAGCCCAATTCGATGCAGTAGCGACTTTAAATGAAATAGAGTCTAAGTTTGAAATGGTTCAAGTTTTAGATGAAGAAGGAAATGTCGTAAATAGTGACTTGTTACCAGACTTATCTGACGAAGAACTTGTTGAATTAATGGAAAGAATGGTTTGGACTCGTGTTCTTGATCAACGTTCTATTTCATTAAATAGACAAGGACGTCTAGGTTTCTATGCACCAACAGCTGGACAAGAAGCTTCACAATTAGCTTCACATTATGCGTTAGAGAAAGAAGACTATGTATTACCTGGTTACCGTGATGTGCCACAATTAATTTGGCATGGTTTACCATTAACAAAAGCTTTCTTATTCTCACGTGGACACTTTATTGGAAATCAATTTCCAGAAGGTGTTAATGCTTTAAGTCCACAAATTATTATTGGTGCACAGTTTATCCAAACAGCTGGTGTAGCATTAGGTCTTAAAAAACGTGGTAAGAAAAATGTTGCAATTACTTACACTGGTGATGGCGGTTCTTCACAAGGTGACTTCTATGAAGGTATCAACTTTGCTTCTGCTTACAAAGCACCTGCAATTTTCGTTATCCAAAATAACAACTATGCGATTTCAACACCTCGTGACAAACAAACGGCTGCTAAAACTTTAGCTCAAAAATCAGTAGCAGTTGGTATTCCAGGTGTATTAGTAGATGGAATGGATGCATTAGCAGTATATGCAGTAACTAAACAAGCGCGTGAACGTGCAGTAAATGGTGAAGGTCCATCATTAATCGAAACATTAACTTACCGTTACGGTCCACATACAATGGCTGGTGATGATCCAACTCGTTATAGAACTTCTGATGAAGATTCTGATTGGGAAAAGAAAGATCCATTAGTACGTTTCAGAAAATATCTTGAAGCGAAAAACTTATGGTCTGAAGAAAAAGAAAACGAAGTAATGGAAAAAGCTAAAGAAGAAATTAAAACAGCTATCAAAGAGGCAGATAATACGCCTAAACAAAAAGTTACAGACTTAATGGAAAACATGTATGAAGAAATGCCTCACAATTTAGCTGAACAATATGAAATTTACAAAGAGAAGGAGTCGAAATAAGTCATGGCACAAATGACAATGATTCAAGCGATTAACAATGCGCTTCAAAACGAATTAAAAAGAGACGAAGATGTTCTATTATTCGGTGAAGACGTTGGTGTAAACGGCGGTGTATTCCGTGCAACAGAAGGTTTACAAAAAGAATTCGGTGAAGATCGTGTATTTGATACACCTCTAGCTGAATCAGGTATTGGTGGTCTAGCTTTAGGTTTAACGCTTGAAGGTTACCGTCCTGTCATGGAAATCCAATTCTTTGGTTTCGTATTTGAAGTTATGGACTCAATTGCTGGTCAAATAGCTCGTCACCGTTTCCGTTCAGGTAACTCAAAAGTGGCTCCAATCACAATCCGTGCGCCATTTGGTGGTGGTGTTCATACACCAGAATTACACGCAGACAACTTAGAAGGTTTAGTAGCACAATCTCCTGGTTTGAAAGTTGTTATTCCTTCAAACCCATACGATGCTAAAGGACTATTAATTTCTGCAATCCGCAGTAATGACCCAGTTGTTTATTTAGAACACATGAAGTTATACCGTTCATTCCGTGAAGAGGTACCTGAAGAAGAGTACGAAGTAGAAATCGGTAAAGCTAAAGTTAAACGTGAAGGTACAGATTTAACAATCATTACTTATGGTGCAATGGTTCAAGAATCATTAAAAGCTGCTGAAGATTTAGAAAAAGATGGTTATTCAGTTGAAGTTATTGACTTAATCACTGTTCAACCATTAGATGTTGAAACAATTGTTAAATCAGTAGAAAAAACAAACCGTGTAATCGTAGTTCAAGAAGCTCAAAAACAAGCAGGCGTTGGCGCAAGTGTTGTAGCTGAAATCTCTGAAAGAGCTGTTCTTTCATTAGAAGCTCCTATTGCACGTGTAGCAGCTGCTGACACTATTTATCCATTCACACAAGCAGAAGGTGTTTGGTTACCAAACAAAAAAGATATCGTAGCGCAAGCTAAAGAAACATTAGAGTTTTAATGCGCATTAAAATACGGATTTAATATTTAGGAGGAAAAAATCGTGTCATTCGAATTTAAATTACCAGATATCGGTGAAGGTATCCACGAAGGTGAAATTGTAAAATGGTTTGTTAAAGCAGGAGACGAAATTCAAGAAGACGATGTATTATGTGAAGTACAAAATGATAAATCTGTCGTTGAAATTCCATCACCTGTTGCAGGTAAAATTGAAGAAGTTATGGTTGAAGAAGGTACAGTATCTGTTGTTGGTGATACAATTGTTAAAATTGATGCACCAGACGCAGAAGGCTTACAATTCAAAGGTCATGACGACGATGAAGAAGAAACTAAAGAAGAAGCACCAGCTGAAGAAGCTAAAGAAGAAGCAACTACTGAAACTCAATCAGAAAATGTTGATGAGTCTAAACGTGTAATTGCTATGCCTTCAGTTCGTAAATTTGCTCGTGATAACGATGTAAATATTAAAGCTGTTTCAGGTTCAGGTAAAAATGGCCGTATCTTAAAAGAAGACGTTGAAGCATACTTAAATGGTGGTGCTACTTCAGAGCAACCAGCAAAAGAAGAAGCTCAAACTACATCTGAAGATACACAAGCAGTACAATCTCCACAAGTACCAGAAGGAGAATTCCCTGAAACTCGTGAGAAAATACCAGCTATGCGTAAGGCAATTGCTAAAGCAATGGTTAACTCTAAGCATACTGCACCTCACGTAACATTAATGGATGAAATTGATGTTCAAGAATTATGGGATCACCGTAAAAAATTCAAAGAAGTTGCTGCTGAGCAAGGTACTAAATTAACATTCTTACCATATGTTGTTAAAGCATTAGTATCCGCACTTAAGAAATACCCAGCATTAAATACTGAATTTGATGAAGAAAATGGTGAAATTGTTCATAAACATTACTATAATATAGGTATAGCTGCGGATACTGATCGTGGTTTATTAGTACCAGTAGTCAAAAATGCAGATCACAAATCAATGTTCGAAATTTCTGATGAAATTAACGAATTAGCTGTTAAAGCACGTGATGGTAAACTACAAGCTAACGAAATGAAAGGCGCAACATGTACGATAAGTAATATCGGTTCAGCAGGTGGACAATGGTTTACACCAGTAATCAACCATCCTGAAGTTGCTATTTTAGGTATCGGTCGTATTGCTCAAAAACCTATCGTTAAAGATGGAGAAATTATTGCTGCACCTGTATTATCACTATCATTAAGTTTCGACCATAGACAAATTGATGGTGCTACTGGACAAAACGCAATGAACCATATTAAGAGATTATTAAATAATCCAGAATTATTATTAATGGAGGGGTAAAAATGGTAGTTGGAGATTTTCCTATTGAAACAGATACTATTGTAATTGGAGCAGGTCCTGGTGGATATGTTGCAGCAATTCGTGCAGCACAATTAGGACAAAAAGTAACAATCGTTGAAAAAGGCGAATTAGGTGGTGTATGTTTAAACGTTGGTTGTATCCCATCTAAAGCTTTATTATCAGCATCACACCGTTTCCACAATGCTCAACATTCAGAAGATATGGGTGTTGTAGCTGAGAAAGTAGCATTAAACTTCGAAAAAGTTCAAGAGTTCAAAAATGGCGTAGTTAAAAAATTAACAGGCGGCGTAGCTGGACTAATGAAAGGTAACAAAATCGATGTTGTTAAGGGAGAAGCATACTTTGTAGATGAAAATAACTTAAAAGTTATGACTGAAAAAGCATCTCAAACTTATACTTTCAAAAATGCAATTATCGCAACTGGTTCACGACCAATTGAAATTCCTAATTTCAAATTTGGTAAACGTGTCATTGATTCTACAGGTGCATTAGCACTTCAAGAAGTTCCTAAAAAATTAGTAGTAGTAGGTGGCGGATACATTGGTTCTGAGCTAGGTACTGCATATGCTAACTTTGGTTCTGAAGTAACAATTCTTGAAGGTGCTAAAGACATTTTAGGTGGATTTGAAAAGCAAATGACTCAAATCGTTAAAAAAGGTCTTAAAGCTAAAGGTGTAGAAATCGTTACAGAAGCGATGGCTAAATCAGCTGAAGAAACTGACAACGGCGTTAAAGTTACTTATGAAGCTGGCGGAGAAACAAAAGAAATCGATGCAGACTATGTATTAGTTACAGTAGGACGTCGACCAAATACTGATGAATTAGGTCTTGAAGAATTAGGTCTAAAAATGTCAGATCGTGGTTTAGTTGAAGTTGACGAACAAAGCCGTAGTTCAATCAGCAATATCTATGCAATCGGTGATATTGTTGCTGGACCTCCACTTGCTCATAAAGCAAGTTACGAAGCTAAAGTAGCTGCTGAAGCAATTTCTGGTGAAAAATCAGCTGTAGATTACTTAGGTATTCCGGCAGTATGTTTCACTGAACCAGAATTAGCAACAGTAGGTTACACTGAAGCTAGCGCTAAAGAAGAAGGTTTAGAAATTAAAGCTGCTAAGTTCCCATTTGCTGCAAATGGTCGTGCATTAGCATTAAATGAAACTGCTGGTTTCGTTAAACTTATCGCTTTAAAAGAAAATGGTCTTCTAATTGGTGCACAAGTTGCTGGTACAGGCGCTTCAGATATCATTGCTGAATTAGGTTTAGCAATTGAAACAGGTATGACTGCTGAAGACGTATCATTAACAATTCATGCTCACCCAACATTAGGTGAAATTTCTATGGAAGCTGCAGAAGTAGCATTAGGAACACCTATCCATACAATGTAATCATAAAAATATAAGGCTGAGACATATTTATGTCCCAGCCTTTTTTTGTAAAGGAGTAGAAAATATGGAGTATAGTTATCCAATAGATGTGGATTGGTCGCAAGAAGAAATTCTTGAAGTGATGGCATTTTATAATCTTATAGAAGATGCATATGAAAGTGAAGCAAATGTAGAAGAATTAGATAAAGCTTATAAAAACTTTAAGAAAATTATTCCTGGTAAATCTGATGAGAATAATTTTTATAAAGCTTTCAAAGATGAGAGTGGCTATGATGGCTATAAAGTTGTTAAAGCTTTAAAAGAGAATAAAGAAGCGACAACGATTTCAGTTAAATAATATTATAAAATCCCCCAAAAAAGTGTTGAACTATAAAATGATTTCTGTTATTTTATTAAAGGTACTAAACTTAATGTTTAGTAAAAGTAAACATTACACTTTCTTGGGGGATTTATGAATATAGGAGAAAAACTTAAAAATTTAAGGTATCAAAAGAACCTAACACAAGAAGAACTTGGAGAGCGTACAGATTTATCTAAAGGGTATATTTCGCAATTAGAAAGAAATTTATCTTCACCATCTATGGAAACATTTTTGAATATTTTAGATGTATTAGGGGTTGAGCCTAGTGAGTTTTTTAATGAGAAATTGTATCAAGCCCGTATACATTATCCTGAACAAGAACACACGATATATGATGAATATGATTTAGGTTACAAAATCAAATGGCTCGTTCCAGATTCAAATGAATTTGAAATGGAACCTGTTATTATCACTTTAAAAAGTGGATCTAAATATAAAGCATTTAGCCCATCAAATTCTGAAACATTTGCATATGTAAAAAAAGGATTCATAACTTTAAATATAGGGAATCAAACATATACTGCTAAAAGTGGAGAATGTTTTTATTTTAAAGCGCATGAAACGCATCAGTTTTTAAATCAATCTAACAAAGATGCTGAAGTATTAATCGTAGCTACAGAATCGTATTTATAGGAGGTAAGGTATGAAACAACCAATCATAAAGTTCGAAGGCATTTCAAAGAACTTTAACAACACGCAAGTATTAGATGATGTCAGTTTTGAAATTGAAGAAGGTAAATTTTATACATTATTAGGTCCATCAGGATGTGGTAAAACGACAATTTTAAAATTGATAGCAGGATTTGAAATACCAACAAAAGGTAATATTTTGTTTAATAATAAAATTATAAACAAAGTGCCAGCAAATAATAGGAAAGTTAATACAGTGTTCCAAGATTACGCGTTATTTCCTCATTTAAATGTATACGACAATGTAGCATTTGGACTAAAAATAAAAAAGTTAAATAAAAAAGATATTCAAACTAAAGTAAAAGAAGCATTAAAATTAGTGAAGCTTGAAGGATATGAACAACGTAAAATCACTGAAATGAGTGGTGGTCAAAAGCAACGTGTCGCAATTGCTAGAGCAATTGCGAATGAACCTGAAATTATCTTGCTTGATGAGCCATTATCAGCTTTAGACTTAAAGTTAAGAACAGAAATGCAATATGAATTACGTGAATTGCAACAACGATTAGGTATTACGTTTATATTTGTCACACATGACCAAGAAGAAGCATTAGCAATGAGTGATTACATATTTGTTATGAAAGACGGAAAAATTCAACAAAGTGGTACACCTGTAGACATATATGACGAACCGGTCAATAAATTCGTAGCAGATTTCATTGGAGAATCTAATATTGTTACAGGTGTCATGAAACGTGATTATGTTGTTGAAATGTACGGAATTCCTTATGAATGTGTAGATGCTGGATTTGAGAAAGATGCTAAAGTTGACGTAGTGATTCGTCCAGAAGATATCACGATTAAATCGGAGAATGAAGGTCGTATCTCTGCAGTTGTAGATTCTCAATTATTTAGAGGTGTTCATTATGAAATCTGTTGTTATGATGCACAAGGTAATGAATGGATAATCCAAACGACGAAAAAAGCAACAATCGGTGAAACAGTAGGACTTGATTTTGATTCAGAAGCGATTCATATTATGTTGCCAGGTGAAACAGAAGAAGAATTTGATCGTCGAATTGAAAGCTATGAGGATGAGGAACATGCATAAAATAAAATCATTATTACTCGTACCTTACATGATATGGATAGTATTATTTATTATCGTTCCAATTGCTATGATTTTTTATGCATCATTACTTGATATTCATGGGCACTTTTCATTCGAGAATTACCAGAACTTTTTTACAAGTAGTTATTTAGAAATGACTTTAAGTTCAGCTTGGTATGCATTAATTATTACTTTCTTTTGTTTGCTAATCAGTTATCCATTAGCGTTAACACTTAGAAATGCTAAACATAAAGATATATTATTATTACTCGTTATCTTACCTACATGGATTAACTTGTTACTTAAGACGTATGCCTTTATTGGTATCCTCAGTCATGATGGTTTATTAAATAAAATTTTAAGCATATTTCACGTACCATCAACAGAATTATTATTTACAAGTACAGCATTTATCATCGTTTCGGTTTATATTTATATTCCTTTTATGCTGTTACCAATCTTTAATTCAATGGATGAAATACCAGAGAATTTATTACAAGCTTCAAGAGACTTAGGTGCAAATAGTTTTACAACATTTAAAAATGTCATCGTGCCTTTAACATTAGAAGGCGTGAAAACGGGTATCCAAATTACATTTATACCGGCATTATCTTTATTTATGATTACGCGTTTAATCGCAGGTAATAAAGTTGTTAACTTAGGTACAGCTATACAAGAACAGTTTTTAGTTACACAAAATTATGGTATGGGTTCTACGATAGCAGTGTTCTTAATATTAGCTATGGCTCTGATACTCATTATTACGAAATCTAAATCAGAGAATAAGGAGGTATAGTATGAAATTAACAGGAAAACTTTATTTTACACTTATACTTATATTTCTATACTTGCCTATCTTTTTCTTGATATTTTATTCATTTAATGGTGCGGGTAACATGACGCATTTTAAAGGATTTACATTTGATCATTATACATCGGTGTTTCAAAATAAGCGCTTGTTAGTGATTATCGTGAACACCATTGCGATCGCATTGTTGGCAGCAAGTATCTCTACTTTAATCGGCATATGTGGTGCAATAGGTATCTACTACTTAAGAAATAAAAAATTAAAAGTGGGATTACTAACGTTGAATAATATCTTAATGGTAAGTTCTGATGTTGTTATTGGTTCGTCATTTTTACTGTTATTTACAGTTATTGGTCATTATACAGGTATGGGACTCGGTTTCTGGTCAGTATTAATTTCTCATATAGCATTTTGTGTACCAATAGTAGTGCTTTTAGTGCTTCCTAAACTTTATGATATGAATACATCAATGATCGATGCAGCTAAAGATTTAGGTGCAACTTCATGGCAAACACTTATTAAAGTTGTGATACCTCATATTCTACCGGGTGCAATTGGTGGATTCTTTATGGCACTTACGTACTCGTTAGATGACTTTACAGTGAGCTTCTTTGTGACAGGTAGTGGCTTTAGCGTATTATCTGTTGAAGTATATTCTATGGCTAGAAAAGGTATTACGATGGAAATCAATGCGATTTCTACATTGCTATTTGCTTTAGTCATGATACTGATTTTAGGATATTATTTCTTAAAAAGAGGCCAACAAAAAAGACTTGAAAAAAGAGGGGGCATTATAAGATGAAACAATTAATGCAGTTAGTCGGCATTTCAATTGTTGTAGGGGCATTGTTAATGTTATCTACTAAATTAATTGATCCGCCTCCTTCTAAAGGAAAAAAGAATGTCATTTATGTATATAACTGGGGAGAATATATTGACCCAGATTTGACGAAAAAATTTGAAAAACAAACAGGTATTAAAGTCGTATACGAAACGTTTGATTCCAATGAAGCGATGATGGCTAAAATTAAAAACGGTGGTACAGCATATGATGTTGCTGTGCCGAGTGAGTATACTGTTGAAAAAATGAAAAAAGAAAAGTTATTAATACCGATTGATCATAAAAAAGTACCGAATTTAAAAAATATTGATAAAGATTTTATGAATTTACCATTTGATCCAGGTAATAAATACTCCGTACCTTATTTTTGGGGAACAGTGGGTATTTTGTATAATCCTGAAACAACAAAAGGTATCAATTTTAATACATGGAATAGTCTATGGGATAAACGTCTCAAAGATGATGTATTAATCGTTGATGGTTCAAGAGAAGGTATTGGATTTGCATTAAATAGCGTGAATGAAAGTTTAAATGAAACGAATAAGCAAAAACTGAAAAAAGCACAAGATAAATTAATTAAGTTATCACCTAATGTTCGAGGTGTTGTAGGTGATGAAATTAATACAATGATGGTTCAGAACGAATCAGATGTAGCCGTTGTTTGGAGTGGTATGGCAGCTGATATTATGACTGAAAATGATAAATTGGATTTTGTCGTACCTAAAGAAGGTTCAAACTTATGGTTTGATAATATCGTTATACCTAAGACAGCTCAAAATGTTGATGGCGCACATAAATTTATTAACTTCTTATTAGAAGAGAAGAATGGAAAACAAAATGCAGAATGGGTTGGATATGCAACACCAAATAAAGCTTCTTATAATCTTTTAGATAAGAGTGTTAGAGAAGACGAGCGTTTCTACCCTGATTCTTCAGTAAGAAATAAACTTGAAGTTTATGAAGATTTAGGAAAAGAAAATATTGGAGCGTATAATGAAGCCTTTTTAAAATTTAAAATGTCGCTTAATTAGTCAATATAAAGGGTCTTTGTGAGAAACAAAGCCCTTTTTTTGTTATAATTAAAACCAATTCATTATTAGGAGGTAAACATGATGAATTCATATGTAGAACATGTGAGACAACCAGTTGGTAGAGGTGTAGAAAAATTTCTCGGCTGGTTTGCTTGGATTATATTATTGGGCATAACAGCCTTATCTTTATTTGCTGCACTTGTCGTATTAAATAATCCAGAAAATATAAATAGGCTAGAAACTTTAATTAATAGACTAAATATTAATATTACGACTAATGGACAATTAATGTCTGCTAGTGAAGTAGCGCTAAATATTCAAAATGGTATTTGGTTATTTATAATTTACTTGATTATTGTTTTAATATTTTCATTTATTGGTTTAGTTTTAATGAGATGGAGAATATTTTCGGCTTTTGTATTTTTACTATTAGCAATTATTACAATTCCATTATTTATTGTGCTTGTACCATTATTTTTCTTTATTGTATGTATTTTATTATTCGTAAGAAAAGATAAAATATTACCAGTTCAAGGTATGGCACCACAACAACCTTATTATGAAAATCAACGAGAAAATATTCAACCACAGCCAAGAGAACGTCAACGAGTTGAACCTAAAAAGCAATATCGAGAAGAACATGTAGAAGAGTCATCACATGAGAAAGAACGCTCAGCACAAGTTGATTCAGTAGAACAAACTGAAACTGCTCATAGTGAGGAAGTGCTTTCTCGTAGTAAAAAGCATCAAAATAAAAAACAACGAAATCAACAAGAAGAAACAAAGGTTGAAGACTTAGATGATGCAAATCAGTCAGATATTAATCTGCAAGAGGATATTGGTCAAAGACATGAAGATCCATACAATTATGAAACAACACAATCAGATGAGTATCAAGTTCAACCTGATAAACTGAAAAAAGAAAAGAAACCTAAAAAAGTAAAACCTAATGCAACGATTGAAAGAAGAAATAATTACGAAAAAAGAATGCAACAACAGAAAAAATATTTTGAAGAAAAAAATAAGGACGAACAAAATATAGAAAAAAACGATAATAAACTTGATAAATAAAATTTAGATTGAGATAATAATAATTGACAAATTTTAGGAGGGTTAAAATGAAAAGAACAACAGAATATATATTACTTGTTATAGGTGCAGTATTTTCATTAATTGGAATTGTATTGGCATTTATAACGAAATCTGTTTCAAACACTGCTCAATTTAAGATGGAATTTGAGCAACAAATACAAAATAATCCAGAGTTACAAAATGAAATATCTTCGGATCAATTGTCATCTGTTATGAGTAGCTTTACAAATTATGCACTTATCGTTCTAATCATTAGTATTGTATTAGCGATAGTGGCATTAGTATTTGTTAAAAAACAGAGAATTTTATCTGGTATATCAGCTATACTTGGTGGTATTGTTTCAATACTTATCTTTAACATCATTTCATTCCTTGTATTAATTATTGCGGGTATTATGTTATTAGTGAGAAAAGAAAAAAATCATCAATTTGAAGATGTGAATTTCCAAAATGATCATAATCATTTAGACGATAACAATCATCAACAAAATCAGTTTAATTCAGAAGATAAAAAGAAAAAAGATGACGATCCATATATTTATTAATCAATATATAAGTAACAGCCCTTCAGTTCAATACTGAAGGGCTGTTATTTTAAATATTAACTATAAAATTTGATTAATTCATCAAATGTTTCATCTAAAAATGCAGTAAATGATTTATCTGTTTTTAACACATCAGACTTAGGATCTAAAGTACGTGCTACAAAGAACTCAGCTTTTTTAATATCTTTAAGTCTTTTAATATGATGTTTCAAATCTTCTGTAGATAATGAATCAATAGGAGACTTATCAATATTATAATGATCGAAACATAATGAATAATCACTTGGTAAGTCTTCTAATAAGTTAAAGTTTTTATTTAAAAAGTCAGCCATTTGACCTTTGTTTTTATTTTCATGCATGACACCAAACATTATAAATAATTGTGATTCAAATAAGCCAATTTGAAAATGTGGTAACATTTTATATCCACGTTGATTAGTCGCAAAGGCAACCCATGTATCTTTAGGGGGATTAACAGTTCTTCTTGCATGTTTTGCAACATGGTAATGGAATGTATCTCCAGTTTGTTCAGTTAAATATTTTGTATATCTTTCACCTAAAGCATGTAATTGTGGTCTTACTTGTTCGTCTAGTGCTTGCATCCTATTTTCTAAACCTTCAACACTAAAAACTTTAAAATCTTTTTGTTTAAACGTATACTTAGTCATAGTTGTCCTCCTTATAACTGTGGTACTTAACAATATTTTATCATAAATTTTTTTGAATATATAAAGAACAATGCTAATATAAAAATAACATAGGAGGTTTTGTCATGGAAATATACAAATTTGCTTATCAAATAATACAAGAAGCGGGTCAAATTATTCGTGATTCAATAGATGACGATATTCAAATTGAAACAAAGTCAAACCCTAATGATTTAGTGACAAATATAGATAAAGAAACAGAAGAAAGATTATTTAATCAAATTAAATCTACATATCCAGAACATCGCATTTTAGGAGAAGAAGGTCACGGCACGGATATTGATAATACAGAGGGCGTCCTATGGATTGTTGACCCAATAGATGGCACGCTAAACTTTGTACATCAACAAGAAAATTTCGCCATTTCAATCGGTATTTTTATTGATGGTGAAAAATATGCAGGATTTGTATATGATGTGATGAACGATAAAATGTATCACGCCATAGCTGGTAAAGGTGCATGGTTAAATAATGAACAACTTAAACCTTTAGAAGACACTGATTTGAAGACCAGTTTAATTTCAACAAATCCATTATGGTTAACAAAAGAAAAATTAGCTAAAATCTACATGCCAATTGTTGATCAAGCAAGAAGTACAAGAGCATACGGATCAGCAGCATTAGACTTTGCTAACGTTGCAAAAGGCAATACAAGTGCATATTTAACAATGCGATTACATCCATGGGACTTTGCAGGAGGCTTAATAATTGCTGAAGAAGTAGGCGCAGTTGTAACAAACCAATTAGGAGAACACTTAAATATATTAGAAGCGAATTCAATACTAATAGGCAATAAAAAAATTCACCAAGAATTATTGAATGAATACTTCTTACCATACAAGATAATGTTAGAACAAATTCATACAGAAAGATTTAAAGGAAAGTAGAGTGCAAGGCTTAAACAATTATTGTTTAAGCCTTTTTTTATAAAGGCAGAATTCAGAGAAATGTCCGTAAGAGTGGTCTATCTAATTACCACAATTCGAAATAATGAAAGTTAGATCCTAATTAATATCATCAACTTTATACACCTAACCTTAATACAAAAAAGCATATCACGATAACGTTTCGTTAAGTGATATGCTTTTCATTTGATGTCGTATGATGTTTATAGCCAACCGTTTTCACGGTATTTCTTTTTAAGTGTAAAACCAAATCCCATAGTTGCAACGATTAACAATACTGCTAATAACATAAACAACATAGAACCTTCTGCTAATGCAAAGCTAAACACTAAAAGGAGACATGTTACAATTAAAGCAAGTAGTACGAATATTGCTTTAGATTTCTTCATTTATATCCATCCTTTAACCGTTTTCATTATTTTATTATGCTTCACATTTAAAGAAAAATCAACCTGTTGATTAAAACGCTATCAAATAAAAAATATGGAAATTTGAGTAAATCTGTTCAATAATAGTTATTTTTCAAACGATTTATGTTATAATTATCAAGTTATAAATTTAAGTCGAATAAATGTCGATTAATTTAAATCGGAGAGGAAAATTTTTTGCATGACTAATTTAAGAGAAAATGTACGTAACATTGCGATTATTGCCCACGTTGACCACGGAAAAACAACTTTAGTAGATGAATTATTAAAGCAATCTGGTATTTTTCGTGAAAATGAACATATAGCAGAACGTGCGATGGATTCAAACGACCTTGAAAAAGAACGCGGTATTACGATATTAGCTAAAAATACGGCAATTGACTATAAAGATCACCGTATCAATATACTAGATACACCTGGACATGCTGACTTCGGAGGAGAAGTTGAGCGTATTATGAAAATGGTTGATGGTGTTGTATTAGTAGTAGATGCTTATGAAGGAACGATGCCACAAACACGTTTCGTACTTAAAAAAGCATTAGAACAAAATTTAAAACCAGTAGTAGTTGTTAATAAAATAGATAAACCTTCTGCAAGACCAGAACAAGTTGTAGATGAAGTATTAGATTTATTTATTGAATTAGATGCAAATGATGAGCAACTTGAATTCCCAGTTGTATATGCATCTGCATTAAGTGGTACTGCTAGTTTAGAATCTGATAAACAAGACGAAAACATGCAATGTCTATATGAAACAATTTTAGAATATGTACCAGCACCTATTGATAATAGAGATGAGCCATTACAGTTCCAAGTTGCATTATTAGATTATAATGATTATGTTGGACGTATTGGTGTAGGGCGTGTATTCAGAGGGACAATTAAAGTTGGACAACAAGTATCATTAGTTAAGATTGATGGTACCGTTAAAAACTTTAGAGTTACAAAAATCTTTGGTTTCTTTGGTTTAAATCGTATAGAAATTGATGAAGCATACGCTGGTGACCTAATCGCTATTAGTGGTATGGAAGATATTAACGTAGGTGAAACAATTACACCTCAAGATCATGTTGAAGCTTTGCCAATTTTAAGAATTGATGAGCCAACATTAGAAATGACATTCTCAGTTAATAATTCTCCATTCGCTGGTAAAGAAGGTACTTACGTAACAGCTCGTAAGATTGAAGAAAGATTAGAAACACAATTAGAAACGGATGTTTCTTTACGTGTAACACCTACCGATTCACCTGATGCATGGGTTGTAGCAGGACGTGGGGAGTTACATTTATCTATCCTAATTGAAAATATGAGACGTGAAGGTTATGAATTACAAGTTTCTAAACCTCAAGTTATTATCAAAGAAATAGATGGCGTTAAATCAGAGCCTTATGAACGTGTTCAAATTGATGTTCCTGATGAATATACAGGTGCAATTATTGAATCTTTAGGATCACGTAAAGGTGAAATGGTTGATATGCAATCTAACGAAAATGGACAAACTAAATTAATCTTTATCGTTCCAGCTCGTGGATTAATTGGTTACACTACTGAATTCATGTCAATGACTCGCGGTTATGGTATCATTAACCATACATTCGATTCTTACCGTCCAAGAATTAAAGGACGTATTGGTGGAAGAAGAAATGGTGTTCTTGTATCAATCGATAAAGGTGTAGCAAGTACTTATGCTATCTTGAACTTAGAAGATAGAGGTGTAAACTTCATGGAACCAGGTACTGAAGTTTATGAAGGTATGATTGTTGGTGAAAACACTCGTGAAAACGATCTAACAGTTAACATTACAAAAGTTAAAGCAGCTAACAACATCCGTTCAGCTACTAAAGAACAAACAACAACAATGAAAAAACCTAGAATTTTAACTCTTGAAGAAGCGTTAGAATACTTAAATGATGACGAATTAGTTGAAGTAACACCTGAATCAATTCGTTTAAGAAAGAAAATTTTAGATAAAGCAGAAAGAGAAAGAGCTCAGAAGAGACAAAAAATGGCTGAACAAGAAGAGGAGTGATATAGATGCTCTTAGTTGCTAAAAATGTAAGTGTCAATCCAACAGAAAGGCTTTCATTTTTTGGTAAGTTATTTAGAGTAGATGAGAACCCAGAGCTTGGTATGTGGCTTTTATTATTAACGATTTTTGTATTAAGTGCGATTGTTTATAATTTAGGGTTTGCAAGAAAACTAAAGTTTTGGCAAAACATTATTATCTATATATTACTGTTTTTAGGTTGTTTATTATTAACATTTCTAGCGGTATTCTTGCCAGTAGGAGAAAGTTTAATAATTGCAGCAATTGTTTTAGGTCTATATCGTTACAGACTTCATAAAGAACGAAGTAGCGGTAAACAACAATAAAAAAGGCGGCTCATGAGAGCTGCCTTTTTTATTTTATTCTGATTTAGGTTTATCAAGTCTTGCTTTACAATCATCGCACATAAACGTACGGATTGGGTGATTTCTTAATCTTTTTGCTTCTTTAGATTTAGAATCTAAATTAACGACAGAATCACAAATAATGCATTTCACTTTCATAATCATGGTTAAACAACCTCTATGTCAGAAACATAACTGAATTTATTTTGGTAACCATTTTCTTGATCATAAGTAAAAGCGTCGATTTTACCATCTTTATATATCATTTTTCCTTCTTTAGAGAATTGGAAAAATAAATATGGCCATTGTTCAATTGGAATCTCAATTGAATCTTGATCATTTTTTAAGACTGCTTTTGTAGCGCTTTCATTTGGTTCTGCATTTTTGATAAAAGGCATCGCATTTATGACATAAGTATCTTTTAAAAATGAACGTCTTTTATAAGTTGTTTCACTATTTAATGTTGGAGGATTTGTAGCCCCTTCAAGGATTGCACGGTTCCATGCAACATTATTTTCAAATTCAATTGGCTTTTCGCCATTAAAGATACCTTGCTCTAAATCTTCAATTTTTACTTTGCGATCATCAAAAATCCATGTTGTTGCATCTAACGTAATATTAAACTTCGTATTTCCTTTAATTTGTATCAATTTTTTCACTCCTATCAATCTCACAATTCAATTTTAACATATTTGTAATTAATAACCTTCTGTTTTCGCTTGCAATTTTCAGATTTGTAGGCTAAAATTTTATAAGTATAGAAACTTAAAAAGATTAAGGGGGAGTATGTCATGCATTACGATTCAGAAATTTGTCAAAGGGCATATGACCAATTATATAACGATTCTGAAAAAATCCTTCAGTTAATAAAGGTACAAATGGACAACTTAACAATGCCACAATGTCCTTTATATGAGGAAGTTTTAGATACGCAAATGTTTGGTCTTCAAAAGGAAGTAGATTTTGCAGTACAAATTGGACTTGTTGATAGAGAAAAGGGTCAGACACTTATGGCAAGTTTAGAAAAGGAACTATCTAAATTGCATGATGCTTTCACAAATGCTTAAATTATACAAAGTCTAGAGAGGAGAAATCTTTCTTTAGACTTATTTTTTTAGAATTGGAATGAGTCGATGGAATATATTAAGAGGTTTTTCCAGTACATTAAGAATTACTCAAAATACATAGATTTTACATTGTTAATTACTTATATCATTTTATCATTCATTGGCTTAGTGATGGTATACAGTGCAAGTATGGTTGCTGCTACAAAAGGTACTTTAACAGGTGGTATTCCAGTATCGGGAACTTACTTTTTTGTGAGGCAGCTACTATATTGTATAGTTGGATTTTTTATTGTATTTTTTATGTCGTATTTTATGCACATCAACATTTTAAAGAATAAAAGAGTACAACAAATTGTCATATTCACAATATTTGGTTTGCTCGTGTTAACGTTACTTGTTGGTACGACGATTAATGGTGCAAAAAGTTGGATTAACTTAGGATTTATGAACTTACAAGCATCGGAAATATTGAAAGTTGCAATGATTTTATACTTATCTTTCATTATTGATAAAAGGCGAAATCGACTTAAACAATTTAAACTTGCACTGATGATGCCTTTATTCTTAATCGGTACTTGTATTGGATTAGTCTTATTACAAAATGATACTGGTCAAGCGTTGATACTATGTATGATCGTATTATGTATATTTGCGTATTCAGGTATTGGTATTAAAGCCATTATAAAATGGTCTGGACCAATATTTGCAGGTGTTGTATTACTGATTATCTTTAGTATAGTGTTTAAAGGAGGCATTCTGTCACAACACCAAGCAGACCGATTTCATGTACTTGAAAATCCTTTCAACTACGAAAGTGGTATTGGATATCACTTAGCTAATTCATTATTAGCAATCGGTAATGGTGGACTCTTTGGTAAAGGGTTAGGTAATGGTATTATGAAATTAGGTTATTTACCTGAGCCGCATACAGACTTTATCTTTGCAGTTATTGCTGAAGAATTAGGCTTAGTTGGCGTGTTATTTATAATAGGATTACTTGGCTTCATTGTATATAAAGGTTTCTTATATGCAGCACTTACGGATTCATATTTCTTTAAATTAGTGTGTGTCGGTATTTCAAGCTATATTGGTATTCAAACTTTTGTCAATTTAGCTGGTATTTCAGGAACAATTCCTTTAACAGGTGTTCCATTGCCGTTTATGACATTTGGAGGATCTTCTATGTTAAGCTTAAGTATCGCGACAGGTATACTATTATTAACGGCTAAACAAATAAGAATTGAGAGTCGTCAAAGCACGAGGTAAATGCATATTTAATCAATCAAATTAATAAATTATATAAAAACTGCGGATTATAGTAGAATATAATCCGCAATTTTTATATAATGGACTAATATATTGTTTTTAGAAAATTCAAATACATTGAGGGGAGCCTCCAAATATGAGCAAAATAAACAAATTATTAGTAGCCAACCGAGGCGAAATTGCAATCAGAATTTTTAGAGCAGCTACAGAGTTAGATATTGAAACGGTAGCAATTTATTCTAATGAAGACTTAGGCGCATTGCATAGATATAAAGCAGATGAGTCTTATTTAGTAGATGAAAACCTTGGACCAACTGAAAGTTATTTAAATATAGAAGCAATTATAAAAGTTGCAAAAAAAGCAGGCGTCGATGCGATTCATCCGGGCTATGGCTTTTTAAGTGAAAATGAAACATTCGCTAAGAGATGTGCTGAAGAAGGCATTAAATTTATCGGACCAGAACTTAAACATTTAGACATGTTTGGGGATAAGGTAAAAGCAAGAGCGACAGCTATAGCTGCAGATGTTCCAGTTATTCCAGGAACTGATGGCGCGGTTGAATCATTTGAGGAAGTAGAAGCATTTACTAAAGAACACGGTTTCCCAGTTATCATCAAAGCTATTTCTGGTGGTGGTGGTAAAGGTATGCGTATTGTAAATAATGCGAGTGAATTAGAAGATGCATATCAAAGAGCTAAATCAGAAGCGGGAAAATCTTTTGGTAATAGTGAAGTTTATGTCGAAAAATACATAGATCAACCAAAACATATTGAAGTTCAAATCATAGGTGATGAGCATGGAAACTTAGTTCATTTATATGAAAGAGATTGCTCAGTACAACGTAGACATCAAAAAGTTGTAGAAGTTGCACCATCTGTTTCATTAGGTGATGAATTAAGACATCGTATTTGTAATGTTGCATTAGACTTAATGAAGAAAATTGGATATGTCAATGCAGGTACGGTTGAGTTCTTAGTATCTGGTGACGAATTCTACTTTATTGAAGTTAATCCACGTGTACAAGTTGAACATACAATTACTGAAATGGTAACAGGTATCGATATTGTTAAGACACAAATTTTAGTTGCAGAAGGTGAATCATTATTTGGTAACAAAATTGAAATGCCTCAACAAGAAGATATTACTACTTTAGGTTTTGCAATTCAAAGTCGTATCACAACTGAAGATCCTTTAAATGACTTCATGCCAGATACAGGTAAAATTATTGCTTACCGTTCAAGTGGTGGCTTTGGTGTAAGACTGGATGCTGGTGATGGATTCGAAGGTGCAGAAATTTCACCTTATTACGATTCATTATTAGTGAAAGTTTCAACACATGCTATGTCATTAAGACAAGCGACTGAAAAAATGCTACGTTCGCTTAAAGAAATGAGAATAAGAGGTATTAAAACTAATATTCCATTCTTGTATAATGTGGTAAATCACGAGAAGTTCGCAAAGGGTACATATACAACTAAATTTTTAGAGAACAACCCAGAGCTTTTTGATATTACACCGACTAGAGATAGAGGTACAAAGACGTTACAATATATCGGGAATATTTCGGTAAATGGATTCCCTGGTGTTGAAAAACGAGAAAAACCACACTTTGAAAAGTTCAAATTAGAAGAAGTATCTAATGAAGAAATTGCATCATTATCAGGTACGAAACAAATTCTAGAACAACATGGACCTGAAGGCGTAAGTAAATGGTTAAAAGAACAAGAAGAAGTACTATTGACGGATACGACGTTTAGAGATGCACATCAATCATTATTAGCTACTCGTATGAGAACATACGACATGTTACAAATCGCACCTGAAACAGCTAAATATTTAAATGACGCATTTTCTTTAGAAATGTGGGGTGGTGCAACATTTGATGTGGCATATAACTTCTTAAAAGAAAATCCATGGGAACGTTTAACACGCTTACGTAAAAAAATTCCAAATGTGTTATTCCAAATGTTATTAAGAGCATCAAATGCAGTTGGATATAAAAACTATCCTGATAATGTGATTGAAAAATTTGTTAAAGAAAGTGCTGAAGCTGGAATCGATGTGTTTAGAATATTCGATTCATTAAACTGGTTAGATCAAATGAAAGTCGCAAATGAAGCGGTACAAAAATCAGGTAAAATCTCTGAAGGTGCAATTTGCTATACAGGCGATATCTTAAATCCTGAAAGATCTAACGTATATACTTTAGAGTATTACATTAATCTAGCTAAAGAATTACAACGTGAAGGTGTACATATTCTTGGCATTAAAGATATGGCTGGTTTGTTAAAACCTAAAGCAGCTTATGAATTAATTAGTGAATTGAAGACACAAATTGATATTCCAATCCATTTACATACTCATGATACGAGTGGTAACGGATTACTTGTTTATCAAAGTGCGATTAGAGCAGGTGTCGATGTGATTGATACTGCAGTAGCAAGTATGAGTGGTACAACATCACAACCTTCAGCTAACTCTTTATACTATGCATTAAGTGGAAATGAAAGAGATGTTAGAACAAATATTGATGGTCTTGAAAGATTATCTCAATATTGGGATACAGTTAGAAACTATTATTCTGATTTTGAAAGTGATATTCGTTCTCCACATACTGAAATTTACCAACATGAGATGCCAGGTGGACAGTATTCTAACTTAGGCCAACAAGCTAAAAGTTTAGGATTAGGTGGAAGGTTTAATGAAGTTAAAGACATGTATAAACGTGTTAACTTATTATTTGGTGATATCGTAAAAGTTACACCTTCTTCTAAAGTAGTTGGGGATATGGCATTATACATGGTTCAAAATGATTTAGATGAAGAAAGTGTCATTAAACGTGGACGTTCACTAGATTTCCCTGAATCAGTTGTCTCATTCTTTAAAGGCGAAATTGGCCAACCAGTAAATGGCTTTAATAAAGAATTACAAAAAGTCATCTTAAAAGGGCAACAACCAATTGAAAAACGACCAGGAGAATTATTAGAGCCTGTTGATTTTGATGCATTGCGTGAAGAACTACAAGCTAAACAACAAGAGGAAGTAACGGAACAAGACTTAATCAGTTATGCCATTTATCCTAAAGTTTACGAACAATATATTAAGACATATGAAAGTTTCGGAAACTTATCATTGTTAGATACACCTACATTCTTATTCGGTATGAAGAAGAATGAAACGGTTGAAATAACAATTGATAAAGGTAAGATCTTAATCGTTAAATTACTTTCTATCGGTCATGTATACGAAGATGGTCATCGTTGGGTTTACTATGAGCTGAATGGTCAGCCTAGAAAAGTATACGTTAAAGATGAGTATGTTAAAGTATCTGAGGCAGTATTACAAAAAGCAGACTTAAGTAATGAATCTCATATTGGTGCTCAAATGCCTGGTACAATTTCAGAAGTGAAAGTGAAACAAGGTGATGAAGTGAAACAAGGTGATGCACTTATCATTACTGAAGCAATGAAAATGGAAACAACAATACAAGCACCATTTGATGGAACGGTAAGCAATATTTACGTTTCAGCTGGTGACAGTATTCAAACACAAGATTTAATTATTACAATCGATAAAGCATAATAAAATAAAAGCCGCTGAAATCATCAAATGATTCCAGCGGCTTTTTGAATGTTAACTTCGATGTTTAGAACGTGATATTAGCATGATGAAGTAACATAACAATCCAAATAACATTGTTATAAATAATGCATGGAAGAGTGCGATAAATAAGTTAACACGTGTAATAACTGATAAAGCACCTGTCGTTACTTGTAAACAAACAAGTATAAAAGCTAATGTCCAACCGTATTTAATTACACGGTATTGTGTATAATTTTTGAATGCATGAATGAAAATATATAATATCCAAATAAATATAATGAATGCTAAAGTTCTATGAGACATTTGAACCCATTCATAAAAGTTTTGAGGTAATCCGACTTCACCGTTTCTACATAATGGCCAACTTAAACATGCTAAACTTGCATCTGCATGTCTTACAAGTGCGCCTGAATAAATCACAAAATATATAAATAATGTAACAGCATAAGTGTGGAACTTTAAGTGTTTATCTATTATTAAGCTTGTAGCTTCGAATTTTTGATCAACTTCATAAATAATTAATGTTAATAATAAAACTGATGCGAAGCTAATGAGTGATATTCCGAAATGTAGAGATAAAATAAAACTATTTTGTTGCCAAATTACAGCTGCTGCACCAATTAAAGCTTGAGCAAAGATAAATGCAATGCTTGTAATACAAAGTGGTTTAACTTCTCTAATATGTCCAAGTTTGACCCAACTTATATAAGTAAGTAGGCAAACAAGAATAAGTGCTAATCCAGATACGCCTCTATGGGCTAATTCTATAATCGTTTCTACTGGCCAATCTGCAGGTATAACAGAGCCATGACATAATGGCCAAGAGTTTCCACAACCATCAGCAGACCCAGTCTTAGTAACTAAAGCGCCACCTAATTGGACAAAGAGCATCACAATTGTCGCTATAGTTGATAGCCATTTTAAAAATTTATCACTAAACAATTCGAACACCTCAAGTAAAATTAAAATTGATATTTATAGTACTATAAAATGAGTTTTATTCTAAAATAAACCTTATTTATATGTCAAAATATGATAGAATTTAAGAGAACAACGCATTAACAATTATTCTTACTTTAATACGATTCTAATTTAAACACTAATATCTATAGTATAACAATGAATGTGCATTGTAAATGTTACACAATAATGACTTTTTATGCGAACAAACGATAAGTAATAAAATGTCAAAATTTTGTTTCAAAAATGTATAGATTATGTGACAATTTTCATATATCATTGAGTTATATGTGAAAGATAATGGAAGGAGGGACAAAATTGCAACAAAATCAATATAGTGTGACTTCTGAGAAAGAAATTGAAACTGGACGTCTCACTTTGTATGAAATTAAAGCCATCATTAAAATGGGTCTTGTTCAAGGAAATCTGATCCCAACATTTGCGGGTGCGTGGCTTGCAATAGTATTTGGTGGATTTAACTTCTTCCACAGTTTACCGGTTGTTCTATTAATGATGGTAGGATCAACCCTTATTATGGGCGGAGCATGTGCTATAAACAATTATTATGACCAAGATATCGATTCTATCATGCCTTCTAAACAAAAGAGACCTACAGTAAATGGACGTATTAGTAATCGCCACTTAATTCAATTAAGTTTCGGATTAATGGTTGTGGGTGAAATTTTATTATTCATGATAAATATTCCAACTGGCATAATTGGATTACTTGGTATATTTGGATATGTTGTACTTTACTCAATATGGTCAAAAAGACATACTGTTTGGAATACAGTTGTAGGAAGTTTTCCAGGTGCAATACCGCCGTTAATTGGTTGGGCGAGTATTGATCCATCATTAAGCCCATTAGCATGGACACTATTCTTAGTGTTATTTGCATGGCAACCTGCTCATTTTTATGCTTTAGCTTATCGTCGTAAAGATGAATATACCTTAGCTAATATACCAATGTTACCGTCAGTCAAAAGCTTTAATAGAACGCGTTTAAGTATGTTGTTTTGGGTAGTTCTTTTATTACCGATACCGTTCTTAATGACACAACTTGGTACAGTGTTCGTTGTTATTGCAACACTGCTCAATTTAGCATGGATGTTATTAGCTTTATATGGATTTAAAAAAGAAATAAACAAATCAAAATGGGCTACGAGTATGTTTGTTTTTTCTTTAAATTATCTTGTTATTTTCTTTGTCATGACAGTTATCGTAACTGTTATACAATTAATATAATTAATTATGAATGAATGCATGAAAGAGGGGTTAAACGAATGAAGACACGTTTAAAAAACACGAAAATGTTCGGTTTGCTTGCTACTTTGCTGTTTGTATTAGCAGGTTGTGGACAAAAACATTTATCAGTTCTTCACCCAGCTGGTGAAGTTGCTGATAAACAATTCTTTTTACTAATGCTTTCAATAGGCATTATGTTGCTAGTTATTGTTGTAGTTGTTGTTATATTCTTATTTGCAATGATTAAATTCCGTCGTAAAAAGTTAGGTGAAGATTATGTACCTAAAGACGTTGAAGGAAATCATAAATTAGAATTGGTTTGGACAATCATCCCAATTATTTTACTTATTATTCTAGCAATTCCTACTGTTATGCTTACGTTCTCACTTGGAGATACTAAAGCAATCGATAAAGTAGATGAAAAAGGTAAAAGTAAAGAACTTGTTATTGATGTAACTGCTAACCTTTATTGGTGGGAGTTTAGTTATCCAAATGAAAAAATTGTTACCAGCCAAGAACTGGTTGTACCAACAGATAAAAAAGTTTACTTCAGATTACATTCAGCTGATGTTAAACACTCATTCTGGGTACCAGCAGTTGGAGGGAAATTGGATACAAACGTAGAAGGTATTAATAAATTCTACTTAAAATTCGATGATAAAAGAGCTAAAGAAGTCAAAAATCTATTCTATGGTAAGTGTGCTGAGTTATGTGGACCATCACATGCTTTAATGGACTTTAAAGTGAAAGCCCTACCACAAGATGATTTTGATAAATGGGTTAAAGATATGAAAGATGTTAAAAAACCTGTAGCCGCTACTTCTAGTCAAGCTAAAGAGGGCGAAAAGGTATTTAACAAATCATGTGCAGGATGTCACGCTGTTACACCAACTGGAGATGGAGCTAAAGGTCCTAACTTAACAAACTTTGGTGATCGTGATTTAATTGCAGGTTACTTAAAACATGATGAAGAAAATCTTAAAAAATGGATTAAAGACCCAGAAAGCGTTAAACCTGGTAATAAGATGACTGGTCAATATAAAGTTTCTGATGAAGACATTGACGCTTTATCTGCCTACTTAATGGAAAGAAAAGTTGATAAGTAAGAATTGAAAGGGAGGTTACTCTAGTGTCTACTCAAAGTAAAAAGGGGTTTGGATCGACTATTTGGGACTATTTAACAACAGTCGACCACAAAAAAATTGCTATTTTGTATTTAATTGCTGGGGGATTATTCTTTGCTATCGGTGGTATCGAAGCAATGTTAATTCGTATCCAGTTAGCAGTTCCAGAAAACGACTTTGTTACAGCTGGACTGTTTAATGAAATTATCACAATGCATGGTACAACGATGATATTCTTAGCCGCAATGCCTTTATTATTCGGTTATATGAACGCAGTTGTTCCATTACAAATTGGTGCACGAGATGTTGCATTTCCATTCTTAAATGCATTAGGTTTCTGGTTATTCTTCTTTGGTGGAATATTCTTAAACTTATCTTGGATTTTAGGTGGAGCGCCTAACGCAGGTTGGACATCTTATGCAAGTTTATCTTTAGAATCGGCAGGGCATGGTATTAACTTCTATGCTCTAGGGCTACAAATTTCTGGTGCTGGTACATTAATTGCTGGTATTAACTTTGTAGCTACAATCGTTAACATGAGAGCACCTGGTATGACGTATATGCGTATGCCACTAATGACTTGGACAACATTTGTTGCTTCTACATTAATCGTATTTGCATTCCCACCATTAACTATCGGTATTTTCTTATTAATATTCGATAGAATGTTTGGTACATCATTCTTTGTTGCTTCTCAAGGTGGTAACACAATTATTTGGGAACATTTATTCTGGATCTTTGGACACCCAGAAGTTTATATTTTAGTATTACCAGCTTTTGGTATATTCTCTGAAATTATACCTGTATTCGCTAGAAAACGTTTATTTGGTTATTCAGCGATGGTATTCGCTACAGTATTAATCGGTTTCTTAGGATTCATGGTTTGGGCTCACCACATGTTCACTGTAGGTTTAGGTCCAGTAGCTAACGCGATTTTCGCTGTTGCAACAATGGCAATTGCTGTTCCGACGGGTGTGAAAATATTCAACTGGTTACTGACTGTATGGGGCGGTAGCGTAGAATTCACAACACCAATGTTATATGCATTATTCTTTATTCCATCATTCGTAATGGGTGGTGTAACAGGTGTCATGCAAGCATCAGCACCAGCTGACTATCAATTACATGACTCATACTTTATCGTTGCTCACTTCCACTACGTAATTGTTGGCGGTGTAGTATTCGCTTTATTAGCTGGTTTACATTATTGGTTCCCGCTAATAGCTGGTAAAATGTTAAGTGAAAAATTAGGTAAAGTAACATTCTGGTTATTCTTTATCGGTTTCCATTTAACATTCTTAATTCAACATTTCTTAGGACTATGGGGTATGCCACGTCGAGTATTTACATACTTACCTGGTCAAGGATATGACATACCAAACTTAGTATCAACAATTGGTGCACTCTTCATGGCAGTAGCTGTTATTACTGAAGTTATCAATGTAATCATGACATTGGCTAAAGGTGAAAAAGTTGGAAAAGATGCTTGGGGAGACGGTCGTACTTTAGAATGGGCATTACCTGTACCAACACCTCATTATAACTTTGCACAAACACCATTAGTTCGTGGACTAGATGCATTATGGATTGAAAAAACACAAGGCGACGGAAAAATTCTTCCAGCTGAATCTTTAGATGAGATTCATATGCCAAACAATTCATTTATTCCATTCATGCAAGCGTTCGGTTTATTCGTAGCAGCATTTGGTGCTATGTATTTTGCAGATGGTAAAGAATGGGCTCTAGATGCAGTTAAAGATTTACATGAAAAACCATGGGCAGTTTATGTATTGATTCTTGGTTTAGGTATTACTGCAGGAAGTATGATTGTGAGATCACTTAAAGATGATCATGGTCACCATATTTCTAAAGAAGAGTTATTAGAGTATGAAAGGGGTGAGCGTTAATGTCACATGAAGAAGCAAAATTTACAGCTGACAATTGGCCAAACCATCCTGAAACAGCATCTATGGAAGGTAAGAATAAACTCGTAGGATTTTGGGTGTTCTTAGGTGGAGAGGTTGCATTATTCGCATCACTATTCGCTACTTACTTAGCATTAAAAGATGCTGTGCCAAGTGAAGATCATTTATTAGCTAAAGATTTATTCCATTTACCATTAGCGTTCGTAATGACAATGTTATTATTAACATCATCTCTAACAAGTGTATATGCTTTATATCATATGCGTAATTTCAATGCTAAAGGATTATTCCTTTGGATTGGTATTACAATACTGTTAGGATTAGGATTCTTAGGATTAGAAATTTATGAATTCGTAGAGTATGTACATCAAGGTCATACATTCCGTTCAAGTGCGTTTGGTAGTGCCTTCTACTTCTTGGTAGGAACACACGGATTCCACGTACTTATAGGACTAGTATGGTTAACATTACTCATCTTCCGTAATAGAGGTAGAGGATTAAGTATTTATAATGCACATAAATTTAATACTGCTGCTTTATATTGGCACTTCATTGACGTTGTATGGGTGTTTATCTTTACAGTAGTATACTTGATGGGAGCGTTAGGATAATATGAGTCAACAAATAAATCATGACGCACAAGCACTTAGAGAGTATAGAAAGCGTAAAAGTACAAAAGAAATGCGTATGCAAGTTACAAACTTTGCTATTATGATTTTTGTTACTTTTGTTGCTTTCGCGTTAGTTGCTGCTGAACTTCCTAAAGAGTTCGTTATTCCAGTTATTTTAGGATTAGCAGTACTACAAGTTGTATTACAATTCTATTATTTCATGCATATGAAAGCTGAAAAACATGGCATATCAAAATTATTCATGATTACGGGTGTATTCTTTGGATTATCGTTCGTCGTAACGTTTATTTACATCGTATGGTTAGGCGATCCGTTATTCGTAAAAACGAAATAATTTATAAAAGACTCGAGAACTTTGTTATATAAGTTCTCGAGTCTTTTTATCTTTCATAATTGGTCATATCATTGTCATAACTATTTACATTGTTGGGTTGTTTAACGGTGGATTAAATTTTATAATGAAAGTAATGACTAAGTGGGGAAGTGTAAAGAGATGGGTAACTTAACCTCAATATCTATATTCGGTTTTTGGGCAAACTGGACGCCATTCTTCTTTGTAGGCGTATTATGTGTAATAATCTTATACTTTTTAATTTGTGGAAAATGGTATAAAGATATACCAGGTGGAAGACCTTTAAGAAAAGGTGAAGCAACACTTTTCGTTATCTTAATGTTAACGATATACTTTTTAGAAGGTGGACCTATTGATCTGCTTTCACACATCATTTTTAGTTTCCATATGTTGCAAATGGCTTTGTTATTTTTAATTGTAGTTCCGTTACTGTATTTTGCTATCCCAGAGTACATCATCAAATATGTGGAAGAGCTACCCGTAATTAATAAGATTGTTCAATTATTTACAAAGCCGATATTAGCAATTTTTCTTTTTAACGGTTTATTCTCTGTATATCATATACCACTTGTGTTAGATACTTTAAAACAAGATCTTGTTTTGCATGAGTTATATACGATTATTTTATTCATTAGTGCATGGTTTATGTGGCATCCAATATTTAATAAACATATTCCTGAAGAATTGCACATGAGTAATATTAAGAAAATCTTATATATCTTCTTTATCGGTGTACTGTTAACACCTTCATGTGGACTTATCATATTTAGTGGAACTGCAATGTATGAAACATACACATCAGGTAAAGCATGGCTTGGTGCGATGACTTTATGTGTACCTGCTGATACGTTAAATACAGTCGTACAAGGAACAGGGTTATCTGGTCCAGAATACTTTACGAATTTCACACCTTTAGAAGATCAGCAAACAGGTGGCGTCATCATGAAAGTTATGCAAGAAATCGTGTTTGGTATTTATTTATATATCATTTTCATGAGATGGTTTAGATATGAGAGGAAAAATGAAAAGCAAATCACTGAAGATAGCTTGAGAAAATTACAAGAGCAAAAAGCATTATATAATCAATTTAGATAGGATGTATGAAAATGAATTTACCAATTTTACCGACAATAAGTACAACTTTCATCGTATTAAGCGCAATTTTAGTTGCTATTGGATGGTACTTTATTGCACAACGAAAAATTGAAACACATAAAAAATTTATGATATCTGCTGCAGTTGCTGCAGTCGTATTCTTTACCATTTATGCTAGTAGAACAGTATTTATTGGAAATACTTCATTTGGTGGACCGGATAATATTAAAATTTATTATACAATTTTCTTGATTTTCCATATAACGCTAGCGACTGTCGGGGCAGTGATGGGGATTTATACGATTTATTTAGGTTGGACGAATAAACTTGATAGACACCGTAAATTTGGGCCAGTAACATCTATTATTTGGTTCTGTACAGCTATTACAGGTGTTGCCGTTTATTTATTATTATATGTGTTCTATCACGGTGGAGATACAACATCTATGATAAAAGCAATTTTAGGACATTAAATTAAAACCTCTCAATCTGCTTATAACGGATTGAGAGGTTTTTTGCTCATATTATATTTTAAAGTCTGTTTTGATAAGACCAGATTCTAGTATCGTTTTGATGACGATTAAGAATAATGGTCCGATAAAGAATCCAATAAAGCCGAGTAATTTTAAACCGATAAACATGGATATTAAAGTGGGTAATGGAGATAAACCGACACCCGTACCGAATATTTTAGGTTCTAATATTTTTCTTTGAACGAGTAAAATAACAGATAGAATAATCAGTTGGATACCGAGTGTCGAATCTCCAACTATATATGCGTAGATTGCCCACGGAATTGTAAAACCTGTCGCACCAATAATCGGTAAGATGTCTATAAACCATATAAATAAACTGATGACAAACGCTGAGTCAACGCCGATAATCAGTAGACCAACATAAGTAAATAACCAAGTTATAAAGCTTAATACAACAGTAGCAGATATCATCCCGATAATAGAATGACCTATTTTATTGTATATTTTATAAACTTCATGATAAGTCGACGGATAAAGATGTTGCTTTATAAATTTATGAATATTAGGTATTTCTAGCATAAATAAGAATAATGCTACAAGAAATACAACAAGGCTTATAATGAAACCTGGTAAAGAAGATACAACTTCTGTTATATTTTCAACACTTAAATAATTTGCGATTGAATCTCTCAATGAAGCAACAAAATTCTGTAGTTCTTTGTTGATTGTTACTGCCATTTCATCGGGTAATATAGCTTTCATTTTGTCGTTATATTGTTCAATTACAGTGATGAGAATATTAATTTTATTAGGTAAATCTTTAATAAATAGTACAATCTGGTCTATTAATTTTGTTAAAAATAAAAATATAATAAATCCTGTTATTGTGAGGAGTAACGTATAAATAATCGTAACGCTCCATTTTCGACTTTTAATTTTATGTGCTAATTTATTAACAAGTGGGTTGAGCGCTAAAGCGATAACAAGTGCTGTTATTAAAGGAATTGATATCGGTAAAATGAAATAAATAAATAGAATAGATAAAACTATAATGATGAATATGCTTATGTTTCGTTTGTTTATCCATTTTTTCATAATGATAACCTCTTTGCTCATTTATATAAAAATAAAGAGACGTGAAATATCACGTCTCTACTCTGTTAGTATTATTTTAATTAATGCGTACCTAATGTATTTAATGCATTAATATCTGATGTGATACGTTCAATTAGTAAGTTACAATGTGCAACTAAATTATCTGGGTAAACTTCATCATCTCCATATTCTACACCTGTTGGATAATAGTGTTTACCGAGATATGGATCCATTAATTGAATTGTTGCGTTATTGGCACCGATGTCCCCTTTAAGTGCATAACCAGGAATTCTTAGGTAATAGACGCCTTCACTTATTTCATATTTAAAATCATAAGTGATACGTTCATAATCCCAATGTCCTCCAGCAATAAAACCATGTTTATTCATAACATCTTTTAATAGCTCTTGTTCTATGATAACCTTTTCAAGACCTGTATTATCAAATACCATGTATTTTTCCTCCCTCTAAGTACCTTTAAGTTTATTTTATGATAAAAGCGCCAATGTTGCAATGTACATTTATATTTAACAAATATGACAACATTTCGATTGATTTAGGTAAATGTTTTCCTGTAAAATGATATAATTGAATATAGGAATAAATGAGGAGGTAAATAGTTGAAAAATATTATCATAAAAGTTGTAGCAATAACTATTTTAATCATTGTACTCTTTTATTTATTCTATTCACCTAAATTAGAATTTGATGTTTTAAAGAATCCTAACTACTCTCATGATAAAGCAAATGAGAATTATTATGAGCAGCAAGCTGAAAAATCAACTGGTAATGCAAAGTTGAAAGAAGGCGTAGGTACATATGTCTATAAAAATATTAAAGAAGTCATAAATGATTTAGGACAACCAGATAGGGTATATAAGGCAGAGCACGGTCGAAAGAATTATGTCTTCAAAAATAAAGAGCATTATTATTTAATATCTACTAAAAATGATAAAGTCTCTTCAGTATTTGCTACAGGAAATAAAGTGAATGTTTCACCGATTAAAATGAAACAAGATGCAACAAAGATTTTCAATGGTACAAATATAGATATGGAACCAGTTATTGAAAGTACATATGGAAAATATCAATTAGAGTTATCTGAACGTGATATTAAGACACAATTACTGATTAAATATGGTAATGTTTATACACAGGTCTTAATTGATAGTGAAACAAATGAAGTTATGGGTGTACAGTTTATGGATTCAGATGTTGTTATTGAAAATGCACCTTTTTCAATGTCTAAAATAAATGGTGATAAAGATAACAAACTAAAGAGAACAGATAAACAAGACTTTCAAGCTCATATAAATAAAGATTTATCACTTCTTGAAATCGTTAATGAAATTAGAGAGATGAAAGATGTCAAACCATTACAGATTAATGATCAACTTACGTATATAACACAAATGGAAGCAGATTTAATTGAAGATGATATCAATGAGGAAGAAGCAGTTAAATCATTAGAAGATGGCATTACAAAACATATCAATAATCAAAAGATTGAATATGAATCCATTAACCAAAATTTAGCTTACAATTTCTATGATGTACCAACACTTATCAATAGCTGGTTAAACAACAACACCTATAGAGAAAAGTTATTAGGTAGTCAATATGATGAATTTGGTGCTGGTAATTCTCGCGAATACTATTCACTTGTTTTCAAAGAAAATAAAGAATAAGGGGGAATCATATTATGTTTACTGCAGAAACAGTTGATATACTTGATCAATCAGATGAATTAAGCGCATGTATTAAGGATTCATATATTTATCAAGAATATCTCGAAGCAAAACATCAACTTGAAACAAATTTTGAAGTTAAAATATTAAGGCAAAAATTTGATCAAATTAAATCACATTATGATGATTGTTTAAGATTTGGTAGATATCATCCTGATTACAATAGAGTAATGAAAGAAACAAGACAACAAAAGAGAGCATATGAAATGCATCCAGTTGTTTCTGAATTTAAGACTAAAGAAACTGCGTTACAAGATTTATTAGATGAAGTGATTAGCATTGTTTCTTATTCAGTTTCAAGCAATGTTAAAGTGGATACGGGTAATCCATTCTTTAGTAGCGAATCACACGGTGGCGGTTGTTCTACTGGTGGATCTTGTGGCTGTTCAACATAACATAAAAAAAGCTTTCCATTTGTCATTAGACAGATGGAAAGCTTTTTAAATTAGTAGTGTTTTTTAATTAAGAAGTGCGCAGTATCTGGGCGATCAGTTACAATCGTATGTGCACCTTTTTGGATTAAATCGTCCATTGTATCGATTTGATTTACAACCCAATAAGCAACAGATATATTAAGTGATGTTAAAAATTGAATGAAACCTTCAGAGTCTAACGGAAGACCTTTAGCTTGTGTTGGTATTTGGAATGTATCAGATTTAGGTTGATACGTATGACCATATCCTGATTGATAAGCTAAGAAAGCTTTTGCTACTTCGCTTTGTCCTGTCCCCAACGCAATAGAATCTTGAGCATATAAATTAAAGCGATCAATTTGTTCATCATAGAAACTCGTAATATTAACACGATCTTCAGCTTTAAGTTCTGTAATTAAACGGTATAAGTGAGAAGGTGCTAAACTACCGCTATATGACTCAGGATGATCTTTAATATCTATATTTACTAAGACATCTGGATATTCAGTTAATAGCTCTTTTAAAGTGACGATTTTAGCTTTTGCATCTCCTCTATAAGGATGCTCGTTATTAATATCTTTGAAGTGGTAACCGAAATCTAATTGGCGTAGTTCTTCTAATGTATGATCACCTATATACCCTGAACCGTTACTTGTACGATCAACAGTGTTGTCATGTGTTACGACAAGTACTTCATCTTTAGTAAGTCGAACGTCTACTTCAAATCCAGTTACTTCGTATTTTAGTGCATGATCAAAAGCTAAGCGTGTATGTTCTGGTCTTAACGCCATGCCTCCACGATGAGCGAATACATAAGGAGCTGGTTGTGTAAAGAATGGTTTAATCGTACGTGGTTTAACGTTTGATGTTGCTTTTGTCACAATCCAAGAACCTGCAACAATGCCTCCGATAAGACCTGTTGTTTTTAATAAATTAATTTTTGACATGTTATCCTATCCTTTCGAAATGCAAATAAAGACTTATATATATTCTATCAAATTGATTTAAGATAAGAAAGCAAGTCACATACGCTTGAAGTTATCTTCTTTCATCATTTTATAGAAAGTGCTAATATAAAAATAAAAAGCGTTAGGAGGTTATTTTGATGGAATTAGTAGAACGAATAAGTATTGTCGTATATTTAAAAAATATGAAACATGAACGACAATTACGCAAGTTTGGTAATATATACTTTGCACATAGAAAAGAACAATACGTCATGTTATATACAAATGAAGATAAAATAGATGACACTGTTCAACATTTAATGAAACTAAAATATGTTAAAGATGTAAAAGTCTCACCATTTAAATATGTTAAAAGAGATTACTCTAATTCGAATACGGACAAAAAAGAGTATTTAAACTTTTAACTATTGAAGCGGTGGCAAGTATCTTTCAAGTCTTAATACACCTTTTAAATAGGCGAAGTAAAGTTCATCTTCAGCGAAATCAGCACGAGATTTAACATCTAGACCTTTAACTTGTATGTGATATGCATTTGCCCATTCATTGATTAAATCAAACTTCTTATTTGAATCAGGGTAAGGATATTTAATACCTTCCATTATCATGTAAATCGCTTGGAAATGTTGACCTTTAGTAGGCTTCATAATGATACAAGCTGAAGATAGTTTCTCCTTAGATAATGGTGTATGTAACATAATAATGTCGGAAATACGTTCATGGTTATATTCGATTAACGTTTGAAATTCAAATAAATCAGTTAGACCATGACCGATGACGATAAATGATTGTTTCATTTTTATAAACCTCGTTTTCGTTTAAATACTATATGGATAAGTATAAATAATAATTAATAATAAAGAAAGTGATGATTAACAGTGAGAGTAATAGGTGGAAAATACAAGAGACTTCATATAAAAACAATAGATGGTCAATCAACGAGACCGACAACAGATAAAGTGAAAGAGAATATCTTTAATGGCCTTCAAGATTTAGAAGGTATTGGGTTAGATTTGTTTGCTGGCAGCGGCGGACTTGGTATCGAAGGATTATCTAGAGGTTTAGATAAAGTGATTTTTGTGGACGGTAATTTCAAAGCGACTAAAATGATAAAAGAAAATTTAAATACATTACATATATCTGAAACTCAATACGAAGTTTATAAAAATGATGCAATTAGAGCGTTAAAAGCTTTAAATAAGCGCGCCATTAAGTTTGATTATATATTTCTAGATCCACCTTATAGGAAATCGCTTATAGATCAATCATTAGAAAAAATTCAGGCGTTTGACTTATTAAATGTAAATGGTACAATAATTTGCGAATTTGATAAAAGTGAAGACATAGATACGGGTGCGTTTAAAGTTCTTAAAAAGTATGAATATGGACTGACGCATGTTATGTTGCTAACAAAAGGAGAAGACAATGACTAAGAGAATAGCAGTTGTTCCAGGTAGCTTTGATCCAATAACATTAGGACATATTGATATTATTAAGCGTAGTGCTAAAATTTTTGATGAGATTCATGTTTCTGTATTGAAAAATGGTTCTAAAAAAGGCTTATTTAGTACAGAAGAGCGTGTTGAATTGATTAAAGAAGCGGTACAAGATGTACCAAACATAGTGGTTCATTCATTTCATGGTTTACTTGTAGACTTTTGTAAAGAAATAAATGCTAACACGATTGTAAGAGGATTAAGAGCTGTTAGTGACTTTGAGTATGAAATGCAATTGACATCTATGAATAAAAAATTAGATGACGACATTGAAACATTATATATGATGACAAATAATCATTATTCATTTATAAGTTCGAGTGTTGTGAAAGAAGTTGCTCAATTTGACGGCGATATTTCGGAATTTGTTCCTGAAAATGTGAATAAAGCATTGAAAGAAAAAATTAAAAATAAAGAGTCATAATAAAAAACACATGCATATGTCATGCGTTTTTTATTATGACTGGTTTATTAAAATCAGTATCAGAATCACCTGAAATATATTGATATAAATCTGTTGCTTTTATTTCATTTGTGAAGTGAATAGCAGTTTGTTTATTAACATTTGTGACGATAGGTAATGGACATTCATCTTTAATAGATTTTAAATAAGCTTGTCCTTTTTTAGACATTGCAAGTACACGTATCGCAGTTGGATTATAATCAGAAACTTGTTCATTCGTAACGTTTAACAAAATTGCGGTTAACAAGCGTTGTATTCTTGTCCACGTATATCTTTTAGATTTGAGTTTTTGTACAAACATTTCAAAGTTCATACTATCTTTAATTTCTTTTTTTACTTTGAATTCTAATCCTTCAGTCATCATATATATGTTTCTCAATTCTTCATGAGTAGCTCTTAATAATGTCCATTTTAAAAATGGGAAAAAGTGATCCCAGTTGACTGCATGAGCGTGCTTTAATATATTTGAACTTGTTGTCGGTAAACTTAATTGATATGTATCGTCATGTTTGAAATAGGCGTTACGTATAGAAGTCGCACTTGAAATGTGTGTCGTTTCGTTTAAGTGAGCATCTAAATACATATTGTCTTTTCTTTTAATTGTTGTCGGTTCTATTGCTAAGTTATGTTGCATAATATGTTTCACATATTCAATTGCGAGTAAATTATTTGAACCTTTAAGCATTTGATTATGAGGTATTAATTCTGAAATGATTCTAGGATGTGATTTACCTTCTTTAAGCATTTGCTTATATTTATCACTTTTAGATACTTGGTTTATTTCGTGTATGACCTTTTTAATATCATCAATATTTCCTGATTCACTACCGAAAGATAATGTGTTACATCCAAGTTGTTCTGCTATTTGAACGCTGCCTTTAGCAAATAAATCACCAGATGATATGGCATATAAAAGAGGCAATTCAATAACTAAATCTACATATTGAATAGCCATTTCAGCCCGCTTGAACTTACTTAAAATTGCTGGTTCTCCACGCATTGTAAAAGAACCACTCATAATAGAAATAGCAACATCACTTTCTGTTAATTTTCTAGAAGATTCTGCGTGATATACATGCCCATTATGAAATGGATTATATTCTGTTATTAAAGCAACGCTTTTCATTTGCATTTCCTCCCATTTCACTTCATCATAAGTATTGTATCAGATAATGAATGTTAAGAAAAAATCTTGACAAACATTGTCGTTAAGGTTACAATAATTTTTGTGTTTGTAAGAGGTGAACCCAGATGAAGTGGTCAATAACACAACTTAAAAAATACCAAAACGAACCATTTACTTTTGATAAAGAAATCGATATGAAATACCTTATTGATAGGGTAGATGAACTTATCGATATATCTCCAATAAAAGTAACAGGAGACGTTCAAGTGCGAATGCATGAGATAATTGTCAATCTTGACATTAATGGTGTATTGACGTTACCATGTGCCCGTACTTTAAAGCCAGTAGAGCTACCATTTGATACTACATCAGTAGAAATATTTGAGCTAGATGAATTTAGTGAAAGTAATAATGATGATGACGAATTGAGACATAAACTCGAAGGCGGCATGATTAATTTATTACCAATCATTGAAGAACTTGTTATTTTAGAGAAACCGTTACAAGTATTCTCTGAAGGTAGCGAAGATATTTCAATGGCAGGCGATGGTTGGGAAGTTATTGGCGAAGATCAAATTGAGTCAACCGAAGATTCAGAACAAGAAACTGAAAAGAAAGTTGATCCAAGACTTCAAAAATTACAACAATTCTTCGATGACGAAAAATAATCGGAAAAGTGTTTATAAAATTTAAGGAGGAATAAGACATGGCAGTTCCAGCTAGAAGAACTTCAAAAACAGCTAAAAGAAAACGTCGTACGCATTTCAAAATCTCAGTACCAGGTATGGTAGAATGTTCAAACTGTGGAGAAATGAAATTATCTCACCGTGTATGTAAAGCATGTGGATCATACAAGGGTAAAGAAGTCGTTTCTAAATAATAATTAATATTTAAACACCTAAACTAAGGTGCTTAAGACTGTCATCAATGTCTTTGACTTTGTTGGCAGTCTTTTTTCGTTTATAATAATTTTATATCATAATGAGAAGATGAGGCGTTACTATGGAAGAAATTACTTCAGTTCAAAATAATAAAATTAAACAAATGAATAAATTAAAAAAGAAAAAAGAACGTGTTAAACAAGGACAATTTCTTATTGAAGGCTTTCATTTAATCGAAGAAGCTTATCATAGTCAACTGACTATCGTTACGTTATTAGCAGTAGATTATGCAAGAGTTGATGAGAAAATTGTTGAATATGCAAAGGAAGCATATGTCATTAACTTTAAAGTAGCGGAATCATTATCAGACACAACGACACCTCAAGGTATATTTGCGGTTGTTGAGATGCCTACATATGAAACGAGTAATTTTAAGCAAGTCCTTGTATTAGATAGAGTTCAAGATCCAGGTAATATGGGCGCATTGATTCGTAACGCTGACGCTGCAGGTATGGACGCTGTTGTTTATTCAAAAGGTAGTGCAGATCCGTATCAAGATAAAGTATTACGTGCTTCACAGGGTAGTGTCTTTCATTTACCAGTTGTTGAGGAAGATATATTTGAATTTATGGAACAATTTGATGGCGAAACTTATGGAACAAGTCTTCAAAATGCAGTTGAATATCGAGAAGTAAAAAGTCATTCAAACTTTGCATTAATTATGGGTAATGAGGGGGCAGGCGTTGATTCAGCAATACTTGAACAAACGACCAAGAATCTTCATATACCGCTATATGGCAAAGCTGAAAGTTTAAATGTCGCTGTTTCTTGTGGTATCTTGCTTTATCATTTGAAAGGTTGACCAATTATATAATATTTAATATAATGATTTCATAATCAATATGAGCTTACAAAAGGACGTAAATTAATGTTTACACATGACAAGGGAATGGATTCGAGACTGAAAAATCCTATGTTGTAACTTAATTTTTTTCATCTTTTTAGCTACTTAAAGAAATTTAAGTCGGAATGTAGATCCGTTATCAACATATAAGTGTATGCATAACTATGTATAAATTTGGGTGGTACCACGGAAGACTTCGTCCCTCTATATTTGAGGAGGCGAAGTCTTTTTTTCGACCAAAATAGGAGGATATATATGTCATTACGAGAAAAGTTATCTGAATTAAGACAAGATGCGCTTGTAAGAATTAATGAAGCAAAAGCAGAAAGATCATTACAAGACGTGAAAGTAAATTATTTAGGTAAAAAAGGCGTTATTACAGGCCTTATGAAAGAAATGAAAGAATTACCTAAAGAAGAAAGACCAGAATTCGGTCAACTTGTGAACGAAGTACGTAAAGCTGTTGAGAAAGAAATCGAATCTAAACAAGTACTTTTAGAAGAGGAAGCATTAAACCAACAATTAGAGAATGAAACAATCGATGTAACGTTACCTGGTAGAAAAGTAAGTTTAGGTGCGAAACATCCACTAACTAAAATCAATGAAGATTTAGAAGATTTATTTATTGGTTTAGGTTATGAAATCGTTGAAGGTTATGAAGTAGAATCTGACTATTATAACTTTGAAGCACTTAATTTACCAAAGTCTCATCCAGCGCGTGATATGCAAGATACTTTTTATATTTCAGAAGAAATCTTAATGCGTACACATACATCACCTGTACAAGCGAGAACTTTAGAAAAACGTAATGGTGTTGGACCAGTTAAAATTATCTGTCCAGGTAAAGTTTACCGTAGAGACTCTGATGATGCGACACACAGTCATCAATTCACACAAATTGAAGGTTTAGTCGTAGCTGAAAATATCAAAATGAGTGACTTAAAAGGAACATTAGAATTATTAGCACGTAAATTATTTGGTAAAGATCGTGAAATTAGGTTAAGACCAAGTTTCTTCCCATTCACTGAACCGTCAGTCGAAGTAGATGTGTCATGTTTCAAATGTAAAGGTAAAGGATGTAACGTTTGTAAACAAACAGGTTGGATAGAAGTTCTTGGTTCAGGAATGGTACATCCAAATGTATTAGAAATGGCAGGATTTGATTCAAATAAATATTCTGGATTTGCTTTTGGTTTAGGACCAGACAGAATGGCAATGTTGAAATATGGAATTGAAGATATTAGACATTTCTATACAAATGACGTGAGATTTTTAGAACAATTTAAGCCTGTAGAAGATGGTGGTGAAGCATAATGTTAGTAAGTAAAGAGTGGTTAAGTGAATATATAAATATAGATGCTAATACTGAAGATTTAGCTGAGAAAATTACAAGAAGTGGTATTGAAGTTGATAGTGTTACACATTATGGAGACGATATTAAAAAATTAGTCGTTGGATATGTGCTTTCTAAAGAAAAACATCCAGAAGCAGATAAACTGAATATTTGTAAAGTGGATGTAGGTGAAGAAGACCCCGTACAAATCGTTTGCGGTGCACCAAATGTAGATAAAGATCAATATGTCATCGTTGTAAGAGTAGGTGGCCGTTTACCTGGTGGCGTTAAAATTAAAAGAGCTAAATTACGTGGTGAAGTATCAGAAGGTATGATTTGTTCATTACAAGAAATAGGTATCGATGCAAATGTGATGCCTAAAAAATATGCAGATGGCATTTACGTCTTCTCAAACGAACCAACGCCTGGTAGTGATGCACTAGAAGCATTATTATTAAATGACGATGTATTAGACTTTGATTTGACACCAAATAGAGCAGACTGTTTAAGTATGCTTGGTGCTGCGCATGAAGTAAGTGCATTATATGGCAATGACATACAATACCCAAATACTTCTTTAGATGAATCTGAAGAACAAGCTAGTCAATCATTATCAGTGACTGTTCAAGATCAAGAAGGTGTTCCATTTTATGCAGCGAGAGTTGTTAAGAATGTAACAATTGCTGCATCACCATCATGGATGCAGTCTAGATTAATGAAAGCTGGCATCCGTCCAATTAACAACGTGGTAGATGTTTCGAATTACGTACTTTTAGAGTATGGTCAACCGTTACACATGTTTGATCAAGATCAAATTGGGTCAGATCAAATTGTTGCACGTTACGCACATGAAAATGAAAAAATCACGACATTAGATAATGTTGAGAGAGAACTACTAACTTCAGACCTCGTTATAACAAACGGTGAAGAACCAATTGCAATCGCTGGTGTAATGGGTGGCGATTTCTCAGAAGTTACAGAAAACACTCAAAATGTCGTAATCGAAAGCGCATTATTTAATGCTACAAATGTTAGACAAACATCAAGACGATTAGGCTTAAGAAGTGAAGCTTCAAGCAGATTCGAAAAAGGTATTGCGAGTGAAAGAGTACTTGATGCTTTAGATAGAGCAGCAAAATTATTACAAGATATTGCTGGTGGAACTGTGTTAAGCGAAGTAGTATCAGACGGTACTTTACCAGAATTGTCTCGTACGATAGACATTACGACACAAGATGTTAACCAATTAATCGGTTTCGATCTTTCTACAGATGAAATTAATACAATATTTAATCGTTTAGGATTTGAAACGATTGTATCTGAAGATGCCTTTAAAGTAGAAGTGCCATCAAGAAGAAATGATATTTCGATTAAAGCGGACTTAATCGAAGAGGTTGCGCGTATTTATGGATATGATCAATTACCTTCGACATTGCCAAACTTTGATAATGCAACTGCTGGCTATTTAACCGATAACCAATTGAAGACACGAAAAGTTAAAGAAATTCTTGAAGGTGCTGGATTAGACCAAGCGATTACGTATTCATTAGTTCGTAAAGATATCGCTCAAAACTATACTATAGAACAACAAGAAGTTGTAGAACTTATGATGCCTATGAGTGAAGATCAAGCTGTATTACGTCAAAGTTTATTACCTAGACTTGTTGACGCTACACGTTATAATGTAGCACGTAAAAATAAAAACGTTGCTTTATATGAACTTGGTAAAGTGTTCTATAGTAACGGAAAAGATCAATTACCAACAGAAATTGAATTTTTAAGTGGTATTTTAACAGGACAATATACAGGTAACAAATGGCAACAAAAAGATGAGCCAGTTGATTTCTTCTTAGTAAAAGGTATTGTAGAACGTATTGCAGAACAATTAAATTTAACGTTCACATATGAAGCGACGACATTAGACTTATTACATCCAGGTAGAACAGCATACGTTAAATTAAATGAAGAAGTTGTTGGTTTAATAGCAGAGCTACATCCTAAAGTTGAAAAAGAAAACGACTTAGACCGCACTTATGTGTTTGAATTAAACTTCACAAAAATCTTAAAACAACCTGTCGGCAAAATTGAATACGAAGCTATTCCGAAATTCCCAGGAGTTTCAAGAGATATTGCACTTGTTGTTAACACAGAAGTTACGGCAGCTACACTTATTCATACAATCAATGAAAATGGTGCAGATATATTAAATCACGCAGAAGTATTTGACGTTTATGAAGGTGAACATATGGAACCAGGCAAGAAATCGGTCGCAATTCGCTTAGATTATTTAGACGTTAATGAAACACTAACAGAAGATAAAGTTTCAGCAGTACACGAGCAAATCTTAACAGCATTAGAACAAAATGGTGCTACATTAAGAGCATAAGAGATATAAATAAAAACACAGCAATCTGAAGATTCATATCAGGTTGCTGTGTTTTTATATTATTTTTTTCTTTTGTTTGTTGAATTTGTAAGTTGTTTACCGATAAACCAAATTAAATAGCAAATAATGATTAGGGCAAGAATGACTTGCCAACTGAATGTGATAAGTAACATATTAATTTCTCCTTTTTCGATTAATAAGGTCTAATACTTTATCTCTATTTTTAAAATGTGTTTTCGTAATTTTATCTAACTGTTGCATGTCATATTTTTGGACGATTTTTGCTGCTTCTAGATCTACTTTATTACTTGCACCTTTAGGAATAATGACATTTAAAGATTTTGCTAATTGATCCATGTGTTTAACAAATGCATATCTTGCGATAATACTTGCTGCTGCAATTGCGATTGATTTTGATTCACCTTTTGTTTCAAAGTGTGTAATGTCTTTACGTGGCATATGACCAATAATATATCGCTCATATGTGCTTGCTTGCACGAACTGATCAATCACAATTTGTTCTAATTCTTGTTCGTCTATTCGTGAGATGACATTTTTAATAGCTTGATTGTGAAGGACTGCTTTCATCTTAACTTGGCTCCAACCTTCTGATTGCTTTGTATTGTAGTTGGGATTATCAAGTACAATTAGAGAATGAGGGCATATTTGTATTATTTGTTCAGCTAGTTCTACAATTTTAGGGTCAGTTAAAGACTTGGAGTCCATCACACCAATTTCTTTTAAAATTTTAGCGTTTTGTTTAGATACGTATGCTGCACATACTGTGAGTGGTCCAAAATAATCGCCACTTCCTGCTTCATCACTACCAATTGTATTATGTATATCAAATTCATATTTTTTTGTAACAGTTGTTGCTTTAGATGGTGATGACGTAATGTTTTGTTTAAGTACTTCACTTGCTACTTGTTCTGCATCTTTACCTTGAAACATTATTTTTTTTGAACGGTATATTTGGACTTGTGTACTTTTTATTTTCTTGCGGGCTAAAGTGCCAGTTGGTAAGTTCTTTGTTTCCATATTATATTGTTTTATAAGTTGATTGATTGTATTGGAGTCAATTGTTTTTACGATGTTTGCCACTTTTAAGTCCTGCCTTTTTAATTTTTTCTATAAATAGAGTAGCATAAATTTATGATATAAACGAATTTTCTCAAATCAAGTTGGTGGATATTCATACACAAATGAACTTATGTCATGTATAATATAGTATGATTACATATATAGAAATCCATTTATAATTTGAACAGGGGTAGTATAATGAGTGAAAATAAAAATAGAGTGACAGTGGTTATAAATGATCAACATTATACAATTATTGGTGAAGACGATCCATCACATATTCGATATGTAGCTGGTAGAGTGGATGAAAAGTTGCAAGCGCTCGGGCAATTAAATGCAGGCTTGGATACAACGCGTAAATCTGTTCTTACAGCTGTTAATGTTATGCATGAATATGTTAAATTAGAAGAAGAAAATGAAAAGTTAAGAGAAGAAATCAAACAATTAAAAAATAAAGGACATTTAGAATGATAACATTACTTATATTTTTATGTTTAATTATAGGTGTCATCATTGGATATAGACGTAGTTTAGTATTACAATCATTACATTCTATCGGCACGATTAGTTCATTGGTGATTGCCAGCATTTGTTACGCACCATTTAGCAAGCAATTGCATTTAATATTACCTTACCCGAGTGCGTCTACAGAAGGTAAGAATGCAATATTTAATAATATTAACAATGAGAATGCATTTTATAATATTATGGCGATTCTCATTTTATTTGTTTTCACTAAAATAATTTTACAAATTGTAGCAACAGTATTTGATTTTTATCATCAAATGGAATTTGGCGGTAAATATGCAAGGTACTTTGGTATCGTACTTGGATTTATAGAAGCGTATTTAGTTGTGATTATCATATTAGCAGCATTTGCAGTTATTCCTGTAGCACCTTTTATAGATGCATTGCAACAGTCTTCTATTGGAAATGCAGTATTAACAAAGACACCATTCTTATCTGAACAATTAGTAAAATGGCTTTCAAATTAAATGAATTCATATTGAAAAAAGTCATGGGAGAACCTATGACTTTTTTTACGGAGGAATAGACATGTTAACAAAAAAAGATATCGTAAAAATGTTAGAAACAATTGCAATATACATGGAAATTAAAGGTGAGAATCCATTTAAAGTATCCGCATACAGAAAAGCGAGTCAATCATTAGAAACAGATGAAAGAACGTTAAATGAAATTGAAGATGTGACATCTTTAAAAGGAATTGGTAAAGGTGTAGGCGATGTCATAAATGAATATATAGATAATGGGACGCAAAGTTATTTAGATGAGTTAAAACAAGAAATTCCAGAAGGACTCATTCCATTACTAAAAATACCTGGATTAGGTAGTAAAAAAATTGCGAAATTATATAAAGAATTAGATATAAAAAATAAAGAAGATTTAATCAAAGCGTGTGAAAATAATCAAGTGTCTGAATTACCAGGCTTTGCGAAAAAGACTGAACAAAAACTTCTTGAAGAAGCAAAAGTGTTAGGTCAACGACCTGAAAAATATTCAATCAATACTATGATTAAAGCACATGAAGTTATTAATCAATTTTTAGATAATATTGAAGACATTAATCAATATCAAGTTGCAGGTAGTTTCAGAAGAATGAAAGAAATGAGCAAAGACTTAGATTATATTATTTCGACTGAAGAACCTACAAACGTACAACAAGCTCTGCTCGAGTTTCCAGATATTAAAGAACAAATTGCTGTTGGACAAACGAAAGTTTCACTAGATTTACAAATTGAAGATGATGTTATTGGTGTTGATTTTAGACTGATTCAACCAGAAGCTTTCTATCATACATTGCAACATTTTACAGGTTCAAAAGATCATAATATTAAAATTAGACAACTTGCTAAACAAAAAAATGAAAAAGTAAGTGAGTACGGCATAGAAGAAGCAAATGGTAACATTATTACTTATCAAAGTGAAAAGGAAATTTATGATCATTTTAACGTGTCATATATACCACCAACAATGCGTGAGGATGGTACAGAATTTGATAAAGATATTCAAGATATCATTCAGTTAGAAGATATTAACGGTGATATTCATATGCATACAACTTATAGTGATGGTGCTTTTAAACTTGAAGAAATGATTGAAGCGGCAATTGAACGTCAATATCAATTTATTTGTATTACAGACCATTCTAGAAGTTTAGCAGTAGCAAATGGATTATCTATTGAACGTTTATTGGAACAAAACGAAAAAATTAAAAAACTGAATGAATCGTATAAAGAAATCGATATTTATAGTGGTACAGAAATGGATATTAAACCAGATGGTAGTTTAGATTATCCAGATGACGTATTGAAAGAATTAGATTATGTTATTGCAGCAATTCATCAAAGTTTCAATCAATCTGAAGAAGAAATTATGAATAGACTTAGAACTGCATGTGAAAATCAATATGTGAGACATATTGCACATCCGACAGGTAGAATTATTGGTAGAAGAGAAGGATACCGTCCTAATATTGATGAACTTATTAAAATGGCAAGAGAAACTAATACAGTATTAGAACTGAATGCTAATCCACAACGATTAGATTTAAACGCTGACGTATTAAAAAATAATCCTGACCTAATGATTACAATCAATACAGATGCCCATCATATTGATCATTTTGATTTCATGAAATATGGTGTTGGGACGGCTCAAAAAGGTTGGGTTAAAAAATCACAAGTGATTAATGCTAAATCACGTGAAGCATTTAAAAAATGGATCCAATTAACAAAATAAAGTATTAAAAGAAGAGGGAAGATAATATGAATGAGAAAACATTAAAAGTTCTTGAATATCCCTTAATTATTCAACAATTGTCTACTCATGCGACAAGTGATATTGCTGAACGTATTATTAACGAACTTAAACCAAGTGATGAACTTGAAACAGTTCAGCAAAGCATAAATGAAACAGACGAAATGACTCAAATTTATAATAAACATAGAGTACCTGGTTATTCAGGCCTAAAAGATATTAAGTCTTATGTGAGACGTGCAGAAATTGGCAGTTTGTTAAACGTTGAAGAATTAAACCAAATTAAACGTAATATTCAAGTTCAAAATAGATTCAAAACATTTTACGCAAGTATCGTTGATGAAGATGAAGCAATCCTTTATCCAAATATCGATGGTTATGTAGCGCAATTGCCAGTTTTAAGTGAATTGCTTAATCAAATAAATGAACAGTGTGACGAACACGATTTGTTTGATACGGCAAGTCCGAAATTAGCTGAATTGAGACATCAAATTAAAAAAACGAACGATCGTATTAAATCGAGATTAGAGCAAATGGTTAGATCTTCAGCTAATCAAAAGAAATTATCGGATTCAATTGTAACGGTTAGAAATGATAGACATGTACTTCCGGTTAAAGCAGAGTATCGTCAAGATTTTAATGGTATCGTACATGATCAATCAGCATCTGGACAAACATTATATATTGAACCAAGTGCAATTGTTGAAATGCATAATCAAATCGCTCAAGTTAAAGCTAAAGAAAAAGAAGAAAAAGATAGATTGTTATATATTCTGACAGAACAAGTTAGCGAAGTAGGCTATGAATTAATTTCAAGCACAGAAGTTATGGGGCATTTAGACTTTGTAACAGCAAAAGCTAAATTTGGTGCAACTATTAAAGCTACTAAACCAATCATATCTGAAGATAGAGCGATATATTTACCTAAAGCAAGACATCCTTTAATTAATCAATCAGAAGTGGTCAGCAATACGATTGAATTTAAAGAAGATATTAATGCTGTTATTATTACAGGTCCTAATACAGGTGGTAAAACAGTCACTTTAAAAACAGTTGGTCTAATCACGTTAATGGCACAATCTGGTTTGTTAATTCCTACATTAGATGGCGCAATTATAACGATATTTAAGAAAGTATTTTGTGACATTGGTGATGAACAATCTATTGAACAATCGTTATCGACGTTTTCATCACATATGAAAAATATCGTCAATATTATTGATCAAGCGGATAAAGACTCATTAATATTATTTGATGAATTAGGAGCAGGGACTGATCCTAGTGAAGGTGCAGCATTAGCAATGAGTATTTTAGATTATACGATTGAAAGAGATGCTTTAATCATGGCTACAACACATTACCCTGAACTTAAAGCATATAGCTATAATCGAGAGAAAGTGATGAATGCGAGTGTTGAATTTGACCTTGAAACTTTAAGACCAACTTATAAATTATTAATGGGCATACCAGGACGTTCAAACGCATTTGAAATTTCTAAAAAATTAGGGCTTAAAAATGAACTCATCAATCATGCAAAATCACTGATTGGTCAAGATGAAAAAGAAATCAATGTCATGATAGAATCACTTGAGAAAAATGCTAAATCTGTTGAAAATGATCGTATTGAAGTTGAAAAATTAAAACAAGAATCTATAGACTTGCATCAATCATTAACACAGGAATTACAACGATTTGAAAACTTCAAAACACAATTGATGGATGAAGCGAGAAATAAAGCCAATCAAGAAGTTAAACAGAAGACTGAAGAAGCGGAAACAATCCTTCAAGAACTTAGAGATATGCGAGATAATTCAGCTGCAAATGTAAAAGAGCATGAACTCATTGAGCGAAAGAAACGACTTGATAATCAATATACATCTCAATCTCTGAAACAAAATGTTAAGAAAGAACGTCACGATAAGATTGAAAAAGGTGATGACGTTAAAGTATTATCATACGGTCAAAAAGGTGAAGTTATCGATGTAATCAGCGATGAAGAAGTAGTAGTTCAGATGGGTATACTAAAAATGAAAATAGAAGTAAAAGATTTAGAAAAAATAGATAAAAAGAAACAACAACCAAGTAAAGTTGTTCCTAGAACGAATCGATCTACTATAAAAATGGATTTAGATTTACGTGGTTACCGATATGAAGATGCTATGTTAGAATTAGATCAATATATCGATCAAGCAGTACTTTCTAATTACGGTACAGTAAACATTATTCATGGTAAAGGTACAGGTGCATTACAAAAAGGTGTAGCTGACCATCTTAAAAAACATCGTTCTGTAGATTCATATCGTACAGGTATGCCTTCAGAAGGTGGATTTGGTGTTACAGTTGTAACATTGAAATAAGGAGGAAACATATTGGATAATTTTGATATGTATAAACTAGCTAAAGTATTACTCGTTATTTCTGCTTTAACATTTATAGCAGGTATTGCATACTTAATATTTTTATAAGGAGGAATTTTCTTGATAAATACAAATGTTGAAAACCACGTTCTTTATATACAATTAAATCATGGCCCGGTAAATGCTTTAAATGAGGCAGTATTAAATAGTATTATTGAAGCAATTGAAACAGAAGGATTCGATGAAGATGTGAAAGTCATCGTTATAAAGGGTAATGAAAAACGTTTCTCTGCAGGTGCAGATATTAAATCATTCCCAGAACTAACTAAACATGAAAGATTAGATTTAGCTTCTACAAGTGCTAAATTATTTAGATTGATTAAGACATGTCATAAGCCAGTTATTAGTTCAATTCATGGTGTTTGTTTAGGCGGTGGCTTTGAACTTGCTTTAGCATGTGATATGAGATTAATCACGAAAGATACAAAAGTAGGATTACCTGAAATTAATTTAGGTATATTCCCAGGCTTTGGTGGTGTTAGACGATTATCAGCTATGGTAGGTCAACATAAAGCATTACAAACTGCGTTAACAGGTAAGAATATCAATTTAGATGAAGTTAAACATTTATTTAATGAAATAGTAGAAGATAAAGAAGCACTAGAACAGGCTACTGAAAAATTAGCTAATACTATCGCTTCTAAATCTTTAGACTCTATCAAAGTTATTAAGCAAATGTCTAATTTAGATTTATCATTAGAAAGTGATCAAATTGAAGAAAGGCATTTCGTTGATATTATTGAAAGTGACAATGCAAAAGAAGGTATTGATGCATTTATGAACAAAAGAAAACCTGAATTTAAGTGATTGCTAATATAGTTCATATCAAGTACAATACACTTTGAGCAAACAACATGCATTGCAAAATAAAGCGTGCTATACTCTCATTATCATAAGTTAACAAGGAGGATTTTTCCAATGGCATTATTAAAAGCAACAGATGCAAATTTCGATGAACAAATTAAAGAAGGCGTTAGTTTAGTGGACTTCTGGGCACCATGGTGTGGACCTTGTAAAATGATCGCGCCAGTATTAGAAGATTTAGCTAAAGACGTTGAAGGTAAAGCTAACATCGTTAAATTAGACGTAGATGAAAACCAAGCAACAGCAGCTAAATACGAAGTTATGAGTATCCCAACTTTAATCGTATTTAAAGATGGCGAAGCTGTAGATAAAGTAGTAGGTTTCCAACCTAAAGAACAACTAGAACAAGTATTATCTAAACATTATTAATCGTTATAACCTATGATTAATCCAAACTGTCTACAAAGCATATGACTTTGTAGGCAGTTTTTGTGTGATGATAGATATTTATATAGAACGTATGTTTTGGTCAATGTAAATTTTATTGATATAATGAATTTAAAAAGGTAGGTGATAAAGGTGGAAGACTACCAAAAGAAAATTAAGCAAAAACTTGATGTATTACCAACGGAGCCTGGATGTTACATCATGAAAGATAGACAACAAACGGTTATATATGTTGGAAAAGCTAAACGATTAAGAAACAGAGTTCGCAGCTATTTCACAGGTGCACATGATGAAAAGACAACTCGGCTCGTAGGTGAGATTAGAGATTTTGAATTTATCGTGACTTCAAGTGAAATAGAATCTTTATTACTTGAACTTAACTTAATCAAAAAACATCAGCCACGCTACAATATATTATTAAAAGATGACAAAAGTTATCCATTTATAAAAATTACAAAAGAAAAACACCCTAGACTTATCGTGACGAGAACTGTAAAAAAAGATTCGGGTAAATACTTCGGACCATACCCAAATGCTTATGCTGCACATGAAACGAAAAAATTACTAGATAGAATTTATCCATTAAGAAAATGTGTCACAATGCCAAATAAAGTATGCCTGTATTATCATATTGGACAATGTTTAGGACCATGTGTATATCCAGTCGAACAAAGTCAGTATCAAACAATGATTAAAGAAATTACTGATTTTCTAAATGGCGATGACAAAACGATTGTCAATGATTTGAACGAGAAGATGAATCAAGCGAGTGAAGCATTGAAGTTTGAGGAAGCAAAAGAATACCGTGATTTAATACAACATATTGAAATGTTAAATTATAAACAAAATATGATGTCAGCGGACATGACGATGAGAGATATATTTGGCTATTCTGTAGATAAAGGGTGGATGTGTATTCAAGTATTCTTTATTAGACAAGGCAAACTAATTGAAAGACAAGCATCTATGATACCCATTATTCAAACAGCAGAAGAAGAATTCTATACATTTATCGGTCAATTCTATTCTTTAAACCAACATTTAACACCAAAAGAAATTCATATCCCGAAGAATTTAGACATAAAAACAGTTGAATCAGTTGTTGATTCAAGAGTGATTCAGCCTAAAAGAGGTCAGAAGAAAGAAATGGTGGATCTTGCTATAAAAAATGCGAGCATCTCACTTAAAAATAAATTCGAATTAATTGCGAAAGATGAATCTAGAACTGTCAAAGCTATCGAGAACTTAGGTGAGGCAATGGGTATTCAAACACCGATTAGAATTGAAGCATTTGATAATTCTAATATTCAAGGTGTGGATCCAGTCTCTGTTATGATTGCTTTTGTGGATGGTAAACCAAGTAAAAAAGACTATCGTAAATATAAAATTAAATCCGTTAAAGGGCCAGATGATTACAAGTCTATGCAAGAAGCAGTTCGAAGAAGATACACAAGAGTATTAAAAGAAGGTCTACCAATACCTGATTTGATTATTGTCGATGGTGGTAAAGGTCATATGTCTTCAGTTAGAGATGTATTAGAAAATGAACTAGGACTTGATATACCCATTGCAGGGCTAAGTAAAAATGATAAACACCAAACCTCAGAATTATTGTATGGATTACAAGCTGAAATTATACCACTAAAGAAAAATTCACAAGAATTCTATTTACTTCAACGAATTCAAGATGAAGTACACCGATTTGCAATTAGTTTCCATAGATCAACACGACAAAAAACAACACTTAAGTCAGCTTTAGATGAAATAGAAGGTATTGGACCAAAACGTAAACAAACCTTATTAAAACATTTCGGTTCAATTAAAAAAATGCGAGAAGCACATTTAGAGGATTTTGTGAAAATTGGTGTTCCTAAAAAGGTTGCTCAAAACCTAGTAGATAAGCTTAGTAAATAAATGGTAAAATTACAACAAAAAATCTATATATTTGGGTGTGAGAATAATTCTCATGCCCAAATTCATACTTAATGATGTTACAATATACATGTAAATGCTCATCGAATTTTTTTTGGGATGTATGTAATCGTTTTCAGATTATTATGTTCTTAATATAACGATAGGGCCATAGATTAAAGTTAGGGGGGACTTCTTTTGGCGTCAAGCGAAAAACAGTTTATTTTACGTCGTATTCATTCATTATTAGGTGTAATTCCTATAGGAATATTCTTAATTCAGCATTTGGTTATTAACCATTTTGCAACGATAAGTCCAGAGGCTTTTAATAAAGCATCAGATTTTATGTGGAACTTACCATTTAAAATTGTATTAGAAGTTGTAGTTATTTATATTCCTATACTATTCCACGCTATTTATGGATTATACATAGCGTTTACAGCTAAAGAAAACGTAGGAAGACATTCACTATTTAGAAACTGGATGTTCTTATTACAACGTATAACTGGTATCATATCATTTATTTTCATAGCTGTTCATGTATATCAAACACGTATTCAAGCTGCATTAGGACATCACGTTGACTTTGATATGGTTTCAGATATTTTATCTAATCCAATTTCTGTAACGCTTTATGTTATTGGTGTATTAAGTGTTATATTCCATTTCTCAAATGGTTTATGGTCATTCTTCATCACTTGGGGAATTACACAATCACCAAAATCACAACGTATTATGACTTATGTGACTTTATTTGTATTTATCGTAATTAGTATCATTGGCTTAAGAGCTATTTTTGCATTCGTATAGGATTTATACTTTTTAGGGGAGTGACAATTTTTATGGCAAACAACAAAATCATTGTTGTCGGTGGTGGTTTAGCTGGACTAATGGCAACTATTAAAGCTGCTGAACAAGGTGCACAAGTTGATTTATTCTCATTAGTTCCTGTTAAACGTTCACACTCTGTTTGTGCTCAAGGTGGTATTAATGGAGCTGTCAATACTAAAGGTGAAGGTGACTCTGTTGACATTCACTTCGATGACACAGTGTATGGTGGAGATTTCCTCGCTAACCAAACACCTGTAAAAAATATGACTGCAGCAGCACCTAGTATCATACATTTATTAGACAGAATGGGTGTTATGTTTAACCGTACACCAGAAGGTCTTTTAGATTTCCGTCGATTCGGTGGTACTTTGTATCATAGAACTGCATTCGCAGGTGCAACAACTGGACAACAATTATTATATGCATTAGACGAACAAGTTAGAAGTTTCGAAGTAAAAGGTTTAGTTACGAAATATGAAGGTTGGGAATTTTTAGGGATAGTTAAAGATGAGGAAGATGCCGCACGCGGTATTGTCGCTCAAAACTTAACTGACTCTAAAATCGAATCATTTGGTTCAGATGCTGTTATTATGGCAACAGGTGGACCAGGTATCATATTTGGTAAATCTACAAACTCAATGATTAATACAGGTTCAGCAGCCTCAGTTGTTTATCAACAAGGTGCTAAATATGCAAATGGTGAGTTTATTCAAATTCATCCAACTGCAATTCCTGGTGATGATAAATTAAGATTAATGAGTGAATCAGCTCGTGGTGAAGGTGGACGTATTTGGACGTATAAAGACGGTAAACCTTGGTATTTCTTAGAAGAAAAATATCCTGATTATGGTAACTTAGTACCTCGTGATATTGCGACTCGTGAAATATTCGATGTTTGTGTGAACCAAAAACTTGGTATCAACGGTGAAAACATGGTTTACCTTGATTTATCACATAAAGATGCACATGAGTTAGATGTTAAGCTTGGTGGTATAATAGAAATATATGAAAAATTCACTGGTGACGACCCTCGTAAAGTCCCAATGAAAATTTTCCCAGCAGTTCATTATTCAATGGGCGGTATCTGGGTAGACTTTGATCAAATGACGAATATTAAAGGTTTATTCGCTGCTGGTGAATGTGACTATTCACAACACGGTGGTAATAGATTAGGTGCAAACTCATTATTATCAGCTATTTATGGTGGTATGGTTGCAGGACCAAATGCGGTTAAATATGTTAAAGATATCGAAAAATCATATACAGAAATAGATGAAGAAATTTTCCAAAAACGCATAAATGAAGAACAAGAAAAATTCGATCATTTATTACAACTTAAAGGTACAGAAAATGCATATAAGTTACACAAAGAATTAGGAGAAATTATGACTGCCAATGTTACAGTTGTTCGTCATAATGATAAACTTCTAGAAACAGATAAGAAAATTGTTGAGTTGATGGAAAGATATCAAAATATTGATATGGAAGATACATCTACTTGGAGTAACCAAGCTGTATTCTTTACGCGTCAATTATGGAATATGTTAGTACTAGCAAGAGTTATTACGATTGGTGCTTATAATCGTAACGAATCACGTGGTGCGCATTACAAACCAGAATTCCCAGACCGTAATGATGAAGAGTGGTTAAAAACAACGATTGCTCAATATAGAGGACCTAAAGAAGCACCAGAATTTTCATATGAAGAAGTGGATATTAGTCACATTAAACCTCGTAAACGTGATTACTCTAAGAAATCTAAAGGAGGTAAATAATTATGGCAGACACTCAAACAGTTGAAAACAATGCACAAGGTCAAAACCAAGAAAACAAAACGATTTCTATCATTATCAAACGTCAAGAAAATGATAAATCTCAACCTTATGAAGAAAAATTTGAAATTCCATATAGACCAAATATGAACGTTATTGCAGCTTTAATGGAAATCCAAAGAAATCCGATTAAGTCAAATGGTGAGAAGACGACACCAGTAACTTGGGATATGAACTGTCTTGAAGAAGTTTGTGGTGCATGTTCTATGGTTATTAACGGTAAAGCGCGTCAATCATGTTCAGCTATTATTGATCAATTGGAACAACCAATTAAACTTGAACCAATGAAGACCTTCCCAGTTATTCGTGATTTACAAGTTGACCGTTCTCGTATGTTCGATAACTTGAAAAAAGTTAAAGCATGGGTACCAATTGATGGTACTTATGACTTAGGACCAGGGCCACGTATGCCTGAGAAGAAACGTCAAACAGCATATGAACTTTCTAAATGTATGACATGTGGTGTGTGTTTAGAAGTTTGTCCGAACGTAAACGTGAATAATAATTTCATGGGTGCTCAAGCAATTTCTCAAGTTCGTTTATTCAACTTGCATCCAACTGGAAGCATGACTAAAGATGAACGTATTAAAGCACTGATGTCTGATGGTGGTATACAAGAATGTGGTAGTTCTCAAAACTGTGTAAATGCTTGTCCGAAAGGTATTCCTTTAACAACATCAATCGCAGCAATGAACAGAGAAGCTACTTTCCAAATGTTTAAATCATTCTTCGGTTCAGATCACGAAGTAAACTAATAAAGATATGAAAGAGGCTGGGACATAATTTTATGTCCTAGCCTCTTATTTGTTTATTTATAAAACTTAAAGGCCAATTCATTAACTGCATATAAGCGTATGTGTTATTATTATTAATATAAGTTTGATGAGAAAAGAGGTACAAACAACTATGGAAGAAATTACAAAACAGATTGAATATTCGTTAAGACATATAGTAGAAAGAACGAAATTAAAATCAAGAGGACAATTAAAGGTTTATGATATCACACCACCTCAATTTATAGCTTTACAATGGCTCAATGAGCATGATCAAATTACAATTGGTGAATTATCTAAACGTTTATTTTTAGCGTATTCTACTACTACAGATATCGTAGATAAACTCGAGAAAAAAGAACTCGTTCAACGAATTCAATCTGAAAAAGATAAAAGAGTATTCCACGTCAAGTTATTAGAAAAAGGCATGGCACTTATTGACGAAGTTGTTCAAGCGAGACAAATTTATACTGAAGATCTTCTTTCTATTATGGAAGATAAAGATAAAATAAAATTTAATGAAGCTTTAGAAATTATGTTAAAAAGAATGCGAAGTGAAGATGAATGAATAAACCAATTGGTGTAATTGACTCAGGGATTGGTGGTTTAACAGTTGCTAAAGAAATCATGCGACAATTGCCAAATGAGACGATATTTTATTTAGGTGATATTGGAAGGTGTCCATATGGCCCGAGAACAAGAGAAGAAGTTAAATCATTTACAATTCAATTAGCTAACTTTTTAGTTGAAAAAGATATTAAAATGTTAGTTATCGCATGTAACACAGCTACTGCGGTTGCTTTGAAACCTTTGCAAGATATGTTATCAATACCCGTGATTGGTGTTATTGATCCAGGTTCAAGAACAGCAATTATGACAACTAAAAATAATCGAGTGCTTGTTCTTGGTACAGAGGGAACAATTAAATCTGAAGCATATAGACGAAGTATTAAATCTATTAATCCTCAAGTAGAAGTTAAAGGAGTCGCTTGTCCAGGATTCGTTCCTTTAGTTGAACAAATGAGATATAAAGATCCGACGATTACGAGTATTGTTATCCATCAAACTCTTAAACAGTGGCGATATGATGATTCTGATACAGTTATATTAGGATGTACACATTATCCATTATTATACGATGCGATTCATCAATATTTTGATGATGGCAAGACAATCATATCTTCAGGTTTAGAAACAGCAAGAGAAGTAAGTGCATTATTGACTTTTAGTAATGAGCATTCATATTATACACCAAATCCGAAACATCAATTTTTTGCAAATGGTGATGTTGAACATATCACGAGAACGATAAAAGAATGGCTACATATAGAAGATGCTCAAGTTGAACGAATAACATTGTAAGGAGAGATAAATATGAAAGATATTATTATTGCATCAAACAATCAAGGAAAGATAAATGACTTTAAAACAATTTTTCCAAAAGCAAATGTTATAGGTATTTCTGAAATTGCACCAGATTTTGATGTAGAAGAAACAGGTACAACATTCGAAGAGAATGCGATTTTGAAAGCAGAAGCGGCTTCAAAACAATTAAATAAAATCGTTATTGCAGATGATAGTGGACTATCTGTAAAAGCTTTAAATGGTGAGCCAGGTATTTATTCAGCAAGATATGCAGGTACACAAAAAAATGATCAAGATAATATAGAAAAATTATTAACAAACTTAAAGGGTATAGAAGATAGAGCAGCAGAATTTGTTTGTGCAATTGCTGTAAGTGAGCCTGGAAAAGAAACTGTTACATATGTAGGTAAAGCACCTGGTGAAATAATAGATGAACCACGAGGCGAAAACGGATTTGGCTATGACCCGATTTTCTTCGTACCTTCACAAGACAGAACGATGGCAGAATTAACTGCTGCAGAAAAAAGTGCAATTAGTCACCGTGGAAATGCAATTAAATTAATGAATGAAGATATAGGGGAGCGATTCCAATGAAATGGGTAATTGTTAGCGATAATCATGGCGAACAAGGTATACTTCATGAAATATACGAAAAAAATAAAGACGCAGATTTATTTTTACATTTAGGTGATTCTGAATTTGACTACGATGATACAGAACTAAGTTTGTATCAAAGAGTTAAAGGAAATTGTGATTTTGATCCACAATTTCCAATAGAAGAACAAGGTCAAATAGAAGGTATTGGTTATTTCTATACACATGGTCATAGATATGATATTAAAGGATCTAGAGAAGTATTAAGTGCTCATGCAAAAAATAATCATGCTAAATTTGCATTTTATGGACATAGTCATGTTGCATTATGTGAGACAATAGATGGCGTTTATTGTATCAACCCAGGAAGCATCTCTCAAACAAGAGGTCAATGGGAGGAAACATATGCAATCATTGAATTCGATGAAGCATTAAATAATGCAACTTTAACATATTTAAATAGAAATAATGAAGAAGTAGAAAAATTATCATTAGCAATTTAAATATATATTTTGCAAAACAAAAATGGCAAATAGATTTTATTTATTGAGATATTCTTACGAATATCTCAATTTTATTAAAAAATTAGAATAAACTTTCAATTAAACAAAAATTGTTTTATAATTATGAATGTCGTTAATTTTATGTAAAAACTAATAAGTTATCATACATAGGAGGGGTAGAAATGGGCAGAACACACGTTACATCAGTTATTAATGATGATGAGTTTTGTATAAATAAAAACGAATATAACGACTTACATAAGAACGAAAACATATATGTATTAACAGCAAACGGACTTGTACATGCGAGTGTTATAGAAATATTTGAAGATAAATCTTTGTGTAAAGCCGAAAAAGCCAATACAGTTAAAGTTAATGACATTGTTATCACCGAATAAAAGTAAAACAAAATAACTAAACGTGTAATAATACTTCGAAAGCGATTTAATAAACCTTTTTCTTTTTAAAAAGTATTGATAAATCAGTATCTATTCGATATAATTATTCTTGTGTTGAAAATGTCCTGGTAGCTCAGCTGGATAGAGCAACGGCCTTCTAAGCCGTCGGTCGGGGGTTCGAATCCCTCCCAGGACGTAAATTACCAATATCCCGTTGTATCTCGTTACTTGTAACGAAGATATGACGGGATTTTTTTGTATATGTAAATGGCTTGTTAAATAGCGTAACTACGCCAACTGTACGCCAACGTTATAAAAGTTGTATAAAATACTTAGGATATCTTAATGTTGTTGAATATTTTCTGTAATTTTCTATTTGATATCTTTCTCTAAAATGATCGCTGAGTCATTATTATCTGGATAACAATTTCTTATTTGAAAGTCATTTTTGATATTTAAAATGAGCATGCTTTTCCATTTATTAAAAGATTTAGTTTGAATTTTTTCGTACCTTTTACTTTTTAATATGCTTACTTGTTTATCCATAAGCTTCTGTGCAATTCCATGATTTCGATTATTTTTTTCAACGCCACCTAACCAACTGTAAAAAGTAGAACTATCCATTTCATATCCAATTTTATATCCAACAATTGCTTTTTCTTTATAAGCTACTAAAATTATAATTTTATTTTTACTTAAGAATTTGTCGTTTAAATTTTCATTTGTATCGAAGATTTCATTGTGAATTTTAGATAGTTCTTTATTTTTCGACTCTGGTAATGTATTATAAAACTCTTTTATATGTATCATTGTTATCACCTATATTTTTGAAATGAATTATAGTCTGTATTCTTTTTTGTTTTGTAAATACCAATTTATAGCAAGCTTTTCATTCTTTTTTACAAATTCATTTTTTCCATTTACATATTGTTCTTTGTCTCCACAATACTTATTAATGAGCATCATTTTTAAATCCTCATATTCTTTAGCTACTTCTGGAAACTCAATTAAGAAGTCTCTAAAAGCGAGATGGCGAATAATGTTTTTATCATCTTTACAATCATAAATATGAACATGGTAAAGTTTTCTATTAGTTTCTTTATCAAATTTAGTAAAGTATCTTCTATTAACTATTCCATATTCGCCATGCACATCATAATCAAACTTTTCAAAATCATGATTATATTTATCCACATTGTCTATATTATTAACGATAGGCATAATATCTATAATTGGTTTTGCAGATATATGTGGAATTGATGTACTACCTATATGATGGATTGAATGTAATTCATCACCAAATATTCTTTTTATATTATTTGATTCTTCGGCAAAAATATTCACCCAATAAGAATTATATTTTTCGATATTAACCTTCTTTATCTTTATCAGTCCTTTTGAATATGTCATAAATCCATAATATGCCTCATCATTCTAGATAGTAGATTAAGTTTAACTTATTTGAGCTATTTAAAACAAATTATGTTTCTATAAGTTTTAAATTGAGAGTGTAACAATCGTGAAAGTTAATGAAGAAATCGAAACAATTTAAATCATGGGGGAGAACTCGATAGGTATATATCGTAAGCAATCACATTGTAAGTCGAGTATGCAAGAGCGTAGGATTGCTCTATTTACATTACATTTGTAAGTGTAGCATTAAGAATTGTATATAAATAATTATCTATTATATGTAATTAATTGGTGTAGAAATGACTATTTAACGTTTATAGAGCGTGTTTAAGATCCTTTAAATAGGTTTATGAATGCTTAAATGGTTAAACAATTCTTATAAGTATTAGAATGATTAAAAAGAATAGTCTAATGAATCAAAGCAACTGCGGGTATATATTAATGTAGAACAATCAACGAAAATAAAATTTTTTAAGGGTACTTTTCTTAACACTAGTCATGAAAACAGTTGGAATTAATCGACTCACTCTTAAATACGACCAAATTACTAAAACTAATCTTTTGAAGAATATAAGCTATTCAAAAATCTCTGTATGATACGATTGGTTCTTAATTATTTACCGATTAGAAACTTTAAAGATGCACCATCTAACTAATGTGGGATGTTATTTATTTGCTATAATTTAATTAGGCGGAAGTGGTTAGAAGGTTATATGAGATGGCTGTTACAGACAGTCACCTTTTTTTATTTAATCAAGTTAAACTGCTTTTATTTAATAGTTCATTATGAAAGAATCAATTTCATGAAATTCCTTAAATATTTTTTAATATTATTGTATTTATTTTTAGGTTTACCTAAAAATAGGTTGATAAAAATATAGAAAATAGTTAGAATGTTAATTATGAAATGAAAGGTGAGTATTATGTGGAGAGTGAGAAAAAATGGAGATAAGGGAATCTTGTATACGTATTTCATACTCTCGATAATAGGGATTATTATGATTTATAGTGCCAGTATGATTTCTGCATACAATGGGGCATTAACAAATGGTATAAGCATTAGTGATAAACACTTTGTAATAAGACAAAGTTTATATTTTATGATAGGTAGCTTTATTGTAGTATTGATGAGTAACTCTTTTAATATAGATATATTTAAAAAGAAAAATATACAGCAGTTAATCTTAATTGGTGTATTATTATTACTAATAGTCACATTGTTATTTGGAAGTGAAATAAATGGTTCTAAAAATTGGCTGAATTTAGGTATATTTAGTATTCAATCATCTGAATTATTAAAAATATCTTCTATTCTTTATTTGTCATATATATTAGATCGCAGGTTAAAAAATGAAAGTAGTTATAATTTGAAATCACTAATCCCACCTTTATTACTATTAGGTTTAGGTATACTTTTAATATTAGTTCAGGGTGATTTAGGGGGAGCGCTTTTAAACGCTGGAATAATAGCATTTATGTTGCTTTATTCTGATATAAAAAATAAGATTAAATTACAAATACTAACGATTACAGCTACACCCTTATTTATATACATATTGTACACATTAATTTTTGATACAAGTAATATTTATAGATTAAAAAGAATAAAAGTTTTAACAGCTCCTTTCAAATATGAAAATGGTGATGGGTATCAATTGTCGAATTCTCTATTAGCTATTGGAAATGGAGGAATATTTGGAAAAGGCTTAGGTAACGGTATTATGAAATTAGGATATTTACCGGAACCACATACAGATTTTATATTTGCGGTTATTGCTGAGGAACTAGGTTTGATAGGTGTCTTAATCATTATTTTAATGTATGGTTTTTTAACATTTAAAGCACTTATATATGCTAATAAAACAAATAATAATTTTTACAAAATGATATGCATAGGCATTTCGAGTTACATTATTCTTCAAGTCTTTATTAACTTAGCAGGTATATCTGGCCTAATTCCTTTAACTGGTGTTACATTGCCATTACTAAGTTATGGAGGATCATCGTTTTTGAGTATTAGTTTCGCTATAGGAATTTTACTTTCTTGTAGTAAAAATATAAAAAATGAAAAAAATAATAGTTATACATAATTGGCAAGTTTTTATTTATTACATATAATACATATAAAGCGCAGTATTACTCGTTCTATCACACCTCTCATTAGTGGGGGATTTATGTGCGTATTTTATGGTGGAATTTTCTAAAGATGCTAAAAGCACAAAGAGATGGTTAATTGGTACTTCATTAACATGTTGATCACTTTTTATAGGCTTAGTAGGTAGAATTTTTGGTCTATATTAATCAATAAACCCACTAATTAAAGTGGGTTATTTTTATCAATATTTAAAAGGATTATAAAATTTTATCACTTTCATTTATATTTGAAACACTAAAAGCTTCTTCTTTAGTGTTAAATCTTGCTAATTCTTTAACTTTTTTGTTTTCTACTATTAGTAGAGTATAGACGTTTTGTTGACCTTTAATCGTATTGTCTGGATTCATCCATGTACCATGTTGACCCATTATGATTTTGTCATCCTTTAAATATCTTTCGAAAGTCGCTAATTGTAAATTAGCTCTTTCAAGCCAATTTTTTATATCATCAAGTTTTAATATATTTTCCCCTTTAGGTCCTTGAACTTTTAATTCTTCAGAAGTTACTTTTTTTAAAGCTTCTATATTTTTATCATTTGAAAATTGCACCCATTGTTCTGCTATTTCTACAGTTCCCCATTCTCTATTCATTGAAAGACTCTCCTCATTTTTTATTTGTTTGTTCTTAATTAAAAGATATTCAAGTGAAACATCAAAAATCTTAGATAATTGAGTCAAATTATCTATATCTGGGTAACCTTGATTTAATTCCCATTTTGAAATACTTTGTCTTGAGACATGGAGTGTTTCAGCTAATTGATCTTGGCTCCAGTTTTTACTTTTTCTTAAATTTTTTATTATTTGACCTGTATCGATGTTGACCACCTCCATACTTTTAATTTTAAAACGCTAAATATTAAAAATCACGCAGTTATTAGTTGCGTTTTTAAATGAGTAACAGTGATGATTATGGAATAGAGATTGGAAATAGTTGAGGAGGATTAATTTTATATTAATCAAAATTCAAGTTCCATCATATAACCTTCATTTGTTACTTTGAAATTATTTTTAGTATAAAAATTGGCTGCTAATTCTCCGCCCGTTATTAGGAACATATTATTTATGTTCTCATTTTTTAATTCATCTTTGACAAAGTTCATTAATTGTTTACCTATACCGGACCCTTGTAGGTTGGGAATGACATTAAATTCATCGATACAGAATTGATTAAAACCATTAAAATAATAGTCTATACGACCTAAACACATTGCTATAATTTTATTTTCATCTTCGATAACAAATCCTCTAGAATTAAATCCACTCATTGTAGCTTCAATTCTGAGTTTAGCTTCTTGTTCAGTCCATTTATTAAACCAAGGCGATCCAGCATAGGCTGCAACTAAATTGTTTGCGCATTGTTTATAATCTTCAACTTGAATATGTCTTAAATTCATAATATGCCACCTCATTCTTGATAGTAGATTAAGTTTAACTTATTTGAGCAATTTATAACAAATTATGTTCTAATTATTTTTAATAATCCACTAAAAAACAATTGATATTAATTGATATTTTTGGTATATTCTGTAAATGGAATGGAGGGTTGCTTATGACATATATAAATTTTTGGAAGCAAACATTCGATTACAAAAATAAATCAAGTTTTCGTGATCTGTTAGTATGTATGTTTGTAAATATTATCATTTTAGTGCTTATTATGGCGCTTGGTGTGATTGTGCCTATTACATGGGAGAATAGTATTGTTAATTTATATTATATTGTTCTTGTTTTAATGATTTTTCCTATGATTGCACTGATTGTGAGAGTAATTAAAAATTATAAATAAATAGTATGAAATGTGAACGAAATGATGAATCTCATCATTTCGTTCTTTTTGTTTATATGAACAAAATAGAAAGTAAAATCAAACAATATAGAACAAAAACGCTAGACTATCATAAGATAAAAGTCTACAATTAATGTAAGTTTTCAAATTTTAATAAGGGGTGTTTAATTTGAATTTAAGTAATAAAACATTTGTATGGAGGAAAAAACTGTTTGTCGTTTCAATTGTTTCAGTTATGTTGTTAAGTTTATTAACACTGATGAATCATCATGTAGAAGCAAAAGTCAAAGGGGACGTATTAAAGAGTAATAAGATGAAAGTGAAGGTTGATAAATCGTTTCCAAGGGCTATTGAATATACTTTGAAAAATGGTAAAAAGATGGATGGTCAAGTTAAAGAGATTAAGACGATTAAAGTGAATGGTAAATCGGTTCAACCGAAAGTTAAGTATAAAAAAATTAATGCGCATGCAGCTCAATATCAATTAATTGCTTCTAATAAGGATAAAAAAATAGATGCTGAATTTACAATTGAGATGAAAGTTAAAGATAACCAATTGCATTTTGATATGAAGGATTACCAAAATAAGTTGGATGGTAAAAGTGATGATACTGTTATAAAAGATTTTGAGATACCTAATCATTCATTAGTTTCTGTGAATTCTAAACAGAAAAATGCTAACTTACAAACAACACGTATGTCTACAAATACGATGAAAAGTGGCGACAAAAACTTTAAAGTCAATAAAGATATTGAAGATGATTTTAATTATCCAATGATGTATGGTTTTGTTTCAAACGATAAGACGAGTGCAGGTGTTTGGAGTAATTCACAACATTCTGAAGGAACAGGAGAGCTTGATTATACGAGAATAAATGCGACTTCTAAACAAGTAGATAAAGATAAATATGTCGGTTTATCTAGTTCTAAATGGATATTGCAGCCGGGTCAAAGTTATGAAAATGCTAAAGAACAACATTTAATGCCAAAAACAAAAGTTGTTATAACGGATGATGAAAATGGTGATGGAAAAACAGACTGGCAAGATGGTGCTATTGCATATAGAGCTATCATGAATCATCCGACAGGTTCAGAATCTGTACCAGATTTAGTTGCACACCGTATCGCAATGAATTTCGGTTCACAAGCACAAAATCCATTCTTAAAATCGCTTGATGGTGTTAAAAAAGTTAATTTAAATACAGATGGATTAGGTCAGTCAATTATATTAAAAGGATATGGTAATGAGGGTCACGATTCTGGTCATCTTGATTATGATAATATTGGTCAACGTATCGGTGGCGCTGAAGATATGAAGAAATTACTTAAGAACGGTAAGAAATATGGTGCAAAGTTTGGTGTACATATTAATGCGAGTGAAACATATCCAGAGTCTAAAGCATTTAATCCTGACCGTTTAAGAAAAAATGAAGACGGTACGTATAATTATGGTTGGAATTGGTTAGATCAAGGTATTAACATTGATGCAAAATATGATATGTTGCATGGTAGAAAAGATCGATTAAAGGCTTTTAAAGATAAAGTAGGTAAAGATTTAAACTTTATTTATGTAGATGTATGGGGCAATGGTCAATCAGGTGATAACCAAGCTTGGATGTCCCATCAATTAGCAAAAGAAATTCAAGATTTAGGTTGGAGAGTGGCTGTTGAATGGGGGCACGGTATGGAATATGATTCAACATTCCAACATTGGGCTGCAGATTTAACTTATGGTGGTTATGAAAACAAAGGTATTAATTCAAAAGTCGCAAGATTTATTCGAAACCACGAGAAAGACTCTTGGGTAGGTAATTACCAAACTTATTCAGGTGCAGCTGATTATCCATTACTCGGTGGATATGATATGAAAGACTTTGAAGGTTGGCAAGGTAGAAACAACTTTGATGAATACATTAATAATATTTTTAAAACAAATTTATCTACGAAATACCTACAGCACTTTGAAGTTACGAAGTGGGTAGATGGCAAGCCAGTCAAAATGACAGCAAATGACCAAACTGTTGATTGGACACCTGAAATGGAAATCCAATTAAAAAATGGTAAAGACAAAGTAGTTATTAAGCGTAAATCTAATGATTATGAACATGATAAAGAAAATTATAGATCTAGAACGATCACATTAAATGGTCAAAAAATATTGGATGGCAATAAATATTTAATTCCGTGGAACTGGGATGAAAATGGTAAGCAATTAAGCAGTAAGAAACAAAAACTTTATCATTATAATGAAGATGGTGGAGAATCAACTTGGGAATTACCAAAAGGTTGGAACAGTAAGCATTTAAAATTATACCAATTAACTGAGCATGGTCGCCAATATGTTGATAATGTTCGTGTTAAAGATGGTAAAGTTACCTTAAGCAATGTCAAAGCGAATACACCATATGTATTGTATAAATCAAAACAACATAAAGAGAAAGTGAAATACGGAGAAGATATGCACATTAAAGATCCAGGATTTAATGCAGAAAATCTTAAAGATTGGAAAATTAAAGGATCTAAAAAAGATGTTTCTATTACGAAATCAAACAGTAGCGACAATATGTTAACGATTAACAATCCGAAGAAAAATGTTGTATTGAAACAAAAATTAACAGATTTGAAACCAGGTAAACAATATGCAGTATATGTAGGTGTGGATAATCGAAGTGATCATAAAGCACGTATTAGAGTAGATGCAGATGGTACAACACATCAAAATTATACTACTAAATCCATTGCTAAAAATTATGTTAAAGCTAACGCTCATAATACAACTAAAGAATCAGCAACTAAAGGTAACGATAGTTACTTCCAAAATATGTATGTGCACTTTAAAGCACCTAAAAATGGTAAAGCAATTTTAACAATTTCTAGAGATAAAGGCGAAGGTCTCACTTATTTTGATGACATTCGAATTTTCGTAAATGATCAACAATTATATTCACAAGATAAAGTGTTTAAACAAAATTTCGAAAAAGTACCTCAAGGCATATTCCCATTTGTTGTGTCTGATATTGAAGGCGTAGAAGATAATAGAACACACTTATCTGAAAAACATGCCCCATATACACAACGCGGATGGAATAATAAACGTATAAGTGATGTTATCGACGGTACATGGTCATTAAAAATTAATGGTCAAGTAGAAAAGAATAAACTTGCTTATCAAACGATACCGCAAAACTTTAGATTTGAACCAAATAAGACATATGAAGTTTCGTTTGATTATGAAGCAGGATCTGATGACACATATGCTTTTGCTACAGGTAGCGACAGTATTGATAATCAAAAATACAAAGAAACACCATTGAAAGGTACTGTAGAAAGTAAGAAACATCGTCAATTTAAAACAAAAATTAAAGGTCATAAAAATGGTCAAACATGGATTGGCATAGCATCAACAGATAAAAAGGCAGACAATAAAGGTGTTAAAAATGAAGGTCAAGTGAACTTTGAAGGGACAAAAGATTTCGTATTAGATAATTTAGTCATTAAAGAAGTGAAAGAGAAATAATTTAAAAATGGGTCTGGGACAGAAATGTTCTAGACTCTTTTCCATATTTTCAGAAATAGGGGTCTGAATATTGCAAGTGAGGCGTGACAAGCAATATTGAGGACCTTGTATTTATCAAGACTGGTGAAACAAGATAAATAGGCGCCTCGAATTTATCAAGACAGAGCAAACAAGATAAATAGACATTACCAATATTGTAAGACGAGGCTGACTAGCAACATAGAAGCACCGAATATTGCAAGACACCACAAACAAGCAATATAGAACCTCACGTTCACCTTGATTTTTCCATATAAAAAAGACTGGTACATTTCTTGTGCCAGTCTTTTACAGCTATTACATTTCAATTGGTTCTCGTTCTATTGTATAGTTCCATTGATGTATATCAGGAAGCTTACCTTGCTGAATAAATGTATAAGTTGTAAATAAATGTTGTGTAATAGGTCCGATTTTATTGTTATGAATTGTTAAAATATTGTCTTTATATTTGATTTCACAAACAGGAGTGATGGCATTCAAAGTACTCGTACTAAATACTTCTGTTAATAATCCATCTTTATATGATTGAAGAATTTCTTCAATGCTAATTTGTCTTTCTTCTATTTGATAGCCTAATTCTTTTGCTAAATCAATAACTGATTGTCGAGTTACACCTGGTACTGTAATACCATCTAAAGCTGGCGTAATCAGTGTATGATTGATAACAAAGAAAATGTTCATATTATTTAATTCTTCTATATAAGATCTCCCTGTTCCATCTAGCCATAGTACATGGTCGTATCCAAATTGAGCTGCTTTAGATTTTGCAGCGTAAGAAGCGGCGTAGTTACCACCAAATTGTGTAAAACCAGCACCACCTGTAACAGATTTAACATATTCATCTTCTACGTGTGCTTTTATAAGTTCTGGTGTTTGGCAATTCAGCTTTTTAGGTAGTGGAGATAAGAACGTAATGAGTTCATATGTATCAGATTTACTAACACCTAATTTATTCTCTGATGCAAACATAACTGTTCTAATGTTAACAGGGTGATGTTCATGTAAATCGAATAGTTGACGTTCTTGATTAATAAGGTGTTGGATACCGAAAAGTAATGCGTTTTTATTTATAGCTGGCATTTCGATTCGATTCAATGATTGATTGAACTTTTCAAAGTGTTCGAAAGGTTTAAAGATATGAATATTGTCATTGATTTGATAGGCAATCATATCTTCAAAAACAGTTTGACCATAATGAAGACATTGTGCACTTGGAGAAATAGTGATAGGTGCATAATCTTTAATGATAGGAGAAGACCATCCTTTTGATGCTTGATACGACATTGTTAACATTTTGTTACCAAAAGTGGATCCACATTCGTCCATTGTTTGACTACTTGATGATTGATATTCCATATAAATTGCCTCCTATATTTAAGTAAGTAATGTGAAATAGTATATCAGCTATATTGACCTAATTCAATATTTATTTTGAAAATTCTGAAAATAATTTTATGTGTATCTTGTCGGTTATGATGATATACTTTGATTGTGAAAATAATAGGCTAGGAGGTGACGATGATGTTTGTTACGTTAGCATTTTTAATTCTATTTATAATTAGTTATATAGTGGATTTTAGACAATATAAAAATGTCTTCTTATTAGGACTATTCATTATCAGTTTAATGAGTACGATATTGATTGAAATCATTGTGCCAGCATTGGGTTTAAATCTAAATATTAATTATATAATCATAGCTAATATTATTTACTGTTTAATTGTTATTGTGGTAATGCTCTTAGCCTTATTAAATACTAGAAAACGAATAGCAAATGAAGGAAAAATTGTAACAAACATGATTGTCATTGGTTACGGTTCTTTCATCTTAATTAATTTTTTAATCATTATTTTTAAACCATATCTATTAGTAGAATTATGGAACGGATTAATATTAATTGCCATTTCAACTTTGTTTTACTATTTAAATTTAATATTTATATTGCATAACTTATATGCTTGGATTGTAAGTGGTATTTCAAAAAGAAAGAAACAAGATTTTATTATCGTATTAGGTGCAGGGATTATAGGCGAAAGAGTAACACCACTTTTGAAAGCGAGATTAGATAAAGCGATTAAATTAAAACGAAAAAGTTTAGATACTAAAATGATTGTAAGTGGTGGTCAAGGTTCGGATGAAGCAATCAGTGAAGCTGAAGCGATGAGACGATATTTAGTGGAACAAGGTATACGTAATGAAGAAATTATAATGGAAGACAAATCTACTAACACAGAAGAAAATTTAGTGTTCTCTATGAAGAAAATGGACACTTATAAAAAACATGCACTTGCAACAATTGTTTCTAATCATTTTCATATTTTAAGAGCAGCATTTTTATCCAAGAAAGTTAAAATGAACGCAAGCGTTACGGGTGGATCATCGAAATCTTATTTCTATCCAAATGCATACATTAGAGAATATTTAGCAATCATTTATATGTTTAAAAAGACGCATGCACTAATCATAATTATATTATTATTGGCAGTTACTTCCTACACATTGTGGGGAATATAAAATACTAAAAGTCCCGTAGAGCACAGACTCTACGGGACTTTTAGTATTTTATTTATCTGGTGTCCATATAACAATGTCTTCACCGGATTGATTTTGTTGCTCGATATCTTGGAAACCGTGATTTAAGAAGAAATCTTTGGATTGATTACGGGCAATACATTTGATTGGTAAATCGAAGCTTTTAGCATAATCTAATAATTGTTTGCCGTATCCTCTATCTTGATAATCTCTTAATACTTCTAATTTCCATAAAATGTGGTAATCATAAAATGCTGGGAAGTATGTTTTTTCTACTTCATCTTGTTTAAATAAACACATTCTTGCAACTAATTTGTCGCCAACATAAATACCGTAAAATGGTGAATCTGAACTAGCATCGATCATTTTTCCTTTTAATTCTTCAACCATATATAAACCTTCGTTTCCGAAGTTACGAAATTGTTCGAATGCTTCTTCAGTTTTGTAATTAATTTGTAAATGTTCTACTTTAGCCATGATAATCCCCCTTGTTCTTTCCTTAATTATACTTCATTTGAATAAAATTTTAAATTATAAGCCGTTAGATTGTTTTATTTATCTACAATCTTTATACTATTGATAGTAATTAATTTCGAAGGAGAAAGACTCGTATGGACTGTAAGAAGACTGTAATTGATCAACAAAATAGTTTTATAGAGAGATATACAAATCATAATACTGAAATTATAAACTTTTATGGATATAAACCAGGAGACCAATCTGAATTCGAAAAACGTTCGAATTTATCAGCTAATGGCAGAGAAGAAGCACTTTCAAAAGTCATATTTAATTATATGTCTCAATTAAATTTAACAGATAAACAACTTGAAAATATTGAAAATTTAAAACATGGTCACAAAGTCATTATAGGTGGTCAACAAGCCGGACTCTTTACTGGTCCTTTATATACATTCCATAAAATCATTTCGATTATCGTTTTAGCAAACGAACAAAGTGAAAAATTAAATACGCCAGTCATTCCTGTTTTTTGGATAGCAGGCGAAGATCATGATTTTGATGAAGTGAATCATACATATGCGTATGATCGTATTTCAAGACAGTTAAATAAAGTAAAATATAGTACGTTAGAACCACCAGAAAAGAGTGTTTCTCATTATCATTTTGATAAAGCATTGATCAAAGATGCTTTAAACGACATGTTCAGTTCTATCGGGGAGACTGTTCACTCTAAAGATATTCAATTATTGATTCATAAAGCAATCGAGTCTTCTGAATCATGGAGTGAAATTTTTAAGGTTATGACACATGAAGTATTTAAAGAATATGGTTTGTTATTAATTGATGCAAATGATCCAGAACTAAGAACATTAGAAGTACCATTCTTCAAGGAAATTATTGAAAATCATGAAGCGGTAGATTCAGCATTTAGAACTACACAAGACCAATTTGCTGGAGTTATTAAGAAGCGCATGATTTTAACCGATGGCAATGTTCACTTATTCTATGAGTATGACGATAAAAGACAGCTCATTATGTGTGAAAATGAAAAGTTCTATTTAAATAAAGATACAGACGTAACTTTTACAAAAGATGAATTGCTTAGTCTTGTAGAAGAACATCCTGAACGATTTTCTAATAATGTCGTAACAAGACCTCTAATGGAGGAATATTTATTTAATACATTAAGTTTCATTGGTGGGCCAAGCGAAATTGTTTATTGGGGTGAACTGAAAGGTGTATTCAATTTATTTAATATTGAAATGCCTATAGTTACACCTCGTATGCGAATTAGTTATTTAACGCAAGAAGCAAAAAAATGTATCGATAACTATAACTTAGATCTAGATACTGTTTTAGTAGATGGTATTCAAAACGATAAAGAAAAATTTATTAGAGCAAAAGCTTCTGATGAAGTATTAAGAGAAATCGAAGAAATGAAAGAAAGCCAATCTCAATTTCATCAAAAACTGATTAAAGAAATTGGCGATGATTATCAAAACAGAAAATTAGTCGAAAAAAATAATCAAATACATCAGCACCAATATCAATATTTAATAGATAGATATTTATTAAATATCGAAAGAGAAAATGAAATTAGTATGAGACATTTTGAAATAGTGGAGCATACATTACATCCTCACCACGGATTACAAGAAAGAGTGTGGAGTCCTATTCAAGTAATGAATCAATTTGGGATTACTATGTTCAGTCCCTCCACTTATCCACCACTTCGTTACACTTTTAAACATATAACGCTTGAACTATAGTCATAACAAGGATTAACACCCAATTTACAAAATCGTAAATTGGGTGTTTTTTTTACTATTTACACAAATTTTAAGAAATCTTGTATAAATAGTGGAGGATTGTGGGGGAATGTGGTAAATTATAAATAAGGTGAGGTGAGATAAAATGTTCATGGGTGAATATCAACATCAATTGGATACAAAAGGGCGTATGATTGTGCCTTCTAAATTCAGATATGATTTGAACGAACGTTTTATTATCACTAGGGGCCTAGATAAATGTTTGTTTGGCTACACACTTGAAGAGTGGGCGCGCATCGAAGAAAAACTCAAAACCTTACCTATAACAAAAAAAGATGCCCGTAAATTCATGAGAATGTTCTTCTCAGGTGCGATTGAAGTAGAACTAGACAAACAAGGACGTATTAACATCCCTCAAAATTTAAGAAGTTACGCTAATTTAAGTAAAGAATGTACTGTTATTGGTGTTTCTAACCGAATTGAAATATGGGATCGTTCTACGTGGAATGAATTTTATGATGAATCTGAAGACAATTTTGAGGACATTGCGGAAGATCTCATTGACTTTGATTTTTAGGAGTGAATTAAATGTTTCATCACGTATCCGTACTATTGAAAGAAACAGTAGATAAATTAGACATAAAACCAGATGGTACTTACGTTGATTGTACATTAGGTGGAGCTGGTCATAGTTTGTACCTAGTTGAACAATTGAATGACCAAGGCCGACTTATAGCAATCGATCAAGATGAAACTGCGATTGAACATGCTAAAGGTATCTTAAAGGACCATATGCATAAAGTAATTTTTGTACAAAACAACTTTAGAAATTTAGAACATATATTAGAAGAACTACATATTAGTAAAGTAGATGGTGTACTTTATGACCTTGGTGTATCCAGTCCACAACTTGACACACCAGAACGAGGATTTAGTTACCATTATGATGCTAAGTTAGACATGAGAATGGATCAATCACAATCTTTATCAGCATATGAAGTGGTAAATGAATGGTCATATGAACAACTTGTCAAAATCTTTTTTAGATATGGTGAAGAGAAATTTTCAAAACAAATAGCTAGAAAGATTGAAACAAGAAGAGAACAAGCACCTATAGAAACGACTTTCGAACTAGTGGATTTAATTAAAGAAGGTATTCCAGCAGCTAAACGTAGAAAGGGTGGACATCCTGCTAAACGTGTCTTCCAAGCGATTAGAATAGCAGTTAATGATGAATTAGGTGCATTTGAAACATCTATTGAAGCAGCAATACAACACGTTAAAGTTGGCGGAAGAATTTCAGTTATTACATTCCATTCTTTAGAAGATCGTTTGTGTAAACAAGTCTTTCAAGAATATGAAAAAGGCCCAGATGTACCAAGGGGATTGCCGGTTATACCGGAAGCGTACAAGCCGAAACTAAAAAGAGTAAACAAAAAACCAATTATTTCTGATGAACAAGAACTTGAGCATAACAATAGAGCGAGAAGTGCAAAGTTAAGAGTTGCGGAAATTTTGAAGTAAACAGAGGAGTGGCAATTGAATGGCAGTAGAAAGAGTATATCCGAATTATAGACCTGATGAGTGGCAAGAGCCACAACTCGAACCACAAAAGAAAAAAGTAAAAAAGACCAAGGTAGTAGGAATATCGAGGATCGAAAAAGTCGTATACATATCATTAATAACTATGATTGCGTTGATAAGTATTTATATGCTATCTTTAAAAATGGATGCGTATAATAACAAGACACAAATCGCAGAATTAGACAGTAAAATTGAGCAACAACAAACAACAAACAGTGATTTGAAGACGGAATCAATGAAACAATCGTCATACGAACGCATCTACGAAAAAGCTGAAGACTACGGTCTAAAGTTGAATAATGACAATGTAAAGGTAGTGCGTAGTGATGCCCAAAATTAAAATAAAGAAAAATAAAATAGGAGCAGTCCTCTTAGTAAGTTTTTTCGGACTGCTCTTTTTTATATTGGCCGTAAGATATTCGTATTTAATGATCAGTGGTCACTCAGCTGGTGAAGATTTAGCGTACAGGGCAAGTGAAAAATATTTAAGACAAACAGTTGCAGAACCTGAACGTGGGAAAATTTATGATCGTAATGGTAAAGTGCTTGCCGAAGATACAGATAGTTATAAATTAGTGGCAATATTAGATAAAAAAATGAGCGAAGGTAGCGATAAGCCTCGACACGTAAAAGACAAGAAAAAAACAGCTAAAGCATTAGCTAAAATTCTTGATATGGATGAAGATGATATTTTAAGTAAACTTAAAACTAAAAATGCCTTTCAAGTTGAGTTTGGTCAAAAAGGTAAAGATTTAACTTATAAACAAAAAACACAAATTGAAAAGCTTAAATTACCTGGACTGACTTTTGAAACGGAGAAAAAAAGATTTTATCCTAATGGTAACTTCGCATCTCATCTTATCGGTTTAGCAGATAAAGATCCAGATACCAACAAATTAAAAGGTGTATCAGGTGCTGAAAAAGTATTTGATAGCTATTTAAAAGGAAAAACGGGTAAAAACTCTTATAAGCAAGATATATGGGGTATGCTCGTTCCGAACAGCGAAGATAGTATTAAAGCTCAAAATGGTGATGATGTACATCTTACACTAGACTCTAATATTCAAGTCTTTGTTGAAAATGCACTTGACGAAATGGTAGACCGCTATGAACCTAAAGATTTATTTGCGGTTGTAATGGATGCAAAAACTGGTGAAATTTTAGGTTACAGTCAGCGACCTACGTTTAATCCTGATACGAAAAAAGACTTCGGGAAAAAATGGGCAAATGATTTATATCAAAATACTTATGAACCAGGTTCTACATTCAAAACATATGGTTTAGCTGCAGCAATTGAAGAAGGTAAATTCGAACCAAACAAGAAATTTAAATCTGGTCATAGAGAAATAGATGGATTTAAAATTTATGATTGGAACGATGATGGTTGGGGAAATATTCCTATGACAACTGGTTTTACATATTCTGCGAATACGCTAATGATGAAACTTCAAGATTTAGTTGGCGCTGATAAAGCTAAGGCATATTATGAAAAATTTGGTTTTGGTAAGAAAACAGGTGGTTTATTTGATAGTGAAGCACCAGGGAATATTGCATTTGATAATGAACTTCAAAGAAAGACATCTTCATTTGGTCAGTCTACTACTGTTACACCAGTCCAAATGCTTCAAGCTGAAACAGCAATTTTAAATCAAGGTAATATGCTCGAACCTTATTATGTAAAATCGATTCAAAACAAAGAAAGTAACGAAACGATTAAAAAAGGCGAGAAAAAAGTAGTCGGTAATCCAATATCTAAAGATACAGCCAAGAAGACGATGACAGAATTAGATAAAGTAGTAAATAGTAAAGAAAGTCACGCTACAAACTATAAAATAGATGGATACCGAGTTGCAGGTAAAACTGGTACAGCTCAAGTGCCAGATACTAAAAACGGTGGTTATGTAGATGGTGCAAATCCGTATTTCGTAAGCTTTATGGGCTATGCGCCTGCTAAAGATCCTGAAGTAGTTGTTTATGCTGGTATGTCACTTGCACAAAAACGTGACCTAGAGGCTTATGAATATGGTGTGTCAAGAGGTTTCAATCCGATTATGGAAAATACATTAAAATATTTAGATGTAGAAGAAACTGAAGGCAAAGCTAAAACGAATGCTTCAGATGTACCAGATGTTGTTAATATGAGTACACAAAAAGCAACTGATGCAATAAAAGGTAAAAAACTTGAGCCAATTGTAGTTGGTAAAGGTGATAAAATTAAGAAACAAATACCGCTTAAAGGTAAAAATGTCCAAGATAAAGAAAGAATTTTACTTGTTACTGACGGTGAAATGACAATGCCTGATACTGAAAATTGGACAAAAAGAGACTTATTAAAATTACAAGAAGCGACAGGTATTGAAGTAGAATCAGAAGGTTCTGGTTATGTTTCTGAGCAATCTGTCAGTCAGAACCAAACAATTAAATCTGGTACTAAAGTTAAGTTTACACTTTCTAACAATCATCCGAATGGTGATGATTCAATAGGACAAGTTCCAGATGATGAAGAAACATCTAAAGATGAAAGCAAAAGTAAAGATGATAAAAAAGATGAAAAAGAAGAAAAAGAAGAAAAAACATCTAGTGAATCATAAATCACAGGATGATAGATAATATACAAAAGAAAAGGTGAACAATTATGAATTTTACGCTACCTGTCATTGCGTTTTTATTGACTTTGATACTTGTACCCGTTTTAATTCCAACACTTAAAAAATTGAAATTTGGGCAAAGTATTCGAGAAGAAGGACCTAAGAGTCATATGAAGAAAACAGGAACTCCAACTATGGGTGGATTAACGTTCTTATTAGCAACAATCGTTGTAACAATCATCGCGTTATTTTATGTTGAGCAAGTAGGTCCGCTCATTCTGTTATTATTTGTAACACTTGGATTTGGACTTATTGGTTTTATAGACGATTATATTATTGTCGTTAAGAAAAATAACCAAGGTTTAACAAGTAAACAAAAATTCTTAGCTCAAATTGCGATAGCCGTTGTATTCTATATCGTAAGTGTTATATTACCAAACTATGAATTTGAAACAGCGATTAACATACCGTTTACAGATTGGTCATTGCCATTGTCTGTTTTCTATATTATATTCATAGTATTTTGGCAAGTTGGATTCAGTAATGCTGTCAACTTAACAGATGGATTAGATGGTCTTTCAACTGGATTATCAATCATTGCATTTGGTTTTTACGCGGCACTATCATTTATTCTTGATAAACCAGAAATTGGCTTATTCTGTTTAGTGATGCTTGCAAGTTTATTTGGATTTTTAATTTACAACAAGTACCCAGCAAAAGTGTTCATGGGAGATACTGGAAGCTTAGCGCTTGGTGGTATTTTCGCAACGATTTCAATCATGCTTAACCAAGAAATAACATTATTATTAATCGGTTTAGTATTTGTAATTGAAACATTATCAGTGATGTTACAAGTAACATCGTTCAAGCTTACAGGAAAAAGAATATTTAAAATGAGCCCATTGCATCACCATTTCGAATTAGTTGGTTGGAGTGAATGGAAAATAGTATTAGTATTCTGGGGTACAGGTATCGTTACTGGTGCAATTGGTTTATGGATAGGGGTAATGTAATATGAAAGCATATGATGCATTAAAAGAGAAACCTGTTCTTATTTTAGGTTTAGCAAAAAGTGGATATGAAAGTGCAAAGTTATGCCATAAATTAGGTGCTAATGTAACTGTCAATGATGGTAAAGATTTATCATCTGATCCCCACGCACTTGAATTAGTGCAGCAAGGAATACGTGTGATCAGTGGTGAACACCCATTGTCATTACTTGATAATAAACCGTTAATCGTAAAAAATCCTGGTATACCTTACAATATTCCACTATTGCAAGAAGCGATGAATCAAGGGTTGGATATCATTACAGAAGTTGAATTAAGTTATTACATTTCAGAAGCACCTATTATCGGTATTACAGGTACAAATGGTAAAACAACAGTGACTTCTTTAATAGGTGATATGTTTGGTAATAGTAAAGTAAATGGTCAAGTTTCCGGTAATATTGGTGTAGTTGCATCAAAAGTTGCGCAAGAGGTTACGAAAGACGATTATCTTATTACTGAATTATCTTCATTCCAACTTTTAGGAACAATACATTATCGTCCGCATATCGCGATTGTTACAAATATTTATTCAGCACATTTAGATTATCATGGTAGTTTAGAAGAATACCAGAATGCTAAGAAAAATATTTTTAAGAATCAAACCGAAGACGATTATTTAATTTTCAACTATGAACAAAGACATTTAATTAATACAGATGATATTAAATCTAAAATGTTATATTTCTCAACTAATCAAAAAGTGAATGGCATTTATATTGAAGATGATTATGTCGTATATAACGGCATAAGAATTATCAATACGCACGATATTGTATTACCTGGTAAACATAATTTAGAAAATGTACTTGTAGCTGTATTAGCTGCATTATTATCAGGTGTTGACGTGAAGTCAGTTGTACATACTTTAACAACGTTCTCAGGTATTAAACATAGACTTCAATATGTTGGGAACAATAGAGGCAACAAGTATTATAATGATTCTAAAGCGACCAATACTTTAGCAACACGATTTGCCTTAAGTTCATTTAATTCTCCAATCATTTGGTTATGTGGTGGATTAGATAGAGGGAATGACTTTGATGATTTAATACCTTATATGGATAATGTCCGTTTGATGGTTACATTTGGTGAAACAAAAGATAAATTAAAAGCGTTAGGTGCGAGTCAAGGTAAAGAAGTCTTGCAGGCAAATGACGTTAAAGATGCCGTTAATTTGATTCAAGATTATATACAATCTAACGATGTTGTCTTACTATCACCAGCGTGTGCGAGCTGGGATCAATATGATACATTTGAAGCTCGTGGCGACGAATTTATTGAAAGTTTCCAAAAACATTTACCAACATTTTAGAAATTGTGAAAAAAGGAGTGACAACCGTGAATAAAAGTTCTGATAACAATGATGATATATTGCAATTTGAAACGACTACGGAAGATGAACGATTAGAAATTTTAAAGAAGAAAAGAAAACGTAGACGTCAAATTCAATTAGGTGTATTCATAGGTGTTATACTCCTTGTTATCTTGATTTTACTGTATATGTTTACAGACATCAGTAAAGTTGATCAAGTGGATATTAAAGGTGAAGAAATCGTATCTAAAAACGATATTGAAAAAGCTTTAGATATCAAAAAAGATTCTAGAATATACAATATCCCTGTAAGTGATATGAAATCGAAAATCGAAGAAATTGAAGGCGTTAAAAGTGTTGAAATTAAACGTCATTTTCCAAATGACTTAACGGTTAATGTAAATGAGTATGAAACAATTGGATTAGTTAAAGAGAAAAAATATTACGTACCGTTATTAGAAAATGGGAAAACAATTAAAAATTTATCAACAGATTTACCAATTGATGTTCCGATTTTGAATGACTTTAGTTCAAAAAAGTTAAATAAAATGATTCCTGAATTGAAAAAGGTTAAACCTAAAGTTAAATCAATGATATCGGAAATAAATTATAAACCTGGTGAGAACAATCAGAATAGAATCCAACTATTTATGACAGATAATGTGGAAGTTGTAGGAGATATTCAAACTTTTGCGAATAAAATCAACTATTATCCGAGTATTTCTGATAAATTAGAGAGAGACAATTCTGGTGCGCTCAAAACACCTGGATTTTTAGATTTACAAGTTGGTGTGACATTCTTACCATATGAAACGGAAGAACAGCAAAAAGAGCGTTCAGAAAAAGAAACAAAACAAGATGAAAGCACTAAAACAGAACAGAAAAAATTAGACCAAGCATTACAAGATTTATCTAAAGAATTGGATAAATCTGGAGAAGAACCAGAATCAACTGAGAAATCAGAAGAATAAGTAAAAAAATCAATAAATAAACCTATAATTAGTTCACATTAAATCAAGTATCATGTAAACTAATAATAGTTTAAATTTGATTATCATGTGTTAGAGGAGGTGCCTATCGATGGAGGAACATTACTATATTAGTTTAGATATAGGTTCATCGAGTGTAAAAGTAATAGTAGGAGAAAAATTTCATAATGGCATTAACGTGATAGGTACAGGGCAAACTTATACGAATGGTATAAGAAATGGTTGTATAGATGATTTTGATATCGCTAAACAAGCAATTAAAGATACAATCAAAAAAGCAGCAATTGCATCTGGAATAGATATTAAAGAAGTATTTTTAAAAATGCCTATCGTGAATACAGAGATTTACGACGAAAAATTTGAAATACCTTTTGATGGTACAGAAACTGAAATAAATGGCAGTCATATAGAATCAGTATTAGAGGGCATTAGGGAATTAAATGATGTTCCGGAAACTGAAGTCATTGGTGTATTCCCAATGAAATTTATTGTAGATGACTTACATGAAGTTTCTGATCCTAAAGAAATGGTTGCAACACAATCATTAAAAGTAGAAGCAGGTGTTATCGCAACATCAAAATCATTATTAATCAACATCATTAAATGTGTTGAATCTTGTGGAGTAGATGTTTTAGAAGTATTTTCTGATGCTTATAACTATCAATCTATATTATCTCCAACAGAAGTTGAACTTGGTGCTTGCGTCATTGATATTGGTGAAGATTTAACGCAAGTAGGTTTTTATGAGAGAGGCAATTTAGTTGATGCCGATACGATTGAAATGGCAGGTAGAAGCATAACAACTGATATTGCGAAATCATTAAATACTACATATGACAATGCCGAGAAGATTAAACAACAATATGGACATGCATTCTACGACTCTGCATCTGATCAAGACGTCTTTAGTGTTGAACAAATTAACGAAGATGGTCATGCACAATTCACTCAAAAAGAATTAAGTGAAATTATTGAATCAAGAGTAGAAGAAATTTTCTTTGAAATATTTGATTTATTACAAGATATGGGTATTACAAATGTTAACGGTGGATTCATCGTAACAGGTGGTACTTCAAACTTACTTGGTATTAAAGAATTATTACAAGATATGGTTAATGAAAAAGTACGTGTACATACACCATCTCAAATGGGTATACGTAAACCTGAGTTTACTTCTAGTATATCTACTATATCTAGTGGAATTAACTTTGATGAGCTACTAGATTATGTTACAATGAATAATTATGACGTTGATAATGTCGAAGAAGAAACATATGAAGAAGAAACTCAAGAAACTAAAGCTAAACCATATGAACAATGGTTTAAAAAGAAATCAAACAAAAACAATGACGCAAAAGCTTCAAATTCTGAGCATGACAGAGTCTCCGAAGCAGAATATGATTCGGAAAGTCAAGAAGAGAAGCCAAGTGTATTAAAAAAATTAATGAAATCGTTATTTGATTGATGGGTCATAAAGATTAGGAGGATAATAAATGTTAGAATTTGAGCAAGGGTTTAATCATTTAGCTACTTTAAAAGTAATTGGTGTTGGTGGTGGCGGTAATAACGCTGTTAACCGTATGATAGATCATGGAATGAACAATGTAGAATTTATTTCTATTAATACAGATGGTCAAGCTTTAAACTTATCTAAAGCTTCATCTAAAATTCAAATTGGTGAAAAATTAACACGTGGTTTAGGTGCAGGTGCAAACCCAGAAATCGGTAAAAAAGCTGCTGAAGAATCACGTGAACAAATAGAAGATGCTATTCAAGGCGCTGACATGGTATTTGTTACTGCTGGTATGGGTGGCGGAACTGGTACAGGTGCTGCACCAGTTGTTGCTAAAATCGCAAAAGAGATGGGTGCATTAACAGTTGGTGTTGTTACACGTCCATTTAGCTTTGAAGGACGTAAACGTCAAACTCAAGCTGCTGCCGGTGTAGAATCTATGAAAGCTGCAGTAGATACATTAATCGTTATTCCTAATGATCGTCTTTTAGATATCGTTGATAAGTCAACACCTATGATGGAAGCATTCAAAGAAGCAGATAATGTATTACGTCAAGGTGTACAAGGTATCTCAGACTTAATCGCTGTTTCTGGTGAAGTTAACTTAGACTTTGCTGACGTTAAGACTATTATGTCTAACCAAGGTTCAGCATTAATGGGTATCGGTGTATCTTCTGGTGAAAATAGAGCAATCGAAGCTGCTAAAAAAGCTATTTCTTCACCATTATTAGAAACTTCAATCGTTGGCGCACAAGGTGTCTTAATGAACATTACAGGTGGAGAGTCACTTTCACTATTTGAAGCTCAAGAAGCAGCAGATATTGTTCAAGATGCAGCAGACGAAGATGTTAACATGATATTTGGTACAGTTATTAACCCAGAATTACAAGACGAATTAGTTGTTACAGTAATTGCTACTGGATTTAATGACAAACCTTCTAATGCTCGTAAACCACAAGGTGGCGGTGCATTTGGTGGAACTACAGAAGAACCTGCTTCTAAAAGAGAAGAAGGAGAATCACTAGGAAGAAAAGCTTCATTTGAAAATAAATCAACAAATGAATCAACTGATGATAGTGATATTCCAAGTTTCATTCGAAATAGAGAAGATAGACGTTCTAGACGCTCTAGACGATAAATGAACTTAAAAAGTCATCAGGCTAAGTCCTGATGACTTTTTTTGTTAGGAGAGATGAAATGAAAGAGATTTTTAATCAACATAATCATTATTTATCATATGAAGCCGATGACAGAAATGATTTAACGATAGGTATTACAACTCGTCAAGGTGGTTATAGTTCATATCCAGAGAATGCTTTTAATATGGCAAGATATATCAATGACGATCCAGATAATATTTCAAAGCATCAGCAAATTTTAGCCAATGAAATCAACTTCAGTTGTGCCAATTGGGTATTTCCAATTCAAACACATGAGAATAAAGTTCGAGAAGTATCTTCAAAGGATAAAGGTACAAATATCAATGCACTAACTGAAGAACTACATGGAATAGATGGACTTTATACTTATGAATCTGATCTATTATTAACGATGTGCTTTGCAGATTGTGTACCAATCTATTTATATGATACTCAAAATGGTTATATTGGTCTTTGTCATGCTGGATGGAGAGGCACATATTCCCAAATTATTAAAGAGATGATTGAACAATATAAAGGTGACGTTTCTAATTTAAGAGTCGTTATAGGTCCATCCACATCTGACAGTTATGAAATTAACGAAGACATTTATCAAAAGTTCAAAACATTACCGATAGACTCTGAAGCATACATTGTGCAAAGAGGACAAGATCGATACGGCATAGATTTAAAACAGGCAAATGCATTACTTGCTATACATTATGGTGTTAATCCTGAACATATCGTAAAGACGAATCATTGTACGGCCAGTGAAACAGATTTATTCTTCTCATATAGAGTAGAAAAAGGACAAACTGGTAGAATGCTTGCATTTATAGGTAGAAAGTAGGTATAGATTTGAAATCAGTAAAAGAAAATTTATTAGAAATCAATTCACAAATTTGTAACAGTAGCGAAGAATCAGAATTTAATACGGCGCCTCAAGTGATTGTTGTGACAAAATATGTTACAATAGACCGAGCTAAAGAAGCTTATGAAGCTGGCTTGAAAAACTTTGGAGAAAATCGTATTGAAGGATTTTTGGAAAAGAAAAAGCATCTTCCAGATGATGCTATCATGCATTTCATTGGATCATTACAAACAAGAAAAGTAAAAGACATCATTAATGAAATTGATTATTTACATGCATTAGATAGATTAAAATTAGCTAAAGAAATTGAAAAACGTGCAGAACATGTTGTAAAATGCTTTGTTCAAGTGAATGTTTCGGGAGAAGAATCAAAACATGGTATGTCGCCTGATGATGTTATCCCATTTATTCAAGAGCTTAAGGATTTTAAACATATTGAAATAGTTGGTTTAATGACTATGGCACCATTAACTGAAGACAAAATAAAATTAAGACAATATTTTAACCAACTAAGATTATTGAAAGAGAAAGTACAATCCTTAAACTTATCATATGCACCTTGCACTGAATTATCTATGGGCATGAGCAATGATTTTAATGAAGCAATATTAGAAGGTGCTTCTTATATAAGAATTGGTACAAAATTAGTTGGCGAATAGGAGTGTAAATTATGGCAATTAAAGATGTATTTAAAGGCTTTTTCGTAGTTGATGAAGAAGAAGAAGTATACGAAGAGCCACAAAGAGAACAAACGAAAGCACCACAACAAGAATCATCAATACAAGAACAAAAACCAAAACCAAAACAACAATCTTTAAAAAGTGTACCAACACAAAAATCAAATACTACTAGATACCAATCACAACGTTCTCGTGATTTCAAAAAACCTGAAAGGAAAGAGGCTATGACTGAGAAACGTACAAATTCATCTCAAACGAATGTCGTTAGTATGAGCGGGAATATGGATTTTGCGCAAAGTTCAAAAATGTGCTTATTTGAACCAAGAGTATTTTCAGATACGCAGGATATCGCTGATGAACTTAAAAATAGACGTACAACATTAGTGAACTTACAACGCATTGACAAAGTATCAGCTAAAAGAATTATAGACTTCTTGAGCGGTACTGTTTATGCAATTGGTGGAGATATAAGACGCGTGGGAACAGACATCTTCTTATGTACACCTGATAATGTTGAAGTAGCAGGATCAATTACTGAGCAATTAGAACAAGTTGAACCTTACCAAGAATAGAGGAAATTAAGATATGGATAGTGGACTATTAAGTACGATATTAGGCTTTGTATTATTCGTCGTTAAAATTTATCAATATGGTATGATCGTTTATTTCCTTACATCATGGTTACCAGGCGTTAGGGAAGGCGCATTTGGACAATTTTTAGGGAAAATATATGAACCATTTTTAGAACCATTTAGAAGAATTATCCCACCATTAGGTATGTTAGACATATCATCAATCGTGGCATTTATAACGTTAAGTTTATTCTATGTTGGTTTAGTCAATATATTTAATATGATTGTACCTGTAATGCCAATATTATAATTAAACGATAAATGACAGTAGGGTGAGACGTAATGTCACATCCTATTTTTTATTGAATTAGAGGTGTCAAAATGGATATATATCAACACTTTAGAAAAGAAGAAAAAGAGATTATTGATTTATTTTTAAATAGATGTGAAGTTGCTGAACGAAATTACCAACCAGTGCTTACAGAATTTCTAGACCCTAGAGAACAATTTATTTTACAAACAATCGTGGGTGGCTTCGATGATTTGAATGTACATTACTTTGGTGGGAATGAAGAATCAGAAAGAAAACGTGCAATAGTTGCACCTGATTATTTTGTGCCTACTGAAGAGGATTATGAGATGGTGCTTATTGAACTTACTTATCCTTCAAAATTTGTTAAATTGACGCATCGTAATGTATTAGGTACGATCATGTCGCTTGGGATTGATAGAAATCAACTAGGGGATATTGTTGTTAATGACCGTATACAGTTTGTTTTGACAAAGAGATTTGAATCGTATATTATGATGGAATTAACAAAGATTAAAGGTGCAGGAATCAAATTGAGTTCTATTCCATTCCAAAATATGATACAATCAAGTGAGAATTGGCAGACACATGACGCAACTGTAAGTGCATTAAGATTGGATGTAATCATTAAACACCTTACAAATACGAGTAGAACAATTAGTAAGAAATTGATTGAAAGTAAACGCGTTAAAGTCAATCATAGAGAAATCGAACAAGTAGACTTTATAGTCGAAGAAAATGACTTGATTTCTATTAAAGGATATGGACGTGCGATGATCATTCAAAATAATGGAACTTCAAAAAAAGGCAAGATAAGAATAGCTTATCGAACATTGTTTAAATAGTGCTGAGGAGGAAAACTTATGGCATTTACCCCAGAGGAAATCAAACAAAAAGAATTTAGTAGAGTTCATAAAGGATTAGATGAAACTGAAGTACGTGGATATCTACAAACTTTAAGTGATGAAATTGAAAAATTAAAATCAGATAAAGCGCATTTGCAAAGTATTATAGATGATAAAGAAGAGAATATTAGTCGATTCAAAGCAGTCGAAAATACAATCTCTGACGTATTATTACAAGCGCAAAAAACAAGTGAAGAAACGAAACATACTGCTGTTTTAAAAGCAGATGCTATTATTAAAGAAGCAGAAGGACGTTCTGATCAAATCGTTAATGATGCACTTCAAAAAGCGCGTCATATCAGTTTCCAAACTGAAGATATGAAACGTCAATCAAAAGTCTTTCGTTCACGTTTCCGCATGTTAGTTGAAGCGCAATTAGATTTATTGAAAAATGAAGATTGGGATTATTTACTGAACTATGATGTCGATCAACAAAAAGTTACTGAAGAAAATATTGACATTTTGAACAAAGAAGAAGAAAATAATCAAGAACAGATAAATAATCAAGCAGTTAAAAGTGAAGAGGACAAGTCTGAAGAATAAACGAATTGAAAAGCGAGTTAGGGATAGTGAGAGCCTAATAAATTCATTTCTTTAGGTATCACCTGTTTGCGAATAAGATATATGTTTAATGAGTGAACTCTAAGTTGAGTTAATAAGGGTGGTACCGCGATGTATGTCGTCCCTATTATTTCAGCTTAGAGTTTTTTTATATTATTTTTATTAAGAAGGAGATTAAGACTTATGGATTACAAAGATACGTTACTTATGCCTAAAACAAGTTTTCCAATGAGAGGTGGTTTACCAAATAAAGAACCACAAATTCAAGAAGAGTGGAAAGAGAAAGATTTATACAATAAAATTTTAGAAAAAAATAAAGGTAATACACCATTTATACTTCATGATGGTCCTCCATATGCTAATGGTAATTTACACATGGGTCACGCTTTAAATAAAATTTTAAAAGATATCATCGTTAGACAAAAAGCAATGTCTGGATATTATGCACCATACGTGCCAGGTTGGGATACACATGGTTTACCAATCGAGCAAGCTTTAACAAACAAAGGTGTTAAAAGAAAAGAAATGTCAGTTGCTGAATTCAGAGAAAAATGTAAAGAATTTGCATTAGAACAAATTGAATTACAAAAAGCTGATTTTAGACGTTTAGGTGTAAACGGTGATTGGGATAATCCATATATTACGTTAAAACCTGAGTTTGAAGCGGCACAAATTAGAGTATTCGGTGAAATGGCTGCTAAAGGTTTAATCTATAAAGGTAAAAAACCAGTTTACTGGTCTCCTTCAAGTGAATCTTCATTAGCTGAAGCTGAAATTGAATACCAAGATAAAAAATCACCTTCAATCTATGTAGCATTTAATGTAGTAGATGGTAAAGGTGTTGTAGATGAAGATGCAGCATTTATTATTTGGACAACAACTCCATGGACAATTCCATCAAACTTAGCAATTGCTGTTAATCCTAAATTGAACTACGTACAAGTAAATGTAGAAGGCAAAAAATACGTTGTTGCCCAAGCACTTCTTGATTCGGTATGTGAAGCGTTAGACTGGGATAAAGAAACAATTACAATTGATAAAGAATTCAGTGGAGCTGAATTAGAATATGCAACAGCGCAACATCCATTTATCGATCGTACTTCATTATTAATTTTAGGTGACCACGTTACAACTGATGCAGGTACAGGTTGTGTTCATACAGCACCAGGTCATGGTGAAGATGACTATATCGTAGGTCAAAAATATGGTCTTGGTGTGCTAAGTCCAATTAATGATAAAGGTGTTTTCACTGAAGAAGCAGGAGAATTTGAAGGTCTATTCTATGATAAAGCTAATAAAAATATCACAGAAAAATTAGACGAAGTTGGCGCATTATTAAAACTTACATTCTTCAAACACTCATATCCACATGACTGGAGAACTAAAAAACCAGTTATTTTCAGAGCTACTGAACAATGGTTCGCTTCAATCAGTAAAGTAAGACAAGATATTTTAGATGCAATTGATGATACGAAGTTTAAAATCGATTGGGGTAAAACACGTCTTTACAATATGATCAGAGATAGAGGAGAATGGGTAATCTCTCGTCAAAGAGTATGGGGTGTACCTCTACCAGTCTTCTACGCTGAAAATGGCGATATTATCATGACTGAAGAAACAATTAATCATGTTGCAAATCTATTCGAGCAACACGGTTCAAATATTTGGTTTGAAAGAGAAGCGAAAGACTTATTACCAGAAGGCTTCACACATGAAGGTAGCCCAAATGGTGAATTCACTAAAGAAACAGATATTATGGACGTATGGTTCGATTCAGGTTCAACACATAGAGGTGTGTTAGAAACACGTCCAGAATTATCATACCCAGCTGATATTTATTTAGAAGGTAGTGACCAATACAGAGGTTGGTTTAACTCTTCAATCACAACATCAGTAGCAACTAAAGGTATCTCACCATACAAAATGTTACTTTCTCACGGTTTTGTAATGGACGGAGAAGGTAAGAAAATGAGTAAATCATTAGGTAACGTAATCGTTCCTGATAAAATTGTTAAACAAATGGGTGCTGATATCGCAAGATTATGGGTAAGTAGTGTAGACTACTTAGCTGACGTACGTATCTCAAACGACATCTTAAAACAAACTTCTGATGTATATCGTAAAATTAGAAATACATTCCGTTTCTTATTAGGTAATGTGAATGATTTCAATCCAGCAACAGATAGTGTGAAATATGAAGATATGCTTGAAATCGATCAATATATGCACAATAGATTAAATCAATTTATTGGCCGTACATTATCTCACTATGAAGCATTCGACTATCTAGATATTTATCAAGATATTCAAAACTTCATTAATGTAGAATTAAGTAACTTCTACTTAGACTACGGTAAAGATATCCTTTATATCGAACAAGTAGATTCATTAAAACGTCGCAGTATGCAAACAGTGCTTTATGAAACATTAGTTAAATTAACTAAAATCTTAGCACCAATTATTCCACATACAGCTGATGAAATTTGGGGACATATTCCACATGTTGAAGAAGAAAGTGTTCATTTAACAAATATGCCAAACCCACATGAAGTTGATACAGAATTAGTGGAAAAATGGTCTAAACTGATGAAATTAAGAGACGATGTTAACAGAGCATTAGAAGTTGCACGTAATGAAAAAGTAATCGGTAAATCATTAGAAGCACACATCATATTATCAAATTCAGAAGACTTTGATACAGTTGAATTCTTAAGTCAATTCCAAGACTTACAACAACTCTTCATTGTATCTAAAGTAGATGTCGTTGATGAATTAACAGACGGTGAAGAATATGAATATGTGAAAGTTAAAGTGAAACACGCTGACGGAGAAAAATGTCAACGCTGTTGGAACTATTCAGACGAACTAGGTTCAGTAGGCGAATTAGATAACCTATGCCCACGCTGTCAAACAGTTGTTAAAACTTTAGTATAAAATAATCAATCATAAAACGAACTCACGAGATAAAAATCTCGTGAGTTTTTTTGTAGAAAAAAGTATATCTAACGCATTTTATATCTGGCATAATTTAATACAATAAATGTAAAAAATATATTGAATGGTAAAAATTTACATTGTATAATATCCTTAATTAATCTGAGGTATAAATTTCTTCAATAAAGATAAAGTATAGGTGATAAAAAAATAAACCAAAATATAAGAAAGTTATATGAAGGTTAAAAATTTAAAATACTATATTTGTATTCAAAAGGGGAGAAGTTTATGTTAAAGAAAATACTTTTATCAACATTGTTATGTACAACAGTAACAACACCTTTAATAGGTAAAGTTAATGCAGAAGAAATGAAACAAGACAAACCTGTGAAGTATGTGTTTAAATCTGGTGGGAAAGCTTCTGCGATTGAAGTTAATTATGATGGTTCAATGACAATTCCTGAACCAGGTGGAGAATTATGGGATGTTGATGTAAAACCTGTTGATTTTTATATTACTAAAAATGGTGTACAAACTAATGAAGTTAATCCAAAGTATAAACATATATGGGATCAATGGGCGTACTATGATTTTTATGCATCGAAAGGTCGAACAGCTGACCTATTTGTAGGTGAACATCCTAGACCATTAGATGGTGGAACATTTGGTCCTAAGTCTGATAATACATCTGATGATAACAATGTAAATAATCCAAAAGATGAACCTAAATCTGATCAAACTGAGCCTAATCAAAACAATACTGATAATAAATCTAAGTCAGACCAACCAAAACAAGATGTTCCTGCTAAAGTAGAACAACCGGCTAAAGTTGATAAAAAATCAAATAGTCAGGGTAATGTAGTTGATAAGAAGGATGCTACTGATCAAAATAAATCTGATACAAATAAAGATAATAAAGCTGTAGCTAATAATAAATCTAATGATCAAAATAAAGTAGCAGTGAATAATCAAAAGTCTGAACCTCAAACTTCTGATGTTTCTAAAAAAGTTGATGTGAAAAAAGAAGATAATAATAAAGATGTAAAGACTAAGGATACTAGCAGTAAAGCTAAAGCTGCAGATAATAAATCAGATAAACAACAAAAAGAATTACCTAAAACGGGTGAAAGTGAAAATACATTATTCCGTACTTTGTTATTTACTTGTGTAGTTATATCATTATTAGGTATTCATAGATTAAAGCGAAAAGCTAACTTTTAATATAAAAGCGACTCACGAGATAGAAATCTCGTGAGTTTTTTGTGGAAAATAGTATGTCTAACGAATTTTATATCTGGCATTATTTAATATGAAATATGTAAAAAAATGTGTTGATAGGTAAAAATTTACATTGTATAATATCCTTAATTAATCTGAGGTATAAATTTCTTCAATATAGATAAAATATAGGCGATAAAAAAATAAACCGAAATATAAGAGAGTTATATGAAGGTTAAAAATTGAAGAGGAGTGATAATTTAATTCTAAGTTACAAGAGAATCATAATGATGGTTTAACTCATCATTTTACGTTTATTTTATTAAATTAGCTTTGCTCTATTATGTTTACCCCTAATATTAAATTGAAATTTTTTTGATTTTATTTTCTGAATATTGTGAAAAAGAGGTGTATGATGAAGAAGTTTATTTTTTTAATCACATTTTTGTTTTTAATCAACATCTCAATAATTAGTAATCAAGCCTTTGCAGAAGAAAATAAACAATCAGATAAACCAGTTTCTGAAAGTAATTTAAATGAAAGTAATATCTCAAATATTGATATCGCTAAATATGAAAACGAAGACTTACTTACTAATTTAGTAACAGATAATAGTTCAAATGAGGATGTTGAAGATATTAATAGTGAAGAATCAAATTCTAATTCAGATGCCATATTAGAGGAATCTGAAAAAATTAATGCTAATGATACAGTTAACAATGAAAATAATAAGGATAATTCAGAAAAACAAAATACTCAATCAAAAAATAATACAAATGAAAAAGCTAATTTAGAATCTGAAAAAGATGTAGAGTCAACAGATAAAAATGTAATAAGAGAAGAATATATTAATGATGAAAGTAGTGCTTTACCAGTTGAAAAAGTAGATGGTAATCAAGGTGAATCTATAATTGGTCCTGATGATAGAAAATTAGTGAAAGATATAAATCAATTTCCTAATAAGTCTATAGTGCATATAAGATCTTATATTAATGATTATAATTATATAAGTGGTACTGGATTTATGATTGATGATTATTCAGTATTAACTGCTGCACATGTTATTACAAGTAAGTATAAGGATATAGAGATTAACAAAGTATTAGTATATGCAGGATATAAAGATGAAATACCAACTTTAGGAATTAGTAGAGTAATAAAAACTTATGTAGCTCCTGAATGGTTGAATAAACGTAATAGCTATTATGATATGGCATTACTTATTTTAGATAGGCCATTAGGAAAGGAATTAGGTAAACTTAATTTAACTGACAAATTAACATTAGGTGAATTTATATCTACTATTGGATACCCTGGATCTCATGAAGGTAACATAGACAAAATTAAACCAGGCAACCAGTATTTTAGTTCTGGTGAAATTGTAAATATAACTAAAAACAAAATTTATTACGATTCCGATACAGAACCAGGTCAAAGTGGTAGTCCAGTATTTAATAGCAATAATGATGTAATCGCGATTCATACTAGTGGATTTGGTGAAAATGACACTTATAAATATAATTCTGGTGTGAGATTATCTTCAAGCAAAATGGAGATAATTTATGATTGGGGTAAGGAATTAAAATTTGAACGGTATGATAAAGTTATATATGTAAATAAAAGTGTAGCTAAAATTTGGAAAGATTTAAATTTAAAAGAATTAGTTTTTAATAATCAAGATGTAAAAGGAAGAATCTATAGAGCTCAAACTGTATATACTGATTCAACAGGTGGAAAGTATATATTGATTAAGGATAAAGATCACCAATTTGTAGGCTTTATAAATATCGATGATACTACTGAAATAAAACCAATTTACACAGATAAAGTAGTTCAGTTAAAAAAGGAAAATATAAAGCTTTATAGAAATTTATTTGGGGATTTACAGACTGATAAGAAGTTATCTTTTAGTAGATATTATAAGATAAAAGAAATATATAATTTACCAAATAATCTAACTTTATATACATTATGTGATGGGAATGGTAAGTGGATAGGAAATGTAAATAAGAATGATGTAAGAGAAACTATTTTTGAGCCTTATGATGAACGTGTTGAGATTATAAAGAATAATTATACAGTATGGGGTAACTTCTTTGGTAAAGAAAATTTAAATACTAAATCGATGTATCATAAAGTTTATAATGCAAAAGGTATATACAAAGACAATAATAACAATACTTATATTAAAATTTATGACAGTAATGACAAATATTTAGGAATATTGAATATAAATGCTACTAAGAAAGTTGTACCTCAAAGTTTCAATAAAGATGTAAAAATTATAAGTACTAAATATAATTTTTATCATTTCTTATTCGATAGAGTAAGAAACCAATCACAGAATTATATAAACAAAAAACTACATTCTAAATGTTTATATAAATTAAGTAGCGGAAGAGTTTACTACTCATTATATGATAATAAAGACAAATGGATAGGTTATATTGAGAAGGAAGCAGTAAAAGTACTATAAATATTTAAGTGAGGAGTGAAAATTATGTTAAAGAAAATCTTATTATCAACATTAATATGTACAACACTAACTACACCAGTTATTGGTAAAGTTAATGCAGAAGAAGTGAAACAAGATAAACCAGTTAAATATGTGTTTAAATCTGGTGGAGAAGCTAGTCCTATTTATATTAATTCTGATGGATCAATGACTATACCTGAAAAAGAAATATTAGAAGTTTTCATTGAGAGACCTAGTGATTATTATGTTGTTAAAAATGGGGTTAAAACATATGAAGTTACTCCAAAGTATAAACATATAAAGGATCAATGGGCATACTATGATTTTTATGCATCGAAAGGTCGAACTGCTGATTTATTCGTTGGAGAGCATCCTAGACCATTAGATGGTGTAACGTTTATTCCTAAGTCTGATAAAACTTCTGATGATAAAAAAGCAGATGCCCCAAAAGATGAACCTAAATCTGATCAACAGAATAATCAAACAGAACCTAATAAAAACACTACTGACAATAAATCTAAGACAGATCAACCAAAACAAGATGTTCCTGCTAAAGTAGAACAACCGGCTAAAGATAATGTGAAAGTTGATAAAAAGTCTGATAGTCAAAGTAATGTAGCTGTTAAAGATAAAGATAATAAACCTGTAGCTAATAATAAATCTGATGATCAAAATATAGTGGCAGTGAATAATCAAAAGTCTGAACCTCAATCTTCTGATGTTTCTAAAAAAGATGATGTGAAAAAAGAAGATAATAATAAAGATGTAAAGGCTAAGAGTACTGATAGTAAAGCTAAAGCTGCAGATAATAAATCAGATAAACAACAAAAAGAATTACCTAAGACGGGTGAAAGTGAAAATCCATGGATACAAGTAGGAATATTATCATTAGTTGGCTTATCATTAATTGGCCTTTATACAATAAATCGTAAATCAAAAGCATAATTTTCTTAGTTATGAATAATTAAGGGGAGAAGTTTATGTTAAAGAAAATTTTATTATCAACATTAATATGTACAACACTAACTACACCAGATATTGGTAAAGTTAATGCAGAAGAAGTGAAACAAGACAAACCTGTGAAGTATGTGTTTCACAACGGAGGAATGTTATATCCTATCAGAGTAAATTATGATGGTTCAATGACTGTACCTGAACAAGGTGGAGAAATATTAGAAATTGATGCAAAGCCAGGTGATTTTTATATTTATAAGGATGGTGTGCCTACGAATGAATTAAATCCTAAATATAAGCACATTTGGGATCAATGGGGATATTATGATTTCTATAAATCTAAAGGTAAAGTAAATGACCTTTTCGTAGGAGAACACCCTAGACCATTAGATGGTGTAACATACGATCCTAAGTCTGATAATACATCTGATGATCAAAAAGCAGATGACCAAAAAGATGAACCTAAATCTGATCAACCAAAAGATCAACCAGAACCTAATAAAAACACTACTGACAATCAGTCTATATCAGACCAACCAAAACAAGATGTTCCTGCTAAAGTAGAACAACCGGCTAAAGATAATGTGAAAGTTGATAAAAAGTCTGATAGTCAGAGTAATGTAGTTGATAAGAAGTATGCTACTGATCAAAATAAAGATAATAAAGTTGTAGTTAATAATAAATCTGATAATCAAAATAAAGTGGCGATGAATAATCAAAAGTCTGAGCCTCAATCTTCTGATGTTTCTAAAAAAGTTGATGTGAAAAAAGAAGATAATAATAAAGATGTAAAGGCTAAGAGTACTGATAGTAAAGCTAAAGCTGCAGATAATAAATCAGATAAACAACAAAAAGAATTACCTAAGACGGGTGAAAGTGAAAATCCATTATTCCGTACTTTGTTATTTACCTGTGTAGTTATATCATTATTAGGTATTTATAGAATAACTCGTATGTCTAATGTATAATTTAATTAATATAAGAGATTAAGCAATTTTTGTTGCTTGATCTCTTTTTATTTTGTTTAATTTTAAATTGGTTATGAAAGAAAATATATGTGATGAGGTGTTTGAATTAGATGTGTAATTTAAAAGATCATATTAACAATTAGTTCGTGTTATGTGGTAAAATAATCAAGATTGGAGTGGAAAGTAGATGCGTAAAGGTTACAATGTACCGATTTGGAGTACTTTTATTATTATATTAATCGCGCTTGATCAACTTACTAAATTTTTAATTGTTAAATCTTTAGAAGTGGGTGAGTCTATAAAGGTTATCAGTAATTTTTTATATATTACATCTCATAGAAACCAAGGTGCTGCTTGGGGGATTTTACAAGGGAAAATGTGGTTATTTTATATCGTAACAATTGTCGTGCTTGTTATTTTATTTATGTTCTTTAAGAATGAAGGATACGGTCGACCTGATGTTCAACTTGGACTAAGTTTATTAATTGCAGGGTCAATTGGTAACTTTATAGATCGTTTGTTTAGAGGAGAAGTTGTTGATTTTGTTGATACATATATTTTCAGCTATAATTTCCCGATATTTAATGTAGCAGATGCTGCTTTAACGATAGGTGTCATTGTATTGATAATTGTGATTTTATTTGAGGGCAAGGAGGAAAAAGCTTGAATACATTTGAATTTAAGATAGAGACAGAAAATGAAATTGGTGTAAGAATTGATAAATTATTACCTGATTTGAATCCAGATTGGTCAAGAAATCAAATTCAAGATTGGATTAAATTAGGTTTAGTTGAAGTAAATGGTAAAGTCATTAAAGCAAATTATAAGACGAAGCTTAATGATGTTATTGTTGCGACTGAAAAAGTAATAGAAGAAGTTGATATTGTCGCAGAAGATTTAGGTATTGAGGTTTATTATGAAGACAAAGATGTAGCGGTCGTTTATAAACCTAAAGGTATGGTTGTGCATCCAGCACCTGGCCATTATACAGGTACGTTAGTAAACGGATTAATGTATGTGATTAAAGATTTATCTGGTATTAACGGTGAAATTAGACCCGGTATTGTGCATCGTATAGATAAAGATACATCCGGTTTATTAATGATTGCTAAGAATGATATTGCACATAGAGGATTAGTTGAACAGTTAGTTGATAAAACTGTGACTAGAGAATATACAGCTCTTGTACATGGTAATATACCTCACGAATTTGGAACAATTGAAGCACCAATCGGCAGAAATCCTAAAGAACGTCAAGAAATGGCGATCGTTGATGATGGTAAAGAAGCTGTCACGCACTTTAATGTAATTGAAAAATTCGAAAAATATACATTGGTTAAATGTCAGTTAGAAACTGGTCGTACTCATCAAATCAGAGTGCATATGAAACATATTGGTTTTCCTTTAGTAGGTGATCCTAAATATGGACCGAAGAAGACATTGAACATTGGTGGACAAGCTTTACATGCTGGATTATTAGGATTTGAACATCCAGTTACTGGTGAATATATTGAAAAAGAAGCACCATTACCAGAGTATTTTGAAACATTATTAGAGAAATTAAGAAATCGAGAAGATAAAAAATAAGTACAACGTGTAATAATACTTATTTAATTTTATTTAAACTTTGACATCATATGAAAAAAACGATATTATTGTTTTAACAATTAAAGCGTCTTTAACAGACAGTCCAGAGAGGCTGAGAAGACATAATATGAGCGTGTAGACCATCTTTGTATGGTACTAGTGTATACTCATGTCTTCTAAAGACGTGAGTATTTTTTTGTGGAAGGAGATTGAATATGGCTGAGAGGTTAATCATGGATGCTGCTGCTGTAAACAGAGCATTAACAAGAATGTCACATGAAATACTTGAAAAGAACAAAGGTACTAAAGATATTGTCTTGTTAGGCGTAAAGACAAGAGGTGTATTTCTTGCGAACAGAATTGAGCAGAAAATCCAAGACATCGAACAAGTTCAAGTACCAACTGGAGAAATTGATGTTACACATTATCGTGACGATGTTCAGAATCAACAAGGTACGATTAAAGTGAAATCATTTAATATCGATATAGATATTAATGATAAGCATGTCATTATTGTCGATGATGTCCTTTATACAGGAAGAACTGTTAGAGCTTCATTAGATGCTATATTAGATCACGCAAGACCACGAAAAATAAGTTTAGCAACTTTAGTCGACAGAGGTCATAGAGAACTTCCGATTAGAGCAGATTATGTAGGTAAGAACGTTCCAACATCATCTAATGAATCAGTTGTCGTTGAATTAGAAGAGTTCGACCAACAAACAGCAGTAAAATTAAATTAAATAAATCCTTTTAAATCAGTACGAGAGACTGGCAAAGGAGTATATATGGCTACAGGAGATAACTATACCTTTATAGGTATCACTGTATACATAGATCCCTTTGCATATCTTGTGAAGGGATCTTTTTTTGAATAGGAGAATGGAAATGTCACAAAATGAAGAAATGTTTAAACGAACAGTAGAACCCATACTAGATGTTAATGATAAACCTAAAGCATCACAATGGTTCTTCTTAAGCTCACAGCATTTATTTGCAATGTTCGGAGCTACGGTACTTGTACCATTTCTAACAGGTTTACCTGTTTCAGCAGCACTCATTGCATCAGGTTTAGGAACGCTACTTTATATACTGATAACGAAAGGAAAGATACCAGCTTATCTCGGTTCGAGCTTTGCATTCATAACACCGATTATTGTCGGGCTCAAGACACATGACCTCGGTGAAATGCTTGTTGCATTATTTATGAGTGGTGTTCTTTACGTCATTATCGGATTGATTATAAAGGTTACTGGCACGAATTGGTTGCTTAATCTTTTACCACCAGTCGTAGTTGGACCTGTCATTATGGTTATCGGACTTGGATTAGCACCGGTAGCAGTTAACATGGCGATGTACACAGATTCAAATGCAATGAAAGGCTATAGTGGCATATACATTACAGTCGCACTCATCACATTAATTACAACAATTATCGTTTCAGTATTTTTCAAAGGATTCTTATCAATCATTCCTGTTCTTATCGGAATTATTGTTGGATATATATCTTCATTATTATTTGGAATTGTAGACTTAGCGCCAATTTCAAAAGCGAAATGGATCCAAATGCCAGATATTTACTTACCGTTTCATGATTACACACCATCTCTACAATGGGGGCTGATCTTAATCATGCTGCCAATCGTTTTTGTAACGGTTAGTGAGCATATTGGTCATCAAATCGTCATCAATAAAATTGTCGGTAAGAACTTCTTCAAAGATCCAGGTTTACATCGCTCATTAATTGGTGATGGGGTATCAACGATGATGGCTTCAATTATTGGTGGGCCACCAAGTACGACATACGGCGAGAACATTGGTGTACTAGCCATTACAAGAATTTATAGTATTTGGGTAATCGGAGGTGCAGCAGTACTTGCACTAATCTTAGGATTTGTTGGTAAATTCACAGCGATGATTTCAACAATACCAACACCAGTTATGGGTGGTGTTTCCATACTATTATTCGGAATCATTGCTTCAAGTGGTTTGAGAATGTTGGTGGAGAACAATATCGATTTCGGTGACAACCGTAACTTGATTATTGCTTCTGTCATTCTCGTATTAGGAATCGGTAAAGCACATTTAGACTTCACAGGTATTGGTATACATTTAAACATTGAAGGTATGGCTTTAGCAGCAACAGTAGGTATCTTGCTCAATCTTATATTGCCAAAGAAAATAAAATAATTCTCAGGAGGCGTGTCATATGAAAAATTTATTAACAATGACTGATTTAACTAAAGACGACATCATGAAAATTATAACGAAAGCACAAGACATTAAAGAAAATGGTGCAGAAACTTTTGGTAAAGGCATGACGGTCGCAAACTTATTCTTTGAAAATTCAACACGAACAAAATGTAGTTTTGAAATGGCTGAAAGAAAATTAGGTTTGGAAGTCATTCCTTTTGAAATAAGTACTTCATCTGTTCAAAAAGGTGAATCTTTATATGATACTTGCAAAACTTTAGAATCCATTGGTGTAGACGCATTAGTCATTAGACATAGCGAAAATGCATATTATGACACATTACAAGGGCTTAATATTCCAGTATTAAATGGTGGAGATGGTAGTGGCCACCACCCGACGCAAAGTCTTCTAGATATTATGACAATATATGAGGAATACGGTTATTTCGAAGGATTAAAGATTTTAATCTCAGGTGATATAAAAAATTCAAGAGTAGCAAGAAGTAATGCAGATGCTTTAACGAAACTTGGTGCGGAAGTGATGTTCTCTGCACCGGAACAATGGAAATGTAACTTTTCAGATGTACCATATGTAGAAATTGATGATGTGATAGATGAAGTAGATGTATGTATGTTGTTAAGAGTGCAAAATGAAAGACATGATTCAGGTGCAACGTTTAGTAAAGAAGACTATCACAATGCATACGGACTGACGATAGATAGATATAACAAACTTCATGACAATGCAATCGTCATGCATCCAGCACCAGTCAACCGAGGTGTTGAAATAGATACTTCACTTGTAGAAAGTTCGAAATCAAGAATTTTTAAACAAATGGAAAACGGCGTGTTCATTAGAATGGCATGTATACATGCTGTACTTAATCACAAGGAGGAAAAAGTAAAATGTCACTTATAATCAAAAATGGAAAAATCTTATTAGAAGGTCAATTAGTTAACAAGGAAATTGAAATTGAAGATGGCAAAATTAAAAAAATAGATGATTATATAGAAGTAGAGAATCAAGAAGTTATTGATGCGAAAGGACATTTTATTTCAGCAGGATTTGTTGATGTACATGTACATTTAAGAGAACCTGGTGGCGAACATAAAGAAACAATTGAAACAGGTACTAAAGCAGCAGCAAGAGGTGGATTTACAACAGTTTGTCCAATGCCTAATACAAAGCCTGTCCCAGATTCAGTTGAACATTTAGATCGTCTTCACAAAATCATTGATGAGCATGCAGTGGTAAGAGTTTTACCTTATGCATCAATTACAGTAAGACAAGCTGGTAAAGAACATGTTGATTTCAAAGCATTAAAAGATAGAGGCATGTTCCAATTTACTGATGATGGTGTAGGTGTACAAACAGCTTCAATGATGTACGAAGCTATGAAAGAAGCAGCTAAAATTGATAAAGCAATCGTAGCACACTGCGAAGATAATTCATTAATTTATGGTGGTGCAATGCATGAAGGTAAACGAAGTGAAGAACTTGGCATTCCAGGTATTCCTTCAATTTGCGAAGCGGTACAAATTGCTAGAGACGTGTTATTAGCTGAAGCAGCAAATTGCCATTACCATGTGTGTCACGTGTCTACAAAAGAAAGTGTACGTGTCATAAGAGATGCTAAAAAAGCAGGTATTAAAGTAACAGCTGAAGTTACACCACATCACTTATTACTTACAGAAGATGACGTACCAGGTGACGATGCGATATACAAAATGAATCCACCTTTAAGAGCGAAAGAAGATAGAGATGCTTTAATCGAAGGTTTAATAGATGGAACAATTGATTGCATCGCAACAGATCATGCACCACATGCTAAAGAAGAAAAAGAAGTGTCAATGATTGATGCACCTTTCGGAATTGTAGGAAGTGAAACAGCATTCCAATTATTATATACACACTTTGTGAAAACAGGTAAATTCACATTAGAACAACTTGTTGCATTTTTAACAACGAAGCCAAGTGAAACATTTAACTTACCTTATGGTCGATTAGAAGAAGGAAGCTACGCTGACTTAACTATCATAGACTTGGAAACAGAAAGACCGATACGAGCAGAAGAATTTGCTTCTAAGAGTACTAACACACCATTTATAGGAGAAGTCGTTTCAGGATATCCAATTTTAACAATTTGTGATGGAGAAATCGTCTTCAAGGAGGAAGTATAAGATGAAAAATAAAAGATACTTAGTATTAGAAGATGGAACAACATATAAAGGTTATGCATTAGGTTCAGATGATTTAACAGTTGGAGAAATTGTTTTTAATACAGCAATGACAGGTTATCAAGAAACCATTTCAGACCCATCTTATACTGGACAAATTATTACATTTACTTACCCACTTATTGGTAACTACGGGATAAACAGAGATGACTTTGAATCATTAACACCAACTTTAAATGGTGTTGTCGTGAGAGAAGCGTGTGATTACCCAAGTAACTTTAGATCAAGTAAGTCTTTAGATGAAACGTTAAAATTTTATCATATACCAGGTATCTCAGGTGTTGATACAAGAAGTTTAACACGTAAAATTAGAAAATTCGGTGTCCTTAAAGCTGGATTTACTGATAATGCTGATGAAATAGAAAGTCTCGTTCAACGCTTAAATACTGAATCGTTAAGAACGGACGAAGTTGAACAAGTTTCATCAGTTAGACCATACATTTCAACTGGTGATGGCTATAAAGTTGTATTAATTGATTACGGTAAAAAAGAAAATATCGTGAGAGAACTTAATAGAAGAGGATGTGATGTAACAGTCGTACCATACCAAACTTCATTTGAAGAAATACTGAATATCTCACCAGATGGCATAATGGTTTCAAATGGACCAGGGAATCCTGAAAGTGTACAAGAAACCATTCAAACAATTGAACAATTAGTCGGTAAAATACCATTCTTCGGCATTTGTTTAGGACATCAATTGTTTGCATTATCTCAAGGTGCAACGTCTTATAAGATGAAATTTGGTCATAGAGGTGCCAATCATCCAGTACAAAATCTACAAACTGGAAAAGTAGATTTAACAAGTCAAAACCATGGTTATGCAATTGATGAAGCGTCTATTGCACAAACTGATTTAGAAGTGACACATATCGCATTAAATGATAAATCAATTGAAGGATTAAGACATAAAAAATATCCAGCATTTTCAGTACAATATCATCCAGAAGCATCACCTGGACCGCACGATTCAAACTATTTATTCGATGAATTTATTGAAATGATCAAATTACATAAAGCGAAGGAGCGTACAATCAATGCCTAAACAAACTGATATAAAATCCATCTTAGTAATTGGTTCTGGCCCAATCATTATAGGTCAAGCTGCAGAATTTGATTATGCAGGCACTCAAGCATGCTTAGCACTAAAAGAAGAAGGTTACCGTGTTATTCTCGTAAACTCTAATCCAGCAACAATTATGACGGACACTGAAATAGCAGATACAGTATATATTGAACCTTTAACTTTAGACTTTGTGAGTCGCATTATTCGTAAAGAACAACCAGACGCATTGTTACCAACTTTAGGCGGACAAACTGGTTTGAACATGGCAATTGAATTACACGAAAATGGTGTATTAGAAGAAAATAACGTACGTTTATTAGGTACACAACTTTCTTCAATCGAACAAGCTGAAGATAGAGATTTATTCCGTACACTTATGAATGAATTAAATGAACCAGTACCTGAAAGTGATATCGTGAACGATATTGAAGGTGCTTTAAATTTTGCGAACGAAATTGGCTACCCGCTAATTGTGCGACCTGCTTTTACAATGGGTGGTACTGGTGGCGGAATTTGTCACGATGAAAAGGAACTAAGAGAAGTTGTTCAAAATGGCTTGAAATATAGCCCAGTTACACAATGTTTATTAGAAAAATCCATCGCAGGTTACAAAGAAATTGAATACGAAGTGATGAGAGATAAAAATGATAATGCCATTGTAGTTTGTAACATGGAGAACATCGATCCAGTTGGCATTCATACAGGTGACTCAATCGTAGTTGCACCAAGTCAAACATTATCAGACGTAGAATATCAAATGTTAAGAGATGTATCACTGAAAATTATTCGTGCTTTAAAAATTGAAGGCGGATGTAACGTACAATTAGCACTTGATCCAAAATCACTAGATTACTACATAATAGAAGTTAATCCTCGTGTATCAAGATCGTCAGCATTAGCTTCAAAAGCAACGGGTTATCCAATTGCGAAGTTAGCTGCCAAAATAGCAATCGGTATGACTTTAGATGAAATGTTAAACCCTGTAACAGGTACATCATATGCAGCATTTGAACCAGCACTAGACTATGTTGTTTCTAAAATACCAAGATTTCCTTTTGATAAATTCGAAAAAGGCGAACGTCATCTCGGTACACAAATGAAAGCAACTGGGGAAGTCATGGCAATAGGTAGAACGTATGAAGAATCATTATTAAAAGCGATTCGTTCATTAGAATATGGTGTGCATCATTTAGGTTTACCAAATGGCGATGAATTTGAATTAGATTTTATTGAAGAGAGAATTAAAGCACAAGATGATGAAAGATTATTCTTTATTGGCGAAGCAATTAGACGTGGTACATCACTTGAAAGAATACATGAATTAACTCAAATTGATTATTTCTTCTTGAATAAATTCAAACACATCATCGATATTGAACACGATTTAAAAGAGAAAAAAGGCGATTTAGACGCATTATTATGGGCGAAACAATACGGCTTTAGTGATAAAGTCATTGCACATAGATGGGAACAATCAGAGCGAGACATATATGATTTAAGACAAGAACATGGTATTAACCCAGTTTACAAAACAGTAGATACATGTGCGGCAGAATTCGAATCAGAAACACCATATTTCTACGGTACTTATGAAGAAGAAAATGAATCTATAGTCACTGAAAAAGAAAAAATCATCGTATTAGGATCAGGTCCAATTAGAATTGGACAAGGTGTGGAATTTGATTATGCTACTGTACATGCTGTATGGGCTATTCAAGAAGCGGGTTATGAAGCAATTATTATTAACAACAACCCTGAAACAGTTTCAACAGACTTCTCGATATCTGACAAGTTATACTTTGAGCCACTGACTGAAGAAGATGTCATGAGTATCATTAATCACGAACAACCTAAAGGCGTAGTCGTTCAATTTGGTGGACAAACAGCAATCAACTTAGCAGATAAAATTGCACAAAAAGGTATTCAAATATTAGGTACGACGCTTGAAGATCTTAACAGAGCTGAAGATAGAAAAGAATTTGAAGCTTTATTACAAAAAATTGATGTACCACAACCATTAGGTAAAACAGCGACTTCAGTTCAAGAAGCGATAGATAACGCAAATGAAATTGGTTATCCGGTTGTTGTAAGACCTTCATATGTACTAGGTGGAAGAGCGATGGAAATTGTATATGCTGAACCTGAATTGAGAAATTATATGGAACAAGCAGTTAAAGCAAGCCCAGAGCATCCAGTACTGATTGACCGTTATTTAACAGGTAAAGAAATTGAAGTAGACGCAATTTCAGATGGTGAAACTGTTGTCATCCCAGGTATTATGGAACACATTGAAAGAGCGGGTGTCCATTCAGGTGATTCAATTGCCGTATATCCACCTCAAACGTTAACGGATGAAGAAATTAATTTATTAGTCGATTACACAACGAAATTGGCAAAAGGCTTAAACATAGTAGGACTTATCAATATTCAGTTTGTACTTTCTAAAGGAGAAGTATTCGTACTTGAAGTTAACCCAAGAGCAAGTCGTACAGTACCATTCTTAAGTAAAATTACTGAAATTCCAATGGCAAAGATTGCTACTAAAGCAATTGCAGGCATCACTTTGAAAGAGCAAGGATATGAAAGTGGTTTAGCGCCATATAAAGAAGGTGTATATGTTAAAGCACCAGTATTCAGCTTTAATAAACTTAAAAATGTTGATATCACATTAGGACCTGAAATGAAATCGACAGGTGAAGTAATGGGTAAAGACAGTACTTTAGAAAAAGCATTATATAAAGGTTTAACAGCAAGTGGTTTAAAAGTACAAGATCAAGGTACAGCATTATTTACTGTAAGTGATAAAGATAAAGCTGAAGCATTAACAATCGCTAAGAGATTTCATGAGATTGGTTATAGAATTTTTGCAACAGAAGGTACGGCACAATACTTTAAAGAACATGACATCCCAGTGTATACGGTTGGTAAAATAGGCGGCGAACATGACTTGCTATCTGTAATACAAAAAGGTGAAGTACAACTTGTGGTTAACACAATGACAAAAGGTAAAGTCTACGAAAGAGACGGATTCCAAATTAGACGTGAATCAGTAGAAAATGGTATACCATGTTTAACATCACTCGATACGGCAAATGCTTTAGCAGATGTAGTGGAAAGTATGACATTTAGAACTGAACAAATGTAGTGGGGGGATTATAATGTCCGAGATAATGACAGTTGTATCAAATAATCAAATAGCAGATGCTATTTTTGAATTAAAAGTACGTGGAAATCTTACGAAAAATATGAAAAAACCTGGACAGTTTGTTCATATTAAAGCTGGTACAGGAACTGAACATATGTTGAGAAGACCAATTTCAATTTGTGAAGTGAACCGTGAAGAAGAAACATTTACAATGCTTTTTAGAAGAGAAGGACACGGTACAGAATTGATTTCACAATTAAAACAAGGTGATCCAATTGATGTGATTGCACCTTTAGGGAACGGATTCCCAGTTGATGAAGCGCAAAATACTGCCTTACTAGTTGGAGGTGGTATTGGCGTGCCACCAATGTACGAATTGTCTAAACAGCTCAATGCTAGAGGTATAAAGACAATTCACGTATTAGGTTTTCAAAGTGCTAAAGATGCATTTTATATAGACGAATTTAGTGCGCTAGGTGATACGTATGTTGCAACTGCAGATGGAACGCTTGGTACTAAAGGATTTGTTACAACTGTTATTGAAAATTTAGACACACCCTTCGATATTTTTTACAGCTGTGGACCAAAAGCGATGTTGAAAGCTTTAACACTTCAATTAAGTGATGTGAAAGGTTATATTTCACTTGAAGAACGTATGGGTTGTGGCATCGGTGCTTGTTACGCATGTGTATGCCATACTGATAATGAAGCGGGTTATGTCAAAGTTTGTACAGACGGTCCCGTATTTGAAAAAGGAGCTGTCATCATATGAGTCGATTAAATGTATCGTTACCAGGATTAAATTTGAAAAATCCAATCATGCCAGCAAGTGGATGCTTTGCTTTCGGAAAAGAATTCAGTCAGTTTTATGATTTATCAGAACTTGGCGCAATCATGATTAAAGCAGCAACTCAATTTGCAAGATACGGTAATGAAGCACCACGTGTCGCTGAAACGGCAAGCGGTATGATTAATGCGATTGGCCTTCAAAATCCAGGTGTTCACCATATTATGGAACATGAGTTGAAATACCTTGAACAATATGATGTACCCATTATTGCTAATGTAGCAGGATCTACTGAAGAAGAATATGTTTACGTCGCAAAACATATCTCACAAGCATCAAATGTTCATGCACTAGAATTGAATATTTCATGTCCAAATGTTAAAGAAGGTGGGATTCAATTCGGTACTGTTCCTGAGGTGGCTAAAGAACTGACGAGAAAAGTAAAAGCTGTTTCAGAAGTGCCTGTGTATGTAAAGTTATCACCTAATGTAACGAATATTGTAGAAATGGCGAAAGCTATTGCAGAATACGCTGATGGTATAACGATGATCAACACTTTAGTAGGATTAAGAATCGATGCGAAGACTGGAAAACCAATCATAAGCAATGTTATAGGTGGACTGAGCGGACCAGCAATCAAGCCAGTTGCATTAAGAATGGTATATGAAGTCAGTCAACATGTTGATATTCCAATTATCGCAATGGGTGGCGTAAGAACGGCTCAAGATGTCATTGATTATATTTCAGTTGGTGCTGATGCAGTAGCAGTTGGAACAGCAAACTTTGAAAATCCAACAGTATGTAAAGATATTATTGATGAATTACCTACATTACTCGACCAATTAGGCGTTGAACATATTACAGAACTTAAAGGTAGAACTTATAACCAACAAGGAGTTGTCAAATAACATGAAGAATACACCAATAATTGCATTAGACTTTGCAACTCTAGAGGAAGTTGATCAATTTTTAGATTTATTTAATGAACCCCTATTTGTAAAAGTAGGTATGGAACTTTATTTGCAAAATGGTCCTGATACAATCAATCGAATTAAACAAAGAGGTCATGATATCTTTTTAGATTTAAAGTTACATGACATTCCAAACACTGTTAAAGGCGCATTAAAAGGATTAGGTAAACTCAATATCGACTTAATCAATGTGCATGCAGCAGGTGGTAAAAACATGATGGCTGCTGGACTTGAAGGCTTACGTGAGACAAATCCTAATGCTAAGTTAATAGCTGTAACTCAGTTAACTTCTACTACAGAACAACAAATGAAAGATGAACAAAATATTCAATCATCCATCAATGAATCAGTCGTGCACTATGCAAAAATAGCACATGAAGCAGGACTTGATGGTGTCGTTTGTTCACCATTAGAATCTACTTTAATTCAAGACCATATCGGTGAAATATTCTTGAAAGTGACACCAGGTATACGTTTAGAATCTGATAAGACACATGATCAACAACGTGTGACAACGCCAGAAGATGCTAAAAAATTAGGCTCAACACATATAGTAGTAGGTCGTTCAATTACACAACATGAAGATCCAGTAGCAAGATATCAAGAAATATTACAAAGATGGGAAGGATAATTCATATGACTCAAAATATTGCACAATCATTATTAGAAATTAAAGCTGTAACACTTTCACCTGAGGATCCATATACATGGAGTTCAGGGATAAAATCACCGATTTATTGTGATAATAGAGTGACATTAGCATATCCTGAAATTAGAGAAAATATTTATCAAGGTTTAATTCAAATGATTAAAGAACATGCTCAAGATGTTGAAATTATTTCTGGTACGGCAACAGCAGGTATTCCGCATGCAGCATTTGTTGCGGATCAACTAAAATTACCGATGAGCTATGTGAGATCTAAAAGCAAAGGTCATGGTAAAGGGAATCAAATCGAAGGTGCTTTAAGCAAAGGGAAAAAAGTAGTTGTAATTGAAGATTTAATTTCAACAGGTGGCTCATCAATTAATGCTGTGGAAGCTTTAATTGAAGATGGCGCGGAAGTATTAGGGGTATTTGCAATCTTTACATATGGTATTAACAAAGCAGAAGAAGCTTTCAAAGAAATCAATGTTCCATTCTATACTTTGTCTAATTATGATGAACTGATTTCAGTAGCTGAAAAAGAAGGTTATATCGAAAATAAAGATATAAAAACTTTAAAAGCTTGGAAAGATACTTTATAATAAAGTCAAGATAAGGGGGGTCTTTATGGAAAGCCAACATAAATTATCTGCTGCAGAAGAACAAGAGCAGATAAAAAAATGGGGACATATTAATGATTTTCTTAAAAAAGATTCTAATGCGAAACCTGACTTTAATCACTATGAAGTAAGAGACGAAAATATGTACGAACGTACAGGTTATTCAAATAACACAAACGTGAATAGACAGAGAAGATATGATTTAGGCGACAAAAATATATTCAAAAGTATCAAAAAAGAATTAGAAGCAAAAGGATTCTTTGATGATCAACATGAAGAAAAGTAAAAAAACTGCTGAAAAATTGATATTCAATTTTTCAGCAGTTTTTTTATATATAACCATGAATATTCAGAAAATTGTATGAATTGCATAAAACCTTTGTTAAAATGTAAACGTATACACTTTTAAAGGGGGCGAAAATTATGAATAAACATGACAATAAGTTTACGAATCAACTTTGGAAAGAAAGTGGACGTACGAAAGAAATGTTAAAATTCTTTTCTGCGGATGCAATGAAAAATCAAAATAAGCCAGATCCTGAATTAAAAGCTTACAATACTGCGCAACTTATCGGATTAATACTAGGACCATTACTATTTTTAGTTGTGTTACTATTTTTTAAAGCAGATGGATTAAGTCAAAATGGTGTCTACGTTATGGCAGCTACTTTATGGATTGCTATATGGTGGATTACTGAAGCGATTCCTATTCCAGCAACAAGCTTAATGCCTTTATTCCTTTTTCCTTTAGGCGGAATTATGGATAGCGCGACCGTTTCAAGTGCATATGGAGATGATATAGTATTCCTATTCTTAGGAGGTTTCATTATTGCTATTGCGATGGAAAGATGGAATTTACATACTAGAATTGCACTCGTCATTATTAAAAGTATTGGTACGAGTACAGGTAGAATTTTATTAGGATTTATGATTGCAACGGGTGCTTTATCGATGTTTGTTTCAAACACAGCAGCCGTAATGATCATGATTCCAATCGGTATGGCAATTATTAAAGAAGCGAATGAATTAACAGCTGAAGGCAATGACAATCACAATTTATCACAGTTTGAAAAATCTTTAGTACTCGGTATCGGTTATGCAGGTACTATCGGAGGATTGGGTACTTTAATTGGGACACCGCCACTTATTATTTTGAAAGGTCAATACGAAAAGATTTTCGGAGAAGAAATTGGATTTGGTCAATGGATGGTTATGGGTGTACCTACAGTCATTATCTTACTCGCAATAACTTGGGCATATTTAAATTTCGTAATATTTAAACATGATATGAAAGAACTTCCTGGTGGAAGAGAAATTATCACAAGAGAGTTAAAGTCTTTAGGTAAGACGACTTATGAAGAAAAAGTTGTATTCACACTATTCTGTTTAGCAGCATTTTTATGGGTATCTAGAGAATTTTTATTAACACAATTACCTTTTACAGAATTAGTTAAAGATGGCACTATTTCAATGTTCGTAGCAGTAATTCTTTTCTTAATTCCAGCAAGACGCAAATTTGCTAGAATTCTTGATTGGTCAATTGCTAAAGATTTACCGTGGGGTATTTTATTACTATTTGGTGGTGGTTTAGCAGTAGCTTCTGCCATTACAGAAAGTGGATTAGATAAATGGATGGGTAAACAAATTTCAGGATTAGATGGCGTCAATATCATCTTAATTATAGGAATTGTTACGCTGTTTGTATTATTCTTAACAGAAATTACATCTAATACTGCAACGGCTACAATGATCTTACCAATTTTAGCTACAATTGCAGTTGGTATTCATGTTCATCCACTAGCATTAATGATTCCAGCAGCAATGGCTGCAAACTGTGCATTTATGTTACCAGTTGGTACTCCACCAAATGCGATTGTATTTGGTACAGACAAAGTAACCATTCGAGAAATGGCGACAGCCGGATTTTGGTTAAACTTAATCAGCTGTGTGATTATCGTCGGATTTGTATGGTTCATGGTTCCATGGTTATTTGGAATAGATTTAGTAGCAAGTAAATAATTGAAATATAATAAAAAAGAAATGCTTGGACATTGTTCCAAGCATTTCTTTATGTTGTATTTTAATCCATAAATAGTTTAATAAATATATATCCGACAATGATGATGGCTAACATAATAACGATCGGTAACAATAATGAAAGTGACATAAAATCTCTCCTTTGTCTTTAAAGCTTAATAAGATTATACTAAATAATATACGATTTAAAAAATGATTAAAATCTGTTGATGGAGTGTTTATTCAATGATACCAAAAATTACGACATTTTTAATGTTTAACGGTGAAGCTGAAGAAGCGATTAATTTTTATACGTCTATTTTTAAAGATAGTGAAATTTTAACAATGGTTAAGTATGGTGAAGAAGGACCTGGTGAACCTGGGACTGTTCAACATTCTATATTTAAAATAAATGGACAAATATTTATGGGAATCGATCAAACAAATGGTGTTGAAATTGAGATGAATCCTGCAATGTCATTATATGTAACGTGTGAATCAGCAATGGAAATGGAACATTTATATTCTAAACTTAAATCTGGAGGCGCGATTCTCATGCCGAAAACAGAATTACCACCAACATTTAGAGAGTTTGCGTGGGTTCAAGATAAATTTGGCGTGAACTTCCAACTTGCTTTACCTGAACAACAGTCATAAATGCAATATATAATAGAAAAACTTTCATAACTTATCAGCCTTTGAAAATGATTTCTGGCCAATCAAGTTATGAAAGTTTTTGTTATTTTTTAAGTAATTTTTTAATGTCGTCATAATCAGTCGTGACATAAAGTGTTGTTTGACTGTCGTAAGTGACAAATCCTGGTTTAGCACCACTCGGTTTATGGACATTCTTTATAGCAGTGTAGTCAACAGGGATTTGACCTGATTGACTTGCTTTAGAATAATACCCAGCAATCATTGCCGCTTCTTCGATTGTTTTTTGTGTTGGTTCATCTTCTTGTATGACAACATGTGAACCTGGAATATCTTTCGTATGGAACCATAATTGATTTTTTCTTGCGACACGATGCGTTAAGTAATCGTTTTGTTTATTATTTTTACCTAATAAAATCGTTTGACCATCTGTAGAAATAAATGTCGTTAACGTAATTTTGTTAGAATTTTTCTTTTTCTTATTTTTACGTTTCTTCACAAAACCTTGATCTTCTAATTCTTCTCTAATGTCATCAATATCATCAACAGAAATATGAGCAAGTTGTTGTTCTAATGATTCGAAATATAAGATATTAGATTGTGTCAATTTGATTTGCTTATCTAATTCTATTTCACGTGTCTTAAGTCTGTTATATTGTTTGTAATAATATTGTGCATTCATTGAAGGTGATTTTGTTGGATTTAAAGGTATCGTAATAGGCTCATTGTTATAATAATTAATAGTTTCTAACGATTTGTCGCCTTGTTTAATTTGATACATATTTGCCGTTATTAATTCTCCAAATAATTGTTGCTCATCTTTGTTACGAGCCGCTTCTCGCTCATTAATTAATTTCTCTAGTTTATGGCGATTTTTTTGAAGATGTTGGTCAACAATCTTAACTAAATCTAATGCACGTTGTTTAACACGCTCTCTTTCACCACGTGATTCATAAAATCTATCTAAACATTCATGTAAACTATTAAAGGACATATAGTCATTCCCATATGAATGTAACGGCATAAAATAGAAAATTTCTTTTCCAGTCGAATCATCACTATAAATAACAGGTTTAGGTGATTGTTGTACTTCGTCCATCACTTCATTAAAAGCTTCTACTAATGTTTCTTGATTCATAAATGGTCGTCTTGATGTAATTTCTTTCGTTATAAGTGGACTAAAACCTTCAAATTGTTGAAGGAGCTGTCGGTCAATTTTACCCGAATTAAAATCAATATATTTATTGATATCATCCACTTCGAATGGATTTAATTTCTTAACAGTAGGTGGATATTCATATTTGAAACCTGGCATAATTGTACGAGCGGTATTGGTATTAGGTGTATGATGTTTAAAGCCGTCGATAATTTTACGGTCTCCATCAATTAAAATGATATTACTATGTCTACCCATAATTTCTAATACAATTGTTCGTTTTCTTAAATCACCAATTTCATCTCGAGAATGAACATCGATTTCTACTAATCTGTCATTACCAATTTGTGTAATACTTTGAATAATACCGCCATCTAAATGTTTACGTAGTACTCTAAGAAACATAGGTGGATCGAAAGGATTATCAAATTTTTCAGCAGTTAAGTGAAAACGACTGAAATTTGCATGTGTTGACAATAGTAATTGTTTATTTTTTCGTTCACTTCGAATTGTTAATATAATTGTGTCATTACTCGGTTCAGTAATTTTATGAATTCGCCCAGTTACGAGCGATTGTATATCTTCAACGATCTTTCTAGTAAATAAGCCATCAAAAGCCATTTGCATTCACACCTTTATCAAAAGTCAATTTATTGTAACATGTAAGAGATTAAATGAGTATAATTCTGTTTAATCTTTAAACGTCTCTAGCCATATAGAATTGAAATATGGTAAGATATAAAAAAACAAAATGATAATAAATCGTAAGTATTCATTAGGAAAGGTCGTTTGACATGAACATAGAAAAAGGGTTACTGATAGTGCTCTCTGGCCCATCTGGAGTTGGTAAAGGAACAGTACGTAAATCAATATTTGATGATCCGAGTACGGATTTTAAATATTCTATCTCTATGACTACTCGAAACATGCGTGAAGGAGAAACGGATGGCGTAGATTATTTCTTTAAATCAAGAGAAGAATTTGAAGCTTTAATTGCTGATGACCAATTTATAGAGTATGCTGAGTATGTTGGTAATTACTATGGTACGCCAGTACAATACGTAAGAGATACGATGGATAACGGTTATGATGTATTTTTAGAAATTGAAGTAGAAGGTGCGAAACAGGTTAGAAAGAAATTTCCTGAAGCATTATTTATTTTCTTAGCACCACCGAGTCTTGAGCATTTAAAAGAAAGACTTGTCGGTCGTGGAACTGAATCAGATGAAATCATACAGAACCGTATTCTTGAAGCACGTAAAGAAGTTGAAATGATGAACCTTTACGATTATGTTGTTGTAAACGATGAAGTTGAATTAGCGAAAGAGCGTATTCAAGCCATCGTAGAAGCTGAACACTTAAAAAGAGAACGCGTTGAAGCACGTTACAGAAAAATGATATTGGAGGCAAAAAAATAATGTTATACCCACCACAAAACGAATTAAAAGACAGCATCAATTCTAAATATTTAGTTGTAACAACTGCAGCTAAGAGAGCACGTGAACTACAAGAAAACCCTGACAGTTTATTATTAGATGAATACCGTTCACTAAAAAATGTAGGTCAAGCACTAGAAGAAATAGCAGCACATAAAGTATATGCTAAATTAGAAGACTAATCATTTGAATTAACGAAAGACCTTTTATGTTTGGACGACCAATCCATACATGAAAGGTCTTTTTATTGAATATGTATATTGGAATTTAGATTCATGACAGTCTTTTTTAAAGAATGTATAATAAGTATAAAGTTTAAGAATCGAATTAATCGGAGGACTACACAAATGAAGAATATACTTCTAGCTGTAACTGGGGGAATAGCTGCCTATAAAGCTATAGATTTAACGAGCAAATTAACACAAAGCGGCTATCAAGTGCGCGTCATGTTAACTGAACATGCGAAACAATTTGTGACACCATTGGCATTTCAAGCTATAAGTCGCAATCACGTTTATACAGATACTTTTGACGAAAAAGATGTCAGTGAAATTCAACATATTACGTTAGCTGACTGGGCTGATGCAGTCATCGTTGCACCTGCAACAGCTAATACAATTAGTAAATTAGCAAATGGCTTAGCAGATAACATGGTGACTTCAACATTACTCGCTACGACTGCTCCTGTTTTTATCGCACCAGCAATGAATGTTCATATGCTTGAACATCCTTCTACCGTTGAAAATATGTCTCGTTTAAGAAATTATGGTTATAAATTCATTGCGCCTGGGGAAGGTTATTTAGCTTGTGGTTATGTTGCAAGAGGTAGAATGGAAGAACCGATTACCATTTTGACAATTATTGATGATTATTTTAAAGAACAAGCACAACCACAAACTTTTGCTTTAAAAGGTAAAAATGTACTTGTAACTGCTGGACCAACAGTTGAAAAAGTAGATGCTGTACGCTATTTTACAAATCGTTCAAGTGGAAAAATGGGTTATGCATTAGCTGAGGCTGCAAGAGATTTAGGGGCGAACGTTACGTTAGTAAGTGGAGAAACGAATTTAACACAACCTGTTGGCGTAGAGTTTGTTCAAGTAACAAGTGCTGAAGATATGTTCCAAGCTGTTAAATCGCGTATGAATGATATGGACATGATTATTAAAGCAGCAGCAGTCGCTGATTATACACCAGTTGAAACTTCTGAACATAAAATGAAAAAGAAAGATGGCGACTTACAGCTAACATTTAAAAGAACGACAGACATCCTTAAATATTTAGGGGAACATAAAGATAAGCAATATTTAGTTGGATTTGCGGCTGAAACGGATAATGTTGAAGAATATGCGATGGGTAAATTGAAAAAGAAAAATGCAGACGTCATCGTCGCAAATCACGTCGCGAATGAGGCAATTGGCTTTAGATCTTCAGATAATGAAGTAGATATGTATTTTGCAAATGGCGATAAAGTACCAATTGCTAAAGCTTCTAAACAAAAAGTTGCCATTAAAATTTTAAATGAAATTACTAGTAGGTGGGAAGATTGATTGCAAATGTAGTCGTAGATATTCCAGCTAAAAATGTCGACAAAATATTTGATTATTTAATTCCGCAAGATATTGTAGATATCGTCAAAGTCGGTGTTAGAGTTGAAGTGCCTTTTGGTCCACGTAAAATTCAAGGATTTGTCATTGGCATAAGTGAAGAATTAACAAGTGACATTGATCAATCTAAATTAAAATCAATTATTCGTGTTAAAGACTTTAAACCAGAGCTAACAGCGGAACTCATTGAATTGAGTGAATGGATGTCTAACTTTCACTTAGTAAAGCGTATCTCTGCTTTAGAAATTATGTTACCGAGTGCTGTCAAAGCTAAATATCAGAAAGTATATTGTGTTGCTGATTCAGAAGGGATTCCTGCACAATATTTAAATCATTTTAATAAAGAAGGTATTTTAACATTTGAACAAGCGCAACAACTTCAAATTGTTTCTATTTTAGAAGAATTTGTAGAAAATGATGCGATTATAAAAGACACAATCGTAGGTCAACAACTCACAAGAAAATATGTAACTTGCGTAAGAATCGTACCTACAGATCGATTAGATGAGATTTTAATGTCATTGAGTAAAAAAGAAAAACAACTTGATGTCATGAACTATTTAATTGAGCATAGACGAGAAGATGTCATGCTCAGAACATTAAAAGAAGAAGGCTTCTCAGAATCGAGTATCAATACGCTTGTTAAAAATCAAATATTAGAAAAATACGATGGCATCATGAATAGAGATCCGTATGAGCATCGTATTTTTGAAAAAGAACATAATAAAGCATTAACTGAAGCCCAACATGAAGCTTTTACACAGATTGATGAAGCGGTTCGTAATAATGAATCGAAGACGTTTCTTTTACACGGTGTGACGGGTTCAGGAAAAACAGAAGTATATTTACAAACTATTGAGAATGTACTCAAAAAAGGCGAACAGGCGATTATGCTTGTGCCTGAAATTGCATTAACACCGCAAATGGTTAACCGATTTAAAGCGCGCTTTGGTGATGAAGTAGCTGTATTACATTCCGGTTTATCTAAAGGTGAAAAATATGATGAATGGCAAAAAATAAGAGATGGTAAAGCAAGTGTTTCAGTCGGTGCGAGATCAAGTGTGTTTGCACCATTTGAAAAATTAGGTCTTATTATAATTGACGAAGAGCATGAAGCAACGTATAAGCAAGAAGATTATCCGAGATATCATGCAAGAGAAATCGCGATATGGAGAAGTGAATATCACAAATGCCCAGTCGTATTAGGATCAGCTACACCAAGTCTTGAAACATTTGCACGTGCAGAGAAAAATGTTTATCAATATTTAGGATTGCCAGAACGTGTGAATCAACAGAAAATGCCTGAAATTGAACTAATTGATATGAGGGAAGAACTTCAAGAAGGTAATCGTTCGATGTTCTCTAATGACCTGACAAAAGCCATTCAAGATCGCATTGATAAAGGTGAACAAATTGTATTGTTCTTAAATAGAAGAGGGCATTCATCTTTTGTATTATGCAGAGATTGCGGGCATGTGCCACAATGTCCAAATTGTGATATCTCGCTTACATATCACAAAACACATGATGATTTAAAATGTCATTATTGTGGATACAGTGAACCTATGCCTCAAAGATGTCCAAGTTGTGAAAGTGAACATATACGACAAATGGGTGTTGGCACGCAGAAAGTCGAAGAAATTATATACGACACATTCGACCGCGCTAAAGTCATTAGAATGGATGTCGATACAACTTCGAAAAAAGGTGCCCACGAAAAATTATTAACAGCTTTCGGAAACCAAGAAGCAAATATTTTGTTAGGAACACAAATGATTGCTAAAGGATTGGACTTTGAAAATATTACATTAGTAGGCGTACTTAATGCAGATACGATGTTAAACTTGCCAGATTTCAGATCGAGTGAAAAGACATTCCAATTACTGACTCAAGTGGCAGGTAGAGCAGGTAGACACGAGAAACAAGGCGAAGTCATGATTCAAACATATAACCCGGATCATTACGCTATCTTAGATGTCACAAGTAATGACTATCTGTCCTTTTATCAAAAAGAAATGAAATTTAGACAAATTGGTAAGTACCCACCATATTACTATCTTGTGAATTTGACCATTAGTCATACAGATATTAAAAAAGTATTAAAAGCATCCAAACATATACATGGCATATTGTTGCAACACGTTACTACACAATCCTTTGTATTAGGACCATCACCAAGCCCGTTATCACGTATTAATAATAAACATCGATTCCAAATATTAATTAAATTTAAGAATGAACCAGATTTATTAACAGCCTTACAATATCTGGATGATTTTTATCACGAGCAATACTTGAAAGATAAACTATCACTAGAGATAGATATTAATCCGCAGATGATGATGTAAATAATTGAAAAATACCCTTAATTTCCAGTGTTTGTAGCTAATAAATATATTTTTAAAACTATCAAAGGGCAAATTAAGGGCAGATTTGATTGATTTTATCTAATATGGGATATTTTCGAGTTTTTCAATAAGTAATTTGTCCATTTTCTCGGTGACGTGAGTATACACTTTTATAGTTGTTTGTTCATCTGTATGTCCTACACGTTTCATTATAGCTTTTAGTGATATATTCATTTCAACAAGCAAACTAATATGTGTATGTCGAAATGTGTGTGTTGTAATATGTTTATCAAGATTTAGGCTCTTAGCTGCCATTGCTAAGAGTCTATTTATTTTATGTGAGTATATAGGATTTCCACCAGTAGTAGTAAATATAAAGCCTCTATCCTTATATTTATCAACCCACCTAGCCATTGCTTTATGCTCTAGTAAAACCGATTTTAATATATCACATGAACGTTTATTCAATGAAATGGTTCTATGTGAACCTATAGTTTTAGCTGTATCTTTATAACCATAACCTTCGTCATTTTTTAACCAGTGTATTGTACCATTTACAGATAATGTTTTGTTTTGCAAGTCAATATCTCCAACTTTAAGCGCTTGTACTTCTCCTATTCTAAGTCCAGTTAATGCTTGTAATTCGATAATACTAGCAACTAGGAACTTCATCCTTTTGTTATTATATTTGCTGTTTAAAATGGTGTCTCTAATTTCTAAAACAGTATTCATTTCCAAGTAATTAAATTGCTTTTTCTTTTCCTTTTCAATTTCTTCAATAGTTTTTGGTTTTTTTGGAATTGTAATAGTATCAAATTCTGTTTTTAGATTAGTTTTAAAATGACTATCAGCATACTTGATTATTCTTACAAACATATTTAATACTCTAATTGAAACTTTTGATGAATGATTATCAAATAATTTAATGACAAGTTTTTGCATAAAGGCATGATCTATTTTATATAGTAATACATCTTTATTTATTGAATCTTTTAAATGATTGATTAATATTTTATGATTTTGTAACGTTGTGGGCTTAATGCCTGATGTTTTTGTGTGTAATGTAAACCATTCAGTAATCACAGCGTGAAAAGTTAATTCCTTATTTTCCCTAGAATAATCATTAATCTCTTTTTTTATCTTTTCTTCAAGCAATCTAATTGCTTCACGATTTGATTGTTTGTTGTTTGTATTTAGAACTACGCTTGTTCTTCTCCATTTTGTAGTATATGGGTCTTTAAACTTCTCATAGTATCTATATTGTGTCTTTCCATGTTTATTTTTTATTTTTTCTACCCACATTAATATTCCTCCTAGATAGATTTAATGCCTACTAGACGATGTGTCTTACTTCTATTTATCAACATTTCTAATCTTTTATAAGCTTCTAAATACGTTACCTTAAAGTAATACACAAGCTGCTCAGCAGTCCACAACTCATTTGTAACGATTAATCTTTCAGGCATACGTAGTAATAAAGAAAACTTTTCAGCTTCTGCTTCTTGTTTAAAATTAAATAAGCTTTTTGTTTTCGTTTGATTGCCAAAATGCAAATGAAAATGTGCAAACTCATGACAAAATGCTTTCCACATGTTTTCTGTAGTATCATTTTTAACAAATATAACGTCTCTGTTCCTTACTTTGGCATAAAGTGTAATAGGGGAGTTATAAACGACTAGAATGTTATAAATATTGCTTAGAAACTCTATATTCAAATCACTGTTATCTAAAATTGTATACGCAGTGATATCATTTACTATATCTTCGACTCTCATAAAATATCCTCCAAATCTAATCAAATGATCTAATTAACTTAATCACTTTACCGATTATATTTACGTTGTTTATATCTTCAATAGAGTAGCTAGTGTTATCAATAGCAACATAGTTTGATAATTTTTTTATTTCAAATCTATCTGATTCAATAAAATTAATTTCTGCAACAAATTGGTTAAAAGGAGTACCGTTCATTTCATCATTAATAACTACAATATCTTTATCGAACAGTAAAGGTTCAATATTGTCTGTTTCATCAAAGTAAATAATAATTGCTTGATCGTTATTTTCTATCCTTTTGTTATCTCTTGAAGTTGCAAACTTTGATATTCCAGTTCTAAATTGTTTATATCTTTCTGGCATTTCAATTAAAGTGTTTGTATTCATGTTCTATTCCTCCAATTTATAAGAACGTATGTTCGGTTTTAGTTTGAAATAAAAGCCGACCAAAATATTTAGTGGTCAGCTAAAAATAAAGTTTATTATGGTTCTAAGTTGTATATTGCTTTTGTCCCACTGAAATCAGCAAAAGGACTAAATTCTAATTCTAGTTTTTTAGGGTTACCAGTAATAGCAAAACCGGTTTTTCCTTGTATACTTCTACCAGGCGATAAACCATCTAATAATTCATCATCCACAGGGTAACTCTCTAACTGTTTTCCATCAGCATATGCTTTTACATCAGTTCCAACTGGAATGTCTTCATCTCCATTGTTTTTAATTTCCATATCTACAACTAAGACTTTATCAGCTTCTACATCTGCGAATTCATTTCTTTCATCAGTATAATATGCATCAACCAATTTAAATTGCACATCTTTGATAGTAACATCGTCACCGACTTTATATCTTTTTTCAGATGTTTTTTTATTTTTCTTTTGTTCTTCTTTAGTTCCATTTACTTCTTCATCAACACTATTAACAAATACTGCACTACATGCTCCAAAGATTATAGCAAGTATTATAAAAATTCCTAAACAACCGCCACATCCCCATATCCATTTTTTCTTGTTACTTTTAGTATTGATACCTTCTTGATTGTTCATACTTGTTCTCCTTTTATATGTAAATTTTTTATAACTACCTTTTATAATTATTATATATACATTTATTTTTAAAAAATAATTGATATAATGAAAGGGATATCGGGCGCTCGTGGTCATAATATTGTTCTCATACTCAATGACTATGCGTTGCACTTTCTAACTACTTTTACTGAGTTTGTTAGCTTAGCTCAAAGTTGCCATATCTTTAAATTAGACTTAGGTTTCCTTTGAATTCACCCGATGCATACTATATATTACTATACAGTAGGGCAATTAATTACCTGTAAGCGTGTTTGTAGCGAAACTGCCAAGACTTGATTTAGTATCTGTCACACGAGAGAGCATATCTCCAATTGAAGTTGATTTCACTATAGTTGAACCAGTCCCTTCTCGCTGTGATTTAACTGTTTTATAAGAACCCGAAGCAATTGACTTGCTTACAATTGTTGAAAGGTTGGTAGTCGTTCCGTTACTCAATTATGTTATCGCCACCGTTTTTTATCGGTGGCTTCTTTATGTTTCCATAAAGTTCAGCATATGTGTTTATCCCATTATAATTATAAATATTTTTATTTAGCACTCTTTTGCTAAAATCAAATTTTAAAACGTAGTTTACTAATTTAGTACAATCTAAAATTTGGTTAAAAAATATAAACCAACAGGGTGTTAGTTCATACTCTTTTCTATTGATCACCTTTAGCCTTTTTGTCTTTCTCGATATAGAAGTCGGCTAAATCTGATAATTCTCGCATAATTTCTTTTTTACGGTCATCGGATAGTTCGTCCCAGCCTTCTTTGTCTGAAAACATCAAAACTTCAGCATCTTCAAAGAGGTTAAGTCTTTTCTTAGTTTTACGACCGTGTAATTCATCTAATGATACTTCTAAAATATCAGCTAGTTTATTTTGAGTACTTATATCTGGAGTTCTTATCCCACTTTCATATCTTGAAAGCACAACATTAGAAACCCCAAGTTTAGTGGCTAAATCTTTTTGATTAATACCTTTCTGTTTGCGATAAAGCTTTATATTATTCCCTAAAACATTAGGCATAATGTATACCTCCACTCTCTACTCATATGTTACCATATTGGTAAAATTAAATAAATTTCCTTTTCGGTAATAAAATTGTTGACATTACCATTTAGGTAATATATATTATAGTTACCGATACGGTAATAGGAGGTGACAACATGACATTCCCAGAAGTTAATACAAACAGGATCAAAGAAATACGCAAGCAAAAAGGTATTTCAATCGAACAGATGTCAAACAAAATGGGCTTCAATAGTTATCAAGGATATTACAAAAAAGAAGTTGGGTTAAGACAATTTAGTGCAAATGATATATCTAAAATTTGCTTGATACTAGATGTAAATTATGAAGATATTTTTTTTACACCGAAAGTTACCGAAAAGGAAACTTAATAGAACACTTGATTTATTCGACCAATAATTAAAAGGAGGAACAAATATGGTAAAGATTTTTAGATTAATCTCCCACATTACAATTGCCGTTGTAATATGGAAGATTTATAAACTTGAACAAAAATTAAAATTCGATAACTTCGAAAAACTGGTTAGAGAAGTTGAGTTATATCGCGGTGAACAAATAAGAAAAAAATGGTTTAAAGAATATCACGAGAATAAAAATCCTAATGCAATTGATTCATTGTTCTAAGTAATTGCAAGAGAAATTCATCATTAGCTTCTTGATAAGCACTGAATTTTAGTTCCAATGATTTATAATCTGATAAATTTTCTGTGTTTTGCATTTTAGAATTAAATATTTCTTGATATCTTTCATCACGTTCAGCGAATAGAGCGTTTAACTTTTTATATTCAAGTTTAGACATGTTTTACACCCCCTTTACTAAAGGTGTAAACGAATTATACCAACTAAAAATCATACAGACCATATGATTTATTCGACTAACTAAATAATACGAAATATAAAGTGAACATGATAGACCAGTCAGTTCACAGAAAGAGAGGATACAATGAAAAGATTTAAATTGTGGAATCACTATCAATACGAAATTAGTACTAAGAAGTTTAAAGCACTACATCTAATAACTTTAAATATAGTGCTTATAACTTATACGTATCAATTTTTGAAACATTGGTGGTTAGAATTCAAAGATTGTGAAAATGCTTTTGAACTTTATTTTAAAACGACTAATCATTTTGAACGTTCATCTAAGAATTTTGAAATTAATGATAATTGAATTTTTGAATTGGTTTTCATAGCTTCTTCCATTAAATATTTTTCGGTTTTGTTTAATGGTCTTAATTTAGAAAATTTATTAAACAATTTTTCTAAATCAGAATTATGATCTTGCCAATTATCTTCAATAAATTTATCGATATCCACAGTATCACCACCCTTCAAATTTAATATTACAAATTTGAAAGTAAATAAGTAAGACAGAACTTAAAACGAACATGTTGACGTCCTACTAGAGCGTTTAAGAGCGAGAGTGAGCGACGATATGAGCCACGCTTAAATACATTTAATAGTCATTGCCAAGACTAAACGTTGTAATAGGACGTCAACTAAAGAAAAGGAGGATATAAACATGCCAAAAGTAATTTCACCACCTAATGAAACAAACACTTTAACAGGTAGAGAAAAATTCGTTGAACAATTATATGCAAAACCAAATCAACTCCATAAATTATTTGGGATAGGACGAAGTACAGTTTATAAATTGCTAAAAGATTATAACAAAGACAATAAAGGAGTCAAAGAATTATATGTAAGTTTATCAGCAACGTTGACATTAGTAGATATTCAGAAATTTAAACAGTATCTGAATAGAAGACACAAAGAATGGATGTAAAGGAGAGATATAAATGAAAAAAATAAGGCTAATCAAAATAACACTCCTAATCATCATCTTGGCGGAGGAGATTAGGAGTACTAATTATCAATTAATAAATTTTAATAGACTAATTGAATTAGAAAAATTTGAAGAAGAGTACAACAAACTTGTTGATTATTTACATCCTAAAATTGATGACACTCTTTAGAACAATAGTAGCATCCATCAATTTTATATGTTGGATATAAAGATATAGCTTTTTCTACAGCATCTTTACAACTACTAAAGTAACCCAAATATTTCCTGTTGCCTAGAGTTGGCATAAATACACAGTCTTCTTCGTGTACTTCATAGTTATTATTTTTTGGATGTAAATTTAAATAATAGAATTTCATATTTTCTCACCACGCTTTCATTGTAAATTAAATTAATTGTATCAAATAAATATAGTTAGTGACTACAATGCGAAAAACAAAAAATTGGAGGAATTTCAAATGAGCACAACTTTAAAAGTGATTGAACAAAACAAAGAATTATATGTAGACAGTAGAGAAATAGCAGAAATGACAAACAAGCGACATGCAAATTTGGTAAGAGATATTGAGAATTATTCTTCTGTAATTTTAACCGACTCAAAATTGAGTTCGTTAGATTATTTCGTACCTTCAACTTATAAAGATAAAAAAGGAGAGTTAAGAAAAAGATTTCTTCTAACAAAAAAAGGTTGTGACATGGTAGCAAACAAAATGACTGGTGAGAAAGGAATTTTATTCACTGCAACTTATGTAGATGCTTTTTATCAAATGCAAGAACAAATAAAGCAAACAGCAATTTCAATGTCAGATAGTTACATGATTGAAGATCCAGTACAGAGAGCGAAGCGTTGGATAGAGGAACAGCAAGAAAAACTAATGCTAGAACAAGAAATAGGAGAATTAAAACCTAAAGCAGACTATGTAGATGAAATTCTTAAAAGCAACGGAACAATGACAGCGACACAAATCGCAGCAGACTATGGTTTATCAGCTAACAAATTAAACAAGATATTAAACGAAGCGAGATTACAAAGAAAAGTGGGTAATCAATGGATTTTGTATAAAGAACATATGAATAAAGGATTAACAAAGTCGAACACGATTTCAATTGTACGTTCGGATGGAAGACAAGATACAAAGCTTCAAACTAAATGGACACAAAAAGGTCGATTGAAAATACATGAAATTTTGACTGAAAAAGGCTATGAAGCACAGTTATCGAGTGAGATTGCATAAAAAAATAACTGAACCAGGTGACCAAACCTAGTCCAGTTACACTCAATGACCAAATTGAGATTTTAGAACACATCATTTATTCGACCAAATGATGATAACTAAATAATACATCACATGATGTGAACTTTAAAGACGGAACAGTTAACCAAACACACGCATTAATCATTAAGGATTATAGAAAGAAGGAGAACAATATGACACATGTAATCAAAAGACAAATTGATAGAACAGGAATGACACAACAGAGATTGGCAGATATGGCATTAACAACAAAGAGTAACATGTCAATGATGATTAACGGTCAAAGAAATATATCGGCAGACACTTATAAAGCGTTAGCAACAAATAGTAATGACGGAGTTTTTGTAACAGATACCTTAAATGAATTTTCAGATGGTTTCTCCACACCTGCACATAGTGACGAATATTATTATGATCACCCTGGTTTAGTTAAATATCAACTTATAAAAGAAATGAAAGAAGCAATATACGCCTTAGAAGAATGTAATTTCTTAAAAAGACCAGAATATATGACTAGAGATGAAAAAGAAGAAATCGTTAAGACAATGTCCGAATGTGAAGATGTATTGTTCCAGGGAACTGTATTTATCAACAAGACATGTGAACACATTAATAAAAATATTAGAGATTTAGTAAAAGCGCACGAACAAAAATTGAAAATGGAACGCAGAATATAGGAGGGATTATATGAACATTTTAAAGTATCCGTTACTCACTTTAATCATAGTAATTGAATTCTTTATCATAGCTAGTTTTTCGGTAACACCTATTGAACATTCCTTTATGTTTTGGCTTGTAACAGTATTGTTTTTCGAAATGTTTGACCATGTATTTAACAGTTTGAAAAATGATGAAATTTAAAGGAGGGATCTAAATGATTGAAGTAGGAACAGCAGGCAAAACAATATTTCCTTATCACGGTTTTCAATTTATGAGTGAAGTGACTTTGTTACCATCTGGCATTTCATTAGATATCAAATGTATCGAAACTGACCAAATGATTATTCGTACATTCTTTTATGACCAATCAGATTACGAATGTCAGAGAGATATTATCGAAAATGCGATAAGAGATTATGTACTAGCAAACACGACCGAAGTAGAGAGATTATTTAAGTTTTTATGTAGTAACAATTGGACACGTGATTTATTCGACTAAAAAAAGATGAAAGGAGAAAGTAATGAATAATGATTTAGGAAGAAAACTTAAAAATATAAGACTACAAAACGGATTAACACAAGAAGAGTTCGGAGACAGGTTTTTAGGTACAAAAAGTTTAGTTTCTAAATGGGAGAGTGGTAGAAATAGACCTAATCCAGAAAGGTTAAGAAAGATTGCAAATTTCGCCAATATCACCGTAGAAGAATTATTGAAAGGTGCCGAAGAACCACCACATTTAGCGGTTGGAAAAAGAATCAGATCAATAAGGTTAAAGCATGGAATGTCGATGACTGAGTTCGGAAAATTAATTGATAACGTTAAATCTGGAGTAGTTTCAAATTGGGAAAATGGTAAACAAATACCAAATAAATTAAGGCTTAAAAAGATTGCAAAACTAGGAAACATTACAGTTGATGAATTACTAGACATTACAAACTATCAAGAATTATACGAATTAGAAAAAGAACGTAATTCATTATTGGAACAAGAAATTCAAGTATTAAAAGAACAATTAAATTTACTCAATAAAAAAGACACCTCGACCAAGGTGTCCAAATAAGAAATAAGATTTGTAAATATTATACCACAGGAGGATATGGATATGGAAATCAAGCTTATTAAGTTAGTTCTAGATAACTTTAAAGGCGCTAAACACTTTGAATTAAACGCCGAAGGTAAAGATATTGTTGTAAAAGGAGAAAATAACACAGGTAAAACAACGATTGCAGATGCTTTTTATTGGTTACTTTTCAACAAAGATAGTAAAGGTGCTACTAAATTTTCAATCAAAACATTAGATAGCGCAGGAGAAGAAATAAACAATTTAAAGCACAGTGTTTATGCAGTTTTAGATATTGACGGTAAAGAACAACATATTAAAAAAACGTATTCAGAGAAATGGACAAGAAAACGAGGACAAGCGAAATCAACTTTCACAGGACACGAAACGGTATATGAATTAGGTTCCTCAGAAGAAGAATTAACACCTAAAAAATTAAAAGACTTTAATGAATTTATCAACTCAATCATCAGTGACGAACAAATTTTCAAACTAACAACTAATCCGTTTTGGTTTAACAGTTTAAAACAAGATGAACGTAAAAAGATATTAATGAGTTTAGTTGATGAAGTAACAGACAAAGATGTAATTAATTCAGATAGTAAGTTGAAAGAACTCAAAAAACTATTAGGCGACGGATCACTAGAAGATTTTAAGATGCGTATTAGTCGAAATAAGAAATCTATCAATGAAGATTTAAAGGCTATTCCAGTACGTGTAGATGAAATCAACCACAACATGCCAGACGTTCGAAAATATAATAAACAAACTTTAGAAGAAGAGTTAAAAGAAATTAACAATCAAATCAAGCAAGTAGATATTGAAATTAAAGATGTAGAGAACGGTTTGGAAATTGAAAAGATTGAAAAAGATATCAAATCAAAAGAACTTGATATCCAGTATTTAAAAGATAATCACAATCATGGTAACAAACGAGAATTATCGTCATTGATCAACCAAGATTCTGAACTACAAAGAGCCATTGCAACAAAACGTAGAGATTTAAGCAATTTAACAGCTGAACTGCAAAAAAATGAAAGTGTAATTGAAGAACAAAACGAAAAATTCAAAGCATTAGGTATTAAACATAAAGAATTAGTAAATGAACAGAAAGAGTTTACTACAGCAACTGTATGTGATTGCTGTGGTCAAGATATACCAGAACATATGCAACAAGAAGCAATACAGAAAATGAAAGAGAATTACAACGCTGATAAGTCTGAAAGATTAGAAAAAATACAATCAGAAGGTATTGAAATTAGAAATAAAGTGAAACAACTATCCGAACAAAACGATGAAATTGAATCAACTATGGAAGAACTGAAAGAAGAAATTGAAAAAGAAACAAAGAATGTAGAAGAAATCAAAGAAAGTATCAAAAAAATCGAAAGCAATAATACAGATGTGAAAGATACAGACGAATACAAGCAATTAGATAGTGAAATTAAAGCCTTAAAAGAGAAAAAGGGACAATCTATCCAAAGTATCAATGAAGACGTTCAGAACATCGTTAAGAGCAAAAAAGAACCATTAATTAACCAGCAACAAGAGATTAAACAAAAGTTAGATGATATCCAAGTAAGTCAACGCGCTATAGATCGTATTAAAGAACTTGAAACTAAACAAGAACAATTAGCCCAAGAATATAACGAATTAGAACATGCAACATTTTTAACAGAAGAATTTACGAAACAAAAAGTAAATCTGATGGAAGGCTCAATCAATGACAAATTTGAAATCACTAAATTTAAATTGTTTGATGTGCAAATTAATCAAGGTGTTCAAGATGTTTGTATAGCAACACATAACGGTGTTCCATTTGATAGTGGATTAAATAACGCAGCAAGAATAAATGTCGGTTTAGACATCATAAATGCTTTATCTAAGCACTATAATTTCTATGCACCAATCATGATTGACAATGCAGAATCTGTTACAGACGTTCATAAAACAACATCTCAACAAATTCAATTAGAAGTAAGTAAAAAGGACAAAGCCTTAACTGTAGAAGTAATTTAATAAAAATAATGGAGGAATTAAAATGACAAATCAAAATCAAATAGTAGAGAAATCAAGTACAACATATGAGGTTAACGGTGAAACAGTTAAGTTATCACCTTCAATCATCAAAAAATATTTAGTAAGAGGTAACAAAGAAGTTAATGATCAAGAAATTATGATGTTCTTATCACTTTGTAAGTATCAAAAATTGAACCCATTCTTAAATGAGGCGTACATCGTTAAGTTTGGTGGAGATGCTCAAATAATTGTTGGTAAAGAGGCATTTATGAAACGCGCAGAGTCTAACACTAAATACAAAGGTATTGCAGCAGGAATCATTGTAGAACGTAACAACGAATTACACGAAATTGAAGGTGCTGTAAAGCTTAAAAATGATGTTTTAATTGGAGGTTGGGCGAAGGTTTATCGAGAAGATAGAGAAATGCCGATTGTAGCTAAAGTATCACTTGAAGAATACGATAAAAAGCAATCTACATGGAAACAAATGCCATTAACAATGATTAGAAAAACAGCGATTGTAAACGCACTACGTGAAGCTTTTCCAGAAAATTTAGGTGCTATGTATACCGAAGAAGAAAGTATTCAACCAATCAATGTAAACGATGATGTTCAGCAAGAAATTAAACAAAATGCTAACAAAACAGCAATTGATATTCCGAAAGAAGAACCTCAAAAAGTTGAAACACCAAAACAACAAGAAAAAGTTGAAGTTGAGCCTGCACAGTTTGAAGAAGTTAAAGAACAGAAACAAGCTAAACAATCAATATTCGATGAAGGATTATTTGGTAATGAAAATTAATTGTATAGGTAGTGGTTCCAGTGGGAACTGCTACCACATTACAGACGGTGAAACAGAATTATTACTTGAATGTGGGTTTAACTTCAAAAAGATACAACAAGCTTTAAATTACCAACTAAAAAGCATTTCAGCATGTTTAATCAGCCATAGACACAATGATCACATCAAAGGATTAAAAGAATTATTAAACTACGGTATCAACTGTTATATCGGAGAAATCGAAAAAGACGAACTGATAGCAATAGATAAAAGGTATAACAACTTTAGATTAAAAGGTATTCAACCACTAGAACATTTCAAGATTGGCACATTAACAATATTGCCCTTTGATGTTCAGCATGACACAGGTCAGCCATTAGGTTATCTCATTCAGTCAGACAGTGGCGACAAGCTACTGTTTGCGACTGATACCTATTACATCAAATACACGTTTACAGGACTTACACACATGCTTATTGAGTGTAATAACAGTATCGAAATATTAAATCGAAATGTAGAAAACGGCGTACTAAATTCATCTTTGAAAAAGCGAATTAGAAAAAGTCATTTCAGTTTAGAGAATGTAATTGATTTTCTAAATGATTGTGATTTATCGAGATTGAAAGAAACATATTTAATTCATTTATCTGACAGCAATTCAGACGAAGTATTGTTTAAGAAATCTATTCAGAAAGTTACTGGTAGACCAGTATATGTACTTTAAGAAAGGAGAATATGAATGGCAACTTTTAGAACTGTTAAAGAAGATGGCGATTTTGTATTAGTTCATAAGGGGTTTATATATGATCCAAATATATCGGCTAAAGCTAAGGGAATATTGCTGTACTTATTAAGTCGACCTAATAATTGGAAAATATACACAAGTGAAATTCAAAAACATATGACCGATGGATTAAAAGCTGTTAATAGTGGCGTAAATGAACTAATCGCAATTGGATATATTGAACGGAAACAAACCAGAAAAGAGAACGGAGATTTTGGTGAATACGAATACTATGTTTATGAAAAACCGAAGAAAATTCGCGATATGCCATTTGGGGAAAGCGCGAAAATGGAAAACGCCAAAATGGAAAACGCGGTCGGGGAAAACGCGAAAGGGCAAGCTACTAATAATAACAGTAATAATAATGATTTAAATAATATTGATAGTAATAAGAATAACAGTAGTAGTAAGCAACAGTCACCGTTCGACTTTTACCAAGTTAATGGGTTTGGAGTTCTTAAACCATATATATCTGACCAAATCGGAGCATGGATAGATGACTTTGAACAGAATGGAAATGAAATTGTTATCGAAGCAATGAAAGAGTCTTTAAACAACAATGTATACAAATGGAATTATGTGAATTCAATTTTGAAATCATGGTTCAACGATGGAATTAGATCAGTAGATGATATTTTAGCAAGAAATAATAAACGTAGTAAACAAGAAGAAATAGCTGATGAAGATAATCCGTATCTTAAATATATGAATAGTTGAGGTGATTAAATGAATGGTCTATTCAATCCAAAGTTAGCGAATAAGTTAGAACAAAAAATGCAGCCTAAGTTATTAGAAAAAGGCAAGTGTGAGAAATGTGGTCGCGATTATGAGGAATACCAATTTAAAAATGGTTATACCTACAGACTAGGTTGTGACTGCGACATGATTGAACACGGTAAAGAGTTAACACGTAATTTCAAGCAACGTCAAAAACAGAAAGAAATAAATAGAATTTTAAGTTTCTCAAGTGAGAACGAAGAAACTAAAAACGCTACTTTCGAAACTTACATTCCAGAAAATCAAAACCAAGAAAAAGCAAAAGTAATCTGCGAAAGATATGCCAATTCATTTGATAAAGATAATAAGCAGTCGCTTTTATTACAAGGCTCATTTGGATTAGGAAAATCTCATTTAGCTATGTCGATTTTAAAAGAAGTGAAAGATAAAAATTATTCAGTACTCTTTATTAATTTAACTGAATTGATTTCGAAGTTTAGATCTACCTTTGATAAAGATAGCGAGTATTCAGAAACAGATTTAGAAAGAGCGATTGGACAAGTTGATTTAATGGTTTTCGATGACTTCGGTATGAATGTTACAGACTATGGCATGTCAAAACTATTTCAAATTGCTGAAAGTAGAGTAGGCAAGCACAACATCATAACAACTAATCTATCAGTCAAAGAATTAACGAAAACAAAAGACCAACAAAGATTATTTAGCCGGTTAATGTCTAACACCACTGGCATTACTTTGGAGGGTGACGATTACCGAATGAAAGGATTTAGAAGTCTAAAGTAATTAACAGGAGGAAATTAATGATGCCAATAACAGTTAAAGACATTATTACACGGTTGAATTGCAGTGAAGCATACGCTCAAAAGTTCATGAGTTTATGCAACTTCGACCAAGCGTTAATCAGAAAAGAACTCGCAAGACAAATTCACAAAAGAGAAACAACACCAGCAATCATAATTAATAAACCAATGGAGGTAGCAACAATATGATCAATTCTGTAACCCTTGTCGGTCGCCTTACAAAAGACCCTGAACTTAGAACTACTCCGAGTGGCGTTGAAGTAGGCAACTTCACTTTAGCAGTCAATCGAACATTTACTAATCAACAAGGAGAACGTGAAGCAGATTACATCAATTGTGTTGTATTTAGAAAAACAGCAGAGAATGTAAACCAATATTTATCTAAAGGGAAATTAGCAGGCGTTGATGGAAGGCTACAATCTCGTAGCTACGAGAACCAAGAAGGTCGTCGTGTTTATGTAACTGAAGTAGTTTGCGATAACGTTCAATTCTTAGAGCCTAAAGATAGTCAAAACGGCTCAAATTCATATCAAAATGGAACGAGTTATCAAAAAGGTAACAACTATACCCAAAATAACCAAAACGTTCAACAAGGGCAAAATAAAGCGAAATACGACCAACAAAACAATCCATTCAACAATGGCAGTGATTTTGATGATACAGATTTACCTTTTGACTAAATTTTAGAATATATCCTTTATTCGACGAGGTGCGAAATATGACAACAAAACCGATTTTTAGGTTATCAGATGCAGTTAAACAAAACTATAAGTTAAAACGTCCGTTAATTGACCAATTTCAGACGTTTATAGCAAGTATTAAACAATCTGGACACTATATAAACGATACAGATGCTTTGCAGTGGTTTTTAAGAAAAAATGATGTATATGGCTTTATCTTATACATCGGCATGACCACTGAGAACGAAATTAGAGTAACGATGTCGGTTGAAAAACAAAGATTGGTTTCAAATAGAAAAAGTTTAAACAAACTAAATGACCAAATGGAGAGTGTAAAAAATGTTACAAAAAGAAAAAATAACAGCTGATGGCAATGAATACATTTTAACGCCACAACAAGTAAGAATGGCTGAAGAAAACAACTTTGATAAAACTTTTATAAGAATGCGTATAAGAGCAGGTTGGTCGTTGAATTTAGCTGTAAGTGTTCCTCAAGGTGTACCGAAATGTGATGCCGAAGCATATATGAAGTTCGAAGAGTTAGATGGACGTAAGAGAAAACCTAAAAAAGATTATTCAAAACCGAAACCATGGTTAGAAAAATATCCTCAGAAAACAGAATTCGGAGATTACGCTAAACAATTATTCAATGACTGTTGTGGGAGTTGGTAAATATGATCACTAAAATTAGTGATGAAAAATCTTGCTATGAAATTGGTAAAAATGGCGTAGGCACTATTACCGAGTGGAGAGTAAATGTTGATGTAGTAGACATCTATAGAGTAGCTGATATTAATGGTCATCTACTAGCTTTTAAAGGGTTTATTAATAAAAAATACAAAGTTGAACATGAAGAAAAAGTTAAAAAACAACTAAGCATATTTGATATTTAGTCATGCTATTAATTTTAGAAGGTGATATAGATGGTGAAAAAGTTAAATGGAAAAGGAAGTCTGGCAATGTTGTTTGAAATATACAGATATTTAAACAACAAGAAAAGAACACCTAGTGAGAATGTTATCTACAAGATGATTAACGATCAATACAAAACCACATTTGAAACAAGTCCGACTTATTACTATCGACTATACGAAGATAAAGCCAAAGTGAATATATCTACTTTTACTGGAAGAGCAAAAAGAGGTTGGTCATTGGAAAAAGCTTTAACTACAGAAAGGTTAAGTTATGGTGCAACGCCATTGAAATCAGTAGAAAAAATGAAGGAAACTGAAAAAGATATCATTCGATTTATTGAAAATAAACTACCACTCAATCCAAGACAATTAAAGTATATCGAAAGTAATCCAGCGTTTGCACAAAGAATGAAGAAAGAAGGTATATGCTAATGAAATTCAAAGCAGGCGATAGAGTGCATGTGACGAGGTATTGTTATGAAAATGTAGATTTTTACGCAACGCTTAAACTGGCTCATAATCCGCATATATTTCATAAATTAAAGAACTGTTCAAATTCAGATTATGAAAATGAAAGAGTTTGGAATGAGCGTTCGGAACTCTACGGTAAAAACAAAAAAGACTACTACACCCTAGCAACAGACGAAGAAGATACAGAGGAACCAGTTATTCAGCGTATTAACGATATGTATAACGATATACCAACTCATTATCAAGCTGATATAGATGTGATTGAGTTTTGTAGACAACATTTCACTGACGAAGAATTTAAAGGCGCTATGAAATTTAACCTTATCAAATATCCAACACGTTTAGGGCGTAAAGACGACATAGTTAAAGAGTTAGATAAAATTATTGATTACGCTAAACGATATAAAGAGGTGTTAGAGAGTGGGATTACTAGATAAATATGATCTATACAATTCAGAAGGCAAAAAGATGTTCACAGTGGTACCTGGTAAAGAAATTAACACTTTACTAGGTATGCCACATACACCATTTGTAAGACAAGAACATAAGTTGACTGACAGTGAGTTAAGGCAATTCAAAGCAGCACATGATTTGAAGTTAGAAGAAGAATTAGGAATGCAGTTAAGTATATTTGATATTTAAGGAGGACTAAAACATGCCAACAATCTTAGACGAACTTATCATAGCTAATAATAATTTGAACAAAAATAAAACAGGTAACTTGCACATGGATAATATGACAGATTCCTTCGGTAAAGAAGTGTTAAGAGAAGTGATGAAACAGATTGAGAATGGTGCAAAGTTAGATGATGAATATGTGGAGGTGGAGTAGATGCCAACAATAAAATACACGAGAGAAGATATAACTAAGTTAAAGAATGAACGAGATCAGTTAAAACACCAAGGTAATCTGTTACGAGAAGATATAGCTTTATTAAAAAAGAATCAAAAAACTCGTGATAAACTCATCGATAATTTAAAAGAAGAAAATAAAAATCTTAACAACGAACGTGACTCGCTTATCAAAGATGTGGAGAAGTTACGTGGTGCGTTGATTAAAAGTCAAATTAAATATATTAATCTTACTGAACACATCAAATATAAAGCATGGAATAATCCAGGTAACAGTAGATATATTGCGTTAGTACATTTCATTGATGAGATAGAAGGTGATTAACATGGTAGAGCACATTAAATTAAATATGTTTGAAGATGGTCAAGAATTATTCGTTATCACTCGAGAAGAGATTGAAAGTTATTTAGAAGAAGATGATTTCAATGGTTTTATAGTAATTAACAAAATTGCTACCGAAAACAAAATAAATATTTATAAACGAAAGAAATCGAAAAATACGTTTGATACGGAGGGTGATACTCATGATTAGAGAAATATTTCAAGATATCACTGATACATTCGACACGAACCAATGGAATGTATTGTGGGTGGATGATAAAGGAAAGTCACACGGTAAAAGGTTTTATTATAAGCATCATGCTAGATATTTCTATAAAAACTTACCTTATATGAATAAAAGAATGGAAAGAGCGTGATTAGATGTATGAACAAGTTCGTATAACAATTAGTTTTTTAATTGCGCTTCTTTTATTTTGGTCAGGTATAACTTTATATGCTACGTATTACATTATTAAGTTAATTGATTATATAAAGGAGCGTGAGTGACTATGGCGTATGATTATGAGGGAGAAAACATCAGAAAAGTAAGGTTGTACAACGTAATGACAGGGTCTAGTAAGAAAACTAAACCTATAAAAGAGTTAGAAGAAGTTTACGCTAAAGCAAAAGCATTTGATGAGATTTTAAATGTTGATTATATAGTAGCACCTGATGATTATGCACATGAAGTCACAAAAATTGTAGATAAATATTTGGAGGACAAATAAATGAACAACCTAAACATCAAATTACTATCAGACAACGCAACAACACCAACTAGGGCATATGGTGTGAGTGCAGGTCTAGATATATACGCAGCAGAAACAGTTGTGATTGAGCCACAAGAAAAGATATTACTTGCTACAGATATAGCAGTAGACATTCCAGAGGGTTATGTAGGGCTATTAACTAGCAGAAGTGGTGTAAGTAGTAAAACGCATTTAGTCGTTGAAACTGGCAAGATTGACGCAGGGTATCAATGGCAAATGAAAGTGAACATTAAGAATGATGATTTGCCGAGAATACCTAATTTAAAACAAGCTAAGTATAAAAACTTAAATGATAGCTATATTAAAGCAAAAGATAACGAAACTTATAGAATAGGAACATACCAAATCAACAAAGGCGACAAAATAGCTCAATTGGTTATCGTACCAATCGTTACACCAGAAGTAAATGTTGTAGAGGAGTTTGAAAGTGAAAGCGAAAGAGGAACAAACGGTTTTGGATCAAGTGGATATTAAGGGTGGCGAAAGTCACCCAGATATTGTAGATAAGGTACGAGAAATATTGAACAGGGAGTGATTAGAATGATACCAAATGTTAGAGCATGGGATAAAGTCAATAAAGAAATGATAGAAGATGTTGCCAGTATTCATTTTAAAGCAGAAATGATAGTAACAAGTAATTTGTGTTTTTATCCGTTTAAGGATATTGAATTAATGCAATCAACTGGACTATTAGACAAGAACGGAAAAGAAATATTTGAGGGAGATATTATTGATAAGGGTTATAGCAATATAGATATCGTAGACAGAATTGGTTACGTGAAATTTGGTACTGGTGATGATTCAGACGGCTATCTTAATCAAGAGAGGTTAGGTTGGACAACTAATAACGATGATTCTTTATTAGATGTACATGAACATTGTACTGTGTTAGGAAACAAATTTAAACATCCACACTTACTAGGGGAGGAATAAGTTATGAACAGACTTGAAGAAATAGTAAATAAATTAAACGATAACATCAAAAATTTTAATTTTGGAGTTATTCACGATTGTATATACGATTTACACAATGAAGGTTATATAAGCCAATATGATGCTCAATATTTACTAGAAGATATTATGAACGATAGATGCCCTATACCACTGTCGTCATTTAAGGAGGACTAAATTATGAAACTACTAATCACATTAACAATATCACTTCTAGTATTGTACACATTCATCAAACGATCATATAAGTATGCGAGTGTGCAAGATAGTATAGACGTCGAAAGTTACGCAAGTGATATGTCAGCACCAATTGATTATGAGGTGTATAAATGACTAAATACGTATTGATTTTTAACAATGACCCAATAGCAGTGGGAGATAAATGGCATGTGGAAGATGCAAAGCAATGGGAAATCTATTATGGTGCTACAAATGATATGTTTGAAATTAAAAAATTCGATGATTACTACAAACATTATGATAAAAATTATGTGGCACCAATCTATTATGAAGACACACAAGCATATAAAGATAATGAGCCGTGGTTCAGTGGAATGGGGCGTTGCTAATGAGAGAGTTTATGAAAATATTAATGATCATTGTAATAACTTTGAATTCTTCAACAATAGTGTTCCAAGTTCAGCATGGTTTATATCCATTGCTATGGGACAAATTTCTCATCATAATACTTTGTCTACAAATCATAATACAACTTAGCGACATTAAAAAACTAGAAAAAGAGAAAGTCACAATACTTCGTATCAATAATAGGAGTGATGTTGAATGAAACGAGAACCAGTATTCATAAAACCCACATACAAATACAAAGACGAAGTTAAGGAACATCCTATTGCACGATTAGAATTTAAAGATGTACCAGAGAATGATATTGAAAAGGTTACATTACTATTTCGAAAGTTTGGTCAGAATTTTAGGAATGCTTTCAAACGAAAGGAAGATGTTGAATGAAAACATACACTCAAGAGCAAGTAGATGAAATTATGGAAGATATGCATAAGGGTTATAGAAAAATAATGAAAAAGCATGATGACGAAATGCAAGAATTCACTATTAAGTATATGAAAGGCTTAGTTATAAAGTCGGTGTTATTAGGTTTAGTTAATGGTGCAATAATCGGATTAATGATAGGTAGTTTTTTATGACATTCGGATTAATACTATTCGCAGTTATAGTCATTGCACTAATAATAAATGCAGTTAAGGAGGGGTAAATTGAATAGAAAACAAGCCAATCGAGGTATGTGGTTTGAAACAGTAATAGGCAATATCAATCGTGTGTACAAACAAAAGAATATAGCAATAATCGATAAAGTAGCAACGCCTATAAGTTATAACACTAGGACAGGTAAAGCACGATATCAAGAAAAGAGTACAGTTGATTTTGTAGGCTGCAACAACAAAGGTAAGTACATAGCCTTTGATACGAAAGAAGTTAAAATTAAGAATTTACCTTTTAAAAATGTGAGTGATCATCAAGTTAAGTATTTGACTGATACTAAACGAATGGGTGCTGAAGCTTTCCTGCTCGTACTATTTAGATTTAATGACACATGTTTTAAGTTAGACATTGACCAGTTTAATGATTTCAAGAAACAACATGACCGTAAAAGTATTCCGTATGAATGGTTTAATGAATATGCTGAATTAGTTAGGAGTGGTAATGGCGTAATTTACGACTATTTACATGATGTTGACCACATCAAATAACTAAACTAATCGGAGGAATTGAACACATGACTTATTCGACTAAACAAGTTTTAACTTTAATAAAAGAGTATCAAAAGAATGTAAAGGCTATTGCACATTTGAGAAAAGAATATTTAGAAAGTATATGTGGTGGTAATATTGCTCAGTATGGAATAGAATCATCAATGCCAAAAGCAGCAGGACAAACATCAGATCCAGTTTTTAAAGAAGTAAACAGATTACTTAAACAAGACAAAGTTATTCAAAGGTTCGAAAATAAAGTGAAATATATTCAAAATCGTTGGGATAGAGTTACAGATGAAACACAAGAAGTGATTCTAAGCCAAGTGTTATCTGGAACAAGTTATGAATATATTGCTGAAACAATGGGGATATCTAAACAAAGGGTACATCAGATTATAAATGATATTGCAATCATATTAACGGACTAGACAAACTAGACAAACTTAACGAATTTAACAAGCTAGGAGTTTATACAAAATTTCCGGTAAAATGTGAGGTAGGTCGGAGCGTTGAACATTCAATCAGACAAACTGGTTAAGTTTGTACGTCGCCCTACACCAAGCCTAACGGCTATTTTCCATATCCTTTCTATAACCCTAATATTAATGAAAATCCATCTAGCTAAAGTTAGGTGGATTTCGTATAATTAGATTGCAATAAATTAATTTAGGGAATGAGGCAAAATGAATGTATATTGATGGAAATATGATTGTAGAATATATGCAAGAGAGTGCTAGTGGATTTAAATGGTCTAGTCTTTTTGCACCTATATTGACTTTTTTAATCGGAGTAGCAACTGTTTGGGTAACATATGCTAATACAAAAAGAAGTAATGATACAGTTAAACAAATAGAAAAAGAAAATAGAACGAACAATAACGAAATATTAGAAAAACAAAATAAATTTATTGAGGAAATGAAGAATAAAGAACTTAATGCTAATATTATTGCGCAAGCTAGAATAGACTGGCTCCAACAAGCGAGAGATATTAACGTTCAGTTTATAAAAGCCTGCTATGACTTAATTGAAGACAAAATGAAGAATGGTACTGTAGGTAAATCTGATAGTATTACCAAGTTTGATAATGAATTTTGGAGATTATATTACACCCTAGTTTTATTGTACCCTGTTAAAGGTGAAGGTGATGATCCTGAAAAAGATAATGTGCAAAATAAAGATGTAATTGAACACGTTAATGCAGTTAGGACTACAATATTTTGTGGTACTGGTAATGCTAATGATTCAAAAAAGAATTATTACGATACAGTTGAAGAAACTATCAAGCAATATGCATATAAAGTTTCTAAATATTCTAAGCTTGAATGGCAAAAAATTAAAAAACTTTAACACTCACTAACGTGGGTGTTTTTTATTTGGAGTTGAACATATGAGAGTAATGGTAGTCGCCGACGGAACTTTAAAAGGCATTAGAAAAGTGAATAATGATTGTCACTTAATAGCAATGATTAAGAGATTAAAAAACGATGCTAATGTAAGTAAAGTGTTAATAGATTATGTTCCAGTTGTTAAAGGTGATAAAGATTACGATATAGAAGTAGAGTTGATTACATGAAGAAATTCAAATATGTGATTAACTCTATTTTTTATATTCAAGCACATATGCATTTAGTGATTATGAAAGTGTTTAAAGTTAAGGAACTAAAATAAATGAATGAGATTATCGTGAGAGTTGGTGGTAGATGAAATGAAATTAACAAGAAAACAACAGTTGTTCGCAGATGAGTATATTAGAACAGGTAACGCTTATCAGTCTGCAGTAAGTGCTGGTTATAGTCATAACTATGCTAAAGGAAACATTGTAAAATTGTTGGAAAATGTGAGCGTTAAATCTTATATTGATGCAAGATTAGAAGAATTGAAAAAAGAGAGTATTGCAGAACAAGATGAAATACTCCAATACCTCACTTCAGTTATGCGAGGTAAAGTTAAAGATGAAGAATTGATGTTAGTACCTACTGGCGATTTCATGAGCGAAGTTGAAAGGCATGAGAAACGTGCTGATATAGTTGCTAGAACTAAAGCTGCTGAATTATTAGGTAAACGCTATGCAATGTGGACTGAAAAGCAAGAGGTGGAACATAGTGGCGCAGTTATGTTTGTAGATGATATAGAATGACAAACATAAAGAAACTGTCAGAACTATTGCCTGTGGAATTTCACAAGTCATGGAAAGCAGCTAAAGACCCAAATATATTGCACATTGTGGAAAAAGGTGGACGTGGTAGTGGGAAATCAACTGATCTAGCAATCATTATTGTTCAACTGATTATGAGATATCCAGTTAATGCAGTTTGTATACGTAAAGTAGATAACACAATTGAATTATCAATATATGAACAATTGAAGTGGGCTATTAGCCATCAAGGTGTTTCGCATTTATTTAAAGTAACTAAATCGCCTATGAGGATTACTTATATTCCTAGAGGTAATTATATCGCCTTTAGAGGTGCTAAAGACCCAGAAAGAATTAAATCATTGAAAGACGCTAACTTTCCATTCGCTATTGGTTGGATAGAAGAATTAGCAGAGTTTAAAACGGAAGATGAAGTAAAGACCATCACTAACTCACTATTACGTGGAGAGTTGGACGATGGTCTTTTTTATAAATTCTTTTATAGTTACAACCCACCTAAGAGAAAACAATCATGGGTTAATAAAAAGTACGAATCATCTATTCAACCAGATAATACTTTTGTACATCACAGTACATACAAAGATAACCAACATATTTCAAAGCAGTTCGTTGAAGAAGCAGAAGCAACTAAACAAAAAAGTGAAATGAGATATCGTTGGGAGTATTTAGGTGAAGCTATCGGTAGTGGTGTTGTTCCATTCGACAACCTACAAATTGAAACGATACCTGATGAATTATATAACTCATTCGATAACATTCGAAGTGCAGTCGATTTTGGTTATGCTACTGATCCATTAGCTTTTGTTCGTTGGCATTATGACAAAAAGAAAAATGTTATATATGCAGTTGATGAATACTATGGCCAGAAGATATCTAATAGAGAGTTAGCTAAATGGTTAACACGAAAGAAATATATGTCTGATGAGATATTCGCTGATAGTGCTGAACCTAAAAGTATTGACGAGTTAAAAAACGAACATGGTATCAAACGTATTAAAGGTGTGAAGAAAGGTCCGGACAGTGTTGAATACGGTGAACAATGGCTTGATGATTTAGATGCAATAATCATTGACCCTAAACGTACACCAAACATTGCAAAGGAATTCGAGAATATCGATTATGAAACAGATAAAGACGGTAACCCTAAACCAAGACTAGAAGATAAAGATAACCACACAATAGATGCTACAAGATATGCCTTTAGTGAAGACATGAAGAAGAAACCTAAGGCAGTCATTTCATCTAGAACAATGTGGTAAGGATAAGGAGGTAGACAATGGCAGAGTTAAAATCATTCACGCAAGAAGAAATAACTGAAACACATGGTGATATGTTTTTATATAGAGACTTATATGACGGTCGTCATTCGAAGTTGTTCGATAGAGCAAAAGCATTGATTGAACAGGGTGAAATTATCGACCGTATAGAATATGGAGATGTTAAAGCACAGAATGTACAAACGCCATATATTGTAGTGAACATATCTAAAATGATTGTAGATATCCCTACACTGTTTATTACAAGGTCAATGGGCAAACTTCAAACGAACTATCCAATCAACGAGATAGAAGATGATGAAGACTTCAACACAGAAGATAATCATATCGAAGGAACACAAGATGATTCGTTAAATGGAGAACTGTTTGACTTGCAGCAAGAAACGTTAGACCAAATTGAAGTAAACTCAAACTTCAACAAGCATCATGGTATGAATATAAAACAATGGCAAATAGACGGTGGCATTGTGGCAGTACCAGAAGTTGTTAATGGACAAGTTAAGTTATCTTTTAAAGAACGTAATGTTTATTACGAACTAGAAGACGGTAAGACATATCAACTTCGCTACATCGTAGAACGTGGCGATGACAAGTATGTACATGTTCATGAAGAAGTCGAAGGAGAAAACGAATTAACAGGAAGTCATACAGTTTATCATATGGACGACAACGGAGACTTACAAATAGTTGATGATGAAGAAATTATATTTGATATAACTAAACTTGAAAAAGACCAACGTAATTATGTTTTAAAAGGTCGTAAGCGTACATTATTTGTTTACCTACCTTACAATCCAACGTTTATGAATAGATATGGTAGAAGTGTTCTAATGGGGCAAGAAGGCAAACAGGACGAAGTGAACTGGACTATGACACGTACAGCGCAAATCTTCGAGCGTAATGGAAAGCCAAGAATATCGGTTTCGAAAGAAGTAATGGAACGATTAATAGATGTATCTAGGCAACGTTATGGTGTTGAAGATAAGTTTGATCATCGTGATTTAGAAGTTACAACAATTGATGAAGACGGGCAATCATTACAAATACATCAAATTGATATTTCAAAGATTGGTGACATTACTTATGTGAAAGATGTTATCAAGATGATGTTAATGGAAACACAAACAAGTGAGAAGGCAATTGATTTCTTTACGTCGGAAGGCGCTCAAGCACAATCGGGTACAGCTAAGTTTTACGATTTATTCTTATCGATTATGAAAGCTGAACAAATGAGAGATGAATACATCGAGTTCATTCAACAAGGCGTTGAAAACTGTATGTGGTTACTCAATCAGATTAATAGCGACATCATCATTGAAAAACCAATCATTGTTCAAAAAGATATGATGCCAGTTACTTCAAAAGAAACTTCAACATTAAACAATCAAAGTTACGCAGCTGGAACGCAATCACTTGAACAAACTGTTCGTAACAACAATCCAGACAAGTCAGAAGAATGGATTATGGAAGAAGTAGAAAAGATTGAAGCTGAACGAACATCACAAGATAGCATGTCATTGTTAAGAGGTAACATGACAGGATTAAACTTCAATGACAACAAAGAAGACGAGGATGAAACTAATCCAGTTGATGAAGAATTAAAAGAGATTGAGTAGGTGATTGAATGAAGATTGAACAAATTAAGCCTACAGTTGAGTTTTTGCAAAATGAAATATTAAAGTTAATTCAAGAAGTTGATTTATTAAGTGCTAGAGATAAACAAGTTATGTTTAGAAACATTGAAAACTTGATTCAACAATTTGGTACAGATGTTTTTGAGTTTATTGAACCCGAACTCGCAAAAGTATACGAATCGGAATTGAATATAGCAATGAAAGAATTAAGCAAGCAAGGTATACCAATATCAAACGAACTCAATTCACAAGTTCATACAAGTGCGTTAGCCACTATCACAAGTGATACAATGCTAGATTTACAAGCAGCACTAAGGCAAGCATACTTCACAACAGTTTCAACAATTAATCAAACATTATTAGAAGTTCAATCAGACATTTCAAGAGGTATCCTATACGGTCAAAATCGTAGGAAGATAATTCAACGGGTGTCTGATTCTTTTGTTAAAGGTGGTATGAAATCATTTAGAACAATAGATAATAAACTATTACCTTTAGACTTCTACACAGAAACAGTAGTGAGAACGAAAATAAGCACTGCTAGAACGCATGCTCATGTTAACCATTACTTAGAGACTAGCAATGACTTAGTGTATGTTACAGGCAATTTAAATACATGTGGAGAATGTGCTAAGTATCAAGACAGAGTATTTTCTTTAACTGGTCAAGATACGAGATTTCCACAATTAGATGTACGAGATGTTATTCCTGTTCATCCTAACTGTAAGTGTATGGTTAGACCTTTTGTAGCTGACTTCAAATCAGAAAGTGAAATAAAAAAATACATTGCAAAAGGTAAGGACTTTAATCCTAATCTTGACCCTCGAACTAAAAAGCAAAGAGAAAGTTATGAACACGATCAACAATTAAAGCGTAAAGCAAGACAAGAAATGAAGAGCTACAACAGTATTAAAGCGATATTAGGTGATGATGCTCCTAAGACTTTAGGTGCTTATCGAAGAATGAAACGTTCTAATAGTACTGGTTATGTAAAGATGAAACAGAAGTTAAGAGTTGCTAGACAAGAAATGAAAGGGTGAAAGGTATGAAATACAAATTAGTAGACATTGAAAGAGCAAAAGGTGAACCAACTATTGCTGACAAAATTATAGAATATGCTAGAGAAGTTGGAAATAAGTCTATGAGAATTGAATTTACTAAAAAAGAGAATGGTAATAAAGAATTAATTATCACTTATAAGGAGTGAAAGATATGATTGAACAAACTAAAGATAAGATAATCATTGATAAGTGGGGAGAAGATGTTCATTTTCTTAATGCTATTAAAACATTTATTGAGTTCTATCAAGATAATAAAGATAATCATTTAGATACTTGTGAGGTTGATGTAGTCCAATCAGATGACAAAGATAGAAGCTTAGATAACCGAGCAGCATACAGACAACATGAATTAAGTATTAATATGACGTACAACGATATAAAACATAAGTTACAAGATAATGTATAAACAAACCGACAGTCGTGAGATTGCCGGTTATTTTTGTGCGTTTATCTAATCGTAAGGAAGTGATCTAAACGTATCTCATAACGGTGGTATTCCGTTTGACCTGTTCGTAAGTCATTAAAAGACGATGTCGCAGGTACAAGCGTTATTGTACTAATCCAATCGGTGTCGGACATCGTTACCAAAACGTAAGGAGAGAATAAATATGAATAGAGAAACACTTAAAGCTTTAGAATTATCCGATGAACAAATTGAAAAAGTAATGGCAGAAAACGGTAAGGATATTCAGGACATCAAATCGCAATTGAGTGATAAAGATACAGAAATCAAATCTTTAGAATCAGAAAAAGAAACATTATCTAAACAGATTACAACACTTGAAAAGAAAGCAAATGATTATGACAAGCTTGAGGACACTAATAAAGAACTTCAAGAACAAATCAAAGACTATAAAGTTCAAGTAGCATCTAACGATTTAGATAAGAAGATTTTAAAAGAAGTATCTAAAGATGCACATGATCCAGACGATGTATTTTTATTTATCGACAAAGACAAATTCAATCGTGATGAAGAAAGTGGAGAGATTACCAACTTTAATGAGGTCATGAATGAATTACGAGAAACAAAAGCTTACTTATTCAATCAAACTAACACTTCAAAAGATGAAGGTGGTTCAGACGAAGAAGGTACGCCACCACCAAACAACAATTACAAGTCTGGTGGACAAACTGGCAATGGTAAGCAAAAGGTTGACTATTCAAAACGTGGTAGAGACTTAGCAAACGAATTATTTGGAAAACAAAAGGAGGAATAAAGAATGAGTTTAAAACCAAAGAAAATTCAATTCGAAAATGAACAACCAGAATTTTTAAGAGATGCTAAAAATCTTGAGTGGACTGTGGGAAACATCACTTTAGATTCATCTAAATTAGCAGAAGGTCAAGTTATCAAAGGTGGAACAGCAGTATTTAAAAACACTGAATCAGATTTATTTGAATTAGTTCAAGCTTCAACACCTGAAACAATGACTGCACCAGTGTTAACAGGACATGCAGTTAAAATTGATGATGTTCAAGTTAATGAACAAGTATCAGCGTTACGTAAAGCATCTGTTTATGAAGAACTATTAACAGGCGTAACAAACAATTTCAAAAAAGCTACTCAAGGACGCATTACATTCGACGTGTAATACGTCCTATTTAATTGCAAATAAAAGGAGGAAATATTAATGCCATTAATTACAGAACACGAAAATTTACAAACACCTACATTACAAGCATTTATTGAAAATGCACCTGCTCAATCTTCAAGACGTTTATCAAATGCTTTTCCTACTGAACAAGTATTCGATATTAACGTAGCATATAACGTTATTGATTCAACTGGAATCAAAGCAGGTTCTATTATTGGATTTGATGCTGCTACACCATTACGTAAGAAAGGTGATATCCAACAAGTATTGGCTAAGCTTTCTAAAATCGCTCATGCCTACCACTACACAGAAGAAGAAATGTATCGCTACAAAAACTCACGTAACAGTGCTGAGCAAGATGCTTTAGTTCAAAACGCTTTATTATCAATCGCTGATTTATCTGAAGGTATTGAAGATACTAAAGAGTTAATCAGAGCAAACATGGTTTACCGTGGTGTGTTTGATTATGAAGATCCAAAATCAGAAGTGAAAATTCAATTTGATTTAGATTTACCAGATGAAGCTAAAGCAACAGCAGGAGATTTCTCTCGTGCAGATGTTAATCCTTTAGAAGTATTGATGAATGAAGTTGAAAAATACAAAGAACGTAACAATGGCCAAGCGCCTGCTTATGTTGTTATGAACTCTAAAACATTAGCGAAGATTAAACGTAATCCAAATGTTGCTACTGACTTATACGGTTCAGAAGCTGGAAACAAAATTGTTCGTCAATCTGATTTAGATACTTTATTCACAGACATCGGATTACCTAAAGTCGAAATTGACGATGCTCAAACAATCATTGAAGGTATTACTGGAGATATTGTTAAGAAACATTTAGACGATGATGTAGTCGTATTACATGCTGCAAACTTAGGTAATACATTAAGTGGTCCAGCTGCTGATAACAACTTCGCAAACGGTAAGTATGTTGTTTCTGTTGTTTCTCAAGACCCAGTTGGAGAGAAAACAATTGTCGGAGAAGTAGCAATGCCTGTATTGAAAAATATCAAAGGTATTTCTATCATCACTGCAAACGAAACATCTGACGAAGAAGAAGTTCCTGAAGGTTAATTTTAACTTTCTAAAATAATTAAGGAGGTTAAATCAATGGCGAAATTTAAAGTGCTTAAACAAGTTGATGGTAAGAAAGAAAATAAACGTTTCGAACCAGGCGAAGAAGTTGAACTAACTGTTAAGCGTGTGCAAGAAATTGAAACAAACATTGATAAACAAAAGAAATTCAAAGGAACAGGTCCTTATTTCGAGCGTATTGAAGAACCTAGCGAGTAGGTGATGATATATGTTAGATACTGAAAAAGTAATTGAATACATTGAGAAAATACCTTCTAATCCATTGTTAGAAGGTATGGGACCTCAAGAATTAGAACAAAATATATTTGATTCTTATGAAGACATTCATTCCTTATATCCAAAAGTAATAATCTCAGAACGGATGATTGTTAAACAAATGTTGTACAAACTCGAAGGAGAGTCCAATGGTTACGCTATGTTGAAAAGACAAGGTGTAGAAACACAAAAAATTAATGATGCTAGCGTAACAATGTCTGATAATCTACTTGATCCATATGTGCTTTTCCTAATCAATCAACAATTACAAACTAAATCAGTAGGTCATATTGGGAGATTAATATGATTATATACAGAGATAAAGTTAACGTAATTGTTCCAAAGGTTGATTCGAACGGTAATCAGATAAAAGACGACTACGGTAAACCATTAACTGAAAAGGTATTAACTAAAGCACACGTTAGATATGGTATTCAAAATATCTATAATGCTAATTGTGAAGAATACACATCAGTTACTCAAGTTTATATTCCTATATCTGATACTGTTTCAAATATCGATTTAAACGCACGTATTGAGCATATAACACCTAAAGATACAAAAGTATTAGGACAAGTTAAAAAGCTTGAATACGGGCAAGATATTACAGGAAAACCACATTTTATTAAAGGTTATATGTAGATGGCAGGACTTAGTTTGAAAATTGAATGGACAGGACTTCGAGAATTACAACAAGAGTTTAAAACGATGAATAAACGTTTCAACCTTATATTGCTAGATGAAATGGATAAAATCGGTCTGAGTTGCGAAGAATATGCTAAAGCACTTTCGCCACGTGATAGTGGAGATTTAGAGAATAGTATACATTCAACACAAGCCACAGTTGAAGGACAGTCGTTTGTCGTCTACGTTGGTACAAATATGGAATACGCAACGTATGTTCATGAGTTAAACAACGTTAGATTAGTAGGAGATAAATATGAACGTGGTGTTAAATATCCGAATTATTATATAAGAGGACGAGGAACAGGTACCCGTCAAAAACCTAATGTTAAAGGATATCAACCAGGTCGTAAATTCCTACAACACGCCGTCATTTTAACTGACCAACATTTTGAAACAGCAATGGAAAGAGCGTTAGAACGTTTACTTGAAGGAGGCAGTTAGATGATACAACGCGCTATTAAAAAAATATTGATGGACAAAGTGCCAGACTTAGAGTGGACAGTTGATTATCATACTGCTCAATCTGAGTTTGGTGTTGTTTATTATGATGGTGGTTATCCACCAGATAGAAGCGATATGAAATCACATTTGATGAATTATCAAGTTGAAATTAGAAGTAAGGACTTTGATAAAACTGTGAACCGAGCGTTCGACAGTTACAATGCTATACATGGTATCACAAATCAAATTATGAAAGTTCCAATCTATGAAGACGGTAGTTTAATTAGAACAGATAAACACTTTACTCAATATATTTATGCAGAATCACCGCCAATTAGAGTTGGCGTTATTAATGACAATATGATTTATACAATAAACTTTTTAGCACTTATTTTGCCTTATTGCAAATGAGTGCTTTTTTTATACCTAAATTTAAGGAGGAATTTAAATGGCAGCTGAAAAAATTAGTTATGAATTCGGTATGGCGGACTTTATTTTTGATGAAGGATTACCGACAGAATTAAGATTCGATGGGAAAATGTGTGAAGATGGTTCTTTGTTACAAGCAGAAGGTGGAGAAGTTCAATTAGAGCCTGAATTAACTGATATTAATATGGCAGACTTTGGAGATACAAACTACGATCAAGTAGTTGTTGGTTGGAACGGTACAGTTACAGTCGTTGCTGCTAAATCATCTTTAGATGTTATCAGTAAAACATTAAGTGGAACAATTACTTTTGATAGAAATGGTAAGGCCGTATCAGTCACAGATGCACCAATTGGAGCTTCATTACGTGCTGGTGCAAGAACTTTAACTATACACCCAAGACAAATGGGAGAAGACAAATCAGAAGATATCTTCATTCATAAAATCGCAAATTCAAGTGGTATGACTAAGTCATTTGCTAATGAACAAGGTAATTATGAAATGGAATTTGCAATGTTCCCTAAAGATTGTGCAGATGCAAACAAACCAAATAACTATTTCTATATCGGAGAAGATCCAGACAAATTAGAAGAGACAGAAGAACCAGTAGAAGAACCAAGTACACCCTAGCACTCCCCAAAATGTAGTGGTAGATGCTAACTCTAAATCGGCATCTATTACTGCAGAATAGGGGTTTTTAAAAAATCAATAAGGAGGTCGTAAAATGGCTGATACATTAAAAGTATACAAAGGTACTGATGTTGTCGGTACTGCAGAACGACAAGAGGATGGTAAAGCAAAAGTTACAATTGATGGCTTGGAGGCAAATACCGATTATCCTGCAGGAACTTATAAAGCATCGTTTGAAAACGAAAATGGAGAATCAGAAAAAGTTGACGTTCCCTCATTCAAAACTAAGCCTATCTCAGTAACAGGTGTGGCAATATCACCGAAAACTACAAGTATTGAAGTAGCTGGGACAACTAAATTAGAAAGTACAGTTGCACCATCAACGGCAACAAATAAATCAGTATCATATAAAAGTTCTGATGAAGCAGTCGCTACAGTATCAAGCAATGGTACAGTAACAGGCGTTTCAGAAGGTGAAGCAACTATCACAGTTACAACACAAGACGGCAATAAAACTGATACTGCAACAGTAACAGTTAAGACAGTTGATGAACCAAATACAGAAGAATAAAAATGAGTAAGGCAGACAAAGCGCTGCCTTTTTTATTTGTTTTTTAATTTATATATCAAAAGGAGAAATGACAAATGGCACAAGTTGAGATCAAAACATATGAAGGTAACAAGTTAGTAACTGAAAAAGTTGAGATTAAAGAGATGAATATTTTTCAAATTAAGAGAGTATCAAAAGAATTAAATAAATTAGTTAAAGATATTAATACAAACGACCACTTAAAAAGTGCGTTAGATACATTCTTTGCGAAACGTAATGAAATCAATGAAGAAAATAGAAGACTTTATGAAGAAGCAATTGAAAATGCTAAAGGTGATATTGATAAAGTAAGTGTTTTTCAATATGACGGTTCAGAGGCGTTCAAACGAGCAGGCGCTCAATTCTTTAAAGATGTATTAGGTTCTTTTGAAATCGTATTAGAGAACGCACCAGATTCATTACAAAACTTAATTTCACAAGCATCTAATATCAATGCTGATGTAATTGGTCAACAAAACGTTTATACGTTCTTAGACATTATAGATGCAGTTATTGAAGTGAATGATATTCCTAAATTAATCGAACGTTTAAAAAAGTCAAAAGATTCCTTCTCAATGGTGTTGGCAGTTCTGTTTCCGAAGAAGGAACAAACGAAGGACGAAGTAATGTCAGCAACAATGCCAGCGACATCGAATTAGAAGAAGTCGTCATCTACAAGTTGAGTAAAGAACTCGGAGGGCGTGATGAAGTTCTTAGTACGCCTTTTAGTGAGTTACTAGCTTATTTAATGACACACTTCGAAAATGAAGAACGCAAAGCAGAAAAAGAGCAAGCTGATTACTATATGAATTTCATCGCAATGTTAAATAGTAATCCTCAATCAAAAGACGATATGAAAAACGTTAAGAAGTTCTTGAAAGATATTCAACCTAAAAAGAAAGTTGAAAAATCTTCAAGTCCTAAAAAGAAATATCAATGGAACGAGAGAGTCCAAAAGAAAATTGAAGCTAGAAAACGTGCTGAACAAAATATGTAAATTAAAAAATAAATAAAAGAAGGGAGGGGTCTTATGGCAACTATTAAGGAGTTGCAAGCCAAATTTAGCGCCAATCAAAGCGGCATGGATTCGGCATTTACTGCTATTGCTAATCGTCTAAACGATATTGAAAAAGCGTCTGATCGTGCTGCAAGAAATATCGAAAAGAATATGACTCGTGGCATGAATAGAGTATTCAAAACGGGAGAAGGTTTTGAAAAGGTTGGTTCAACTTTTACTAATATATCTAAAAAATCAGAAGAAGTAGGGAGTAATCTTACAAATAAAATTACAAAGCCTGCAATGATTGCTGGTGGTGCTTTAGCAAGTATAACTATTGGTAAAGGTTTTGGGCGTTTAGTTGAGATTGATAACGCTAAAGCTAAGTTAGATGGTTTAGGACATAGTAGTGAAAGTGTTCAAAAAATCATGGATAACGCCTTAGAATCAGTTAGAGGAACGTCATTCGGATTAGGTGAAGCTGCCACGACTGCATCTAGTGCAGTTGCAGCTGGAATTAAACCAGGTAAAGAACTTACTAGATATTTAAGTTTAACAGGCGATGCTGCTGCGATAGCAGGTTCAAGCATGGGAGAAATGGGTTCTATTATTAACAAAGTCCAAACTTCGAACAAAGCTTATAACGGAGAGTTACAACAACTTTCTGAACGTGGTATACCTATCTATCAATGGATTGCTAAAGAAGCAGGCGTAACTGCTGATGAAGTATTTAAAATGGCAAGTGACGGAGAAATTTCAAGCAAGATGTTCCTAAATGCTATTGAAACAAATATCGGTGGTGCAGCAAAGAAAATGGGACAAAAGTCCTTTACTGCTTCGCTTGCTAATATGTGGGCAGCAGTCGGTCGACTTGGCGCTAGCTTTTTAGATGCTGGTGGTAAAGGTGGAGGTTTCTTCAGTAAGATGAAACCATTAATGAATGATCTAACTACTGCTATTGACGGAATGGAAGGTTCTGCCGCTAAGTGGGGAGAAACACTAGGTCAAGTGCTTGATAAAGTCGTTAACGGTATCAAAGGTATTGTTAATTGGTATAACAGTTTAGATAAAAATACTCAGAAACTGATAGCAAGTATTATGCAATGGAGTACATTGATACTTATTGGTCTTGGTCCTGTTTTAATGATTTTCAGTAAGTTAACTGGAATAATTGGCGCTATATTTGGACCGTTTGGCAAGTTCTTAAAATTCTTTGCTAAATTCAGTACTGCTGCTAAAAGTTCAGAAGGTGCAATTGCAGGTATTACAAAAGTATTTCCTAAGTTGGGTTGGACTTTAGCGAAGTTAACTGGACCAGTTGGATGGATAACTTTAGGAGTCATAGCACTAGGTACAGCATTTGTCGTTGCATATAAGAAGTCTGAAACATTTAGAAATATCGTTAATGCTGCGCTTAATGGCGTTAAACAAACATTTATAACGATAGGTAATATCATCAAAGGTTTCTTCCAATTATTTAAAGGAAATGGTCAAGACGGTGTTATAACACTTAGTAAGATACTACCACCTAATGTAGTTGTTGGACTGACTAATTTTGCTACAAAAGTTAAAACAACATTCTATCAAGTTGTTAACGCAATAAGTAATTTCGCTAGATCTATTGGCACACAAATTAGTGCATTTTGGTCTAAGAACGGTACTGAAATAATGACTGCTTTACGAAATGTAGGTAGTTTTATTTCTACAACATTCAAATTCATTTGGGGTAACGTGATAAAGCCAATCATGACTTTAATTTGGAATTTGATGAAAATTTTGTGGCCAGCCATAAGATTGCTGATTGTATCCGTTTGGCAGAACATAAAAGGCGTAATACAAGGCGCGACAAATATCATACTCGGTATCATCAAAGTATTTTCTTCATTACTTACTGGTAATTGGAAAGGCGTATGGCAGGGTATCGTTCAAATTCTAAAAGGCGCAGTTGTTTTAGCGTGGAATTTAGTTCAATTATGGTTTGTCGGCAAGATACTTAAAGTCGTTAAAGTTGGACTAGGTTTATTACGTGGTGTAGTAGTAAAAGGTTGGTCGTTCATAAGAAACTTCATCGGTAAAACTGCACAATCAATTTGGAATTCTGTCCGCACTAAATTTACTGGTTTATCTACATCGGTACGTGGAATTTTCACGAATTTATCTAAATGGTGTAGTAATTTATGGACGTCATTAAAGAATAAAATCACTTCTTTAGGTCAGTCAATTTGGAATAATATACGCAATAAGTTTACTGGATTAAGTAAATCTACGAGAAATATTTTTAGTGGTTTATCTAAATATTCTCGTGATTTGTGGACGAGAATGAAAAACTTCATTACTAATTTAGCACAAAATATTTGGACTAACGTACGTAATAAGTTCTCAGGAATGTCTAAAAGTTCTAGAGAAATATTCGGTAGATTGTTTGAGAGTGCTAAAAATATCTTTACGAATATTAAAAACAGGGTGACAAGTTTAGCACATGGTGCAAGAGATAATGTTGTAAATGGTTTTAAAGCTATGTATGACAAAGGTAAATCATGGATAGATAAACTTAAAAACTTCTTATCTGGATCAGTAAGTGGTTTTAAATCAGCTGCTAGTAAAGTTGGTAAAGGAATTGCTAATGGTGCAATTTCAGGACTAAATAAAATGATTGATGGTGTTAACTGGTTATCTAAAAAGATAATGGATAAAAAGTTAATCAAAGATAAAATAGCTAAATTGTCTACTGGTACTGGTGGAAGTAAATCTGTTAAGACGAACGCTAAAGGTCAGTTACAAGAAAATACTTTAGCAATGGTTAACGATAAAGGACTAGGTAACGGAAAAGGTCCAAACGGTCATCAAGAACTAATCAGAGATAAAGACGGGTCATTGTTTGCACCTAGAGGACGAGATGTAATCCTTCCGCTTCGAAAAGGTATGGAAGTGATCAATGGTCGAGATACGCAAAATATGTTTGGTGGAATACCTCGATTTAGTGCAGGTTCAGCAACTAAAAAACAAACTAATAATAAGAAATCAGCATTTGAACAAGGTTTCGATAATGTAAAAGCAATCACGAAAGCCACGGCAGATGCTACTGTAAAAACTGTTGCTAAAAAAGGTGGAGAACTTGCAGGCAAAGCCACATCAAAAGCTTTAGAAGTATGGGACTACATTGAAAACCCGGGTAAATTAGTACAAATTGCGCTAGATAAATTTGGTGTGGATTTCTCTAGTATAAAAGGCGTATATGGTAGTTTCATGAAACATGGTTTTGCTGGACTTAAGAAAGGTTTAGTTAAAAAAGTAATGAGCTGGTTCGATGAAGCTGGTGGTTACGGAAATGTTGACGGTTCTAGCATCTTAAAACACGGTGTTAGTTTTGGATACAGTCCAAATAAACCATTACCAGGTTATCCGTTATCAATTAATGGTGGACGTCATTATGGTATTGATACACCACACAGTTATGAAAAGATACAAGCACCAACTGGTGGTATCGTCAGAGCGCAAAGTGATTTCGGTGGAGGTACAATCGCTCAAATATTAAGTGGTAAAGTTGCTCAATACTATCTCCACTTAGAAAAAGTTTTGAAGACCGGACGAATTAAGCAAGGTGAAACGTTCGCGAAAACAGGTAACAGTGGTCACTATACAACTGGCGCTCACTTACACACGCAAATAGAAGACCCAGCAGCAAATGCTTTAACTAATAGAAATACCAAAGATCCAGTAAAATTCTTAAATAGCAAAGGTGGTAAATCTGGTGGAGGTGGTTGGTTAAATACTATTAGAACTGCACTGAAAATTGCTAAATTACCTGTTACACAGAAATATATCAATGCTTGGATGAAACAAATTCAAACAGAATCAAGTGGAAATGCTAGAGCAATGGGTGGTAACGACGGACTAGCTGACGGAAACGCAATGGGACTTGTGCAAGTTAAACCTGGTACTTTCAAAGCCAATCAAGGTAAAGGTATGGGTGACATTTGGAATCCATTACACAACTTAGTGGCAGGAATGAACTATGCAAGTAAAACATATGGAAGCAGTATACTAGATGTTATTGGTCATGGTCATGGTTATGCAAGTGGTGGCATTATCAACTCTCCAGAAATTGCGTGGTTGGCAGAAGGTGGCTTTAGTGAATCTGTAATCAGTCATGACCCTTCAATGAAAACTAGAAGTAAAGTAATTTGGGACAGAACAGGAGAAATGCTTGGGTTCTCAGAAGATGCTCAATTACTTCATGGAATTCTTACAGCAATCAATGAAGGTAATAGCTTACAAGAAATCAACAATAGAGATACAAATAGAATTGCTAATAAGGATATAAATGTATACATGGACGGTAAAATAGTTGCTCAACAAGTAAGCAAACGACAAGGTTCAATGTATAACAACAATTCATACGTATTAGGAGGTGGGTAAATGAATTGTGATAATGGAAAATGGGTTAAATTAATATATAGTAACAATAAAACCGTCAATCTCATGGAGAAAGACGGTTTTGATTTTATTGGATTTGATAAACATGAAGTGAATGGAAATACTTTTATTCAAGAGATAAGTGGAGTAGACGGCGCTTTAATGGGAACCACAACATTTGGACCATTCGAACTTAATTTACATTTTAGATATACAGGTGTAGATAGTACGGATATGGATTTGTTTTGTTTTGAGTTAGAAAATGAAATACAAAGTAGAGAACCTTATTATGTAGTTCACAGTAAAATGCCTGGAATAAAGTATTTTGTTGCTCCAACTCCTAAAGTTGAAAAAAGTCCAATAACAATAAGACACAGTGATTTCACTATTACATTTACTTGTAACAAAGGTTACTCCGAATCACTATATGAAACTAACCAATATGACAAAACTTCTGACAAATGGCAGTTCGGCAATGGTTTACTTGTGAATGACGATATTAAGTACAAGCATAATACAACTAGCTTTAGAATATTCAATGGTTCATCTGACACGATTGCACCTTTTCCACATCGACATAAGTTAATCATAAAACTTAATGTCAATGCGCCTAATGGCTTTAAACTGCATAATCGAACGACTGGTGACGTATTTCAATATAAGAAAGCTATTAAATCAAATCAACAACTCATTATTAATGGTGTTTATCCAACTATTAATGGTAAACGAGTCGGTATAGACACAAATCATGAATGGTTATCATTAGCACCTGGCTATAATGACATTGAAATAATCGGAACGGATATAACAGAGCCAACTGCTGAATTTATATTCCCGTTTATTTATAGGTAGGTGGTTAAATGGATAATTTAATTATTACCAATAGTGCTAATACATTCGCAGAGTTGTTGATTGATTATGATTTATTTTCATTCAAACATGAGCGTGAACAAAATGCGAGCCGTTCTATCTCGTTTACTGCGTTCAAGACAAGTTTTGCACCAGATATATATGACTTGATTCAAAATGAAGCTATTTTATTATTCCGTGGTCAACAGTATGTGATTAAAACAACAGATCCAAAAAGTAATAACGTCACTCTTACGAATGATATTGTGGCACATCATATTATGTATGAATTTCAGAATCATTACATCGACAAAGATTTGGAATCAGAAGAAATGAATAACGACAGTGATGAAGAATTACCGTCGCCAACATGGACGTTACAGCAATATTTAGACTTCGGTTTCAAAGGAAATAAGCTAGGTTATTCATATAAGATTGTCGGTAAGTTTGACCAACGTATTGCGATTGATGAAGTCGGCGATAAGAACGGTATAGAGTTTCTAGTAGAAGGTGCTGAACTATTTGGATATATCTTTCATGCTGATAACAAAACAATCTATATATATGATGATGAAAGTTATGAAAGAACATCTGATGTTGAATTGATTGGTGGCTACAATGTTGATGAAGCAAACGTTTCTGTAAATACGCAAGAACAAAAAACAGTTATAAAAGGTTATGGCAAGAAGAAAACTAAAACTGAAACGAAGAATTACAGTCCATTTAAACCACCTAATTTAACGTACAATGGTACTTTCTTTAAAGAGGGTACTTGGCGTACGCAAGTCGTGGGTGCAAGCTATGAGAAACGATTTGAGTGTAAATGGGGCAATGAAACTCTTACGTGGTCACTAAAAAAACTATCTCGTGGAGGACTGTTAGATGTCTATTTAGATGACGAATTGATAGGAAGGTATAGTTGTTACAGTCATACAGCCCGTTCTGAACAAATTGTGATTGCACGTAATTTATCCAAAGGGTGGCATACATTCAAAGCAGTACATCGTGGTGCTGACCCAAATGTTAAAGAATATAAAACAGCACCAACCATGTATGTGGGTACAGAAAAATCAACGACACTAAACTTAACAGCTGTATTGAAGGGTGAGGACTTATATCACGTAAGCGATACTTATTACTCACCATATTACGATGAGAATAACCCTAAACAAGCTGCAACTATCTATGATGATAATATTTTAGATAAAGCAGAATTACGCAAGAAACTTATTCAAGAATTAAATGATGAACCTGTTGTTGAACTATCAACCAATTACCTAGATACCGAACAAATCACTGAACGTGATCTCGTTTATTTTAAACATACTGGATTAGGATTTGACACAATGTTGAAAGTTATCAAGATAACAGAATCGCATCCATTACTGAACTTACCAGTTGAAGTAGATTTCAGTAATAAGAAAACAGACATTATCAAGATGCAACAAGCAATCAATAAACGTATAAAAAATGTAGATAAACAAATCAAGTCGGGTACTCTTGGAGGCTCGACTTTTGTTATGCCTAATTTATATTCCGATAGTGTAGGGGTGGTGTTATTAGATGGCTGAAATTAATATCAGATATCTTCAAGATACTGACGGGGATAGATATTTCCCTATGACTCATGTTAAGGCCATTTTAGGGTTAGAAGAATTTGATAATGGCGATGACATCAAAGATTTAGAGTCGTTGATTAATTCTATGAGAGTTGCAATATCTAGCTTGCAAACATCAAACGCAAAGCTACAAACAGATTTAATTTCTGCTAAACAACAAATAGAACAAAATAAATTAGATATACAAGGGCTACAAGAACAGATAATTACAAAAGAGGAGGGCGAATAATGAGAATTAAGTTGAATTTTCCTGTTGAATTAGGACAACTTTTCAGAAGATTGATTATAAGTAATTTTAAAGAAATGGAAAGAACTGTTAACAATATCGAAGAAAAATTTATTAATCATCAAGTGTCACAAATGAAGGCACATACAAGTAAACAAATAGACCATAAAGGCATGACAGTTGGCGATAGAATTGATTACGAGAGTTCAAGAATTAGTAACTTGGTTGTTGGAGTAGATGGTAATGGAGTTAAAGAAGTAACAGATAGTCGAGTCTCTATGGATGGAGAAAAACATGAGGTGTTATCTGAGCGTCTATTAAGAGATTTTAACAATGTCACAAAAGAAATAGACAGGGTTGAAAACAAATTTGTTGAAATCAACCTGGATGAATATTATCCAGATAAGACCGGCAAAACTGACGTTTCAAATCATATACAACATGCTTTAGATAGAATCAAAGACGCTAAAGGTGGGAAGTTGTTTATACCTGCTGGTGATTATTTAATTCATAACTGTTTATTAGTTTATGAAAACACAACGATAAGTATGGATAATAACACTACGATATTGCGTGGTAATACAAATGAATTATTTATGAATGGACCTTATTCTGATGAATTTACAGAGTATAACGGTAGAGGAAACATCCACTTTATTGGTGGTACTTTAGACGGTAACTTTGAACAATTAGAAAAATATCCAACTAAAGCTGCGAATATGGTTAACCTTAAACATGCCGAAAATATTACTTTCGACAATGTGAGGTTTAGAAATGTTATTAGTTATCACGCATTAGACTGTAACGGTATAAAAAACTTACGTGTAACTAATTGTATTTTTGAAGGTTATATCAATCTTACTGATGAAAGTATGAAAGAGGCTATACAAATTTCTGAATATACAAAAGATGGTATAGCTGGAAATGGTGTATATGATGGTACACCTTGTCGTGATGTAATTATAACAGGAAATACTTTTAGAAAATCGGATATTCTAGACAGTTTTCATGTTGGTGTAGGTAATCACTTTAGTGTCCATAACATATTCCAATCTAACTTTACCATAACAAACAATACATTCCAGAATATTGTAGAGTCTGCTGTTAGACCTTACAAATGGAATAATGTAAGAGTGGAGAATAACGCATTTGAAAATTGTTCACAAGGCGTGCGTATCTCTAATGTTGGTGGATCAGATAAAAGTGCTAATGACATAAATGGAAACCCAAGTGAAACACCTCAAGCAGGTTCGTTGTATTTTATAAATAATAACCTTTTCAGCAACTATACTAAGTTTGGTATTACGATATATGGTCAACAATACAATGATAAAACAGCATATGCTAAAAACATTAATATTAATGCCAATATATTCGAATGCGACAATAATGATGTAGGCGAAGCAATTAATTTAAGGGTTTGTCAAAATATCCACATAAAAGACAATACTATAAATAGTGGTTATCGTGGTATTCGTCACACAGGATGTAACACTGTTTTTATTGATAAAAACTATATAAATAATGTAAAGACGGAAGGAATATTCAATGAGATATCTCCATTTACTGGTCTTCCTTCGCAAGTAAGACATTTGCATATTACTAATAATTTAATTAACACAACAGGTCGAAATGGAATATTTGTTCAATATGCTCAAAACTATTTTGTACGATTCAACACAGTAACAAATACTAGCTTGCAAACAGAGGATGATACTCCAAGAGGTGGCATTTATCTATCACACACAACTACTGGTGCAGTTGAAAATAATCACTTATGGGGTTCAGAAAAAGACTTTGCTATACGTACAGTTGATACCAAAAATACGAACTTCTTTAATAACGGTGGCACTGGTGGGGTTTATATTGACGGTGACAATAGTGCAATAATTGGATATTGGAACGTTTCTAATGAAAATAATATCAATAAAGTTAGTACGAAAGGATGAAGTGTAAATGACGAATTTTAATACTGCACCAAATAAAAAAGCTAAATTGGTACTTGAAACAACAGCGTTCAAACAAAGTAGAAGTGACTTAAATGTCGCTTTTTCTTCAGCTGATAGAGAAACAGGTGTATTCGAATTTACAGTTACGCAAGATAACAAACCATTGTTATTAGGAAATGACAATGTTAAATCTAGTATTATATTTGTACATTCAAATGGTTTGAAAATTAAAGCGCCAATGGTTATTACTGACGGTTTAAACGGTAAGATTAGTTATCAAGTACCAAACGACATACTAAAAACTCCAGGAAAAGTTACATCTCAAGTATATGTTGCTAGAAAATCAAAAGAAGAAACACACGCAGTTGTCGCTGAACGCATATTTAGTTTCGAAATTGAAAAATCTCTAGCATGGGAATTTGATGCCGAAACAAAACTAAACTACATTATTGAGTTTGATGAATTAGAAGCACAAATAAAACAACGTATTTATGCAATTGAACAAGCAATGTCTAATGCAGAAGATTATGTTAATTTAATCGAACAAGCTAAAGAAAAAGGACTTTCAGATATTGATGTGCTTAGGGCTAATAGTATAGAAGAATTAACTACATTGGCTAATAATAAGTTAGCAGAGATAAATTCTAAAGGTAACGAGTACGTTGAAGACTTAACTATTGTGCGTGATGGAATCGACGATAAGATCAATCAGTTCAACAGTGATGTTAATTCTGGTGGATATGTTAAAGATGAAAACACGTCTAATTGGCAAAAGAGTAAACTAACGAGCGATAATGGAGATAGAATAAGAATTTCAAAAGTAGACCCAATAACACTAAGCACTGGTTTTTATCAAATATGGAATATGAAAAGCGCACCATATGGAGATGAGAATAACGGTCAATATTGGAACGTTGATGTAGTTACAGCTTATGACAATATCAAACAAATTATCGCCACTACAAGTTATGATGGAAGAATGTTTAAAAAGAACATTCATAAGGGCGAAGATAGAGGATGGAAAGAACTCACTATACCTATAAAAAGCGAAAATGTGGAATCTATATTTGGTTCGCAAGAAAAAGCAGATAAGGCGTTACTTGAAGCGAAAGCGTATATAGATGCTAATATTTATGATACAGGTTGGCATGAGTTACCACTCTTGAGTGGTTTTCAACAAGACGACTCTTTAGGTCCTTCTGTTTATAGGATAAAAAATGGTATATGCACAATCATATTTAACACAAGAGTCAAAAGTAATATATTAAGTAATGGTTCACCTATATTTGCCATACCTGAAAAATACTTACCTAAATATGCTTTCAGCTTTTTTGCTAGAACTAATGGGAATATAGGTAGAAACCCAGTTAAGTGTAGTTACGATATGATTAAAAAAGAATTTAAAGTTTGGGAAAACAACGAAAACATTTTAAAAATAGATGATTATGTATATGGTCATCTAACATATATTGTGGGGTGATTATATTGTATAAACAAGTATTTGATTATAATGGTATTGCCTATTTGGTAAAAACAGATGAAGATGGTCGATTATTAAGTGATGATTTAATGGAACAAGGTCTTTATCAGTATACAGATATTATCCCACCAAGTAACTTATATCCTCCACGAAAATTTGATGGGGATAAATGGCATGGTGCATTGGCAGAAACTCCACCAACTCCTGAACCTAGTGACGTTGACTTTTTAAACGCACAACTCATAACGAATGACATTGAACACAATAACGGAATAAAAGCATTACAACAAGATATTGCTAATTTAACATCAGAATTACTAGAAATGAAAGGTGGAATGAGTGATGTTTCCGACTCTTAAACGTTTATACGACTTAAAATTATTTGATAAAAACAAAATCACTGAGAGTGTTAAAGCCAAATGGATAACTGAAGAACAATACAAAGAAATCACAGGGGAAGATTTCCCACAAGGCACTGATTAATTTCAGTGTCTTTTTTATATAAATAAATTACAGAGAGTGGGTGTTGTATGAATAAGTTATCTTTGCCAGAAATGATTTCAAGCACCTTATTGTTTGGCTTAGGTGTATTTAGCTTATGGTGTAGTTTATTCTTTGCTATTCAACAAGAAACTGTATTAAACGATTCAGATTTTTATAAAGCCTTACATCAAGTTATGCCTATTTGGGTGTGGGGTATATTGATGGGTATATCAAGTTCATTTTTGATTTATTCAAGTTGGTTGATGCCTAGACGTAATCAACTTTTTCATTGGACGTTACTGATAGGTGGCACTATGTGTTCGTTTATGTATCTACTCATGACCAGTGCAAGTTTGTTCAATGCGATTAATTGGCTAACACCTATGCAGTTTGCCACGTTATCTGCAATATGTGGTGTGATTGCGTTTTTCGGGGGTGCTGAGATTTATGCCAGACGAAAATAGATATGTATTAAAAACTGACCATATAGCTGACATCAGCAAGCTAACTGGTCGTATTAAAGATGTTGATAGCAAACATATGGAATTGCACAATGATTTAAAACTTACTATAAACACCCTGTCAATTAGTACACAAGCGTTAACTGAAACGAGCAAGAAAACAAACCGGATTTTAGAATCAATTGATGAAAAAATGGATGGATATAATGATCGTATTAAAAATGTAGAGTTTAATGTTGAAACGACTACTAAACGTGTAGATGATATTGAACATTCAGTATCAGAACGCAAACAAGGCAACATACAGTTATGGGTCGCAATAATCGGTACATTAGGAACTGTTATTGTTGGGGCTTTAGCGTTTGCACAAGTATTTTTTTAAGGAGTGATTAAATGGCAATTTATAAAAATAAAGACATAGAGGTCAACGTAAATGAAAAAAGCGCCGATGTCGGCTTTATTGATACTAATTTTTATACAGAAGATATTAGCACCAGTTCAATTAGAATTACAATAAAAAATAACAAACGTGCAGTTGATTTAAACAAAACAAATCTAACTCCTAAACTAGACCTATTCCACAGTGATGGGTCTATTTTTATGGATGAAAAAATCAATTTAGTGTTACCAGAGCAAGGCATTATACAGTACAAAATCAGTGACAAGGTTATTAAACATCCTGGCAAAGTAAGTGCTAAATTATTCCTAAAAAACGAAACGCAATCAGTTCACGTTGCTAACTTTAATTTCACAATTAAGGATAGTGGTATAACAGAGGCAGTCAGTAAAGAGGTTACAATTAACTTAGTTGATGAAACAATTAGAAAAATAATAAGAGAAGATGCAATGGAATTGTTGGGAGAAAACTTCGAGAATAATCTTAACGAAAGTGTATTAAGCCACTTAGAAAGTAACGCTGACTTATTCAAAGGTCCTAAAGGAGACAAAGGAGATGTTGGACCACAAGGACCACAAGGACCACAAGGTATTAAAGGTGATACTGGTACAAGTGTTGTAGATAAGGGTTGGATTGAAATTACTTTATTAAACGAGATAACAGGAAGTTCTTCGAGCAAACCGGTATATAAAATTGTAGAAATTGATAGTGTAAAATTTTTATTTCTATCTGGGGCTATTAATAATGCTAAAGCTGGCACTACTACTATAATAGGTAAGATACCTAACATAAAATTGCCTGCTATATGCTATATTAATTCATCAAAAGAAGGTGTTGTATTTACATTGGATAAAGAAGGGAATTTAAAAGTTTTTCCACCAACCTCACACGTTCAAAGTAGTTTTTTGGGTTTTTCTGGAACATTATTTTTGTGATTTTAGGAGGAAGTATAAATGAAGATAAACTGGAAAGTTCGTATTAAACAAAAATCATTTTGGGTAGCCATTATATCGGCTATCCTTTTGTTTGCTCAGCAAGTGTCTGGGGCGTTTGACTACGACATCACAATGTATACAGACCAAATCACTAATATCGTGAACAGCGTGTTAGGTGTGTTGGTATTACTAGGTGTGGTTCAAGACCCTACAACTAGAGGGATTAAAGACAGTGAACAAGCACAACAGTATAACGAACCAAAATAAGTCGGCTAATCAGTCGGCTTTTTTAATACAATAAAAGGAGTGTTATGATGAAAACTAAAGCGCAAATACAAGCTAGGTTAAAAGCCTATGCAAAAGGTACAGTGGATAGTCCGTACAGAGTTACAAAACCATATAGTTATGATGCTAGATTTGGCAAAATGGAAGTAGGCGCAATCGATGCTGATACAGCCTTCCACGCACAGTGTATGGATCTAATTGTTGATTACATGTTATGGCTCACAGATAACAAAGTACGCTTGTGGGGTGACGCTAAACAAGCAATTAACAATAAGTTACCTGAAGGATATAAAGTTGTTAAAAATGAACCTGAAACTATACCAGAAACAGGTTGGATAGCAGTATATACGATTGGCAGTTATGCTCAATATGGTCATATCGGTATCGTAAATAATCCTGGTAACACAACTAAATTCCAAATATTAGAGCAAAATTGGAATGGTTTGGCTAACAAAAAGCCACAGTTAAGATGGGATAATTACTACGGTCTAACGCATTTTATAGCAGTACCATACGCAAAATCTACTGTTAAAAAAGAAACTGCTAAGAAAACGACAACTAAAACAACATCTACTACTAAGAAAAAGGCAACTAAACTTAAATATAATCGTGACGAAGTAACAGGTTATAAGTTACCTAAACGTGGTTACAAGCCAAAAGGTATTGTCATACACAATGATGCTTCTAGCCTTACTGCTGAACAATGGCGTAACGTATTAGTAAATGCACCATTAAGCACATTAGAACGTGGTATAGCGCACAGTTATATCAGTAATGGTTATGTATATCAAGCATTGCCAGAAAGCCGTATAGCGTGGCATACAGCTAATAATAACGGTAATAAAAACTATTATGGTATAGAAGTATGTCAGTCTATGAGAGCGACAGATAAACAATTCCTAGAGAATGAACAACAAGCGTTCCAAGAGGCTGCACGTATGTTGAAGAAATGGAAGTTACCAGTTAACCGTGATACTGTTCGTATACATTCTGAATTTAGTGCTACACAATGTCCTCACAGATCGCTAGCGTTACATTGCAACTACACATCGTCATATAGAGCGCCACAAGATGTGGTTAATAAGATGAAGGACTACTTTATCAGTCAAATCAAATCATACTATGACGGTAAAATTCCAACAGGTACTACGATAACTGCAAGCAAACCAAGTGCTAACACAACAGCTAAGACACCTAGTGGCTGGAAAACAAATAGTTACGGTATTTTATATAAATCAGAACATGCGTCATTTACACCAACAGTTGATTTCATATATACACGTTCAGTTGGACCAAGTAGACAAAACCCAGTAGCAGGTCAATTGTATAGAGGTCAAACAATTAATTACTCAGAAGTGCAAAAGTTCGATGGTCATGTATGGGTATCGTGGGACACTAACGCAGGTATAACTGTTTATATGCCGGTTAGAACATTCAATGCTCAAACGGGTGAAATGGGGCCATTATGGGGTATTATTAAATAAGTAAATATGTTATAATATAATATGCTATTACTTGGTTACGATGAACCGCCGTACATTATTAAACCCTATCTAGCGGGAACTAGGTAGGGTTATTTTTACTTAAACCAATATATATGTTACCATTTGAACAGACATTTTAAACACAACTATACGGCGAGCCTGCTCATATAATTGAGTAGGTTATTATTTTGACTAGATTATCCATAGTGATATAATTAAATTAGTTTAAACCTATTATCTCCGTTTTAGTTTTAAACTCATATTTGGTAATACCTTTTTGCACCTCGCTAATAAGTGGGGTGTTATTTATTTGATTTAATACCTAAAGTGTAGTATTACTATATACAAGCACTTATATAGTGCTGGATTTTCATATATAAATAACCATTAACTTGCCCTGTCACTTTTTTGTGATGGGGTTTTTATTATGTTACAATGATTATAGGTTTGTTTCTCTTCCAAATATAAACAAATCTAATTAAGTTATCCTATGCCCTGTCACAATCGTGATGGGGTTATTTTTATGCGTAAAATTATCTATTAACATGGTATAATACACTAAAAAGAGGTGTTTGTATGTACATGTTATTTGAACATATATGGGATTATGAAAATTCGCAAACCAATGTAATATGCGTTAGTGAAAACAAAGAAAATATTACAAGCATTTTATCAAATTATAAATTCAATAGAGTATTGGAATTTGAAGATAGAATTATATATGAACTAGAAGATAGGTATTTTATATTAGTTCATACCATTAAAGATAATTACCTAAAAAAAGAGGTAGTTATATGAAGAAGTTGAAAGATTTAGATTCGTATGAACAAAGTGTACAAAAATTAGAATTTTGTTTATTTCATATAGAGAACTTGAAGAAAAAAGAAGTTTTAGATATGAACGATCAGATAATGATTAATTTATTATTAAATGTATTTAAATCGTCGATGGAGTATTCTATACAATATTTAAGAAGCCATAACAACATAAGCAAAAGCGAAAAGTCTTATATATTAAATAAAGAAGACTTTAAAAATATAGAAAGATATTATGAACTCTTAGAGCAAAGATTTGGAGTTGATGATAAAAAAGGTAGAGATATATTTGACAATTTATTTAAGACAAAAATTTATAATCAATTTAACAAAATGCAAAACAATGAGAAACATGCGCAAATTAACGAGCATGAGGATTATATAATTGAAAACACTGGGAATTTGTTTTTGCCTGGTAAAATTAACATAGGGAATAATATTATAACACGACGTAATGATGGTGAATCTAAAGGTGTTGTTATAGATGGAAAAGAAATAGATTTATCACGAAACGAAGGATATTCCTACGATGAAGCAATTTATTTTGAATACAACAAAAGAGAAGTATTCGAGTTTTTATATGAAGTGTATGAATTAGTGAATAATTTCGTTGTAGATATAAAAGAATATGTTGATAGCAAAGAGTAATCAATATGTTAATTAGGTAATTGGTAGACTCAATTATCTGTGTTGTATTAGTGACCGTAATTTTAAAGTTGAAGAATTAATAGTTCGGAAATATTTAAAACCCACCTTAATTGGTGGGTTTTTTATAATTAAAATAAATAAGATTATTTGATTTGTAAGAAATATGGTTTATAATACATTCAAGAATACTTTTGAATGAGGTGTGTTATGATTCAAACAATTTTGACAGCAACTATTCTTTATGTTGCTACAGCAGTAGATTTGTTGGTAATACTATTAATATTTTTTGCTAGAGCAAATACTAGAAAAGAATATCGAGATATTTATATCGGACAATACTTAGGCTCTGTAATCTTAATATTAGTTAGTTTATTTCTAGCTTTTGTTTTGAATTATGTTCCAGAAAAATGGGTGTTGGGTCTATTGGGTTTAATTCCAATTTATTTAGGTATTAAAGTTGCAATTTATGACGATTGTGAAGGAGAGAAAAGAGCTAAAAAAGAATTAGACGAAAAAGGGTTATCAAAATTAGTCGGTATTGTTGCTTTGGTTACAATTGCTAGTTGTGGTGCAGATAATATTGGACTTTTTGTTCCTTACTTTGTGACTTTAGATATTGTTGAGTTATTGGTTACTCTTCTTGTATTTTTAATATTGATTTTTGTTTTGGTATATACAGCACAAAAATTAGCTAATATTTCAGGTATTGGCGAAATTGTAGAGAAGTTTAGTCGTTGGATAATGGCTGTTATTTATATTGGTTTAGGATTATTTATTATTATTGAGAATGATACAATCCAAACAATAATTGATTTTATATTTTAAATTAAGGTGTGGTTTATATGGGAAAGGCAACTGCTTGTGATGTGATCTGTGTACATGAGGATAAAGTTAACAATGCTTTAAGTTTTTTAGAAGATGATAAATCTAAGAAATTACTTAACATTTTAGAAAAAATTTGTGATGAGAAGAAATTGAAAATCATATTATCTTTGATTAAAGAAGATGAGTTGTGTGTTTGTGATATTTCTTTGATATTGAAAATGAGTGTTGCTTCAACTTCACATCATTTAAGGCTTTTATATAAAAATGAGGTACTTGATTTTTATAAAGATGGAAAGATGGCATATTATTTTATTAAAGATACTGAAATAAGAGATTTTTTCATGAAAAACCATCTAGAGATTTAAAACGAAATATATCTATTCATAATTTAAAATATCCTGCCAATTGAGGTAGGATATTTTTTTGTGCAGAATCTGTCATTTTGTTAGTTGGAAATTACTCTATCTCCACAATACAATCCATACTCAATAACATTTTCTCACCATTCTCTAGTACCTCTAACTTGCTATGCTCACTATCAAATTTATTAATTTCACATTCAATTGTTTTATAATATCCATTCTCCCAATACTTAATTGTAGCTGGTGGATCATAAAATAATTTCGTATTGTTGAGGCACACTAGCAAAAGGCGCCCACTTAATCATCTTTCGTCCTTCTGGGATATTACTATTCAAATATTGCTTTGGTATCTTGCGATAATCTGTTTCATATTTGTATGGTTCAGGCATACCTGGGTTAATGATTTTCAATTTAAACACCTCACGTATAATTAGTAGTTTTATTATACGAACAAACATTCTGTTTTGTAAAGTGAGTTTATTAATAGTAATAATATTAAAGTTTATAAAAAACATCATTATAATGTAGAAACTAGATTGTTAATGTAAAATTTGGGCAAGGGCAAAAAAAGGGCAATTTTTGTAGACAGCAGGAAAATGTATTGAAAATTTTAATCGATAATATTTTATAAATACTGTAATGATCAATCATTTTAGACTATGTCGGATAGTAGTAATTTTCTTTGATTAATCCGCAGATGATGATGTAAATAGAAAGAAACCCGTGAAATGTGAAAACTTCACGGGTTTTTTGTATGTGTCTAGATGAAATTATAGGTTGTTATTCAAATACTGACGCTTTTAAAAGCAGTTCTGGCCAAAGGTGCAAATACTGATACCGTTATTAGCAGTTCTGGCCAAAGGTGCAAATACTGATACCGTTATTAGCAATTCTAGCCCAAAGTGCAAATACTGATGCTTTTAAAAGCATTTTTGACTAAAGGTGCAATTAACGTGCCCCCTACTAATTTACTTAGGGAAAAACTTTCTATTTCTTTTCTTCTCTGATTTGAAATACTTGTTACAAACACGGCCAATCGTATATTCTTTCACCGGATAACACCACTGGATGGCTTCTTCAAATGTAAAGCCGTCTCTTTTTAAATAATAGAGTTCTTTCAAATTGTACAGGACGATTTCTTCGCATTTAATCTTAGAGTGACAGTACATGCAGTTAGAGTAGATTTTATTTTCTATTATTTTGATTGTGTGCATTTTTCTACAACTTGGACATTTTATACCTGCTAAACTGAGATCGAAGTATGGTGTGATTTCTTTTTGATAATAAGTCGAGTGGATTTTCTTGTGTTGTAATAAAAAGTTTAATAGTGCGGGGTTAAACTTTGATGAATGGGATTGTAAGATTTCTTTGATTTGGTTCAATTGATTGAAATAGATAATATTCTGATTATGTGGCCAGGTTCCAACTGGGATAAAATGAGGATTTGTAAAAATGATATAAGTTTGAATATTTATATGTATACCATTTTGATACAGTAATTTTTCTAATTCGAATTTCATAAATTTTGTTTGTTTAATGGGGGATTTCGTAGTTAATCCGTAACTACTTTTTAAGTAATCTTGTTCGAAATGCCACTCGTCTCTATAATGTTTAATTTCAAATAAGAAAAGTGTATTGTCTGTTGCGACTAAATAATCAATTTGGACATGATGTTGATTACCGAATTCGAAATCGTAAATATAGCTGATGTTAGGTATCGTGTTTAAAAACGATTTGAAATAGCGTTCTCCTTCTTTGCCGTTGTAATATGTGAGAAGATTATTCCTCTCATCTTTCGTTAAAGTCTTCCGAGATTCAAGTGCGAGTAAATATTGATAGTAGTCGGATACGTTCATATAGGACTCCTTTCTGTTATTTATTGGTAATTCGATTTTACTTCGTTTATGCAAAATTTTCTATCAAATCAATGTAAGCGACTGTAGATGAATTTTCTCTGTCGCTTTTTATATTGATTTACGTTATAATTATACGATGAGTTTTTAAAAAGGAGCGATAGATATGGCTGTAAAACCACTTGTTACGGTACCAAATCCAATGTTAAATAGAGAAGTTAAAGATGTTGTGACTTTTGATGAGTCTTTAAAAGCATTAATTGCTGATTTAGAGGATACAATGTTTGAAAATGATGGGGTGGGTATAGCTGCACCTCAAATTGGCGTTGATCTTAAAGTTGCGATTGTTGATATGGAGCAAGAAGGTATTTTGCAGCTGATCAATCCAACGATTGTTTCTCAATCTGAAGAAACTGAAGCTGATGTAGAAGGTTGTCTCAGCGTACCTGGTGTCTTTGGAGAAGTGAACAGAAGTAAAATGATTGTCGTGAAAAGTAATGATTTAAATGGTAATCAAGTTGAACTTACTGCATATGATGATATTGCACGAATTATTTTACATGAAGTAGATCATTTATATGGTGAGTTATTCACGGATAAGATGACGAGAGAAATTAGTGAAGAAGAATTAGAGGAGATGTATAAGGATGAGTAAAATTGTATTTATGGGTACACCAGATTTTTCTACAGGCATTCTTGAAATGTTAATCGAAGAACATGAAGTGATTGCAGTTGTTACTCAACCTGATCGTCCAGTAGGTAGAAAAAAAGTACTGACACCACCTCCTGTTAAAAAAGTAGCAGTTGAACATAATATTCCAGTATATCAACCTGAAAAATTAAATCATTCACCAGAATTAGAAGAGATTATTAATTTACAACCTGATTTAATCGTTACTGCAGCATTTGGGCAGCTATTACCAAAATCATTATTAGATGCGCCAAAATATAAAGCAGTTAATGTACATGCTTCATTGCTACCTAAATATCGCGGTGGTGCTCCGATTCATTATGCAGTTATGAATGGTGAGAAAAAGACAGGCGTAACAATTATGTATATGGCAGAAAAATTAGATGCAGGTAATATTATTAGCCAAGATGAAATCGACATTAAAGAGAACGACACAGTAGGAGATGTTCATGATCAACTAGCAGTACTCGGTACAGCATTATTGAAACGAACTTTACCTACTATTTTTAATGGAACAAATGATAGCATTCCTCAAGATGAATCACTTGTAAGTTTTGCTTCTAATATTTCAAGAGAAGATGAAAGAATTGACTGGACACAAGATGCTGAATCAATTCATAACCATATAAGAGGGTTATCACCTTGGCCAGTTGCTTATACAACAATGAATGATAAAAATATGAAATTGTGGCGCAGTGAAATTGTAAGGAATGTTAAAGGTAATCCAGGAGAAATTGTTGAAACAACTAAATCAGCTATTATAGTAGCAACAGGTAGTGAAGATGGTGTTGCTTTAACTGAAATACAATTAGCAGGTAAAAAACGTGTGCAAACACGAGATTATTTAAGCGGATTACAATCAAAAATTGATGGGACTAAATTAATATGATTAAAAACAATGTAAGAAACGTTGCATTAACGATTCTAGATGATGTACTGACAGGTGAAGCATATAGTAATCTACAACTTAATGAAGCGATAAAAAACGAAGCTGTATCTAAAAAAGATGTTGGATTATTAACAGAACTTGTATATGGTACTTTACAAAGAAAAATCACTTTAGATTATTTAATTGAGCCTTTTATTAAGACCAAGTTAAAAGGATGGATGAAACGTCTATTAATCATGAGTGCATATCAATATGTATATTTAGATAAAGTTCCAAATCATGCGATTATCAATGAAGCTGTCAATATTGCTAAAGTACGCGGTGATTTACACAATAGTAAAGCAATCAATGCAATTCTTAGAAATTTCATGTCTACACCATTAAGAACATTAGATGAAATCAAACATGATGATAAGAAACTTTCAATTGAGGGTAGTGTACCTTTATGGTTAACAAAACATTGGATTACACATTTTGGATATGAAAAGACAAGAGAAATGTGTTTACTCAGTTTAACACCGCCAGATACAACAGTAAGAGTGAATACAACACGCATATCTGTTGAAGATGCAGTTGAAAGATTACAAAGTAATGGTTATACTGTCGAAATAGATAAAGACATAGAAAGATGTTTACATGTTAAAGGTGAAGCTATTGTAAATGATAGATTATTTAAAGATGGTTTATTATCTGTACAAGATAAGAGTTCAATGTTTGTAGCAGAAATTTTGAATCCGAAACCGAATAGTACAGTGTTAGATACATGTAGTGCACCAGGTGGTAAGACTTGTCATATCGCTGAAATCATGAATCAAACTGGTCATGTTGATGCATTTGACATTCACCCACATAAAATAGATTTAATTGATTTTAATATCAAAAAATTAAGACTTAAAAATGTAACAGCAGCTGTACATGATGCCACTCAGCCTTTTGATCAAACATATGACTACATCCTTGTAGATGCACCGTGTAGTGGATTTGGTGTCATGAGAAGAAAGCCTGAAATTAAGTATGACAAGACGTCAAAGGATGTTGAATCATTGTGGCACTTACAATTAGAAATTCTTGAAAATGCGAGTAAATCTCTCGCACCTAATGGAGAACTTGTGTACTCAACTTGTACAATCGAACAAATGGAAAATGAAAATGTTGTTTATTCATTCTTAAAAGCAAATCCAGAATTTGAATTCGCACCATTTATAGATCCAAGAACAAATCAAGAAACTAAAACATTACAGCTACTACCTCAAGATTATAATTCAGATGGTTTCTTTATTACTAAAATTAAGAGAAAGGAAAGTTAATATGCCAGCGATACAGAAAAAACGCAATAAATTTATGCCAAACTTCGAAAGACCTTCAATATATTCATTACAATTAGGAGAATTAGAAGATTGGTTGATCGATCAATCAGAACCAAAGTTTAGAGCTAAACAAATTTTTGATTGGTTATATGTTAAAAGAGTAGACGCTTTTAGCGAAATGACAAATCTTTCAAAAGAATTGAGAGAAAAACTTGTACAATCATTTGAAATTACAACGTTAGAAGTAGCTGTTAAACAAGAAAGTAAAGATGGAACAATCAAGTTTCTTTTTGAATTACAAGATGGATACACGATTGAAACAGTATTAATGAGACATGAATATGGGAATTCAGTTTGTGTGACAACTCAAGTAGGTTGTCGTATAGGTTGTACGTTCTGTGCCTCATCAATCGGTGGTTTGAAACGTAACCTTGAAGCGGGTGAAATTGTTGCACAAGTATTAACAGTTCAAAAAGCTTTAGATGCTACGGATGAGCGTGTCAGCCAAGTTGTAATTATGGGTATTGGTGAACCATTTGAGAACTATGATGAAATGATGGGATTCTTAAAAATCATTAATCATGATAAAGGTTTAAACATCGGAGCACGTCATATAACAGTTTCTACATCAGGTATCATCCCTAAAATTTACGATTTTGCTGATGAATCCCTACAAATAAACTTTGCGTTAAGTTTACATGCAGCTGATAATGAAACACGTTCAAGATTGATGCCTATAAACAGAGCTTATGATTTAGATAAATTAATGGAAGCTATTGAATACTATGTCAATAAAACGAATAGAAGAATCACTTTTGAATATGGTTTGTTCGGAGGTGTAAATGACCAAGTTCATCATGCAAAAGCATTGGCAAAACTAATTAAACATTTAAACTGTCACGTGAACTTAATTCCAGTTAACCACGTACCAGAACGTGACTATGTAAAAACATCAAAAGAAGATATCTTTAAATTTGAAAAAGAATTAAAAAGAAACGGGATAAATGCTACAATAAGACGTAATCAAGGTGCAGATATTGATGCTGCATGTGGACAACTAAGAGCAAAAGAGCGAAAAGAAGAAACGAGGTAACAAATCATGGAAGCACGGTTTTTTACAGATGTCGGTCAATTTCGAGAACAAAATGAAGATGCAGGTGGTATCTATACAAATCAAACGGGTCAAGTTTTATTAGTGATTTGTGATGGTATGGGTGGACATGCTGCAGGTGAAGTTGCAAGCCAATTTGTGAATGATTCACTTAAAGCTAGATTCGAAGATGAAAATTATATTGAGTATGATCATGCTGAAGATTGGTTACAATCTAACTTAGCTGATATAAACAGACAATTATATAACGAGTCTATGAACAATGAGATGTATAGAGGAATGGGTACAACTTGTGTTTGTGCTTTAGTCTATGAAAAAGACATCGTTGTAGCTAATATAGGTGATTCACGTGCTTATTTGATGAACAGTCGTGAAATGATGCAATTAACAAATGATCATACATTTGTTAATCATCTTGTTACGATTGGAGAAATTACGAAAGAGGAGGCTTTCACGCATCCTCAAAGAAACATTATTACAAAAGTTATGGGAACAGATAAACGTGTTAACCCAGATGTTTTTTACTACAATACAAAATTTTATGATTATTTGCTTTTAAATTCAGATGGTTTAACAGATTACTTACATGAAGATGACGTTCAACAAATTGTGATGTCTCATAAAGGTACGGTTGATGATATTGGTGAAACGCTTATCGAAGAAACAATCGAAGTCGAAGGTAAAGATAATATCTCGTTAATATTATATCCATTTGAAGGTGGAAAAATATGATAGGTCGCATAATCGCCGGTCGCTATGAATTTGTGAAGTATCTTGGTGGCGGTGGTATGAGTAACGTCTATTTAGCGAAAGATAAGATCTTGAACCGTGATGTAGCAGTGAAAGTAATCAACATACCGCCTTATGAAAAAGAAAAAGCAGTTGAACGATTCGAACGAGAAGTTCAAAATACGACGATTTTAAGTCATAGTAACGTTGTGAATGTACTTGATGTAGAAGAAGATGATAATTGTTATTACCTTGTTATGGAATATATAGAAGGACCAACATTAAAGGAGTATCTATGTAAAGAAGGTAAGTTATCTGCAGATGAAGCGGTTGAAATGACGCTTCAAATCTTAAAAGGTATCGCACATGCTCATCATCATCGAATTATTCATCGAGATATTAAACCGCAAAACATTCTCATGACTAAAAATGGGACTTTAAAAATATTAGACTTTGGTATCGCAAGGGCATTAAGTGAAACAGCTTTAACAGAAACGAATCATGTTATGGGTTCTGTTCAATATTTATCGCCTGAACAAGCTAAAGGTCAATCAACAGATGAATCATCAGATATTTATTCTATTGGTATTGTATTGTATGAATTATTAACAGGACACCCGCCATTTAATGGGGAAACGCCTGTAAGTGTAGCCATTAAACATATTCAAGAAGAGTTGCCATCTATTAGAAAAGAACGACCATCTATACCTCAAAGTATAGAAAATGTCATTATGAAAGCAACTCGTAAAGAAAAATCACTAAGGTACCGTGATACAAATGAAATGTATTATGACCTTTTAACAGCATTGGACGATGAACGTAAAGATGAATTACCTAGGTATGAGTCTGATTCAGATACTAAAACAATGCCCGTTATAAAAGCTGATGAAGAAGAAAGTGATACAAAGACTGTTCCAATTGCAACGACGCAACAAAATGCTAATGCACAACAACAAAATATGGAAACAAATAAACCTAAACGTAAGCGTAATAAATGGTTAATCGTTTTTGTACCCATTTTACTATTATGTATGTTAGTAGGTGCAATTGGTTTTGCCTTAACGGCTCCTAAATATGTAGACGTGCCTAACTTATTAGGTAAATCACGTGGTGAAGCCTTAGCTTTAATAGATGAAAAAGGTTTAAGTAAAGGTAAAATAACAGAAGCCTATAGTAATAGCTTTAAAGAAGGCGAAGTTATGAAAGTAACACCTAAAGTGGGTAGTAAGGTTAAAGAAATGACTAAAGTTGATTTAGTGATATCTCAAGGTGTTAAGACGTTTACCATAGAAGATTATGTTGGAAAATCAGCAGACAAAACGAAAAAGCAATTAGAAAAACAAGGCTTTGAATCTGTCCGTATAAAAGAACAGTATGATAAAGCGGCGAATGGCACAGTGATTAATCAAAATATCGAACCAGGTTCTAAAGTTGTACCTAAAGATACGATGATTATTTTGACAAAATCAATCGGCGTAAAACAAGAATACGTTAAAGATTATACAGGTGAAGAAATCAGTAAAGCAACTTCTGAACTTGAAGCGCTTGGATTTAAAGTAGAACAATCTGAAGTTGAAAGTGATGAACCAGCAGATACAATCGTTAAACAATCATTTAAAGATGGACAATTGCCAGTCGAATCAACGATTTATTTTGATGTATCTAAAGGTGAAGATAAAGACTCTAACTCAGATAAATCAGACGATAAAGATAAAAAAGATGACAGTGATGATAACGCAAGAGATAAAACATATACACAATCCGTTTATATACCATTTACAGGTTCTGATAGTAAAAAAGGTCAGAAAGTAGAAATCTTTGTTAAAGATAAATCAAATGATATCAAAAAAGTTGCAGATTCCTTTACGATTAAAAAAGATACAACAAGAAACATTAATTTCACGATTCCAAAAGGCGAATCAGCTGAATATCGCGTTGAAGTAGATGGTAAAGAGGTTGAAAGTAACACAATTGATTACGATGATTTCTAAATATATGAAAAGTATATAGCTATTTGAGGGACTGAAACATTAAACAGTGTTTCAGTCTCTATTTTTATACACTATTGATTTAATGTTTAGTTCTTAGTAAAATTTAGAAAATGAGTCTGGGGTGAAAAATATGCTTCCTTATGTGTCTTTATATGAATATGTATATCGTCAAACAGAACATGCTATTGTAGATGCTGATCAAAAGCACGCTATTTATGAAGAGTATAAAAATATTGTGACCTCATCTCATCTGTCTGATCAAGTCTTTATAGAAGTTATGAATAATTTCTTTTATGATATAGGCTTGTTGAGTACGTCTATTAAGGCATTGAAAATTCCTGACAAACAAGTTGGAATTAAGGTAAGAGCTACTAAAGATGCTTTAGTTGTTACGAAAGTGCTGGATGATATACGCTTTGTTGTTGGTGATGAAATTACACAGTTATCAGGGGATTCTATTGAATATTGTAGAATGAGATATCATCGTTTATTAAAAGATGAACCATACCATAGAGAAGAATGGGGACATATTTTAACTTTCCAAAATGAAGTAGAAGTAAAAAGAGCGAATCAAACTTATCACTTTGAATTGAGACATTATCCGGTGAGTACAGAACATACGATTGATGTGACGGTTAAGGATGATGTACCAATATTAGAATTTAACGGTGATATTCGTTTTGAACAAGCTGTTGAAGCGTTATACAAATTATCCAAAATTCAAGAATCATCTAAAAAAGTCATTTTTGATTTTAGAAATGCACAATTTAAAAATTTGAGTATCGCAGAGTTTCTTATGCCTTATTTTTATGAGATTGGCAATCAAGAAACAATATTAACGAAAGACACACAAGTAAAGGTTGAGCGAGAGCGTCATAAGTCGTTATTTAAGCAAAAATTAGAACGTTTGTATAAAGCATGCAGTGAAATGAATGAACAAGCTTTTTATCAAAATATTTTAGATCAACCTGTTGGTGATTGGAAATTCTTTGATGATGATAAAATTGATTTTATCGGATTAAGTCGATTTGAAGAAATTGTGATCTTGATTGATAAAGATACATCTTATGCAGCTGAATGGCTCGTTTATAAAGTAGTAAGATCGGGAATAGTCAATCTTGTCGGAAGACCAACGAGTGGAAATCTAGCGTTTTTTAATATTGTTGATGAAATTATTGATCAACGATTTATACTCAGTTTTCCAGTTGAAAATCTAAATCAATCGATTCAAGATGATGTCGTTTATCCAGATACGCTAATTGAGTGGTCAAAAAGACATGCATTAGTTGACAAAGATATAAAATTTTCAATTGATAATAGTAGTTGATTGATTATTTTCACAGAAAATGAAATAATATGTAAGTATATGAAATTTACAAAAATTCTAGGGGGCATTAACTTTATGGGTAAGCAAATACCAAAAGATAGAGGTCTAGACAGTACATTTAAAGTTTTGAAAGAAGGCTATAAATATGTACCAAATAGACTTGAGAAATTTGATACAAATATTTTTGAATTAAGAGCATTAGGCGGAAGAAGAACAGTTGTAATCAGTGGTAAAGAAGCAGCAGAGCTTTTTTATAATAACGATTTAATTGAAAGACAAGGTACGTTACCAAAACGTGTTGTTAATACTTTATTCGGTAAAGGCGCTATACATACTACTGGTGGTAAAAAACACATAGACCGTAAAGCTCTATTTATGTCATTAATGACTGAAGAAAATTTAGAATATTTGAGAGAACTTACACGTAGTACTTGGTTCATGAATACTGAACGTATGGAAAGAATGGACGAAGTTAACGTTTATAAAGAATCTATTATCTTATTAACTAAAGTTGGATTTAGATGGGCAGGCGTTATCGCATCTCCTGAAGAAATTGAAAGCTGTGCCCAAGATATGGATACAATGATTGATTCATTTAAAAATATCGGTACTGCATTCAAAGGATATAGAGAAGCTAAAAAAGCAAGAGATAGAGTGGAAACATTCCTAGAAAATCAAATTATTGCAGTACGTGAAGGTAAATTAACACCTCCACAAGGTACAGCATTACATGAATTTAGTCACTGGGAAGATTTTGAAGGTAATTTAATGGATTCTAGATTGTGTGCGATCGATTTAATGAACGTTGTGCGTCCTCTAGTCGCGATTAATCGTTTTATTAGTTTCGGTGTGAAAGCATTACATGATTATCCAGGAGAAGCAGAAAAAGTCTTCAATAATGAAAATGACTATGCTTATAAATTTGTACAAGAAGTTAGAAGATTCTATCCATTCGTACCTTATTTACCTGGTAAAGCAGCAGTAGATATCGAATTTGATGGCTATACGATTGAGAAAGATACTTTCTTAGTATTAGATATTTACGGAACATTGCATAGAGACGGCTTATGGGAGAATCCAGAAAGATTCTATCCAAACCGCTTCAGCGATTGGGACGGAAGTCCATTTGATTTAATCCCTCAAGGTGGTGGCGATTATTATACAAACCACCGTTGTGCTGGTGAGTGGATGACAATTATCATCATGGAAGAATCTATGAAATACTTCGCTAGAAACATTTCATATGATATGAAAAAAGACCAAGATCTATCTGTTAATTTAAATAAATTACCAGGTCGCGTCGTAAGTGGTACAATCATTGAAAATGTAAATGCATTAGTAAACCGTAACGTAGAATCAGTTTAATCATGAATTGATTCATTATAATAATATTATTCAGGCTGAAATTTCATTCGAAATTTCAGCCTGAATTCATGTATATATGAAAATTTTCAAAGATATTTGGTATCATAGGTAAAGAGGTGATGACATGGTAACTTGTTTAGTTGTAGATGATGATAAATTTATCTTAAATGATTTGAAGCGAGAAATTGAACGTGAACATATAAATGTTATAACAAGTCTCAGTGGTGAGGAAGCTATAGAAGTTGTAGAGCATAAATATATTGATATTGCTGTTGTAGATATTATGATGCCAGGTATGGACGGCTTTGAATTGTGTCAAATACTTAAGGATAGTTTTGATATTCCAGTTATCATGTTAACGGCAAGAGATGAGTTGAGTGATAAAGAAAATGCATTTCTCGCTGGAACAGATGATTATGTGACAAAACCATTTGAAATTAAAGAGTTAATATTTAGAATAAAAGCTGTTCTACGCAGGTTTAAAATTAATTCATCCAATGAACTTCAAATAGGTAATACACATATCAATAGTGTTGATATGGAAATAACGATTAATCAGAAAACAATGCTTTTACCAAAGAAAGAATTTGCATTACTAGATTATTTAATGCGTAACAAAGATAAAGTATTACAACGAGACAAAATTATTGAAGTTGTATGGGGTATTGATTTCGAAGGAGACGAACGAACGCTTGATGTACATATTAAACGTATTAGAAAGCGATTAGAAAAGTTAGAGAGTGATGTCTTGATTAAAACCGTCAGAGGCGTTGGTTACAAGGCGGTGCTTGCTCATGAGGTTTAAGTCTTTAGCTCAACGAATAACGATTTATACAATAGTTGTGATGCTCGTAAGTGCTATTTTAGGTTTCATTCTTACAAATATTTATTATCATATAGATTTAAAAGAAAAAAATGACCACAAAGTGTTTAATACTTTAAAAGATGTTCAAGATTATATTGATCATGATAATGAAATGTCGTTGGATAATTATTTAAATCACTTAAGCGAGCTACATTATCAAGCTGTATTGTATAATGATAAGTTGAAACCGACTTATTATGGTGATAACTTTAGAAAATATAATTTAGACAACCAAGCTGTTGAAGATGTATTAGACGGTAAAACGTATCATGGTATTAAGAATAGACCGTTTAATATTTTTATTACAGGATTCTTTGATAATGAAACGAGAAACACTGTCGGTATAAAGATTCAACATCAAGGTGCTGAGTATGCGTTATTCTTGAGACCTAGTGTGGGTTCCATGTTAGGCGAATTTAGAATATTTTTAGGGATATTGCTTGTATTGCTTGTCGTAATTTCATTAGTACTCGTGCTCTTCTCAAGTTATTCATTAGCAAACCCAATTAGACGACTTATGAAGACGACTGAATCATTAAGAAAAGGTGACTTTGATGTCGATATCAAAGTAACACGTGACGATGAAATAGGTATATTACAACACCGATTTATTAAGATGAGAGATGAACTTAAACAGCTAGAAATGATGAGACAATCCTTTGTTCAAAATGTATCTCATGAAATTAAATCTCCGCTACAGTCTATTTTAAGTTTATTAAGAGAACTTGAACATGAACAAGATGAAAATAAAAGAACACAAATTATAGAAGATATATATGCTAGGGCATATCGTTTGAGTAATTTAACGAAACAATTATTGTTGTTATCTGAGTTAGATAATAGTGAGCATTTATCATTTAATGAAACAGTACATGTTCAAAAAGTCGTTAAAGAAGTCGTTCAAAATCTGAATTTCTTATTAGAAGACAATGAAATCTCAGTTCTATTTGATATGGATGATTTAACTATTAAAGGTAATCATAAATTACTTTATCAAGCACTTTATAATATATTAAGTAATGCTATTAAATACTCACCAGAACATAGTATGATACAAATTGATCTAAAAGAACAAAATGAATTTGTACAAGTTTCGATTATTGATGAAGGTTATGGTATGACTGAGAAACAGCTGAAACATATTAAAGATCGATTTTATAAAGGTGATCAATCTCATAATGTACATGTTGATAGTAACGGTCTAGGGTTATCGATTGTTGATTCAATTATTGAACATCATGATGCTCAAATCTTCTTCGAAAGTGAAGTCGATAAAGGGACAGAAGTAACGATTTTGTTTAAGCAACATAAATAATTGATTATTTAAGCAGTATGATTTGGTATAATTAAAATAAAATGAGGTAGGTGTTATATTGAAAACTGGTCGTATTATTAAATCAATAAGTGGAGATTATTCAGTACAAGCTGACGATGGTATATATATTACGAGAGCTCGAGGATTATTCAGAAAGAAGAAGACATCTCCAGTTGTCGGAGATATAGTTGATTTTCAAGTTGAAAATGAAACGGGTGGCTATATTCAACATATTCATGAACGTGAGAATATATTATTAAGACCCCCTGTTTCAAATATTCATAAAGTTATCGTCGTGATGAGTGCATCAGAACCAGCATTTGGTCAACAATTATTAGATAGATTTCTCGTAGTCGTTCATTCATACAATATTACACCTATAATATGTGTAACTAAAAAAGATCTCGCGACTGATGATGAAATTCAACAAATACAAGATAAATTAGCGCAATATCAATCAATTGGATATGAAACATTATTTATAGGTGATGATGATGATGTATCAAATGCGATTAAACCTTTAATTGACGGTATTATCGTGTTAAGTGGACAATCTGGTGTTGGTAAATCCACGATTATGAATAGATTGTTCGACGATTTGAATTTAGAAACGAACAAAATCTCAAAAGCACTTAATCGTGGTAAACATACGACAAGACATGTTGAATTGTATGAGTTAGAGGGTGGTTATTTAGCTGACACACCAGGATTTAGTGCATTAGACTTTTCACATATTGAAAAGGAAGATCTCGCAGATTTATTCCCAGAATTTGAAGCCATTAAATCACAGTGTAAATTTAGAAATTGTACGCACATTAATGAACCTAAATGTGCAGTAAAAGAACTAATTCAAGATAATCATTTTTATCAGTTAAGATATAAGCACTATTTGACATTATTCGAAGAAATTCAAAATAGAAAGGTAAGATATTAATGGTAAAAATAGCACCTTCACTTTTAGCTTGTGATTTTGCAGAATTAAAACAAGAAGTAACACGCGCTAAGGAATCTGGCGCAGACATTTTACATTTTGATGTAATGGATGGTCAGTTTGTACCAAATATATCGATTGGATTACCTATTTTAGAATCATTAAGAAAAGTAACAGATATGACGATTGATACACATTTAATGATCGAGAACCCAGAACAAATGATTGATGCGTTTTGTGAAGCGGGTAGTGACATGGTATCTGTTCATTACGAGGCGACACCACACATTCATAGAGCGATACAACAAATCAAAGCGCATGATAAGTTAGCTGGTGTTGTTATCAATCCTGGAACGCCTGTAGAATCATTATCGCAAATTTTAGGAGACGTGGACTTTGTTCTAATTATGACTGTGAATCCAGGATTTGGTGGTCAAAGCTTCATAGAATCTACGTTAAATAAAATTACTTGGTTAGACGAATATAGAAATGAACATGACTTAAACTTTGAAATTGAAGTTGATGGTGGTGTTAATGAAGAAACAGGTGCGTTATGTAAAGCACAAGGCGCAGACATATTAGTTGCAGGATCTTATTACTTCAAACATGAAGACTACAAAGAACCTGTACACAAATTAAAGGGTGATTAATCGTGAAAGTAAATCTATTATGTAGTATGCGTCATATCAATGAACATATACTTCAAGATGAAAAGCACATTGATTGGATAGGTGTAGATAGAGGCACAATTGAATTAATTAAACATGATATTAAGCCTGTTGCTGCTATAGGAGACTTTGATTCGGTATCAGATGAAGAGTATCAACAAATCATTGAACATATCGATATTGATCCGGTTAAGAAAGAAAAAGATGATACCGACCTTGCATTAGCGGTTAACTTAGCAGTTGAACTCGGATACGAAGAAATTAGAATATATGGTGCGACAGGTGGCAGATTAGATCATTTTATGGGTGCTGTTCAAATATTAACGAAACCAGAATTTCTGGAAGATAATATTCAAATCACGCTCGTAGATAAGCAAAATGAAATTACAGTATTAAAAGCAGGAAATCATCGAATTTCACAAGTAGAAGGTATGAAATATGTGTCCTTTATTCCGTTAAGTACGAATATTAGAATAAAATTAGAAGAATTTAAATATGATTTACCATTTACAACTTTGGCACAAGGCTCAACGTTAACGATTAGTAATGAGTTTAAAGAGGGGCATGAACATCCATTAGTGACAGTTGAACTTGGCAATATATTGATGGTACAAAGTAAAGATAAATAAAAAAAGAGAACCTTCCACACAAAGGTTCTCTTTATTATATGTGACTTATATTCATTAAACGCGTGTAACTTTACCTGATTTAAGCGCACGAGCTGAAACCCATACACGTTTAGGTTTACCGTCAACTAAGATTCTAACTTTTTGTAAATTAGCGTTCCAACGACGTTTGTTAGCATTTAATGCGTGAGAACGGTGGTTACCAGTTCTAGCTTTACGACCTGTTACGAAACATTCTTTAGCCATAAATATCCTCCTTTAATGAAATATAAATACACATTTATTTACGTTTACACACTTTAATAATATAACACGCACTTATAATTTATTCAACGGATTTTTTGTAAATTAGCGAAAAAATAATAACAAATTTCGCAAAAAGTATTTTAAAGTTCAATTTATTTGTTATAATAATATCTTGTGAAAACGTTGTATAAAAAACGTGATTAAAATGATGAATTCTTGCGATGTGAATGTGATATTAAGTATAATTAAACAGAACATATAAAAGTAGTTAATAAAACGAAAAAATTTAAATGTGTAGGAGGGACGTAATCATGACTTTAGAAATTACAAATGAGTATGGAAGTATCGATATTTCAAATGACGTTATTGCAACACTTGCTGGCGGAGCTGCTGTAGAATGTTATGGTATCGTTGGTATGGCAAGTAAACATCAAGTTAGAGATGGCATTGCAGAAATTCTTGGGCGTGATAATTATGCCAAAGGTGTTATTGTATCTCAAAACGAAGGTGTTCTTGATGTAGATATGTATATAATTGTGAGTTATGGTACGAAAATCTCAGAAATAGCAAACAATGTCCAATCTGCTGTTAAATATACTTTAGAACAATCATTAAATTTAAAAGTCAACGCAGTCAACATATATATCCAAGGTGTTAGAGTTATTAATGATGATGAGGAAGCATAGGGAGGCAAATACAGTATGAATAAGATTGACGGCAAATTGTTTGCTGATATGATCGTTCAAGGATCAGATAGTTTATCAAACAATGCAGATTTTGTAGATTCTTTAAATGTGTTTCCTGTACCAGACGGGGATACAGGAACAAATATGAATTTATCAATGTCATCAGGTGCAGCAGAGGTTAAATCTCATAGTAATGCACATATCGGTGAGGTTGGTAAAATATTTTCTAAAGGATTGTTAATGGGAGCAAGAGGTAACTCAGGTGTTATCTTATCTCAATTATTTAGAGGATTCTCAAAATCGATTGAGAATGAACAAGAAATTGATGCTCAACAATTCGCTAAAGCATTCCAATCAGGTGTAAATACAGCATATAAAGCTGTTATGAAACCAGTTGAAGGAACGATTTTAACAGTTGCGAGAGTAGCTGGAGAAGCGGCGGTTAAAGCTGCTGAATCAACAGAAGATGTTATTACAGTTATGGAAGCTGTAATTGAAGAAGGTCAAAAAGCATTAGAAAACACACCAAACCAACTACCAGTACTTAAAGAAGTAGGTGTAGTGGATAGTGGTGGACAAGGTTTAATGTTTGTTTATGAAGGCTTCTTAGCAACATTAAAAGGCGAAAAAATTCAACCGGCTAAAGAAAAAGTAGATACAGATGAATTTATCAATGATGACCACGATTTCGGTGGCGTTATGAATACTGAAGATATCGTCTACGGCTACTGTACAGAAATTATGGTTCGCTTTGGAAAAGATAAAAAAGCATTCGATGAAGAACAATTTAGAGAAGATATGAGTCAATTCGGTGATTCATTACTTGTAATCTCTGACGATGAAATTGCAAAAGTACATGTTCATTCTGAAACACCAGGCGAAGTATTATCATACGGAAGCCAATATGGTGAACTGATTAAAATTAAAATCGAAAACATGCGTGAACAACATAGAGAAGTACTTCGTAAAAGCGCAGATAAAAAGATAAAACAAGAACAGCAACAAGAACAAGAAGCAATTGACACAGCAGTTATTACAATTTCAATGGGTGACGGAATCACGACATTATTTAAATCACTTGGTGCAACACATGTCATCAGTGGTGGTCAAACAATGAATCCTTCAACAGAAGATATCGTAAAAGTTGTAAAACAATCAGGTTGTAAAAATGCAATCATCTTACCAAATAATAAAAATATTATTATGGCAGCTGAACAAGTTGAACATTTAGTTGATATACCTGTAGCTGTTGTAGCATCAAAAACAGTATCTCAAGGTCTGTCAGCAATGTTAAATCTTAACTTAGAGCAATCAATCGAAGAGAATAAAGCGCAAATGGAAGACGCAATGCGTTTTGTTAAATCAGGTTCCGTAACGTATGCTGTTAGAGATACAAATATAGATGGTATTACAATTAAAAAAGGTGAGTTCATGGGTATCCATGAAAGCAGCATTAAAGTAAGTGATGCTGACCACATAACAGCTAGTAAAAAGCTTATCGATGAAATGATTGATGAAGACAGTGAAATTTTAACTATTATTAAAGGTGAAGACGCTACTGATGAAGAAGTCGATCAATTAGTATCATATGTTGAAGAAAACTATGATGAAGTTGAAGTAGAAGTACATCAAGGTGACCAACCAATTTACTCATTCTTATTCTCAGTAGAATAATCTCAAGATAAAAGACAACAATGTTAAACAAAAGCGTTGTTGTCTTTTGTGTTGTAAAACGCTTACAAAACGAACGAAAGTTGTTATAATGGTATGGTGAAATTAAAAGAGAAACGAGTGATTATTGATGAAATATAGAAGTGTCTTTGACATTATTGGTCCAGTAATGGTCGGGCCATCTTCATCACATACTGCTGGTGCAGTAAGAATTGGATTAATAGCTAGAGGTTTATTTGATGGTAAACCAGAACATATTGATATATATTTATATGGGTCTTTCATGGAAACTTATAAAGGACATGGTACAGATGTTGCGTTAGTCGGTGGTATTTTAGGCTATGATACAGATGATGATCGAATCAAAACAAGTCTTCAAGATGCTGAGCAACAACAGATTGATGTAAACTTTATCGAAATGTTTGAAGAGCGATCACATCCAAACACTGCAATTATCAACATGAGAAATAAAGAAATGGAAATCTCAGTAGAAGGTATTTCAATTGGTGGTGGTAAAGTTGAAATCGTTGCGATAAATGGATTTCAAATTGCCATTAGTGGGAATTATCCTGCGTTACTTGTTTTTCATAAGGATACTTTTGGCACGATCGGGAAAGTGACCAATGTCTTTGGTGATTATCGTATTAATGTTGGTAGTATGCAAGTGGCCCGTAAAGAGAAAGGTGAACTTGCATTAATGACGTGTGAATTAGATGATGATATTCCACAAGAAGTCTTAAATAAAATTAAAGAAATTGATGGTGTACAAACAGTCACATTAATGGGGGAATCATAAAAGGAGGGTAATCATGTTTCAAAGTGTAAAAGAACTTATTGAAATTTGTGAAAGAGAAAATAAAAAAATATATGAAGTCATGATTGAACAAGAAATGCGCGTGTCTAAACTCTCTAAAGAAGAAGTTTATCAAAATATGGAACGTAATTTAGATACAATGGAAAAAGCCATTGAACGTGGTATCAATGGTGTAACTTCAACAACTGGTTTAACTGGAATGGATGCTGTACTTTTACAAGATTATTTAGAAAGTGGTCAATCACTTTCAGGTGATTTAATGATTGATGCAGTCAGTAAAGCTGTTGCGACGAACGAAGTGAATGCAGCAATGGGTAAAATATGTGCAACACCAACTGCCGGTTCCGCAGGGGTTGCGCCAGGTGTGTTATTTGCGCTGAAAAAAAGACTAAATCCAACTAGAGAAGATATGTTACATTTCTTATTTACAACAGGTGCATTTGGATTTGTTGTTGCGAATAACGCATCTATATCAGGTGCGGCTGGTGGTTGCCAAGCTGAAGTTGGTTCAGCAGCTGCGATGAGCGCTGCTGCAACAGTAGAAATGGCTGGCGGTACACCTCAACAATCTGCAGAAGCATTTGCAATTAGCTTAAAAAATATGTTAGGACTTGTTTGTGATCCAGTTGCAGGTTTAGTAGAAGTACCTTGTGTTAAGAGAAACGCTGCAGGTGCTTCAAATGCAATTATTTCAGCTGATATGGCTTTAGCAGGTGTGAAATCAAGAATTCCTACTGATGAAGTAATAGAAGCTATGTATAAAATTGGCCAAACAATGCCTTCAGCACTACGTGAAACAGGTCGTGGTGGTCTAGCAGGTACGCCAACAGGTGAAAGATTAAAACAAGAGATATTTGGAAATTAACGAAAATATCAACATAAAGGCTGGGACATAATTTATTGTCCTGGCCTTTATATTTTTGTATAAATCTCATTTCGGTGAATTCGATTGGTTTATATCATATATTTGTTCTATAATTAGAGTATTAATAAATATAGGTGATAAAAATGAATAAGCAACATCTGATATATACAGAGCGAACTTTGCAAGAACTTAAAGGTGTTGGACCAAAAAGTTTACAGTTATTAAATGAATTAAATATCTATACATTAGAAGATTTAGTGTTGTATTTACCAACACGTTACGAAGATGAATCTGTCATTAATTTAAATGAAGCAACTGATGGTGATGTTGTCACTGTTACTGGAGAAGTGTATTCTAGTCCGACTGTTGCATTTTTTGGTAGAAATAAATCTAAATTAACGTGTCACATGCTAATTGATCAAATTGCCGTTAAAGTCACTTTCTTTAATCAACCTTATTTGAAAAAAAGGCTTGTAATGGGTGAATCAGTTACAATCAAAGGTAAATGGGATCAAAAGAAACAAATTATTGCTGGTCAAAAAGTAATGGCTGAAAAAGAAGACGGTGGAAATGCGTTAACACCTATTTATCGATTAAAAGAAGGCTTAAAACAAAAACAACTTAATAAATACATTGAACAAGCATTGCAACTTGTTGAAATTGATGAATGGTTATCACCAAGTTTAATGGATAAGTACAAATTAATGCCATTAAAAGATGTCATTCCAATTTTACATAAACCACTTCAATTTAATCACCTTAAATTAGCACGACGAACATTTTCATTTAATGAATTATTCTTATTTCAGTTAAAGATGAAATGGTTAAGCAAATTAGAAAAAGAGTCTAATAAAATAGAAGGTTTAAATTATGATGTCAATGCGATAAAATCTTTTATCGAAACATTACCATTTGAATTAACAGATGCTCAGAAAAATAGTGTGAATGAAATTTTTAGAGATTTAAAAGCACCTATTAAAATGCATCGATTATTACAAGGTGATGTAGGTTCGGGTAAAACGGTTGTTGCAGCTATCGCGATTTATGCAATGTTTAATGCTGGTAAGCAAAGTGCACTTATGGTTCCGACAGCTATATTAGCTGAACAACATGCGATCAGCTTAGATGAGTTATTTGGTGGACAATTGAATGTCGCTTTATTAACAAGTTCAGTTAAAGGTAAAAAAAGAAAATTATTACTTGAACAGTTAGAAGCAGGAGAAGTTGACGTCATTGTAGGTACGCATGCACTTATACAAGATGACGTGGCATTTAATGACATTGGATTAGTTATCATTGATGAACAACATCGATTTGGTGTAAATCAGCGTAAGAAGTTGCGTGAAAAAGGTGCAGATACAAATGTCTTGTTTATGACAGCAACACCAATACCGAGAACATTGTCTATCTCTGCATTCGGTGAAATGGATGTAACATCGATTAAACAAATGCCTAAAGGTAGAAAAGAAATTTTGACGTCATGGGCAAAACATGAAGAAATTGATCATGTATTAAATCAGCTAAATGGAGAAATATTAAAAGGTCGACAAGCATATGTCATTTGTCCATTAATAGAAGAAAGTGAAGCGTTAGATGTTCAAAATGTGGTCGCAATCTATGAGCAATTACAGTTACGTTTCGGTGCTGATAAAGTTGGACTTGTACATGGTAAAATGAATGCAGATGAAAAAGATGAAATCATGAATAAATTTAGTAATAATGAAATCGCGATATTAGTTTCTACAACTGTAGTTGAAGTTGGAGTGAACGTACCTAATGCAACATTTATGATTATTTATGATGCCGACCGCTTTGGTTTATCTACGTTACATCAATTAAGAGGTCGTGTTGGTAGAAGTCATCATCAAAGTTACTGTACTTTAGTAGCATCACCCAAAACTGAGAGTGGTGTAGAACGTATGCACATTATGACTGAATCCACAGACGGCTTTTATTTATCGGAACGAGATTTGGAAATGAGAGGACCTGGTGACTTCTTTGGCGTTAAACAAAGTGGTTTGCCTGATTTCAGAGTTGCAAATATCGTAGAGGATTATAGAATGTTAGAAGTCGCAAGAGATGAAGCGAGTGAATTAGTTCAATCAGGTGAATTTTTCAAACCTGAATATGATAAATTGAGATTATTAGTACAAGAATCTATGTCAGAACAAAATTTTGATTGACATTGGTACACGTATTGTATAAATTTGAATTACCATATTTTGAGAGTAGGTTAGAAACATGAGATGGTTATATAAAATTATAGGTATCTTATTAATCATGACGGCAATATCTATTTTCTTCTGGAATGATATTAGAACTTATTTTACAGACCGTGTTAATGATAAGGTCATCGAGTCGTATGTAAATCATGATGACAGCGTTAAAATAAATCCAATAGAATCATGGATTACTAAAACAGAAACAGATAACTTAAAAGTAAATGAACATATGGTTGGTTATTTAAAAGTACCAGCAGCAGATATATCAGAGCCAATATTTAAAGGGCCAGCAACAGAACAAAATTTAAAAAATGGTTTGTCATTAGTAGATGAGAATGAACAGTTAAGTGAGCAGAATGTCGCAATAGCAGGACATCGTGTAGAAGGCGCAGGAATAAGATTTAACTATCTCGATCGCGCAAAAGTTGGCGATAAAGTAGAACTCATCACATTAAAAGGTAAAAAAACATATAAAATTAAAAACATTAAAAATGTTAAACCAAATCAAGTGGAAGTATTAGATGAACATAAAGGTAAACCGAATCAATTAACGTTAATAACATGTGATAATTATAATCCAGATACATTATTGTTCGAAGAGCGCATGATATTTACAGCAGTAGAAGAAAATGCAGCATAACTTTGAGAGGGAAGAGCAAAATTTGAAATTTTGCTCTTTTTTTGTTAGAAGAAATGAGTTGGATGAAGTGGATATGAGAGGTCGGAGGGAGGATTCAAGATTTTGGTGTGGAGGATTCGAGATATAGTTGGATGGATTCGTGGAGGGCGAAAGGAGAATTTGAGATATTCTAAAAGATGTGAGTTAAAGAAGTAATAAACTCACATCTTATCAAAAGTTAAATGATTATTTAGAAATGAACATTTTTGATTACATAAAAAATCGACCAAGTCGTAGCTTAACTTCCTAATAAAGCTAAGAGATTAATCAAGTCATGGCTTAAGTCCTACATAAAGCCAAGAAATCGACCAAGTCGTAGCTTAACTTCCTAATAAAGCCAAGAGATAGTTCAAGTCGTAGCTTAACTTCTTAATAAAGCCAAGAGATAGTTCAAGTCGTAGCTTAACTTCCTAATAAAGCTAAGAGATTAATCAAGTCATGGCTTAAGTCCTACATAAAGCCAAGAAATCGACCAAGTTGTAGCTTAACTTCTTAATAAAGCCAAGAGATAGTTCAAGTCGTAGCTTAACTTCCTAATAAAGCCAAGAGATGGACCAAGTCATAGCTTAACTTCTTAATAAAGCCAAGAGATTAATCAAGTCATGGCTTAAGTCCCAAATAAAGCTAAGAGATAGTTCGAGTCGTAGCTTAACTTCTTAATAAAGCCAAGTCATGGCATAAGTCCTGCATTAAGCCATGAGTTTCTCCAATCCAATCCCCTCGAATCCAAGGTCTAATCTCCCCCAACTCCAACACCTAAACAATCCCAACCTCCCCAATTTCACTCATTCCACCTAGTCTTTACATCTTATTATGTAAGTCTTATGACCAAATTTGTAAATTTCGTTCTTTTTTATTGTATAATTTGTTGAGTATATTGTTATACCCGTGTTAGTATAAGTAAGATAGGTCATGATAGCAGGTGCTAATTTTAGCTATAAGTACATAATAGAATGGATTTGGATGAAATGAAATTATCAAAAGCAGATCGCCAGAGGGAATTAACAAATCGTTTGAAAGCTGAACCTTTCATAACTGACGAAACTTTAAGTGAATATTTTAAAGTAAGCATCCAAACTATTAGACTGGATAGAATGGAGCTAGGTATTCCAGAATTAAGACGCCGCATCAAAGATGTAGCAACACAAAATCATGATGAAATTAAATCATTACCCATTGAAGATGTCATTGGGGAAATTATAGATATTGAACTAGATAAATCAGCAATATCTATTATAGATATTAAGGAAGAACATGTTTTTACACGTAACGGTATTGCTAGAGGACACTATTTATTTGCCCAAGCTAACTCATTATGTGTAGCATTGATTAATGATGAATTAGCATTAACAACTAAAAGTAATGTTCAATTCAAAAAATCAGTAAAACTAAATGAAAGAGTCATTGCTAAAGCTACTGTGATTCATAAATCGAAACATATAGCTAAAGTAGATGTCACAAGCACTGTTCATGGAGAAACTGTTTTCCAAGGACAATTTGAAATGTATTATTCGAGCGAGGGTGAAAATAATGGTTAAGATTGCGATAGATATGATGGGCGGAGATGACGCGCCAGGTATCGTAATAGAAGCGGTTAAACAAGCAGTTAATGATTTTCCAGATTTAGAGATTTTGTTATATGGTGATGAAAAACAATTTGATTACAAACATGAACGTATCACCTTTTATCATACTGATGAAAAGATAACAATGGATGACGAACCTGTTAGATCAATTAAGAAAAAGAAAAATGCTTCAATGGTTTTAATGGCAAATGCTGTTAAAGAAGGTAAAGCTGAAGCATGTGTATCAGCTGGTAATACTGGTGCGCTAATGAGTAGTGGTTTATTTATTGTCGGCAGAATAAAAGGTATTGAAAGACCCGCATTAGTTGCGACTTTCCCGACAGTGACAGGTAAAGGATTTGTATTTTTAGATATTGGTGCAAACTCAGATGCTAAACCTGAACATCTTGTGCAATATGCTAAAATGGGTGAAATTTATGCCAAACAAATTAGAAGTATTGAAAAACCTTCATTAGCACTTTTGAATATTGGTACTGAAGAATCAAAAGGTAATGCTTTAACGAAAAAGACTTATCAATTACTTAAAGAAGAACAATTTGATAACTTTATTGGAAATGTTGAAGCAAAATCTTTATTGTTAGATGCATGTGATGTCGTTGTATCAGATGGTTATAACGGTAACATGGTGTTAAAAACAATCGAAGGAACAGCGACAGGTATATTTAAAATGTTAAAAGAAGCGATGACTGCTTCAACTAAAAATAAACTTGCTGCACTTACTTTGAAAAAAGATATTAAAAAGATTAGCAATAAAATGGACTATGCAGAATACGGTGGTTCAGTCCTATTAGGATTAAATGGTGTTGTTGTTAAGGCACACGGATCATCAGATCAACGTGCATTCTATAATGCAATTAAACAAGCTAAGCTAGCTGCAGATACTAAAATAGTAGATAAAATGAAGAAAGCAGTAGGTGAAATAAATGAGTAAAGTTGCAATCATGTTCCCTGGTCAAGGGTCACAAAAAGTAGGAATGGCAGAAGATTTATATCAAGAAGAAATTAATGCAACATCAATTCTAGAAAGAGCAAATGAATCTTTATCATTTGATTTACTTGAAATTATGTTTAAAGATCCAGAAGAAATTCTTGGATTAACTGAATATACACAACCAGCATTGTTAACGCATAGTTCAGCTTTAATGAATGCTTTAAAAGATTTAAATTATGACTACGCATTAGGACATAGTTTAGGTGAATATTCAGCATTAGTATCAGAAGGTGTATTAAAGTTTGAAGATGCCGTTCAAATCGTACATAAACGTGGTACATTAATGTCTGAAGCTTTTCCACAAGGTGTAGGTTCTATGGCTGCGGTATTAGGTTTAGACATTGAAAAAGTGAGAGAAATCTGTGAACAATTATCAACAGAGGACAAACTTATTGAACCAGCAAACATCAATTGTCCAGGTCAAATCGTTGTATCTGGTCATGCAGAACTCATTGATAAACTTGCAGCTGAAGGTAAAACACTTGGTGCTAAACGTGTTATGCCATTAAAAGTTTCAGGTCCATTTCATTCTTCAATGATGAAAACTATAGCAGATGATTTTGAAAACTACATTAATCAATTTGAGTGGAAAGATGCTGAACACCCAATTGTACAAAATGTATATGCTAAACCTGAAACAGATCATGAAGTTATTAAAGCGAACATGGTTAAACAATTATTCTCACCAGTTGAATTCAGTCAATCTGTTGAGTATTTAATTGATCAAGGTGTAGATCACTTTATCGAAGTCGGTCCTAACAAAGTATTATCTGGGTTAGTTAAAAAAATTAGTCGTGATGTTAAAATAACATCAATTCAAACAATTGATGATATTAAAGGATGGAATGAATAATGACAAAAACAGCTATCGTTACAGGTGCTTCTAGAGGTATTGGTCGTAAAATTGCATTAGAACTTGGTAAAGAAGGTTACAATGTAGTTGTGAACTATGCAGGAAATAAAGAAAAAGCAGAAGAAGTCGTTTCTGAAATTAAATCATTTGGTGTAGAATCATTTGCATTTCAAGCAAACGTAAGTGAGCAAGATGAAGTAAAAGCTATGATTAAAGAAACAACATCTCAATTTGGTACTATTGATGTATTAGTCAATAATGCAGGTATTACAAGAGATAATTTATTGATGCGTATGAAACAAGACGAATGGGATGACGTGATCAATACAAACTTAAAAGGTGTATTTAACTGTGTTCAAGCAGTAACTAGACCTATGTTAAAACAAAAATCTGGTCGCATCATTAACTTATCAAGTGTTGTAGGTTCACTAGGAAACGCAGGACAAGTGAACTATGTAGCAACTAAATCAGGTGTTGAAGGTATGACAAGAACATTTGCTAGAGAATTAGCATCTAGAGGCATTACTTGTAATGCAGTTGCACCAGGATTTATCGTATCAGATATGACAGATCAATTATCTGATGAATTAAAAGAACAAATGAAGTCACAAATTCCACTTGCACGATTTGGAGAAGATAGTGATATTGCACATACAGTAGCATTTCTTGCAAGTGATAAAGCAAGCTATATTACTGGCCAAACAATTCACGTTAATGGCGGAATGTATATGCAATAAAAGCTACTTTTATAGTAGAATAGGATAGTAAGAGAAATTGAATTTCTTATTATATAAGATTTAAATCATTTAAAGGAGGTGAATGGAATGGCAAGTTTCGACAAAGTTAAAGACATTATTGTAGATCGTCTAGGTGTAGACGCTGAAAAAGTAACGCCTGAAGCTTCATTTAAAGATGATTTAGGTGCTGATTCTTTAGATATCGCTGAATTAGTAATGGAATTAGAAGATGAATTTGATATGGAAATCCCTGATGAGGAAGCAGAAAAAATCAACACAGTTGGTGACGCTGTAAAATATATTGAATCATTAGAAAAATAATTCATATTACAAAAGCCCGTATACTAATGGTTACGGGCTTTTTATTATTATGTAAAAATGAAAAAGAGCTAATCTTCTAAAATTATTGGAGATTTTATATATGATAAGGCAAAGTAAAAATATTACGACCTTAATTGGTGGGGCATTTTTGTTTTCTCAACAAGTGTTATAATGAATTTTAATAAAGAGTAGGGGGCGATTTGATGAAAGTTTTTAATGATTTCGCATCAACATGGGATATAGAGGATTTAAGAAAATAAAGATAATGCCTATATCTCAATCAAAATAAAAAAACGATTGATATAGGAGCGCATAAATATGAAGAATATTGATAATCGTAATAAGTTAGTAGAGCAGCCATTTACGTTTAATATTACTAAAAAGAAAACGATAAGAATTTTTTATTTTGGTAAGCCAGTAACTATTTTAAAAAATTATAAAGCAGAGCAATTAATTGGTAGAATGGAAGATGTAGATTATGATGATTTTGAAGTTCAACTTTTATTAGCAAAAGCTACTGGTAACTTTAAACGTGGTAACGAAAAAAATAATAAGCGTAAATGACGATATTTAAGTTATATGCAATAAAGGATCTGATTTAATTCTCAGTTATTTAAATGGATTTGTTAGTTCGATAAATGATGTTCATAGTAAAGGCCACTGTATACTTTTAGTGGTCTTTTTGTAATCAATACTTAATCTTTATAACCTATCCAGTATACTTTATATATGATAAAATGTTTTAATATATTATTTATGAATATATATAAAACATATTTATTAGGGGGATGTATGAAGATTAAAAGCAAATTATTGTTAGCTATTACATTTACGAGCTTGACTGCATTGAATTTGAATTTGCATGCTGATGCTAAAGATGGCGGCGGTAGTGATACATCTAAAGATAAGACACCTAAGATACAGAACGTAGAGGTTGAACATAGAGATTATGATAAGAAATCGAGCAAGGTCCAAAAAGAAGTTGCGAAATCTTCAACGGCTGCAATGAATTATGTTTATTCATTGGAAGGCAAGGGTTGGGATTTTGATGGCTACTACGGTTGGCAATGTTTTGATTTAGTGAATTATTATTGGAATTATTTATATGGTCACGGTTTACACGGTGATTATGCAAAAGATATTCCAACTGCTAATAATTTTAGTGGTGAAGCAACAGTGTACAAAAATACACCATCATTTGTAGCACAACCTGGAGACGTTGTTGTATTTAATGAAGATTTCGGATCAGGTGCCGGACATACAGCGATTGTGTTAAACGGTAATGCGGACGGCAACGTGATGCAATTTACAAGTTTAGATCAAAACTGGTATGGTGGCGGCGCTGACAAGACAGAAGTTGCACAACGTATCACGCATGATTATGAAACTGAAATGTGGTTTATAAGACCAAATTAAGCAATCAATGATGATTACATAAAGTGAAATAGACGTCTGAACAATGCAATTTGTTCAGACGTTTTATATATTGTGTCAATGGATATTGTCGTTTATGATAATATTCTTTTTTTTTTATGAAATATAACGTAAAATAGATAGGAAACATAATATTAGGGAGGACAGGCATGGTTAAAAATAAAGCACAAATCATAGCACAATTTAAAGCTCAATTCGATGCGTTTATGAAAGAAATAGATATCGAATTTGAACAATATGATATTTATGTTCAAGCATTCTCGCATTCAAGTTTTATTAATGACTTTAAATTAGATAAATTAAGTCATAATGAACGTTTAGAATTCTTAGGAGACGCGGTGTTAGAATTGACGGTGTCACAGTTTTTATTTAAGAAATTTCCATTACTTCCAGAAGGTAAGCTCACTAAACTGCGCGCATCAATTGTATGTGAACCATCACTTGTAACATTTGCAATGAGTTTAAATATGAACGAATTACTTTTACTTGGTAAAGGTGAAGAAAAAACAGGTGGTCGTGAACGTCCATCATTAATCGCCGATGCATTCGAATCATTTATTGGTGCTTTGTATTTAGATAAAGGACTTGAAATTGTAGAGCAATTTTTAGAAAAAGTTGTATTTCCACATGTCGTTGATGAAAATTATACTGCAAATCGTGATTATAAAACAGAATTGCAGGAATATATGCATCGTCATAATAAAGGTAATATTACGTATCATTTATTAGATGAAAGTGGTCCAGCACATCACAAGATGTTTACTTCTGAAGTACTATTAAATGGCAAACCTTTAGAAACAGGAAAAGGTAGAACGAAAAAAGAATCAGAACAAAATGCTGCTAAAAAAGCGTTGAATAATGGTCAATAAGGGGTAGTTTATGGTTTATTTAAAATCAATAGATGCATATGGATTTAAATCTTTTGCTGAACATACACATGTAGACTTTGATAATGGTGTGACAGCTATTGTAGGCCCAAATGGTAGTGGTAAAAGTAATATTACGGATGCTATAAAATGGGTTCTCGGTGAGCAATCAGCAAAAAGTTTACGTGGATCTAAGATGGAAGATGTCATCTTTAATGGGTCGAAAGAACGTAAAAAGTGCCAATATGCAGAAGTAAAATTAACATTGGATAATCATTCAAGAAAATTAAATATAGATGAAGATACAATAACAGTTGAACGCCGCTTATATAGAAATGGTGACAGTGAATATTATTTAAATAAAGAACGAACACGCTTAAAATCAGTCCTAGATCTATTTTTAGATTCAGGTCTTGGTAAAGAAGCTTTTAGTATTATTTCTCAAGGTAAAGTTGATGAAGTATTAAATGCTAAACCTAGTGATAGAAGATATCTCATAGAAGAAGCAGCTGGCGTATTAAAATATAAAAAACGTAAAAAAGAAGCGACACAAAAATTAGACGAAACAGAACAAAATTTAAATCGTGTTGAAGACATTGTATTCGATTTAGAGGCAAGAGTTGAGCCTCTAAGAGAAGAAGCTGCGATTGCTGAAGAGTATATTGCTTTAAAAGAAGAAATGAAAAAGAGTGATATTACTGTAACGGTATATGATATTGAAAGTTTAAATAAAGATTTTAAAAAGCTTGAACAAGAGATCGAGCATTTTCAATATCAAAAAGAACAAAAAACAAATGAATTAGACGCTATGACATTTGAATTAAATGAAAAGAAAAAATCGAGAGATCAGATTTCTAATCAAATTCAAAATGATAACAAGGCATTAGTTGATGCGACTGAATCATTAGAAAGATTTACTGGTCAATTAGAAGTCTTAAAAGAACGTCAAAAAAATAGTGATGCGACAAATGAAAGACTAGAAGAAGAAAAGCAAGCTTCTCAAATGAGAATTAACAAAATTACGGAACAAATTAAAGAAATAGATGTGGAATTGAAAGAATTTAAAGATAGATATCAAGCATTAGTGCAAGAAATTAATGGACTTGAAGGTCAATTATCGAATAAAGAAGGTACATTTGAAGAGAAAATTGAACAATTGAAAGATCGTTATTATCAACTCATGACAGAACAATCAGACATTAATAATGATATTAGATTTTTAGAAGACAAATTAGCAACACATCAAGAAAAACAATCAAGGTTAGATGGCAGACAAAAAGAAGTATACGAAGAACTTCAACGTGTTTGGGAAGATAAATCGACTTATACCGAAAAGCTACAATCTGTTGAAAAAGAACTTCAAGAAACAACTGAAAAATACAAATCTGATCATAAGTTGTTGAAAAGTAAAGAACAAGCATATAAAGATACGGAGTCAAAACTGTATCAAGCGTACCGTTATACAGAACAAATGAAGACGCGTATTAATACGTTAAAGAGTATGCAAGATGAATACTCTGGATTTTATTCTGGTGTGAAGCATGTGCTGAAAGAAAAGTCACTCAATGGTATAGAAGGTGCAGTTGCAGAAATTATCGATACACCCTCTAAATTAACAACAGCAATAGAAATAGCGCTAGGTGCTTCTTTACAACATATTATTGTAAAAGAAGAAAAAGATGCACGATTAGCGATTAAATATTTAAAAGATAAAAAGCTAGGCCGTGCTACATTCTTACCAATGAATGTGGTTAAAAAACGATTTATACCACAATCTGTTATCGAGCAAATTAATGATCAACAAGGTTTCATTACAGTAGCTTCTGAAGGCGTTAAATATGACGAGAAATATCGAAATATTGTAGAGCATTTGTTAGGTAGTACAATTATTGCTAAAGATTTAGAAACTGCCAATCAACTTGCGAGGTTAATTCAGTTCAAGCATAGAATTGTGACACTTGAAGGTGATGTGATTACGCCTGGTGGTGCTATGACCGGTGGTGGCAAAGAAAAGAAAGCAAGTTTGTTATCACAAAAAGATGAACTGAAAACGACTGAAGATAAGTATCAGAACTTTATGCAACAAACAACTCAAATCGAAGAGAATGTCAAAGCATTAAAACAAGAAGTTCAAAATATTGAACAGTCCTTAACTGAAACACAAGAAAAAGGTACTGAATTAAGAGCTAAAGAGCATGAAGTAACGTTACAATTAGATGCAGTATTAGCTAAAGAAAAACGATTAAAAGACGAAAATGAAACGTTTGAATTTGAGAAGAATGATGGCTATAACTTTGTGAAAGGTCAAGAAACATTACAAGAAAAGCAAAATAAACTTGTAAATATTAAACAAGATATAGAGAAAATTGATAACGAAATTAATCAATTAAATGCATCTCTTTCACATAGTAAAGATAGTGAAAAAACAATTCAAAATACATTAAATGAAAAGCGTTCAAATCTTGCAGTTGAAAAAGAACGAAATCGTTTGAAAGAACAAGATAAGAAACGACTTAAAGAAGATTTAAACGAATATGAACATACGTTAACTAAGATTAATGACCAAATTGAATTAATCAATTCCGATGATTATATGGGTAGTGGTCAATTTGAAAAAGTCGAAAGTCAAATTCAACTGTTTACAGATAAAAAGCAAGAAATAGAAACGAAAATGATGGATAATCAAAATAAATATAAATCTATTCAAGAAGAAATTGAGCAAATTGAGCGCGATACGCAATCTATGCATCAAAGCATTTCTGGTTTAGAAACAGGCTTACAAGATATGGTGAGTAAGCACTCTAAAATAGATATTATGATTGAGCATCAATTGACACACTTAAATGAAACGTATCAATTAACTTTTGAAAAAGCACAATCATTGTATGAAATGCCAGAAGATATTTCAGAAGCAAGAAAAACAGTTAAATTAACGAAAATGTCTATAGATGAACTTGGACATGTAAATTTAAATGCGATTGAACAATTTAAAGAAGTTAATGAAAGATATACATTCTTAAGTGACCAAAGAACAGATTTATTAGAAGCAAAAGAAACATTAGAACAAGTCATATTAGAAATGGATGGCGAAGTATCTACTAGATTTAAAGAAACCTTTGATGAAGTGAATCATCATTTTGGAAATGTGTTTAAATCACTCTTCAATGGTGGACGTGCTGAGTTACAACTTACAGATAAAGATATTTTAGATGCTGGTGTTGAAATTGTCGTACAACCTCCAGGTAAGAATCGACAATACTTATCGCTACTTAGTGGTGGAGAACGTGCGCTATCTGCAATCAGTTTACTCTTTGCAATATTAAAAGCACGTACAGCGCCTTTTGTAATACTAGATGAAGTTGAAGCTGCATTAGATGAACAAAATGTGATAAGATATGCAGAATATTTAGATCAACTTAAATCAGAAACTCAATTTATCGTCATTACACATAGAAAAGGCACAATGTCATACGCGGATAGCTTATATGGTGTTACAATGCAAGAAGCAGGCATTTCTAAACTTGTGAGTGTTAACTTAAAATCAATTAAAGAAGAAGAATTGGAGGCATTACAATCATGAGTTTTTTTAAACGATTAAAGGATAAATTCTCTCCTAGTGAAGAAAAAAACAAAGAAATTGAAAACCAAGAAGAACAACCAGTCCAAGACTTAGAACCTGAGTCTAATGAAAAAGAAAATCCTGAAGCGGTTCAGTTTGACGATGGATTAATGTCATTAGATGAGTTTGAAGAATGGGAATCAGAACAACTTGGTGCTAAGTTCAAACAAGGATTAGAAAAATCTAGAGAGAACTTCCAAAATAAATTAAATGATTTATTAGCTGTTTACCGTAAAGTTGACGAAGATTTCTTTGAAGCATTAGAAGAAATGTTAATTCAAGCAGATGTTGGATTTAACACAGTTATGGAACTTGTTGATGAATTACGTATGGAAGCTAAACGCCAAAATATTAGTGAAACATCTGAATTAAGAGAAGTCATCGTTGAAAAAATAGTCGAAATATATGTGCAAGATGATGAAGATATTGATCAAATGAATATTGAAAATGACCGATTAAATGTTATATTAATGGTTGGTGTTAATGGTGTCGGTAAAACGACGACAATTGGTAAATTAGCACACCGTTATAAGCAAGAAGGTAAAAAAGTCATGTTAGCAGCTGGAGATACTTTCCGTGCAGGTGCTATTGAACAATTGAAAGTATGGGGAGAACGTGTTGGCGTAGAAGTGATTAGTCAAAAAGAAGGTTCTGACCCAGCAGCAGTTATGTATGATGCTGTAAATGCTGCTAAAAATAGAGGTGCTGATATTTTAATTTGTGATACAGCAGGACGATTACAAAATAAAGCAAACTTGATGAATGAATTACAAAAAGTTAGAAAAGTTATTGATCGTAATGTACCTGGAGCACCACATGAAGTATTATTAGCATTAGATGCTACAACTGGTCAAAACGCATTGTCACAAGCTAAATCATTTAAAGAAGTGACACAAGTAACAGGTATCGTATTAACAAAACTTGACGGAACAGCAAAAGGTGGTATCGTGTTAGCAATACGTAATGAATTACAAATTCCAGTTAAATTTGTAGGACTCGGTGAAAAACTTGATGACTTACAACCATTTGATGCAGAAAGCTATGTTTATGGATTATTTGCAGATATGATAGATGCGAATGAATCTGTTGAAAATACTACTGAAGAAGCTGATCAAAATGACGGAAAATAATGAACTTATAAAAACAATGAGAATGAATTACTTATTTGATTTTTATCAAGGGTTATTAACTGAAAAACAACGCAATTATTTAGAATTATATTATTTACAAGATTATGCACTAAGTGAAATTGCAGAGACATTTCATGTGAGTCGACAAGCAGTATATGATAATATAAAACGAACAGATGAATTATTAGAAGAGTACGAAACGAAATTACAGCTCTTTAAAAAATTTAAAGAAAGACAATCTATTATTGATGAATTAAAAAGATTGTCAGGAGATAATCAAGAACTTAATCAGGCGATAGAACGCTTAGAAATTCTTGAATAGGAGGAGAAATTTATGGCATTTGAAGGGTTATCCGAAAGACTTCAAGCCACGATGCAACGCATCAAAGGTAAGGGTAAAGTTACAGAGCAAGATATTAAAGCAATGATGCGTGAAGTACGATTAGCATTATTAGAAGCAGACGTTAACTTTAAAGTTGTTAAATCTTTTGTAAACACAGTATCTGAGCGTGCGTTAGGTGCAGATGTTATGCAATCTTTAACACCTGGACAACAAGTCATCAAGATTGTTCAAGATGAATTAACAACTTTAATGGGTGGAGAAAATAGTAAAATTAACATGAGCAGTAAACCACCTACTGTTGTGATGATGGTCGGTTTACAAGGTGCAGGTAAAACAACAACTGCAGGTAAATTAGCATTATTAATGAGAAAAAAATATAACAAAAAGCCATTACTTGTCGCATGTGATATTTATAGACCAGCTGCGATTCAACAGTTACAAACGGTTGGTAAGCAAATTGATATACCTGTATATACTGAAGGCGATCAAGTAAGTCCAAAACAAATTACTGAGAATGCGTTGAAATATGCACGTGAAGAACATTTAGACTTTGTTATTATCGATACAGCAGGTCGTCTGCATATTGATGAAGCATTAATGAATGAGCTTGTAGACGTTAAAGAAGTATCTAAACCAGATGAAATTATGCTTGTTGTAGACTCTATGACAGGTCAAGATGCTGTAAATGTTGCAGAATCATTTGATAATACATTAGATGTAACAGGTGTAACATTAACTAAATTAGATGGTGACACACGTGGTGGTGCAGCACTTTCGATCCGTTCTGTTACTGAAAAGCCAATTAAATTTATTGGTATGAGTGAAAAGCTAGATGGACTTGAATTGTTCCATCCAGAACGTATGGCATCTAGAATTTTAGGTATGGGTGACGTATTAAGTTTAATTGAAAAAGCCCAACAAGGTGTCGATGAAGAAAAAGCTAAAGAATTAGAAAAGAAAATGAGAACATCTTCATTTACGTTTGATGATTTCTTAGAACAATTAGAACAAGTTAAAGGTTTAGGTTCGTTAGATGATCTGATGAATATGATTCCAGGTGCTAACAAAATGAAAGGCATGAAAAATGCTAACATGGATCCTAAACAAATCGATAATGTTCAAGCGATTATCCGTTCTATGACTTTAGAAGAAAGAAATAATCCTGACATTTTAAATGTTTCTAGAAAACGTCGTATTGCTAAAGGTTCAGGTCGTTCTTTACAAGAAGTAAATAGATTGATCAAGCAATTTGGCGATATGAAGAAAATGATGAAACAATTTACAGGTAGCAATAAAAAAGGTAAAAAAGGTAAGCGAGGCGGAAATCCATTCCAAGGAATGAACTTACCGTTCTAATAGAAGTATGATATAACTTTAATATAGAGCAAAGTTATGGCAGCAATCTTTAAGGGGTAATGCCAGCTTTGCTCTCTTATTTTGTATGAAATTTAAATTGGTAAAGAGAAAACACTTTACAAACAATTTATATCCTGTTATAGTATTTACTTGTAGAAAAGAAATTATAAATGAGTAAGGAGTTTTTTAAACATGGCAGTTAAAATTCGTTTAACACGTAAAGGGTCAAAAAGAAACCCATTTTATCGTATAGTAGTAGCAGATGCACGTTCTCCACGTGATGGTCGTATTATCGAACCAATCGGTACTTACAATCCAGTTGCTAAACCAGAAGCAGAAATCAAAGTTGACGAAGAGTTAGCTTTAAAATGGTTAGCTGACGGTGCAAAACCTACTGATACAGTTCGTGATATCTTATCAACTCAAGGTATCATGGAGAAATTCCATAATTCTAAACTTTCTAAGTAAAGCGTAGATTATATTGGAAAAATTAATACAAACAATTATAGTACCGCTCGTAGATTATCCGGAGAACATCAATATATCTAAAGATGAACAAGATTCTAGCATTACGTTCAATATAGACGTTCATGAAGAAGACATTGGCAGAATTATTGGTAAGAAGGGCAGAATGATTAAAGCAATTCGTACAATTGTGTCTGGTTCAATGAACGAGCAAGGCAAGAAAGTGTTTGTAGAAGTTAATTAAGAGTACCTAATTGGTGCTCTTTTTTAATGTTAATAATTAATGAAACAGTTGAGGAGGCACAGCTCAATGAATGTTGAAATAGGCAAAATTGTTAATACACATGGTATTAAAGGTGAAGTGAAAGTATTATCAGATTCTGACTTTACCGATGAACGATTTCATAAAGGTCAACTTATTACAGTTAAGAAAAATAATGAATCATTTTCATTTACTATAGCATCACATAGAATGCACAAGAATTTTCATCTTTTAACGTTTGAAGGTATTCATAACATTAATGATATCGAACATTTAAAAGGTTCTAAAATTTACCAAGAACAATTAAATGAAGCGATTGAACTTGAAGAAAATGAATATTATTATTCAGATATTATTGGTTGTACAGTGTTCGTTGATGAAGAAGCGTTAGGTAGAGTAATCGAAATAATGGAGACAGGTGCTAACGATGTATGGGTCGTTAAGGGAGATAAAGAATATTTAATTCCTTATATTGAAGATGTTGTTAAACATGTTGATGTTGATCTGAAGACTATTAAAATTGAACCGTTAGAAGGTTTATTAGACTGATGAAGATTGATTATTTAACACTGTTTCCAGAAATGTATGAAGGTGTACTCAATCATTCCATAATGAAACGAGCACAAGATAAAGAAATTGTTCAATTTAATACAGTGAATTTTAGAGATTTTGCGAATAATAAACATTCACAAGTTGATGATTATCCTTATGGTGGCGGACAAGGTATGGTCCTTAAACCAGAACCTGTATTCAATGCACTTCGTTCATTAGATAAAGATGAAAACACGCGTGTGATTTTAATGTGTCCACAAGGTGAGCCATTCACTCAAGCGAAAGCGGAGTCTTTATCAGAAAGTGATCATATTATTTTTATTTGTGGTCATTATGAAGGATATGATGAGCGTATTAGAGAACATTGTGTAACGGATGAAATATCAATTGGAGACTTTGTATTAACGGGTGGCGAACTTGCGAGCATGACAATGACAGATGCAATCGTAAGACTATTACCAGGTGTTCTTGGCAATCAAGTATCACATGAAGATGATTCATTTTCATCTGGATTATTAGAACATCCTCAGTACACTAGACCAGCAGATTATGAAGGCTTAAAGGTACCAGATGTATTATTATCTGGGAATCATGCAAACATTGAAAAATGGAGACATGAACAATCATTGTTAAGAACACAACAGAGAAGACCAGATTTGTTAGAAAGTTATCCATTAACAGAAGCGGATAAACGTTTCTTAAATGATAACAAAAAATAGATTGAATCAACTTGTACAATGTGATATATTAATATAAGTGTGTGAGCACAAATTCACTATGATCCGCTGCTAGCATTTATATGAAACAATTACATTGGGCAAGAACATAGTCAGAAGGAGAGAATATAATGAGTAATAATAAGTTAATCGAAGCAGTAACAAAAGACCAATTACGTACGGATATTCCAACATTCCGTGCTGGTGACACTTTAACTGTACACGTACGTATCGTTGAAGGTAGCCGCGAACGTATCCAAGTGTTCGAAGGTGTAGTTATTAAACGTCGTGGTGGCGGAATTTCTGAAACGTTTACAGTTCGTAAAATTTCTTACGGTGTTGGTGTTGAGCGTACATTCCCTGTACACACTCCAAAAATCGAGAAAATCGAAGTTAAACGTCGCGGTAAAGTACGTCGTGCGAAACTTTACTACTTACGTAGCCTACGTGGTAAAGCTGCTCGTATTAAAGAAATTAGATAATATAAACCTTGGCATTGCTTGCTAAGCGTTTAAGTGATTGGGACATATATCCCGATACAAAATAAATAAGCATATCACTGAACTGATTACTCAGTTGCTGGTGATATGCTTATTTTTTATTGACTAATAAGGGTCGAATATATTTAAGTTTGCAGCTTACTATTCACTTTTCTTGTGAAGACGATACTTAAAATAATTGAAACAAATGAAACCAAAATCATCGTTTTAAAATAGGGTGGTTGATAAGTGATTTCTATATCTTTGTCTTGTTGTTCTACATCAATACCTGACATAATGTGATTGACTTTGTGAATGGCTTTGTCCTTACCGTCTACTTTAGCCTTTAAGCCTTCTCTATACGGTATATTGATGACTGCTGTTCCTTTTTTGTGTTCTTTTAAAGATATATTAATTTTCCCATTTTTTTCATGGTAAGTATAACGTTTCTCTTTATGAGCTTGCTTCAACGTTTGATAATTTTCACCATATAAACCTTGTAATTGTAATTTATATTTCCCATTCGTTAATGAGATAAATATTTTACCATCTTTAGGTACTGGCACACGATAAAGTAAATCATCTTGATTCATGCGATATTTTGAATCTTGGAAGAGACGATTATTTGGATAATCATTTACTTGAATTGTAAAGTTTGATTGTGGTAATTCCCGTTCTAAATGTAACATTAAATATAAATCTTGATATTGATTCGTTAACTTTTTAGGTAGCTGAATCGTTAAACCATCTCCATTTCGAGGCACGGTCAACATATTGTGTTGATAATCGGCATCACGTGTTGTAATGGTAGTTTGATTTAAAAGATTCGGTGCTTTGTTTATTTCTGAATTAACTTTATCTTTATCTGTTGTAACAACACCTTTAATCATAGCATGTTCAAGATCTAACGGTTTATGAATATTATTGGCATCATAATATTGATCGGTTACTTTAACTGCAGGTAACGGTTGCTCGTTTTCTAATATTTGATATTTGCCATCGTCTTGAATCAATTTAAAGTTTGCTGGCGATGATTTTTGATATGATTTCTTCATTATATACTTTGTTGACCAAAGGCTGTATAAGTTTGATCTATCTTGCATATCGCTATAACGACTTAACGATTCATTTTGTAGATTAACTTTTGCATCTTCAAAAAGATATTGATTTAAACCGCCATCAAAAATACTAGAGTATAAACTAAGACCTTTAAAATGTTGATACATAGGTGTATTGTCTTGTGTTAATACGCGCCATCCTAATCTTTCATCAGGATTCAATTGTTGATTTAAATGTGATACATGACTTCGTTGTAAACCACTATCAAACGTACTTGCTTGAATAAAGAATTTATTTGCACGTCTTTCATGATCTTCGTGATAGATTTGGTTCTTACTATGATCTTTTGAGACTAAGAAAGAAGTTAACAAAATCATTGTCGCAAATACAAGTGTTAATAAACGTGTAAAACGCTTTATGGTTAATACGAGCAATCCTATTACAAATAGAATAGGTACCATCCAAATCCAACTGACATAATCTTTAGTTACGTAATAACTTGAAAAAATGACGATAAAACCTGGTATGGCGGTGATGATATATTGCTTGATGCTAATCGATTTAAAGTAATATACGTAACTCGCAATTAAACCACTAGAAAAGAATGTTAATAAATAATGCCATCTTTTTTGTGGTGCAGAAAAGCCATTAAAAATACTATCTACATAAGGTATAAAGCTTGCAATCATTAAAATAATCGTAAAAATGCTAAATAATCTATAATAATAATGTTTGTAAAGCTTTATTGTTAAAAGCGCCTGAATGGCTATAAAAAGTACTACAATTAAATAATTGTCATAGAATATATTGTCATGTTTATTAAAGTTAGACAGTAATGGAATCGTTCCATTATAAATTGCACGATTATTCCCAATGAAACTATGGGCAGAGTGGAAGAAAATAAATAAACTACTTCCAAGACCAAGTATACTCGCTACTACAAGTAATTTAAGTTGTTGTATTCTTGGTACGATATCAGCCTTATGTTGAAAAATAAATCGATAGAAAAAGTAAATGAGTCCTGTTAAAAACTGATAGTATGCGAAATAAAAGTTATTGATAAACGTTAGGGCAACGATTACGATAAACATGCCAATCTTTTTATCTTTTAAAAATCTTTCAATACTGAATAATAATAATGGTAATAGCACAAAGACATCGCTAAAGAATGGCCAATATACAGTAAACCTAAAATAAATAGGAGAAACTGCAAATAGAAAAGCTGCAACTATTGAAGCAGTTCGATTTAAGCCAATCTTCTTAACATATAAAAAGGTAAAACTCATAATTAAAAATGACTTTACGATTGATATGACAATGGCATTCTGAGCCCAAAATAACATATGATCCGTATTAAAATGGAAGATAAATGAGCCTAACCAAACAAAAATGACATTGATAATGAACAAAATATTCGTAGAGAAGTAATAGGACAAATCCATAAACATATCTCCACCAAGACCTAAATCAGTTGAATAGAAAAATGTTCCATGTGTCCAATGTTCATATAAATACATTTGAATTGGTAACATTTGTTCGATACCATCATTTGGTCCAGTAAAGATAATACCATCTTTAAAATAGCGATAAAGTATATAAGTATGACCTAAAATGGCTAAAACACCGAAAAGCAAAATGTATTTGTAAATAGCGTTGTTATAAAAAAAAGTTTTTATTTTATTTATCATTTGATTCACCTATATGTGTTATTCGTGAGATTTAAGGTTTGTTTGTTGAATAATATATTTTGGTCTATCTTTTGTTTCATAATAAATACGACCAATGTATTCACCTATAACACCTAAACTAAATAATTGAAGGCCACCTAGGAATAAAATGGCAGAAATAATTGTGAAATAACCGGGTTCTTCGATGCCATGTATCATAATATTTATAAATGTAATTAAAATATATAGAAGACAGATAAACATTGTAATACCACCAAAATAAAAGCATAGTCGAAGCGGTTTATTATTAAAACTAACGATACCATCAATTGCGTAATCGATTAATTTAAAGTTGGAATATTTAGAACGTCCTTGATTTCTATCTAGATGATCATATGTAATAGTTGTCTTATTAAAGCCAACCCATTCAAATATACCTTTAGAGAATCGGTTATACTCTGTCATTTTAATGATAGACTCAACAACTTCTTTAGATATTAATCGAAAGTCACCTTCACCACTTTTTAACTTAACATCAATCATATTTCTAGATAATTTATAGAATATTTTAGCTGGAATTCTTTTGAAAAATGACTCTTTGTCGCGATTGCGTAATGCGACAACTTGTTGATAGCCTTCAAGATGTAATTCAATCATTTGTGGGATTATCTCGGGTGGGTGTTGAAGGTCTGAATCCATAATAATAACAGCATCGCCTATACTGTGTTCAAGTCCACAATACATAGCAGATTCTTTGCCGAAATTTTTAGAGAAAGATATGTATTTAACTTGATTGTCTTTTTCTGATAGTGATTGAATTAAATTCAAAGAAGCATCTGTAGAACCATCATCAACAAAAATGATTTCGAATTGATGCGGCAAATTTAAAAAGACGTTTGATACTTTTTCATGTAAAATAGAGATGTTAGTTTCCTCATTATAAAGAGGAACTATAATTGAAATAAACATAACAAACCTCCTATATAGATATGGTTAATATATCATATTTCGATAGTTTAAGATAAGAAAGGATAAATATAAATGACAATTCAATGGTTTCCAGGTCATATGGCCAAAGCGAGACGCGAAGTAACAGAACAATTAAAAATGGTAGATGTGGTATTCGAATTAGTCGATGCACGTATTCCGCTATCTTCAAGAAATCCGATGATTGATGACATTGTTAAACAAAAACCTCGTGTTGTAATACTTAATAAAAAAGACATGTCAAAACAAAGTGAGACAGATAAATGGACACAATACTTTAAAAATCAAGGCTTTTTCCCAGTTCAAATTGATTCGAAACATGGTAAACATTTAGGTGAGCTTATGAAAGCTGCACAAGCTGCCACTAAAGAAAAATTTGATAGAGAAAAACGTAAAGGTCTTCGTCCGAGAGCAATCAGAGCTATGATAGTTGGTATTCCGAATGTAGGTAAATCCACACTTATCAATAAATTAGCCAAAAAATCAATTGCTAAAACAGGTAATACACCAGGTGTGACGAAAAAACAACAATGGATTAAAGTAGGAAAAGAATTAGAATTGTTAGATACACCAGGTATTTTATGGCCGAAATTTGAAGACCAAACGATTGGTAAAAAGCTGAGTTTAACAGGGGCAATTAAAGACAGTATTGTACATTTAGATGAAGTTGCGATATATGGATTAAACTTTTTAATCGATCATGATCCAGAAAAATTAAAACAATTTTATCAAATTGAATTACCTGAAGACGGTGACGTCATTGGTTTGTTTGATCAAATTGGTAAAAGAAGAGGTATGTTAAAACGTGGTAACGAAGTAGATTATGAGTCTGTCACGGAGTTAATCATTAGAGATTTACGTAATGCTAAAATTGGTCATTACTGCTTCGATATATATGAAGAAATGAAGGATGGCATGCATGAAACAGAAGAGCATTAAAGAAATTGTTGAAGAGATTAAACAATATTTAACGATTCAAGAAGTTGAAGCATCACCTTATAACGAAGATGAACGTAAAGGTGTTCAAAGTGCATTAAGTAAGCGAATCAAGCAGTTAGAAAAAATAGAACAACTTCATGATAAATATATTCAAATGAATCAATATGAAAAACAAGTATTAGACTTAAACAAAGATGCTGTTATTTGTGGGATTGATGAGGTAGGGAGAGGTCCACTTGCAGGCCCGGTCGTAGCAAGTGCGGTTATTCTTGAACAAAACCATCAATATTTAGGCATTACAGATTCAAAAGCTTTATCACAAGCTAAACGTTCTTATTTCGAACAAGAAATATATAATCGTGCACGTGCAGTAGGTATTGGCATTGCAACGGTAGAAGAAATTGATGAACTCAATATATATGAAGCAACAAAGGTAGCGATGCAGCGAGCAATAGACCAATTGTTAATCAAACCAGACCACTTATTAATAGATGCGATGAAGTTAGATAATGACATTCCACAAACATCTATTATTAAAGGAGACTTAAATAGTGTCTCAATAGCAGCAGCGAGTGTGATTGCTAAAGAATATCGTGATAAGTTAATGTCTCAATATCATATTGATTATCCTGGATATGATTTTGATAAAAACAAAGGATATGGAACAAAAGCACATTTAGAAGGGCTCGAAAATTATGGTATTACACCGATACACCGTAAAACTTTTGAACCTATCAAATCAAAAGTGAAATATTAGTCTAACAATTCGTAAAATTGGACTCTCCTTGTTTACAATAACGCTTACATTTTCTATAATTGAGAAGTAAGCAAACATTATTGTATGTATTAGGAGGATGGAGAATGAATATCCATGAGTATCAAGGTAAAGAGATTTTTCGCTCTATGGGCGTAGCTGTACCTAATGGTTCAGTGGCTTTTTCACCTGCTGAAGCAGTAGAAAAAGCGAAAGAATTAGATTCAAATGTATATGTTGTTAAAGCGCAAATCCATGCTGGCGGACGTGGTAAAGCTGGTGGCGTTAAAATTGCTAAATCAATTGATGAAGTACGTGAATATGCTAAAGAATTATTAGGCAAAGTACTTGTTACACATCAAACTGGCCCTGAAGGTAAAGAAGTAAAACGTCTTCTTATCGAAGAAGGATGCGATATTCAAAAAGAATATTACATTGGGTTCGTTATTGATAGAGCTACAAACAGAATTACTTTAATGGCTTCAGAAGAAGGCGGAACTGAAATTGAAGAAGTTGCAGCAGCAACTCCTGAAAAAATCTTCAAAGAAGTAATTGATCCTGTTACTGGATTAATGCCTTACCAAGCTAGAAGAATAGCATTTAATATTAACATCCCTAAAGAATCAGTTAACAAAGCTGTTAAATTAATGATGTCTTTATATAATGTGTTTGTAGAAAAAGACTGCTCAATTGTTGAAATTAACCCACTTGTTACAACAGGAAGTGGTGAAGTATTAGCACTTGATGCAAAAGTAAACTTCGATGATAACGCTTTATTCAGACATAAAGATATCGTTGAAATGCGCGATTTAGAAGAAGAAGACGAAAAAGAAATTGAAGCTTCTAAATACGACTTATCTTATATCGCACTTGATGGAAACATCGGTTGTATGGTAAACGGAGCTGGCTTAGCTATGGCTACGATGGATACAATTAATCACTTTGGCGGTAATCCGGCTAACTTCCTTGACGTTGGGGGCGGCGCAACAAAAGAAAAAGTTACTGAAGCATTCAAAATCATCTTAGGTGATTCACAAGTTGAAGGTATCTTTGTAAATATCTTTGGTGGAATCATGAAATGTGATGTCATTGCTGAAGGTATCGTAGCTGCTGCTAAAGAAGTTGAATTAGACATGCCTTTAGTTGTAAGACTTGAAGGTACTAATGTTGAACAAGGTAAACAAATCTTAAAAGAATCTGGTTTAGCAATCGAGCCAGCATCTATCATGGCTGATGGTGCTCAGAAAATTGTTAAATTAGTTCAAGAACGATAAGAAAGGCGGAGAGTTACGTGAGTGTATACATCGATAAAAATACAAAAGTATTAGTTCAAGGTATTACGGGTGCAACAGCACTTTTCCATACTAAACAAATGCTAGAATACGGTACTCAAATCGTTGCTGGGGTAACACCTGGTAAAGGTGGGCAAGTGGTTGAAGGTGTACCAGTATTTAACACTATAGAAGAAGCAGTCGCTGAAACTGGTGCAACTGTTTCAGTTATATATGTACCAGCTCCATTTGCGGCTGATGCAATTATTGAAAGCGCAGATGCTGAATTAGACTTAGCTATTTGTATCACAGAACATATTCCTGTTATTGATATGATTAAAGTTAAGAGATACTTAGAAGGTAAGAAAACACGCTTAGTAGGACCAAACTGTCCTGGTGTGATCACTGCAGATGAATGTAAAATTGGTATTATGCCTGGTTACATCCATAAAAAAGGTCACGTAGGCGTAGTTTCACGTTCAGGTACATTAACATATGAAGCGGTTCATCAATTAACTCAAGCAGGTATCGGTCAAACGACAGCTGTTGGTATTGGTGGAGACCCAGTTAATGGTACAGACTTCATTGATGTATTAAAAGCATTTAATGAAGATGACGAAACATATGCAGTTGTTATGATTGGTGAAATCGGTGGTACTGCTGAAGAAGAAGCAGCTGAATGGATTAAAGCTAACATGACAAAACCAGTAGTAGGATTCATTGGTGGTCAAACAGCACCTCCAGGAAAACGTATGGGTCATGCTGGTGCAATCATTTCAGGTGGTAAAGGTACTGCATCTGAAAAAATCAAAACTTTAAATGACTGTGGTATTGATACAGCAGATACACCATCTGTTATCGCTGAAACACTTATAAACCGTATTAAAAAAGAAGACGGTTTATACGAAAAATGTCTAACAGTTAAATAATAACCATATATATAAGTACAGTGTCTTTCTTCAATAGAAAAGCACTGTGCTTATTTGGTGTTTAAATTTATATAGCCGCTAATGAACTAAATTTTAGTTTGTTAGTGGTTTTTTCGTGGACAATATTAAATGCATAAACTATAATATATGTAAAATATTAACAAACAGGAGTGAGGCATGAATCACAACTATGAAATAGCATATGTAAATGCACTAACATCAAGATTAAGTGAAGACAGTCATGATTTTGAAATCATGAATAAATTTAAAGGTTATGAAGGCGAACAACTTGAAGAAGATTTTTTAAAGCAACAACATCAAATTGTGTTTAATCATAATCTTGAATTTATATCTTCAAATGCAGTACAAATAGATTTTTTAATCATACATAATAGTCAAATAAGTATATTAGAAGTTAAACACTACTATGGTGATTTCGAAATCTATGACAACTATATAAAGAGTTCTTAAAATAAACGTTACACATCACCATTTGTACAATTATACAAAGCTAAAAATACCCTCCAATCAATATTTCAAGAAATAAATCTAAATCTACCAATACATCACTATTTAGTATTTTCAAATCCCACATTTACACTAAGAAACCACATACCAAACCGCTCGCAAGTACTATTACGCTCAGAATTTTATAAATTTCCAAATATAAGAAACCAAAACAAGATCGTTAGCCGCCCGCCAAAAAATAGAAAAAATCTACATTATAAGAGGTGTATATTTATGAATGATTATCAACAATCAATTTTAAAATTAGTTTACAGTGGTTTTACGACTAATCAAATTCACAAGATGATTCGTTATGATTCTGAGTTAAATTTTCTTTCATATAGAACTACGTTTATTGATTTTGTACATAAAAGTGGTTTAAAAGAGAGAACAATATTAACGATGTATCACAAATATAATGATAGTAATATAGATAAAATACGTGCTTCATTAGAGAAAAGAAATATTCAAATGGTATTTTCTGATGAGGATTGTTATCCAACTTTACTAAAGGAAATTTATGATTATCCACTTGTACTTTTTGGAATGGGTAATATGTCGTTATTGCAAAATAAACAAAAATTGGCTATAGTCGGTTCAAGGAAGGCTACACAATATTCAGAACAAATTTGTGATGCTATCGTGCCAGAACTGGTTAAGTCGCATATTACGATTGTTTCTGGTATGGCGATGGGTGCAGATTATTTTGCGCATTTAAAAGCGATAGAGTATAGTGGTCAAACTATAGGTGTTGCTGCATTTGGTTTAGATTATCATTATCCTAAAGCGACACAATATATAAGTGAACTGATGCGTAAAGATCACCTCGTCATATCTGAGTATTATCCAACAACGAAAGTTCAAAAATGGCGTTTTCCAGAAAGAAATCGTATTATTAGTGGATTGTCACAAGGTGTATTAGTCACTGAAGCAAATGAACGGAGTGGTTCTTTAATCACGATAGACTTGGCATTGGAACAAAATAGAAATGTTTATTGTTGCCCGGGCACGATTTTTCAATCTTTAAGCAAAGGTGGCAATAATAGAATAAAAGAAGGTGCTAAGCTCGTACAAAATGCTCAAGATATCATTGAGGATTATTGTATATTTACTGAACAAAAATAAATTTTATAAAATGTTTTAATTGACAAAGCTGAATTTATCAGTTTATCATTTACATTTGTAATCAATAGAATAGCAAGGGGGACTTACTTTGGCAGAAAATCTTGTCATCGTTGAATCGCCCGCAAAAGCAAAAACCATTGAAAAATATTTAGGAAAAAAATATAAAGTCGTTGCATCTATGGGGCATGTTAGAGATTTACCTCGTAGTCAAATGGGCGTAGATGTTGAAAATAATTATGAACCTAGATATATTACGATTCGCGGCAAAGGGCCAGTTGTAAAAGATTTAAAACGCTATGCAAAAAAAGCAAAAAACGTTTATCTCGCAAGTGACCCCGATCGTGAAGGTGAAGCAATTGCGTGGCATTTAGCACATATATTAGATATAGATGAAAATAAAAAATCAAGAGTCGTATTTAACGAAATAACAAAAGATGCAGTAAAAGATAGCTTTAAGCATCCTAGAGAAATTGAACATGAATTAGTTGATGCACAACAAGCGAGACGTGTATTAGATAGACTTGTTGGGTATAACATTTCTCCAGTGTTATGGAAGAAAGTTAAAAAAGGTTTATCAGCAGGTCGTGTACAATCTGTTGCATTAAGACTCGTTATAGATCGTGAAAACGAAATTAATAATTTTAATCCAGAAGAATACTGGACAATCGAAGGTTTATTTAAACATAAAACTAAAACATTTAGTGCGAAGTTTTTACATGAGAAAAGTAAACCCGTTAAATTAAAAAATGAAAAAGACGTACAAAAAATTACAACACAATTAGATGGAGATAAATTTGAAGTTACACAAGTCACTAAGAAAGAAAAATTAAGATATCCTGCGAAATCATTTACAACTTCATCTTTACAACAAGAAGCATCACGTAAGTTGAATTTTAAAGCTAGAAAAACGATGATGTTAGCACAACAATTATACGAAGGTATAGATTTGAAAAAACAAGGTACTGTTGGTTTGATTACTTATATGAGAACGGACTCTACACGTATAGCTGATAGTGCTCAAGCTGAAGCAGCATCATTTATTGAAAAAGAGTACGGTAAAGAGTATTTATCTAAGGCAAAAGCAACAAAAGGTAAACAAGGCGCACAAGATGCCCATGAAGCAGTTAGACCGACAAGTGTGGAACGTACACCAGATCAAATGAAAACATTCTTATCTAGAGATCAATATCGATTATATAAATTGATTTGGGAACGTTTTATGGCAAGTCAAATGGCACCTGCTATTGCTGATACAGTTGCAGCAGATATTACACAAGGCGATTTAAAATTCAGAGCAAATGGTCAAACAATCAAATTTAAAGGTTTCATGAAAGTATATGTTGAAGCTAAAGATGATACTGATGAAGAAAAAGAAGGTAAATTACCACCGTTAGAAAAAGGTGATATCGTTACGGCTGAGAAAATCGATCCAAAGCAACATTTCACTCAACCACCACCACGATACACTGAAGCACGTTTAGTTAAAACTTTAGAAGAATTAAGAATCGGTAGACCTTCAACTTATGCACCTACAATCGATACGATTCAAAAAAGAAACTACGTAAAATTAGACCAGAAACGATTTGTGCCTACAGAGTTAGGAGAAATCGTACATGAGTCAGTTAAAGAATACTTCCCTGAAATTATCGATGTTGACTTTACAGTTAATATGGAAACATTGCTCGATAAAGTAGCAGATGGTGAAATTGAGTGGAAGAAAGTCATAGATATGTTCTATGAAAACTTTAAAATCGATGTAGCAAGAGCAGAAGAAGAAATGGAGAAAATTGAAATTAAAGATGAACCTGCCGGTGAGGATTGCGAATTATGCGGTTCACCAATGGTTTATAAAATGGGCCGATACGGTAAGTTTATGGCTTGTTCAAATTTTCCAGATTGTAGAAATACAAAAGCAATCATTAAAACGATTGGCGTTAAATGTCCTAAGTGTAAAGAGGGAGAAGTTGTCGAACGTAAATCTAAAAAGAACAGAGTGTTCTATGGTTGTTCAAGATACCCAGAATGTGATTATACATCATGGGATAAACCTTTAGATCGTTCATGTCCTAAATGTGAAACAGTACTTGTTGAACGTAAGAAAGGAAAATCAGCTCAAGTTATATGTCCAAATTGTGATTATAAAGAGCAAGAACAAAAATAGTTATCATACAGTGCAAAAAGTTATTTTTAACATAACTTTTTGCACTTGTTTTTTGATTTATTGTTTTAATAGTAAAACGTCACTAATTTTTAAAATTTATCATCACTTTATCATTTGATTAAATTCAGATTTGTTATACAATTCAATATGGAATAAAAAATTCGAAAATCAAGGAGGCATAAATAATGACTTCAATTAATGTTATCGGTGCTGGATTAGCAGGTTCGGAAGCGGCATATCAAATTGCCAAGAGAGGATTCAATGTTAATCTATATGAAATGAGACCGGTAAAACAAACACCAGCGCATCATACAGATAAATTTGCAGAACTTGTATGTTCTAATTCACTAAGAGGTAATCAATTAACAAATGCTGTCGGTGTCTTAAAAGAAGAAATGAGACAATTAGATTCATTAATTATAAAAGCAGCAGATAATGCGCGTGTACCAGCGGGAGGTGCACTAGCTGTCGATCGACATGATTTTGCGGGATATATTACAGACACGCTAAAAAATCATCCGAATATTACAGTAAAGAACGAAGAAATTACAAAGATACCTGATGGGCCAACAATTATTGCAACAGGTCCTTTAACGACAGAAAGTTTAACGAAACAAATTATGAACATTACGGGTGAAGAACAACTGTACTTCTATGACGCAGCTGCACCAATTATTGAAAAAGAATCTATTAACATGGATAAAGTATATTTGAAATCACGCTATGACAAAGGTGATGCAGCATACTTAAATTGTCCAATGACTGAAGAAGAATTCAATACTTTTTATGATGCACTTATAAATGCTGAAGTTGTGCCTTTAAAAGAATTCGAAAAAGAAATTTATTTTGAAGGTTGTATGCCATTTGAAGTTATGGCAGAACGTGGTAAGAAAACTCTATTATTTGGTCCTATGAAGCCTGTAGGTTTAGAAGATCCTAAAACTGGTAAAAGACCATATGCAGTTGTTCAATTAAGACAAGATGATGCAGCTGGAACTTTATATAATATCGTAGGTTTCCAAACACATTTAAAATGGGGCGCGCAAAAAGAAGTTATTTCACTTATACCTGGATTAGAAAATGTTGATATCGTACGTTACGGTGTGATGCATCGAAATACTTTCATTAATTCACCAAATGCTCTTAAAGAAACTTATCAATTAAAATCAAGAGAAGATTTATTCTTTGCTGGTCAAATGACAGGTGTAGAAGGATATGTTGAAAGTGCAGCAAGCGGATTAATTGCAGGTATTAATGCAAGTAAACTCGTTTCAGACCTTGATCCAATTGTTTTCCCTAGAGAAACAGTAATCGGAAGTATGGCTTATTACATTACACATGCAAATAATAATAAGAACTTCCAACCAATGAATGCGAACTTTGGTTTGTTACCTACATTAGAAAAACGTATTAAAGATAAGAAAGAACGGTATGAAACACTTGCAAATCGTGCATTAAAACATTTAGATTCATTTAAAGTAATGCTTTAGTAAATTATTTTAAGATTTTTTAGAATTGTGATACAATTCAGATAAAATGGGAGGAATGAGTTATGGTACATACAATTGAACAACAGTTTGTTGATATGTTAACTTATGAAAAACATTTTTCCACCCATACTTTAAATGCATATCAACTTGATTTGAATGAATTTAATGATTTTTTACAATCAGAACATTTATCCTTAGAATCATTTGAATATAAAGATGCAAGGAGATACCTTGCGTTTTTGTATGATAAAGGACATAAAAGGACGAGTGTTTCGCGTAAAATTTCTACATTAAGATCTTTATATCAATATTGGATGAGTGTTGATAGTGATATTCAGAATCCATTTATTCAACTTGTACATCCAAAAAAAGAACATCATTTACCAAGCTTTTTCTATGAAGAAGAAATGGAAAAGCTATTTAAGACACTAGATGATGGTAAAAAAACGAATATAAGAGATCGCGTCATACTTGAGTTGCTTTATGCAACAGGTATTCGAGTGTCAGAATTAGTTCATATTCAAATAAGTGATATTGATTTGAATTATGCATTTGTCAAAGTGCTAGGTAAAGGGAATAAAGAACGTATTGTTCCTTTTGGAGAGTATTGTCAAAGTGCAATCGTTGACTATATTGAACAATTTAGAAGTCAAATGCGTTTAGATCATGATTTCTTGATAGTAAACATGAGAGGTAAACCTATAACTGAACGTGGTGTAAGATATGCACTCAACGAAATCGTAAAGAGAACGCAAGGTGTGTATCATATTCACCCTCATAAATTAAGGCATACTTTTGCAACACATTTGTTGAATCAAGGAGCCGATATGAGAAGTGTTCAAAGTTTACTAGGACATGAAAGTTTATCAACGACAAGTCAATATACACATGTTACAAAAGATCAATTAAGAAAAGTATACTTATCAGCACATCCACGTGCGTAAAGGAGATTTGATAATGAGTTCTTCATTACATGCTACAACTATATTTGCAATAAGACATAATGGTCATTCTGCAATGGCAGGTGACGGTCAAGTTACATTAGGTGAGCAAGTCATCATGAAACAAACTGCAAGAAAAGTTAGAAGATTATATCATGATAAAGTTGTTGCTGGTTTCGCTGGCAGTGTTGCAGACGCATTTACTTTATTCGAAAAATTTGAAGTTAAATTACAAGAATATAGCGGTAATTTAACGAGAGCTGCAGTTGAGCTTGCTCAAGAATGGCGTGGAGATAAAATGTTACGTCAACTTGAAGCGATGCTCATTGTTATGAACGAAACAGATTTATTAGTCGTAAGTGGTACTGGAGAAGTGATTGAGCCAGATGATGGTATCATTGCAATTGGTTCTGGTGGTAATTACGCTTTAAGTGCTGGTAGAGCGCTTAAATCATATGCACCTCATTTATCGGCTAAAGAAATTGCAGAAGCTTCACTTAATACGGCTGCAGATATTTGTGTATTTACAAACCATGAAATAAAAGTTGAAGAAATATAATTGGAGGGGTTTAAGGTTGTCACAAAATCAATTAAAAATGACACCGCATGATATCGTTGATCGATTAAATGATCATATCATTGGTCAACAAGATGCTAAGCGTAAAGTAGCAATAGCTTTAAGAAATCGCTATAGACGAAGTTTATTAGATGAACAACTTAGAAACGAAATCATACCTAAAAACATTCTAATGATAGGTCCTACAGGTGTAGGTAAGACTGAAATAGCTAGAAGAATGGCTAGATTAGTTGGTGCACCTTTTGTAAAAGTAGAAGCTACTAAATTTACTGAAGTAGGTTATGTAGGTAGAGATGTTGAAAGTATGATACGTGACCTTGTTGAAGTTGGTCGTCGACTTGTTAAAGAAGAAAAGAAAAAAGGCGTTCTTGATGAGGCAACTCAAAAAGCTAATGAAAAATTAGTGAAATTGCTTGTGCCAAGTATGAAGAAAAAAGCACAAAGTAATAGTAATAATCCATTAGAGTCATTGTTTGGTGGACAATTCCCAAACTTCAATCAACAAGAAGAAGTCGAAGAAACCCCAACCGAAGAAATAAAAACAAAACGTGAAGATATTAAGAAACAATTATTAAACGGTGAACTTGAAGAAGAAATCGTCAAAATAAAAGTAGAACAAGAACAACAAACACTTGGCATGATGGGAATGGAAAACAACCCTCAAATGCAAGATATGCTTAGTCAAATGATGCCTAAGAAAAAAGTTGAAAGAAACTTGCCAGTTAAGTCAGCGCGAAAAATTTTAACAGATGAGATTGCGAATGAATTGATTGACCAAGAGTCCGTTAATGAAGAAGCGATTCAATTAACTGAACAAATGGGCATGGTATTCATCGATGAAATCGATAAAATTGCTGTGAGCAACAGTAACGGTGGTCAAGATGTATCTCGACAAGGTGTACAAAGAGATATCTTACCAATTGTTGAAGGTAGTGTCGTTCAAACGAAATATGGTTCAATTAATACTGAACACATTTTGTTTATTGGTGCAGGTGCGTTCCATATGTCTAAACCAAGTGATTTAATACCTGAGTTACAAGGTAGATTTCCAATTCGTGTTGAATTAGATAGTTTAACAACTGAAGATTTCGTTAAAATATTAAAAGAACCGAAACAATCACTTCTTGATCAATACAAAGCATTGTTGGAAACTGAAATGGTGACAATCAACTTTACAGATGAAGCCATTAATCGTTTAGCTGAAATTGCTTTTCAAGTTAATCAAGAGACAGATAATATCGGAGCAAGAAGGCTGCATACTATACTTGAAAAAATGCTAGAAGATCTTTCTTTCGAAGCATCGAATATGCCAAATGCAGTTGTAGATATAACACCTGAATATGTTAATCAAAAATTAGAATCTATTGCGACAAATAAAGACTTAAGCGCATTTATTCTATAAAAAAGGAGAAAAAATTAAATGAGTTTATTATCAAAGACAAGAGAATTAAATACGTTATTACAAAAGCATAAAGGTATTGCTGTAGATTTTAAAGATATGGCTAAGACTATCAGTGATGTAACGGTGACAAATGTATTCATCGTATCAAGAAGAGGTAAAATTTTAGGTTCAAGCTTAAATGAATTGTTAAGCAATGAACGTATTATCAAAATGTTAGAAGATAGACATATTCCTAAAGAATATACTGATCAATTAATGCATGTAGAACAAACTAAATCAAATATCGGAATTGAAGAAGTATTAACAGTATTCCCACCAGAAAACAAAGAATTATTCGTAGATAGTCAAACAACTATTTTCCCAATTCTTGGTGGTGGTGAACGTTTAGGTACATTAGTTGTTGGACGTGTATCTCAAGATTTCAATGACAATGACTTAGTACTTGGTGAATATGCAGCTACTGTTATTGGTATGGAAATATTAAGAGAAAAACATAATGAAATTGAACAAGAAGCAAGAGACAAAGCTGCAATCAATATGGCAATTAACTCACTTTCATATTCAGAAAGAGAAGCAATTGAACATATCTTTGAAGAACTTGGTGCACCTGAAGGTTTATTAGTTGCTTCAAAAGTTGCCGATAGAGTAGGTATCACAAGATCTGTAATCGTCAATGCATTAAGAAAATTAGAAAGTGCTGGCGTAATTGAATCTCGTTCTTTAGGAATGAAAGGTACATTTATTAGAATTAAAAAAGAAAAATTTTTAGATGAGTTAGGTTTATCTAAATAAAATACTTGATGAACAGTATAAGATATGATATATTTGAAAACGGCTATAAAAGCCAAATTCACACATAATCACGGAAATTATGGATTGGTGCAACTTAAATAAGTTGTTTCTATAATAAGTGTTTATGGCGGAATAAAACCAATTAGGAGGAATTATCATGGCAGTTATCTCAATGAAACAATTGCTTGAAGCAGGTGTTCACTTCGGTCACCAAACACGCCGTTGGAACCCAAAAATGAAAAAATACATTTTCACAGAAAGAAACGGTATCTACATTATCGATTTACAAAAAACAGTTAAAAAAGTTGACGAAGCTTACAACTTTATTAAATCTGTTTCTGAAGAAGGCGGTAAAGTATTATTCGTAGGTACTAAAAAACAAGCACAAGAGTCAGTTAAAGAAGAAGCTGAACGTGCTGGACACTACTACATTAACCAAAGATGGTTAGGTGGTATCTTAACTAACTATAAAACAATCTCTAAACGTGTAAAACGTATTTCTGAAATTGAAAAAATGGAAGAAGACGGTACGTTTGATGTATTACCTAAAAAAGAAGTTGTAGAACTTAAAAAAGAATATAACCGTTTAATCAAATTCTTAGGCGGTATTCGTGATATGAAATCAATGCCTCAAGCATTATTCGTAGTAGACCCTCGTAAAGAGCGTAATGCGATTGCTGAAGCACGTAAATTAAACATTCCAATCGTTGGTATTGTTGATACAAACTGTGATCCAGATGAAATTGACTATGTTATCCCTGCGAACGATGATGCTATTCGTGCTGTTAAATTGTTAACTGGTAAAATGGCTGATGCTATTTTAGAAGGTCAACAAGGCGTTTCAAATGAAGATGTTGCTGAAGAGCAAAACATCGACTTAAACGAAACAGAACAAGCACCTAAAGAAGAATCAACTGAAACTACTGAAGCATAATTTCAAAAAGGTGATAAGGTTCTATAACTTATCACCTTTTTTTAGAAAGATTTAAGATAAACAATATATTATTTAAATAAATGGAGGAATTAGATTATGGCTATTTCAGCTAAACTTGTTAAAGAACTACGTGAAAAAACTGGCGCAGGTATGATGGACTGTAAAAAAGCTTTAACAGAAACTGATGGTGACATCGATAAAGCGGTAGATTACTTACGTGAAAAAGGTATCGCTAAAGCTGCTAAGAAAGCAGACCGTATTGCTGCAGAAGGTACTACTTTTGTTGCATCTAAAGGTAATGATGCAGTAATTCTTGAATTAAACTCAGAAACTGACTTCGTTGCTCGTAACGAAGGTTTCCAAAACTTAGTTAAAGAAATGGCTGATCATATTCTTGATGTTAAACCAGCTGACGTTGATGCATTAAACGCTTCAAAATTAGCTAACGGTCAAACTGTTGAAGAAAAAATGAACGAAGCTATCTCTACTATTGGTGAAAAATTAACTTTACGTAGATTTACATTAAAAACAAAAACTGATAACGATTCATTCGGTGAGTACTTACACATGGGTGGACGTATTGGTGTATTAACTGTTGTTGAAGGTTCAACTAATGAAGAAGCAGCTAAAGACGTTGCTATGCACATCGCTGCATTAAACCCTAAATTTGTTTCTCGTGACCAAGTATCTGATGAAGAATTAGCGCACGAAAAAGAAATTTTAAAACAACAAGCTTTAAATGAAGGTAAACCTGAAAATATCGTTGAAAAAATGGTTGAAGGTAGAATGCGTAAATATTTAGAAGAAATCTGTGCTGTTGACCAAGCATTCGTTAAAAATCCAGACCAAACTGTTGCTGAATTCTTAAAAACAGACGGTGGCGTGCTTGTAGATTTCGTTCGTTACGAAGTTGGGGAAGGTATCGAGAAACGTTCTGATAACTTTGCTGATGAAGTAAAAGGACAAATGAAAGGCAACTAAGATTGCTTTTTAGGAAGAAGACACGCTTTGTGTCTTCTTTCGTTATATATAAAGACCTAATTATAAGCATAGAGAGGGATCAAGATGACTAAGAATTCTAAATATAAACGCGTCGTATTAAAACTAAGTGGTGAAGCTTTAGCGGGAGATTCAGGCTTTGGCATTAACCCAGTCGTAATTAAAAGTATCGCTCAACAAGTGTCAGAAGTTGCTCAAATGGATTGTGAAGTTGCTGTAATCGTTGGTGGCGGAAACATTTGGAGAGGTAAAACTGGAAGCGATTTAGGTATGGATCGTGGAACTGCTGATTATATGGGCATGTTAGCCACTGTAATGAATGCTTTAGCATTACAAGATAGTTTAGAACAATTAGATTGTGATACTCGTGTATTAACTTCAATCGAAATGAAACAAGTTGCTGAACCATATATTAGAAGACGTGCGATTCGTCACTTAGAGAAAAAGAGAGTCGTTATATTTGCAGCGGGAATAGGGAATCCTTACTTCTCTACTGATACGACTGCAGCTTTAAGAGCAGCTGAAGTTGAGGCTGACGTTATCTTAATGGGTAAAAACAATGTTGATGGTGTTTATTCTGCTGACCCTAAAGTAGATCCTAAAGCAGAAAAATACGAAAGATTAACATATATTCAAATGTTACAAGAAGGATTACAAGTTATGGATTCAACTGCTTCATCATTCTGTATGGACAATGATATCCCACTTGTTGTATTCTCAATTATGGAAGAAGGAAATATTAAACGTGCTGTTCAAGGTGAAGAAATCGGTACGATTATTACAAAATAAACTTGAGGTGTAATTCCATGGCAGATGTTATTCAAGAAACGAAGTCAAAAATGAACAAAACTATTGAAAGTTTCAATAGAGATTTAGCTGGAATCAGAACTGGACATGCAAATGCAAATCTTTTAGAAAGAGTAAATGTTGAGTACTACGGTGTTCCAACACCTATTCAACAATTAGCAGGTATCTCAGTACCTGAAGCGCGTTTGTTAGTTGTTCAACCATATGACAAATCATCAGTTGAAGATGTACTTAAAGCAATAAATGCAGCTAATTTAGGTGTTAATCCAACAAGTGATGGTACAGTTATTAGAATTTCAGTACCAGCATTAACTGAAGAACGCAGAAAAGAATTAGTAAAAGAAGCTAAAAAAGAAGCTGAAAATGCTAAAGTTGCAATTCGTAATGTTCGTCGTGATTCAAATGAAGATTTGAAGAAACAAGAAAAAAATGGCGAAATTACAGAAGATGATTTAAGAAATCAAACTGAAGAAGTTCAAAACATTACAAATGATTTCATCAAACAAATAGATGATTTAACGACTCAAAAAGAAAATGACATTTTGGAAGTTTAAAGATAAGAGCTGTACCAAATCAGACTTTGGTACGGTTTTTTCTTTATATATAACAGAAACACTCTTTTTGTGATAAAATGTATTACGATATGTTTAATTAATTTTACATATAAATTCGCGTTTGTTTGATGGAGGACGCTATGATAAAAAAGTTTATAAAGCAAAAACAACAAATAAATAATCAAGACAATGAATTATCGATACCTGAACATATAGCAATTATTATGGATGGAAACGGTAGATGGGCTAAAAATAGAAAAATGCCTCGCATAAAAGGACATTATGAAGGTATGCAAACGGTAAAAAAAATAACACGTAAAGCAAATGATTTAGGTGTGAAATATTTGACTTTATATGCTTTTTCTACGGAAAATTGGTCGAGACCTGAAGATGAAGTGAAATATTTAATGAAATTACCGGTTGATTTTTTAAAGACTTTTCTACCAGAATTGATCGAAAAAAACGTTAAAGTCACAACAATTGGTTTTACTGAAGCTTTGCCTAAGCATACTAAAAATGCAATTGATGAAGCTATCGAAAAAACGAAATATAATACAGGACTCAATCTTGTATTTGCGTTGAACTATGGCGGTAGAGCAGAAATTCTAAATGCTGTAAAAGAACTTTACCATGAAGTTGAAGAAGGCAATTTAACAATTGATGATTTATGTGAAGATAATATAAAGAAATATTTATTCACTTCAGATATTCCAGATCCAGAGTTGCTCATTCGTACATCAGGTGAAGAAAGATTAAGTAATTTTTTAATATGGCAATCATCTTATAGTGAATTTATATTTACTAAGACATTATGGCCAGATTTTGATGAACAATCACTTATAGACTGTTTAAAAATATATCAGTCGAGACAACGAAGATTTGGTGGGCTGTAAAGGAGATAAAAATGAAGACGAGAACAATATCGGCAATTGTTGCTATGGCTGTATTTCTTCCAGTCGTTATATATGGTGGATTACCCGTAATAGCATTAGCGTATTTATTAGCGATTATTGCTTTAAAAGAAATTTTAAATATGAATAATTTATCAATTATTTCTATACCAGGGTTTTTGTCCGTTGTTTCACTATGTATAATATTATTGCCTCAAGAACTCATTAATAACGATATAAGTGTTCAACTTAGACTTCTAATCGTTATGAGTTTCTTAATGTTGAGTTATACAGTAATGTCTAAAAATAGATTTAATTTTATGGACGCCTCTTTCTGTGTCATGTCCGTTACATATATCGGAATTGGCTTTATGTATTTCTATGAGACAAGAGAACATGGCTTACAATTTATCTTATTCGCATTATTATTAGTGTGGTTAACTGATACGGGTGCATATATATTTGGTAGATTATTCGGTAAACATAAACTTTGGCCATTAATTAGTCCGAACAAAACGATTGAAGGATTTATTGGAGGAATTTTCTCAAGTTTAATCGTTGCAGTTATTTTTGGACAATATTTTGATATGGATGTATCATTATGGTTATTAATTCCATTAACGATGTTATTAAGTATGTTTGGACAATTAGGTGACTTAGTAGAATCAGGGCTTAAAAGACATTTCGGTGTGAAAGATTCAGGGAATATTATGCCAGGACATGGTGGTATATTAGATAGATTTGATAGCTTTATCTTTGTATTACCATTGTTAAATCTATTCCTATTTCAATTGTAAATTGGGGTGAAGTCTTTGAAAAATATAGCTATTTTAGGAGCTAGTGGTTCTGTTGGACAGCAAGCATTAGATGTTATAAGAGAACATGCATCACAATTTAATTTAGTTGCATTTTCAGTTGGTAAAAACATTGCTTATGCACAGAATATAATTGAAGAATTTCATCCAGAACTCGTATCTGTTCAAAATGTAGAAGATATAGATAAACTTAAACATTTAAATATTGAAATTGTACATGGGGACGCAGGTTTATTAGCAGTTGCAACTTGTCAAAATACTGATATATTATTAAATTCAATCGTCGGTAGTATAGGTTTACGACCTACTATTGCAGCTATAGAAGCTGGTATAGATATCGGTCTAGCGAATAAAGAAACATTAGTTGCAGCTGGTGAACTTGTGATGTCAAAAGCTAGAGAACATAATGTTAACATTCTACCTGTCGATTCTGAACACTCAGCAATATTTCAATGTTTAAATGGTGAGAAGAAAGAGCAGGTTAATAAATTAATCATAACTGCGAGTGGTGGATCATTTCGTGATTTAACACGAGCAGAATTAAAGTCTGTAACACGTGATGAAGCGCTCAACCATCCTAACTGGTCTATGGGGCAAAAGATTACGATAGATTCTGCAACAATGATGAATAAAGGTTTAGAAGTCATTGAAGCAAAATGGTTATTTGATTTAGATATTGACCAAATTGAAACTGTCTTACATAAAGAGAGTATTATTCATTCTATGGTTGAATTTAAGGATACAAGTGTGATTGCACAATTGGGTACACCAGATATGAGAACACCCATTCAATATGCATTTACATATCCAGAAAGATATACAAGAGATGCAGAAAAATTAAATTTAGCTCAAATTGGACAGTTAAATTTTAAAGAAATGGATTTCGAGCGCTTTAAATGTATACAGTATGCTTATGAAGCAATTAAAATAGGTGGTACAATGCCCGTTGTTTTGAATGCTGTAAATGAAGTAGCTGTAAATAAGTTCTTGAATAATGAAATAACATTTTTGGAAATTGAAGACATGATTGGGGAAGCAATGCAAAACCATGAAGTTATTGAGCATCCAGATTTAGAAACGATTCTAAAAATTGATGCTACATATAAATCTAAGGATTACGGGGTGTAGGCGTGATTTATACAATATTAGCATTTATTTTTGTATTTGGACTATTAGTGACAGTACATGAATATGGACATATGTTCTTTGCGAAACGTGCAGGTATCATGTGCCCAGAGTTTGCCATAGGTATGGGACCTAAAATTTATTCATATAAGAAAAATGAAACACTTTATACAATTAGACTACTTCCAGTAGGTGGCTATGTCAGAATGGCTGGAGATGGATTAGAACAAAATCCATTAACACCGGGTATGCATATCGCAATTAAATTAAACGATCAAAACGAAATAACACATGTTATTATGGACGATCAACATAAATTCCAACAAATTGAACATATTGAAATTAAAGATAGTGATTTCGAAAATGATATTTTCATAGAAGGTATTACAGCAAGCGATGAAGAAAGACATCATTTTAAATTAGCGAGAGAAGCTTACTTTGTTCAAGGTGGAGATTTAATACAAATTGCACCTAAAGATAGACAATTAATGTCTAAAAAGCCATATCAAAGATTCCTAACTTTATTTGCAGGTCCGTTATTTAATTTTATTCTTGCTTTTGTTATTTTTATTGGGCTTGCTTATTGGAATGGTGTACCAACGAATGAACCAGTATTTGGAGATTTAGAAGATGGTGCACCTGCACAAACTGCAGGTATTAAAAAAGGCGACGAAATTCTATCAGTAGACGGACAAAAAATTCAAAAGTTTACAGATTTACAACCTATTTTTAAAGAGAAGAAAACTGAACCTGTAGAAATCAAAGTTGATCGTGATGGTCAAGAAAAGACTTTCAAAGTAGCAGCTAAAAAAGATAAACTAGAAGTTAGTAAAGGTAAATATGAAACACGATACATTATCGGTGTTGCACAACCGACAGAACACACTGTGTTTGGTCCATTAATTGCGGGTATTGAAAAAACAATAGTGGCAGGTCAATTAATATTCCAAGCAGTTCTTGGCTTGATTACGAGCATATTCACGGGTGGATTCTCCTTTGATATGTTAAATGGACCTGTTGGTATATATAGCAATGTAGATTCTATTGTGAAGCAAGGATTTATTACATTGATGGGATACACAGCGTTATTAAGTGTTAACTTAGGTATTATGAATTTACTACCTATTCCAGCTTTAGATGGCGGAAGATTATTATTTGTTATTTATGAAATGATTTTCAGAAGACCGATTAATAAAAAAGCAGAAATGGTTATGCTTTCAATTGGTGCTGTATTTTTAATATTTGTAATGATTATGGTTACATGGAATGATATTCAAAGGTACTTCATGTAGCTTATAGGAGGAAACTTATGAAACAGTCGAAAATATTTATACCAACATTAAGAGAAGTTCCTGCAGAAGCGGAAGCAATTAGTCATAAACTTTTATTAAAGTCAGGTATGATTAAACAAAATGCAAGAGGTATATATAGTTATTTACCAACTGCAAAGCGAGTACTTAATAAAATTGAGCAAATTGTACGTGAAGAAATGGAAAAAATAGATGGCGTAGAAGTACTTATGCCAGTGTTACAACAAGCTGAACTTTGGAAAGAATCAGGTAGATGGGATGCATACGGTCCAGAGTTAATGAGATTGCACGATCGTAATAAACGTGAATTTAGTTTAGGACCAACACATGAAGAAGTTGTGACTTCTCTTGTAAGAGATGAATTGAAATCTTATAAACGTTTACCAATCACTTTATTCCAAATTCAAACTAAATTTAGAGACGAACAACGTCCAAGATTTGGATTATTACGTGGCCGTGAATTTATTATGAAAGATGCTTATTCTTTTCATGCTAATGAAGATTCATTAGATGATACTTACCAAGATATGTATCATGCTTATCATAATATCTTTACAAGAGTAGGTTTAAACTTTAGACCAGTACTTGCAGACTCTGGTGCTATTGGTGGAGACCACACACATGAGTTTATGGCTTTAGCTGATATTGGTGAAGATACAATTGTTTATAGTGAAACAAGTGACTATGCTGCAAACATTGAAAAAGCTGAAGTAGCATACACACCTAATCATGAACATATACCATTAAAAGATATAGAAAAAGTGGAAACGCCTAATGTTACAACAGCACAAGCATTGGCAGACTTTTTAAATGTGACTTTAGATAAGATCATTAAATCAATGATTCTTAAAGTTGATGATGAATATGTCATGATACTAATTAGAGGACATCATGAAGTAAATGATGTTAAATTAAAATCATATTTCAAAACAGATAATATCGAAATGGCAACTGAGTCTGAAATCGTTAATATTTTAGGTGCTAAACCTGGTAGCCTAGGACCAGTTAACGTAGACCAAATCAAAATTTATGCAGACAATTTCGTTCAAGATATAAATAATTTAGCTGTTGGTGCAAATGAAACAGGTTATCATTTTATTAATGCGAACGTAGATAGAGACTTTAAGATTGAAGCATATGGAGACTTTAGATTTATTCTTGAAGGAGAAGCATTACCAGGTGATTTAGGTACTGCGAAATTCGCTGAAGGTATCGAAGTTGGTCAAGTCTTCAAACTTGGAACGAAATACTCTGAAAGCATGAATGCAACATTCTTAGATGAACAAGGTAAAGCGCAACCACTTATAATGGGTTGTTACGGTATTGGTATCTCTAGAACATTATCAGCAGCAATCGAACAACATCATGATGATAAAGGGATTATTTGGCCAAAAGCTATTGCACCTTATGAAGTACATTTAATTGCGATTAATCCTAAAAAAGAAGAACAACAAGCATTAGCAGATCAACTTTATGGACAATTGCAAAATAAATATGATGTCTTGTATGATGACCGTAAAGAAAGTGCTGGTGTTAAATTTAATGATGCAGATTTAATAGGTTTACCAGTACGCGTAATGGTTGGTAAAAAAGCTTCAGAAGGTATCGTAGAAGTAAAACGTCGTGATAATTCAGAAAGTAAAGAAGTCCATATTGATGAATTAAATGAAGTACTTGCTACTTTTTATGATGCAGTAAAATAGACTGATAAAAACAACTAAATCTGATATAATATAAGATATTTAAAGAGGCTATTTAATGATTAGCCTCTTTTTCATTTTGATGAAGGTGGTCGTATAAGTGTCAATGACAGGGAAAGAGAAATTCCAAACGCTTCTCACGCAAATGAACATGACAGATGAACTTGATAAAGATGTCGTAGAACAAGGTGAACTTACAAGAATTGATGTGTCTCAATCAAAAAGATTGTGGCATTTCTACATTAAGCTGCCATATTATTTATCAAGTGAAATGTATCTTGTTTTTACAAATCAACTGAAAAATACTTTTAGTAGTATTGCACAAGTTGATTGGACAATTGAAGTGACAACTAAAGAACAAATAGATGAACATATACTGAAATATATTCCGCATTGTATTGAGGGTACTGAATTAAGTGATAAAGTAAAACATCAACTTAAACAAAAGCCTATTATATTTGCTGATGATATCGTGAAAGTTCAAGTGAACAATGATATTGAACGTGACTATTTCGATAAGCGTGTCAATGGTTCATTAGTAAAAGCGCTCCAAAAGTGTGGCTTTCAAATAAGTCGTGTTATATTCGAAACGATGGATAATGAAGAACAAATGAGAAGAGAACTTGAATCATTTGAAGCGCACATCCAACAAGAAGATGAAGAAGCAGCACGAATTGCATCAGAAAAAATGGAACGTATGAAGAAAGAAAAAGCAGAATCTAGCGATAGCGAAAATGCTGTATCACGATGTCAAATTGGTAAAGACATTCCTATAGATTCTATTCGCAAAATAGAAGATATTATCGAAGAAGAATTCAAAGTAGCACTTGAAGGTGTTATTTTTGATATCGAAACGAAAGAACTGAAAAGTGGTAGACATATTGTCACATTAAAAATTACGGACTATACCGATTCACTTATACTTAAGATGTTTACGAGAAAAGGTAAAGATGACCTTGAACATTTTAAAGCTTTAAAAATAGGTACATGGGTAAGAGCACAAGGTAGAATTGAACAAGATCAATTTATACGTGATTTAGTGATGATGATGACGGATATCCATGAAATTAAGAAGTCTCCTAAACTTGATAAAGCAGATGAAAAAAGAGTTGAATTTCACTTACATACATCTATGAGTCAAATGGATGGCATTACACATATCGGTAAGTATGTTGAACAAGCTGCTAAATGGGGACATAAAGCAATCGCGATAACAGACCATAATGGTGTTCAAGGATATCCAGATGCGCATGCAGCTGCCATGAAAAATGGTATTAAAATGATTTATGGTATGGAAGGTATGCTTGTAGATGATGGTGTGCCGATTGCGTACAAGTCACAAGATATTCCGCTTAAGACAGCAACGTATATTGTATTTGACGTCGAAACAACAGGACTTTCAAGTCAATATGATCAAATTATAGAATTAGCAGCCGTAAAGGTTAAAAATGGCGAAGTGATTGATACCTTTGAACGTTTTTCTGATCCAGGAGAGCGTCTATCAGAAACAATCAAAAATTTAACAGGTATTACAGATGAAATGTTACGTGGACAACCTGATATTGAAACAGTTCTAAAAGATTTCCATGAATGGGTTGGAGACGCAATATATATTGCGCATAACGCATCATTTGATATGGGCTTTATAGATACGGGATTTGAACGTATCGGACTTGGTGCTACGACAAATGGTGTTATCGATACACTTGAATTATCACGTACAGTTAATACTGAATATGGAAAACATGGTTTGAATTTCTTAGCTAAAAAATATGGTGTAGAACTTACACAACACCATAGAGCGATTTATGATGCGGAAACAACAGCACATATCTTTATTAAGATGTTGAAACAGTTAGAAGAACTCAATGTTCATAATCATAATCAAATAAACGAGAAACTATCAAATGACGAAGCATATAAACGTGCAAGACCTTCTCATGTAACGTTAATCGTACAAAACCAAGTCGGACTGAAAAATTTATTCAAAATTGTAAGTGCCTCATTAGTTGATTACTTTTACCGTACACCACGTATACCACGCTCGTTATTAAACAAATATAGAGAAGGTATTTTAGTAGGCAGTGCATGTGATGAAGGTGAAGTATTTACAACGGTTATGCAAAAAGACCAAGATGAAGTTGAAAAAGTTGCGAAATATTATGACTATATAGAGGTTCAACCAAAAGGGTTATATCAAGATTTAATTGATAGAGAATTGATTAAAGATAATGAAACGATGGAAGAAATATATAGTCGTATATTAAGTGTTGGTGAGAAACTTGATATTCCAGTTATCGCTACAGGAAATGCCCATTATTTATATGAGCATGATGCTGTTGCACGAAAAATATTAATTGCCGCACAACCAGGTAATCCATTGAATAGACAAACATTACCTGAAGCACATTTTAGAACAACAGATGAAATGTTAGACGAATTCCACTTCCTAGGTGAAGAAAAAGCATATGAAATTGTTGTTAAAAATACTAACGAACTAGCAGATAGACTCGAAACAGTGATACCTATTAGGGATGAATTATATACACCTAATATGGAAGGTGCGAATGAAGAAATTCGTGAAATGAGTTATGAGAATGCTAGAAAATTATATGGTGAAGACTTACCACAAATTGTAATTGATAGACTTGAAAAAGAATTGGAAAGTATTATCGGAAATGGTTTTGCGGTTATTTATTTAATCTCGCAAAGGTTAGTTAAGAAATCCTTGAATGATGGTTATTTAGTTGGTTCACGTGGTTCAGTCGGATCTAGTTTTGTTGCGACAATGACTGAAATAACTGAAGTAAATCCATTGCCACCACATTATATTTGCCCATCTTGTAAAGAAAGTCATTTCTTTGACGATGGTTCAGTCGGATCAGGTTTCGACTTACCAGATAAACAATGTGAAAAATGTCATGTTGATATGATTAAAGAAGGACAAGATATACCGTTTGAAACATTCTTAGGTTTCAAAGGAGATAAAGTACCGGATATTGACTTGAACTTTAGTGGTGAATATCAACCAGTTGCCCATAATTATACGAAAGTACTGTTTGGTGAAGATAAAGTGTTCAGAGCAGGTACAATCGGTACTGTAGCTGAAAAAACAGCTTTCGGTTATGTTAAAGGATATTTAAATGATCAAGGCATTCATAAAAGAGCAGCTGAAGTTGATAGACTTGTTAAAGGTTGTACCGGTGTTAAAAGAACGACTGGGCAGCATCCAGGGGGTATCATTGTTGTACCAGATTATATGGATATTTATGATTTTACACCAATCCAATACCCTGCCGATGATCAAAAATCACCATGGAAAACAACGCATTTCGACTTCCATTCTATCCATGATAATATTTTGAAACTGGATATATTAGGACACGATGATCCAACGATGATTAGAATGTTACAAGATTTATCAGGCATTGATCCTAAGACAATTCCAGTAGATGATAAAGAAACAATGAAAATCTTTAGTACACCTGAATCATTAGGTGTTACGGAAGAAGATATTCTTTGTAAGACTGGAACATTTGGCGTACCTGAATTCGGTACAGGTTTCGTTAGACAAATGCTTGAAGATACGAAACCAACTTCTTTCTCTGAGCTTGTTCAAATTTCTGGGTTATCACACGGTACAGACGTTTGGTTAGGAAACGCACAAGAGTTAATCAAAACAGGTACATGTGATTTATCAAGTGTTATCGGTTGTCGTGATGATATTATGGTTTACTTAATGTATAACGGTTTAGAACCATCACTTGCCTTTAAAATTATGGAAGCAGTTCGTAAAGGTAAAGGTTTAACAGATGAATTCGAAGAAGCTATGAAAGAAAATAATGTGCCAGATTGGTATTTAGATTCATGTAAAAAAATTAAATACATGTTCCCTAAAGCCCATGCTGCTGCATACGTTCTAATGGCATTAAGAATTGCATACTTTAAAGTTCATCATCCGTTGTTCTATTATGCAAGTTACTTTACTGTACGTGCGACAGACTTTGATTTAAAAACGATGACGAAAGATAAAGAGTCTATTAAAGCAACGGTGAAAGAATATTATAGCCGATTCCATGAATTAGCTAAAAAAGAGAAAGATGTATTAACAGTTTTAGAAATTACAAATGAAATGGCACATAGAGGTTACAAAATCCAGCCAGTAAGCCTAGAAAAAAGTGATTCGTTTGAATTCAAAATTGAAGGTGATTCACTTATTCCACCGTTTATCGCAGTACCTGGACTAGGTGAAAACGTTGCGAAACGTATCGTTGAAGCAAGAGAAGAAGGTCCATTCTTAGCTAAAGAAGACCTTAATAAAAAAGCAGGTGTATCACAAAAAATCATCGAATATCTCGATGAACTTGGATCATTACCAAATATGCCTGATAAAGCTCAGCTGTCAATATTTGATTTATAATGCATGTTCTTGAGCATAGCGCCATTATGTGATATACTGTTATTGCTTAAAATAATACTCTGACGTTTAAAGAGTGGGACCTTTCCCGCTCTTTTCTGTTTGTATTAAGAGGGAGGTCATTATGAGTAAAGTTGCAGCACACGTTGAGGAAATTATTCAACCAATACTTGAAGATTTAAATTATGAACTTGTAGATGTCGAATATGTCAAAGAGGGATCAGACTATTATCTACGTATTGCAATTGATAAAGACGGTGGCGTTGATTTGAACGACTGCACAATTGCCTCTGAAAAGATTAGTGAAGTTATGGACAAAGAAGATCCTATTAAAGAACCTTATTTCATGGATGTATCTTCACCTGGTGCAGAACGCCCATTGAAAAAAGAAAAAGACTATCAAAATGCAATTGAACAACCTGTATTTATTTCGTTATACGAACCTGTTGAAGGAGATAAAGAATGGTTAGGCGTTTTAAAAGAAGTTAATGAAACATCTATAACGCTAGAAGTGAAAATTAAAACAAGAACTAAGAATGTCACGTTGCCACGCAAGAAAATCGCTAAAGCACGTCGATCAGTAATGTTATAATATAAAGGAGGATACATTGTGAAAGGTAATGAATTATTACTTGCAATTGAATACCTTGAAAAGGAAAAAAGAATACCTCGTGAGGTACTTATTGATGCAATAGAAGCGGCTTTAATCACAGCTTACAAAAAGAACTATGACAGTGCCAAAAATGTTAGAATCGAATTGAATCTTGATGAAGGTACTTATAGAGTTATTTCAAGAAAAGACGTTGTTGAAGATGTTGAAGATTATAGAGATCAAGTAGCATTAGATACAGCATTAGTTACAAATCCAGCGTATGAAATTGGAGATGTCTTTGAAGAAGACGTTACACCTAAAGATTTCGGTCGTGTTGGTGCTCAAGCAGCTAAACAAGCAGTTATGCAACGTTTAAGAGATGCTGAAAGAGGCATTCTTTATGATGAGTTTATTGATAAAGAAGATGACATTGTAACAGGTGTTATTGATAGAGTCGATCATCGTTATGTATATGTTAATTTAGGTCGTACTGAAGCTGTACTTTCTGAAGCTGAGAGAAGTCCAAATGAACAATATTTACCAAATGAACGCATTAAAGTATATGTGAATAAAGTTGAACAAACGACTAAAGGTCCTCAAATCTTTGTATCACGTACACATCCTGGTTTATTAAAGCGTTTATTCGAGCAAGAAGTTCCTGAAATTTATGATGGTACTGTAATTGTTAAATCTGTAGCACGTGAAGCTGGTGACCGTTCTAAAATTAGTGTGACTTCAGAAAATGGCGATATCGATGCTGTTGGTGCATGTGTTGGTGCTAAAGGTGTTCGTGTTGAAGCAGTCGTTAATGAATTAGGTGGCGAAAAAATCGACATCGTTGAGTGGGACGAAGATCCAAAGGTATTCGTAAGAAATGCTTTAAGTCCTTCACAAGTTGTAGAAGTTATCGTAGATGAAGAAAATCAATCGACTACTGTTGTCGTACCAGATTACCAATTATCATTAGCAATCGGTAAACGTGGACAAAATGCACGACTTGCTGCAAAATTAACAGGTTGGAAGATTGATATTAAATCAGAAACTGATGCAAGAGAAGCAGGCATTATTTCAACTGAAGAATCATAAAGTGAGGTGCTTTTATCATGAAAAAGAAAAAGATACCAATGCGTAAATGTATACTTTCAAATGAAATGAAACCTAAAAATGATATGATTCGTGTCGTTAAAAATAAAGAAGGCGAAATAACAGCAGATGCGACAGGTAAAGCGCCAGGTCGCGGTGCGTATGTTTCTAAAGATTTAGAAGTTATCGAAATTGCACAGAAACAAGGAAAGTTAGAACGTTATTTTGACAGTAATAAAGAAACGCTTGAACCTGTCTATAAAGAAATTATTCGTTTAATTTACCGTGAGCGTATACCTAAATGAGTATAGAAAAGAAAGATCAAATTTTAAATCTTCTTGGTCTGGCAACAAGAGCTAGAAAGATTAAGACTGGCGAAGAAATTGTCATAAGTGAGTTAAGAAAAGGCAATGTAAAACTTGTCATACTTTCTGAAGATGCTGCAGCAAATGTTACAAAAACAATAAAAAATAAATGTGCAACTTATCATGTAACACTTTTAACTTTTGCTACACGCTATGAATTAGGCTACGCAATTGGAAAAGAAAGCAGAGTGGTGTTGGGCATAACTGACATTGGATTTAGCAAAAAGCTAAAAACGATGATTCATGATTTTCATGAGGAGTGAGTATATGAGTAAAAAGAGAATATATGAGTATGCAAAAGAAATCGATGTAAAGAGTAAAGCAATCATAGACGAATTAAAAAAGAATAACATAGAAGTATCAAATCACATGCAAGCATTAGAGGAGAATGACATTAAAATTTTAGATAAAGCATTTAAAAAGCAGGATTCTGCTAAAAAAGACCAAACAACTACTCACGCAAATACAAATAAATCAAATAATAACAAACAGAATAACAAACAAAACAATAAACCTAATCATCAACAAAAGAATCAAAAAAATCAAAAGAATAAAAAGCAAAATAACAAAAAACAACATAATCAACAACAGCAACAACCTAAACCGGAAGTTAAAGAAACACCATCTTTAATTACGTATGAAGAAGGTATTACAGTTGGTGAATTAGCTGATAAAATCAACAAAGATGCTTCTGAAATTATTAAGAAGTTATTCTTACTTGGTGTTGTATCTAATATTAACCAAGCATTAGATACTGAAACTGTTGAATTAATTTGTGCAGATTATGATATTGAAGCTGAGTTAGAAGTACATGTAGATGCAACTGACTTAGAAAATTACTTTGAAGTTGATGAAAATGATGCAGACTTAATCGAAAGACCTGCAGTTGTTACAATCATGGGACACGTTGACCATGGTAAAACGACACTTCTAGATTCAATCCGTAATACACGTGTTACAGCTGGTGAAGCAGGCGGTATTACACAACATATTGGTGCATACCAAATTGTTAACAACGACAAGAAAATTACATTCCTTGATACACCAGGACATGCTGCTTTCACAACAATGAGAGCGCGTGGTGCTCAAGTAACAGATATCACAATTTTAGTTGTTGCAGCTGATGATGGTGTAATGCCTCAAACAATTGAAGCAATCAACCATGCTAAAGCAGCAGAAGTACCAATTATTGTTGCGGTAAACAAAGTTGATAAACCAACAGCAAATCCTGATCGCGTTATGCAAGAATTAGGTGAATATGGTCTTTATCCTGAAGACTGGGGTGGAGATACAATCTTCGTTCAACTTTCAGCAATTCAAGGTGACGGAATCGATGATTTATTAGAAATGATTGGTTTAGTTTCTGAAGTAGAAGAACTAAAAGCTAACCCTGACCGTGCTGCAGTAGGTACTGTAATCGAAGCTGAGCTTGATAAATCACGTGGACCTGCAGCTTCTCTATTAGTACAAAACGGTACTTTAGAAGTAGGTGACTCATTAGTAGTAGGTAACACATACGGTAGAGTACGTGCGATGGTTAACGACTTAGGTAAAAGAATTAAAACAGCTGGACCATCAACACCAGTTGAAATTACTGGTTTACATGATGTACCACAAGCTGGTGATCGATTTGTTGTATTCAAAAATGAAAAACAAGCTCGTCAAATCGGTGAAAAACGTCAACAAGAAAATATCTTAAAACAACGTCAAGATAGTAAGAGCGTTTCATTAGATAACTTGTTTGAACAAATGAAACAAGGTGAAATGAAAGATTTAAATATCATCATTAAAGGTGATGTTCAAGGTTCTGTAGAAGCTTTAGCAGCATCATTAATGAAAATAGACGTTGAAGGTGTTAATGTACGTATTATTCATACAGCAGTTGGTGCGATTAATGCATCAGACGTTACATTAGCAGCAGCATCAAACGGTATTATTATCGGATTTAACGTAAGACCAGATGCAGGTGCTAAACGTGCTGCAGAAGAAGAAAATGTTGATATGAGATTACATCGTATTATTTATAAAGTAATCGAAGAAATCGAATCAGCTATGAAAGGTCTATTAGACCCTGAATATGAAGAACAAGTAATTGGTCAAGCTGAAGTACGTCAAACATTTAAAGTATCTAAAGTCGGTACAATCGCTGGTAGTTACGTAACAGACGGTAAGATTACTAGAGATGCAAGTGTACGTATTATTCGTGACGGCATTGTGATCTTTGAAGGTGAATTAGATACACTTAAACGTTTCAAAGATGACGCTAAAGAAGTAGCAGCTGGATATGAATGTGGTATCACAATTGAAAAATTCAATGATATTAAAGAAGGCGACATCTTCGAAGCTTTCAAAATGGTTGAAATTGAAAGAAAATAAAGTGAATACTTTAATATAAATCTTATGAGACTGGGACATTATTTATTGTCTCAGTCTTTTTTATGATATAGCTTATAATTTGGAGATTTTCACGAAAGGAGGAAAACGATGATGACCATACTTGCGATCATTATTTTTGTATTAACACTGACTTTCGTTATATGGCAACCGAAAGGACTAGATATCGGCGTAACTGCTTTTATAGGTGCATTAATTGCCATTATAACTGGTGTTGTACAAATAGAAGATATATTTGAAGTGACCAGCATTGTTTGGAATGCAACATTGACATTCATAGCGATAATTATCATTTCACTTATTCTTGATGAAATAGGATTTTTTGAATGGTCTGCGATTCATATGGTTAAAGCCTCTCATGGAAATGGTTTAAAAATGTTCATTTATATTATGATATTAGGTGCAATTGTTGCGGCATTTTTTGCGAATGATGGCGCGGCTTTGATACTTACGCCTATTGTATTGGCTATGGTACGTCATCTAGGATTTAATAAGAAAATCATTTTTCCTTTTGTGATAGCAAGTGGATTTATAGCAGATACAACTTCGCTACCATTTACAGTTAGTAATTTAGTGAATATTGTTTCTGCAGACTATTTTAATATTGGTTTTGTTGAATATTTTTTACATATGTTCATACCAAATATATTCTCGTTATTGGCTAGTATTGCCGTATTGTGGTTATTCTTTAAATCGTCTATACCACGTACATTTGATGATCGTCATTTAAAACAACCAAAAGAAGCTATTAAAGATTTGAAACTGTTTCATATGTCATGGGCAATTTTATCCATTTTACTAATTGGCTATTTTATCAGTGAGTTTGTACACATACCTGTATCAATTATTGCAGGTATAGTAGCGATTATATTTGTATCGTTTGCTAGAAAATCTCCTGCAGTTCATACTAAAAAAGTACTCAAAGGTGCACCATGGAATATAGTTGTATTCTCAATTGGTATGTATCTTGTTGTCTTTGGACTAAAAAATGTAGGTATCCTTGCAATTTTAAGTCATATACTAACAGACATTTCTCAATATGGATTATTTGTAAGTATTATGGGGATGGGATTTATAGCGGCATTTCTGTCATCGATTATGAATAACTTACCAACCGTTCTGATTGATGCACTCGCTATCCATCAATCAGATGTTATTGGTCCTCTTAAAGAAGGCATGGTTTATGCAAATGTCATCGGTTCAGATCTCGGTCCAAAAATTACACCCATCGGTTCATTAGCGACATTATTGTGGCTACATGTATTGTCACAAAAAGGTGTTAAAATACCTTGGGGTACTTACTTTAAAACGGGTATTATCATAACGATACCCGTATTATTCATTACATTAGTAGGATTGTATGTAACATTATTAATCTTTTAAAAAACAGTTAAGATAGGAAGCTATCTTAACTGTTTTTCCGTTTGCGATATTGTAAAGGCGTCATAAAATAGAATTGCTTAAATACTTTGATATAATGTGATGTTGTTTTATAACCAACTTTTCTACTAATATCTTGAACTGTTAGTGTGTTATCAGCAAGCAGTGTGATACTTTTTTCAATTCTTGTTTCATGTAAATAATGCATAATGGTTTGATATGTAACTTGTTTGAATAGTCTTGATAAATGAAACTTTGAACCGTGACATTGGTTACAAATTTCATCTAATGTTAGATTTAAATGATAATATCGATGGATGAAATTTTTTATTTGTAATACCCATTCTTCATCTTCTAATAATTGACCTGTTGGATTACACTTTTTACAAGGACGATAACCATTTTCTATAGCTTCGTGATAGTCTCGATATATTGAAACATTTTCTTTGTTAGGTAATTTAGCATTACATGAAGGTTTACAAAATATCATTGTAGTCTTAACTGCATATACAAAATCATCATTCGCTAATTTATTGTTTGTTTTAATGTCTTGCCATCTTTTCTCAGTTAAATACATTGCCAAATCTATCACCTCAAAAATATCATAACATATAAAAATATCCTTATATTGCTATCTAATTGTGATAACGACTATTTATATTGAGTTTATAAATAAATTCATTTAAACTTTCACCAAAGGAGGGAGACGATGAAAATAATTTATCATGGTATTCTTAAGCATCTTAATAAAAAACTCGATATTTATGCAAGTGATGAAGGTCTCGCATTTGTAGGCTCATTTGATAAAGAAAATGAAATACATCAGTTTATTTCAAATATAGAAATCAAAGAAAATCAAGACAAAGTTAAACCATATATCGACCAATTGAATGAATACTTTAATGGAACAAGAAATTCTTTTGACTTAAAAATAGATATAAATTCCAGCCCATTTAACGAAACCGTGTGGCAAGCATTGACTAAAATACCATATGGAGAAACAACAACTTATTCAGATTTAGCCAATAAAATAAATAAACCAAATGCAGTTAGAGCCGTTGCATCAGCAATCGGTAAAAATCCATTAAACATTGTGATACCTTGCCATCGTGTAATAGGCAAAGACGGACAACTAAGAGGCTATAGAGGCGGACTTGAAATAAAGCAATCATTATTAGAGTTAGAATCAAGACACACCCATTTATCATAAATAATGAGGTGTGTTTTCTATTATCATTTCGTGTATGATAATAGAAAGAAATGATTGGGGGTCAATATATGAGTAGTGATGATAATAGTAGGAAAGTCATTTTAGATTTAGCTGTTACATTAGATGGGCTTATCGAAGGTGAAAATGGCGAGATTGACTGGTGTATTATGGATCCTGAAATGAATTTTGATGATTTTTTAAATCAAGTCGATACAATCTTTTATGGAAGAAAAAGTTACGAAGCATGGGGAGATTTTCAACCGAGTTTAGAAGATTCAGAAGACGATAAATTAATGTGGAAAAACATACATGCCAAAGAAAAATATGTCTTTTCAAAGAAATTTAAGTTTGAAGATAAACATGTCAATGTTATTAAAGATAATATTGTAGAACATGTAAATGAAATAAAAAGTAAGCCAGGTAAAGATATATGGTTATATGGTGGATCTAGCTTAATTACGACATTTGTAAATTATGGATTAGTAGATGAATATAGACTATCCATACATCCTATAGTTTTAGGAAAAGGAAAACCACTATTTATAGATATTGAAGATAGACAACAACTTAAACTAGTACATTCAAGAAAATTTAAATCAGGTGTTATACAATTAATTTATCATAATGAGTAGTAGGTGATGTTTATGTACACTTTTGAACGTGAATTTAAAAGCGAAAATATTGATAGTATAAAAGAAGTATATGAATCAGTTGGTTGGTTAGGTCATGATAACGAAAAAATAGAAAAAATATTTCTCAATAGTTCACATGTTGTAATAGTTAAAAATTACGATGAAGTTATTGCATTAGCGAGGGCATTAACAGATGGAGTGTTTAATGCTGCTATATATGATGTAGTTGTAAAGAAAACATATCAACAAAAAGGTATTTCAAGAAAAATGATTGAAATTTTATTAGAAGATTTAAAACAAGTATCATGCATTCATTTAATTTCTACAACCGGTAATGAAGAGTTATATAGAAAGCTTGGATTTAAAAAATTAAAAACTGGAATGGCAATATATAAATCTATAAAATTAGATAGTGAGTATACTGAATAGTAGGTGAAATCATGAAAACAGAACGTGAGGTATTGGAAGAAATTTATAATATTGCTTCGATTGAAGATGATATTAGAGCAGTTTGCATGAATGGGTCTAGGGTTAATAAATTTATTGAACCGGATGAATATCAAGATTTTGATATTGCATTTATCGTAAAGAATTATGAGTCGTTTATTCAACATGTATCATTTATTAAAAATTTTGGAGAGCCTATTATTTCTCAGTGTAATAGAGAGCGTTCTGATAGTGGTATAAAGGATCAATTATTTTATATGGTGTTGTTTGAAAATCACATGCGAGTAGATTTCAGATTTATACCAATTGAATTTATAGAAGCATATAGACATGAAGATTATTTACTGAAGGTATTAATTGATAAGGATAACTATTTTAGTGAACAAATTGAACTAAGTGATAAAAAATATCATATTAAGAAACCTAACCAGAAGCGATTTGATTTTGTTTGTAATGAATTTTGGTGGTTATCAACGTATGTTGTTAAAGGCATTAAAAGAGAAGAAATTTTTTATGCTATCGATCATTTAAATATGATGCGTGATTTACTTTTGACTATGTATGACTGGAAAGTCGGTAACAAATTTAATTGGCAAATCTCAACGGGAAAAAATCATAAATTATTAAAAAAATACATTTCTAAGTCTGAATGGAATAAATTGTTGGAATCATATCCACATGGTGAAGTTGTAGATATAACAAATTCATTATTAAGTATTACAGAGCAATTTTATATTTTATCAGTTGAAATAGCCAAAGATTTAAATATGGAACTAGAAACTGCGGAAGCAAATAAGGTTATTAAATATAATCATAATCAAATAACTGGATTTACTGACATGTAAATGGGAAGTATACCTTAGCTGGAGATATACTTCCCATTTTTGGAAGATAAGCACTTTTATTGTTGAGTCGAGAATACGGATTCTCTTCAAGTATATAAATATACTTGATATATATAGCATAACTGTTTATTTAGAAAAGTGAAATTTGTGTTATGGATGATGACTTGCTATGTGACAGTTAATGACATTCACTAAAGTACGAATCATTATTTTTGATGTATATTTACACTATAATAAGGGAATAGGTAAGTAAATAGATTGGATGCAGTAAAGTTAAACATGAACTACAAATATGACGTATTGGAGTGGTTCTTATGCAAACAATGATTGTTTATTTTGTCGGCTGCTTTATCGGATTTATTGTACATCGTATATTTCAAACTGAAAGTATGTGGATGAATGTCGCTCAATTTTCAATATTTTTTGCGTTTATGTATACATTTATTGGTAGATTTATGCCTTCTATTCGAAATTCACTTATTAAAATGGTTCCGAGTAATATTCCAAATCCGAAAATGATTGTGTATGTAACGGGATGGTTAGAATTTGTCATTGCGATAAGTGTGTTTATTCCTAAAGTTAATTTTGTATTCAGTGTTATTGGTATTATTTTATGCTTTCTATTGTTCCCTAGCAATATAAAAGCACATGCCAAAAATATATCGTTAGGTAGCAAAGCACCAACAAATATTTATTTAAGAGTATTCTTGCAAATATTATTTATTGTTTCATTTATTATCATATTTAAGCATGCATAAGATGGTATATAGTGAATTAATGATTGATAGTTTATGGACTAAAAGTGAAGATATTAAGAGGGGTTAAAATGGAACAAAATGCACTTGTAGGAAAATTACAAAAAAGAAGAAATGATTTAAGTGAATTAGAGAAGAGGGTATTGGATTTTATTTTGAATGATTATACGTCGATAGCAAATATGAACATAGATGATATTGCTGAAAAGTTGTTTGTGTCGACTGCAACTGTCAGTAGATGTTCTCAAAAATTAGGATATCAAGGCTATAGAGAACTGAAATATGCCTTATTACAAAATCAACCTGATTTAAATAAAGTAAACAATGTGCAAAGTCTTGATGTTGAAATGGATGATTTTATGAATGAAAATTTGGCGAACCTCCAGAATACAATGAATGAAATCAATATCCAAGATATCGAAAAAGCAGTAGCTTTTATACGTGATGCACGTGTAATAGAAGTCATAAGCGTAGGAGCAAGTTTAGTAAACGGGATTGATTTAAGTAGAAAATTAACATTTCTAGGTAAAGTAGCACATGCGAGAACTGATTGGGATGAATTAGAAGCGGTAACGCATAATTTAGATCAGGAAAGTTTAGCAATTTGTGTAAGTTCAAGTGGTGAAACCTCACATATTGTTCGTTATGCACAGCAGTTAAGAGATAACCAAGTACCAATTATTTCTATTGTTAGTAATAGGCATTCTAAGTTGGCACAGTTATCGACCATAACTTTAATCGCTAAGACAAATAGTATCTATATTGGAAATGTAGATTTAAGTTCGAGGCACGCTGCTATGTTTATGATAGATTTTCTATTAATGATGTATGGTAGACAATTATAATGTAACGACATTCATAAGATGAAAGCGCGTCCAAAATGATTATATACTATTGATGCCCCTTTAATACATTTGTATATTTAAATAACATAAATGTATTAAAGGGGTGTTATTGAGTATGAGTAATAAGAAGAAGCAAAGTAATGTGTGGGATTTTCTTCAAAATATGGGGAAGACATTTATGCTTCCAGTAGCTTTATTAGCTTTTATGGGTTTGATTTTAGGGATAGGGAGTTCATTTACAAGTGAATCAATGATTGATGTCTTTCCATTTTTAGAGAATAACATGATACAGCTAGTATTGAAGTTCTTAGCAACAGTTGGGGGATTTGCATTTACATATTTACCCGTACTATTTGCGATTGCTATACCAATCGGACTTGTTAAACATGAAAAAGGTGTAGCTGCTTTCTCAGGGTTTGTAGGTTATACAGTTATGAATTTAACGATTAATTTCTATTTAACTGAGACACATCAATTAGCAGATACAGATAAATTACAACAAGCTGGACAAAGTATGGTATTAGGTATTCAAACACTCGAAATGGGTGTGCTCGGTGGTATCATTTCTGGTCTTATCGTTTATAAATTACATAATAAATTTAGCTATACACAGTTACCTGACAGCTTTGCGTTCTTCTCAGGGTCAAGGTTTGTACCAATTGTAACGTCTCTCGCATTAGCAGTAGTCGGGTTAATTATTCCAATTATTTGGCCATTCTTCGGTATGATCATTGGAAGTATTGGGGCACTAATTCAACATTCTGGTGTATTTGGACCATTTTTATTTGGTGCTGGTGAAAGGTTATTATTACCTTTCGGATTACATCATATTTTAGTATCGATGGTTAGATTTACTGAAGTTGGTGGACATTCTATTATTGAAGGTAAAGATGTATTTGGCGCTTTAAATATATTTTATGCGCAATTACAAAATAATTTACCAATATCTCCAAACGTAACTGCATTTTTATCACAAGGTAAAATGCCAACATTTATGTTTGGTTTACCTGCTGCGGCTTTAGCAATTTATCACGCAGCGCCTAAAGAGAATAGGCATAAAATAAAAGGCTTATTAATTTCAGGATTTGTAGCAACATTTGTTACAGGTATTACTGAACCAATTGAATTTTTATTTTTATTCATTAGTCCATTACTTTGGATCTTCCATGTCATTATGACAGGATTAGGATTTATGGTTATGAATATTCTAGGTGTGACAATTGGTAATACAGATGGTGGCGTACTAGACTTTCTAATATTTGGTGTCATGCAAGGTAGTTATACGAAATGGTGGCTCGTCATAATTGTTGGATTAATATGGTTTGTTATCTATTATTTAGTCTTCAAGACAGTTATTTTGAAATTCGACTTAAAAACACCAGGTAGAACAGTTGAAAAGAACGATAATAATGAAAGTAATGCGACACAAAATCGTACAAATCATACAGACGATATGGCTTCTGATATGCTTCAAGCAATTGGCGGTTCCAGTAATATTATAAGCATTGATAACTGTATTACACGTTTAAGATTAGTGCTGGAAGATGCGGAAATTGTTGATGATGAAAAGTTAAAAGAACTCGGTGCATTAGGTGTCGTACATTTAGACAAACAAAATGTACAAATTATCATCGGAACGAGAGTAACAACTGTCCGAAAACAATTAGATGCCATTATTTAAGTTAAGAAGGGATTTTTGTAATGTATAATTTTGATAAGGTGATTGATAGAACAGGGACAAATTGTACTCAGTGGGATTATGTCCAAGACCGTTTTGGGCAAAGTGACTTGTTGCCATTCACGATTTCAGACACAGACTTCGCGCTACCAGATACAATTATGGAACATTTAAATAATCGTATGAAGCATCCTATATTCGGTTATACGAGATGGAATCATACAGACTTTAAATCAACCGTTACGAATTGGTATAAGAAACGTTTTAATACTGAAATTAATGAAGATTGGATTTATTATACACCAACTGTGATATATGCAGTTTCACAGTTAATTCATATGAAATCTAATTTGAATGATGGTGTGATTATTCAAACACCAGCATATGACGCATTTTACAATGTGATTAAAGAGAATCATCGTACAGTTGTGGAGAATCAACTTTTCTACGAAGATGGTTATTATACAATTGACTTTAAACAATTAAAGATGCAATTAGCGAAACCTAAAAATAAAATTTTGTTATTATGTTCTCCTCATAACCCAACAGGTAGAGTATGGACTGAAGATGAACTGACTACAATCATTAAACTATGTCAGGAACATCATGTTTATATCATTTCTGATGAAATTCATATGGATATCGTTCGAAAAGGAAACAACCACATTCCAATACTAGATAAAAGTAAAAATGATATAGCAATTGTGACAAGTGGTAGCAAGACTTTTAATTTTCCGGGTCTACTTTTTGCGTATACTTTAATTCCAAATAAAGAAGATGGGGATATATTTTTAAATCATTTGAAAAAGCAAGACGGTTTATCATCACCAAGCATTATGGGGATGGAATCTACAATAGCAGCCTATGAAAAAGCGAGTGATTGGGTAGATGCTTTAAACGAATATTTAGATGACAATATACATGCAGTTCAATTATTCTTAAAAGAGCACATACCAGAAATTAAAGTTGTCTATCCAGAATCAACATATCTTATATGGTTAGATGTTTCAGATCTAAATATGACGATGGATGAATTGCAACACCGACTTATTAACATAGGCAAAGTTGCGATAATGGATGGACAAACATATGGCGGTAACGGTCAGTACTTTTTAAGGTACAATGTTGGATGCCCAAAGTCTAAAGTATTAGAAGGATTAGAGCGACTAAAGTTAAGTATTGAAACATAATATATTTATATCGAGTGATTATCTTTTTAAGCATTCAAGCATGTGCTATAATGTACTAATGTATATAGAGAGATGAGAATGTTAAGAGGTGAAAGATATGAGTATTCGTTCTGAACGAGTAGGCGAACAAATGAAAAAAGAATTAATGGATATTATTAACAATAAACTTAAAGATCCAAGAGTTGGATTTTTAACAATTACAGATGTAGAACTTCCAGGAGACTTGTCTCACGCTACAGTTTATTTAACTGTATTAGGTTCTGATAAAGAAAAAGAAGATACATTTAAAGGTTTAGAAAAAGCAAAAGGCTTTATTAAATCAGAATTAGGTAATCGTATGAAATTACGTATTTTACCAGAATTGCATTTTGAATATGATGAATCAATCGATTACGGTAATAAAATTGAACGCATGATTCAAGATTTAAATCGTAATGATTAATCCAAATTTGGAAAGACTAAGACACTATTAGATGTCTTAGTCTTTTTTTGATTAGAGTGGGGTATAACTACCATTATTCAGAATTCTGTTTCTAAGCCCCTCGTATTTTTTATGAAATTGAGTTATTTCTTCTTTTTATGAATATTTTCATGTAAAATTAAAAAGAATAGAAACATTATGGAGGTCGTAAATTTGGATGGCATTCTAGCAATTCATAAGGAAGTTGGTATGACAAGTCATGACGTCGTATTTAAACTTCGTAAAATTTTAAAAACAAAAAAAGTTGGCCATACTGGAACTTTAGATCCTGAGGTAAGTGGTGTACTACCGATTTGTGTAGGGAAAGCGACGCGTGTAAGTGATTATGTGATGGAAAGTGGCAAATCCTACAGAGCTGAAGTAACAATTGGTGTTAGTACAACGACTGAAGACCAAACTGGTGAGATAGTTGATCAGAAGCGTGTTGATCAAAATTTATGGGACAAAGATGAAATGATTGCGACTTTAAAACAATTAGAAGGTGACATTGAACAAATTCCACCTATGTATTCTGCTGTTAAAGTTAATGGTAAGAAATTATATGAATATGCTAGACAAAATATTGAAGTTGAACGTCCTGTCAGAAGAGTACATATTAACAGTATTGATTTAATTTCTGATATTATTTATGAGAATGATACTTGTAAATTTGAAATTGAAGTTGAATGTGGCAAAGGGACATATATTAGAACGTTAGCAACTCAAATTGGTGCGTTACTTAATTATCCTGCTCATATGTCTCATTTAATTAGGTTGAAAAGTGGCGGTTTCTCTTTAGAACAGGCTATTAAATTAGATGACTTAAGAGAAATAGTTGAGCAAGATAAGTTACAAGATGTGATTCTTCCATTAGAATATGGATTGAATGGTTTAACGAAAGTTACCGTACATGATAAAGATATCGTAACGCGTATTCAAAACGGACAAAAAATAGAAAAATCTTTAATAGATGAAAGTAAACATGATGGCGAATTTGTTGTTTGGTATGAAGACAAAGCAATTGCTATTATGGATACTTACGATAAAAATGAAACACTTTATAAACCGAAAAAAGTTTTTCTTTAAAGGAGTATATTGATGGAAGTTATAGAAATTACACACCCAATTAAATCTAAACAATTTGTAAATGAAAATATTGCTTTAGCTATCGGTTTTTTTGATGGCATACATTTAGGTCATCAACAAGTTCTTAAAAAAATGATTAAAGTAGCTAAAGATAAACATTTAAAAAAAGCTGTTATGACATTTGATCCTCACCCTTCAGTTGTCTTAAATCCTGAAAAGAAAAGAACAACGTATTTAACACCTATTGCTGATAAAATTGAAGCAATTGAAAAGTTAGGCGTAGATTACTGTTTCGTCGTTAACTTTTCATCAACATTTGCAGATGTGTCTGCAGATGATTTTATTGACCAATATTTTATTCAAAATCATGTGAAAGCTGTTATTGCAGGTTATGATTTTAGTTTTGGCAAATATGGAAAAGGTAATATGGCTTCATTACAAGAGAATGATTATCCATTTGATGTATTTGTCGTATCTAAGCAAACATTACATGAGGATGAAAAAATCTCAACTACGAATATTAGAACATCACTTGAACTAGGAGAAATAGAAGCTTGTAATTTAGCTTTAGGACGTCCATATGTTATTAAAGGTATGGTTGTTCAAGGTGAAAAAAGAGGGCGTACAATTGGTTTTCCTACAGCTAATGTTGAACCTAGTGATGACTATGTATTACCGAGAAAAGGTGTTTATGCTGTAACATTACTCATTAAATCAAGAGATAAGTCATATAAAGGTGTGTGTAACGTTGGTGTGAAACCAACATTCCATGATCCGTCTGTTTCTCAAATAAGTATTGAAGTTAACATCTTTGATTTTGAAGAGAGTATATATGGTGAACGTGTAGAAGTATATTGGCACCATTTTATTAGACCAGAACAAAAATTTGATGGCATTGATGCACTTGTTAATCAAATTAAGCAAGATAAAGAAGAAGCAAAAGCGTTATTATCACTTGAAAGAACATAAAGAGTTATGTATAATGATTTGAGTGCCTAATCCTTGGCTTATCGACACTCCGACGATCAGCTCAGGTTTACGGTGAATACAATTATAGGAGGGAAATTGACAATGGCAATTTCACAAGAAAGAAAAAACGAACTAATCGAACAATACCGCGTACATGAAACTGATACTGGTTCTCCAGAAGTACAAATCGCAGTTTTAACAGCAGAAATCACTGCTTTAAACGAACATTTACGTACTCACAAGAAAGACCATCATTCACGTCGTGGATTATTAAAAATGGTTGGTCGTCGTAAACATTTATTAACATATTTACGTGAAAATGATGTTCAACGTTACCGTGATTTAATTAAATCATTAGGATTACGTCGCTAATCGTAATTTCAATCGAAGGAAATCAATCAGATTTCTTTCGATTTTTTTATAAATAAATATAAAAAATATGTGTATAATGGTATGATATAAGAGATTAAGTGTATGAGAGGAGATTCATAAATGTCTCAAGAGAAGAAAGTCTTTAAGACAGAATGGGCAGGAAGTCCATTAATAATTGAAACGGGCCAATTAGCAAAACAAGCTAATGGTGCAGTATTAGTAAGATATGGGGATACAGTTGTATTATCAACAGCAACTGCATCAAAAGAACCTAGAAATGTAGACTTTTTCCCATTAATGGTTAACTATGAAGAAAAAATGTATGCAGCAGGAAAAATTCCTGGTGGCTTTAATAAACGTGAAGGTAGACCTGGTGAAGATGCTACTTTAACAAGTAGATTAATTGATAGACCAATTCGTCCATTATTCCCTAAAGGATACAGACATGATGTTCAAGTTATTTCTATCGTAATGAGTGTTGATCCAAACTGTTCACCAGAAATGGCAGCAATGATTGGTTCTTCAATGGCATTATCTGTATCAGATATTCCATTTGAAAGACCAATTGCAGGTGTGAACGTAGGTTTAGTAGATGGTGAATTTGTCATCAATCCTAATGTTGAACAAAGAGAAGTTTCTTTATTAGATTTACAAGTAGCGGGTCATAAAGATGCGATTAACATGGTTGAAGCGGGTGCTAAAGAAGTAACAGAAGAAACAATGTTAAATGCTATTTTATTTGGTCATAAAGAAATTCAAAGATTAGTTGAATTCCAAGAAGCTATTATTGAAGATGTTCAACCTGAAAAAGCTGAATTTATACCGGTTGAAATTGAAGCTTCATTTGAAGAAACAGTTCGTGCTAAAGCAGAAGCTTTAGATATTATTTCAGCAATCAGAACTGAAGAAAAACAACAAAGAGATATTAATATTTCTGCAGTTAAAGAAGAAGTTCTAAATGACTTTACAAACGAAGAAGATCCAGATAATGAAGAAGTACTTAAAGATGTAAGTAAAGTATTAGATGCACTTGTAAAAGAAGAAGTGCGTCGCTTAATTACTGAAGATAAAGTAAGACCAGATGGACGTAATCCTGAAGAAATCAGACCATTATCTTCTGAAGTTGGATTATTACCAAGAGCTCATGGTTCAGGTTTATTTACACGTGGACAAACACAAGCATTTTCAGTTGCGACTTTAGGTGCATTAGGTGAACATCAAATCATTGATGGCTTAGGTACAGAAGAACAAAAACGTTATATGCATCACTATAATTTCCCTAACTTCTCAGTTGGTGAAACAGGTCCAGTGAGAGCGCCAGGACGTCGTGAAATTGGTCACGGTGCATTAGGTGAACGTGCTTTACTACAAGTTATTCCAGATGAAAAAGAATTCCCTTATACAATAAGAGTTGTTTCAGAAGTACTTGAATCAAATGGTTCATCATCACAAGCTTCAATTTGTGGTTCAACTTTAGCTTTAATGGATGCAGGTGTGCCAATTAAAGCACCAGTTGCAGGTATTGCAATGGGCTTGATTACTAAAGATGATAACTACACAATTTTATCTGATATTCAAGGTATGGAAGATGCACTTGGTGATATGGACTTTAAAGTTGCAGGTACAGAAAAAGGTATCACTGCTATTCAAATGGACATTAAAATCGATGGTTTAAGTGAACAAATCTTAAAAGAAGCACTTGAGCAAGCAAGAATTGGTAGATTATATATCTTGAATCATATGCTTGAAACTTTAAGAGAACCTAGAGAAGAACTTAGCCAATATGCACCTAAAATTGAAATTATGCATATTAAACCAGATAAAATTAGAGATGTTATTGGACCTGGTGGTAAGAAAATCAATGAAATCATTGATGAAACAGGTGTTAAATTAGATATCGAACAAGACGGTACAGTATTTATTGGATCTAAAGATAAAGAAATGATCGACCGTGCTAGACAAATTATTGAAGATATTACAAGAGAAGCTGAAGTCGGTGCAATTTATATGGCAACAGTTAAACGTATCGAAAAATTCGGTGCATTTGTTGAAATCTTCCCAGGTAAAGATGCACTTGTTCATATTTCTCAATTCTCTAACGAGAGAGTTAACAAAGTTGAAGATGTAGCTAAAATTGGTGACCAATTCTTAGTAAAAGTAACTGAAATTGACCGTCAAGGACGCGTAAACGCATCACGCAAAGTATTGTTAAACGAAGAAAAAGAACAAAAATAATAAATGAAATGATTCAGATAGGGACATTGACAATCATTAAAATCTGAAATTTATAGTGTCAACAAAGTCATAGATTTTGTTGGCATTTTTTATGAGTAAGTAGAATAAGAAGTTAAATGATACTTGTCAGTTGATGTATGAATAGGAGTGCCATTATTAGCAGTTCTGGCTAAAGGTGCAAATACTGATACCATTAATAGCAGTTCTGGCTGAAAGTGCAAATACTGATACCGTTATTAGCAGTTCTGGCTAAAGGTGCAAATACTGATACCGTTATTAGCAGTTCTGACTAAAAGTGCAAATACTGCGATCGTACATGTACATAATACTTCTCAATACTTATAACACGAAAGGTTTTAATTTAATGATTGCTTCATATAAAACACTTTTATAACCGATATGCGTGAGGGAATCGTACAAGTCGAAGACTACAGGCTGAGACTGTACCATAGGCAAGAGAGGTTATGAAAGTATGTATGTCTACTAATAGAGGGACATTGACATGTCCCTATTTATTTTGAGGTGAATAAATATGGCTGATTTACAACGACTGAATAATGGAACGACTGTGATTTTTGAAGAAATTCCAAACAGTGAAACAATTAGTGTAGGTGTTTATGTCAATACTGGTACGGGTGATGAAGGTGATTATCCTGAAGGTATTGCTCATTTTATGGAACATATGTTATTTAAAGGTAGTGAACACTATACAAGACAGCAATTATCAAATGAATTTGATAAAATTGGTGGCTATAACAATGCATATACGACAAAAATGTACACTTGTTATTTCTGTAAAACATTAAAAAGATTTGAACATAAAGCAATTGATTTACTTATAGATATGGTTAAAAATCCACTATTTCTTGAAGAAGAAATTGTTCGTGAGAAAAAAGTCATTTTAGAAGAAATTAAAATGATTGAAGATACACCAGAAGAATGGTTAATGGATAAATTAGAACATGAAATTTATAAAGACCAACCATTAGGACGAATGATCCTTGGTACGCCTGATAGTGTCAATCAAATTGATAGAGATACATTAGTTGATTTCCATAAAAAGTATTATCAAAGTAATCGCTTAATTGTTTCAGTTGCGGGTGCCTATAGTGAATCTATGAAAGAAACATTGCTTAAGCAATTATCTGATGGGGTAGAAATACCGCTTAATCAACAAGAACAAAGCATGAATTTTATTGAGAAGAAAGAAACTTATTATAAAAACGAGCTAGAGCAAACGCATTTTATGAGAAGTTATGATGCACCAAGTTATAATGATGAACACTATTATGCAACGAATATATTGAACACGATTTTAGGCGAAACAATGAGCTCTAAATTGTTCCAAGTTCTAAGAGAAGAACATGGATTATGTTATAATGTTTACTCAGATTTCCAAAGTTTTCACAATGATGGTTTACTGACAATTTATGTAGCAACTGATAAAGAAAATGTTGATGCATCAAGTGAACTTATTACTGAAGTGCTCGAGTCATTATTAAATGACGGTATCACACAGAATGAACTAGATGATGCTAAAAGTCATATAATCACAAGCTTTTTAATGGCATCTGAATCTAACCAAAATAAAATGACGAGAAATGCACGTTCAATCATGTTTTATAATGAATTAGTTACGAATAAGCAGTTCGAGCACGAAATCAATCAAATCCAGTTAAATGATATTAAATTAGCTACGAAAAGATTATTGGATGCACCTTATTCTGAGTTTATTTTGACAGAGAAATCATAAAGTTATGACCTGATATAAAAATTATTGTCTTCCTTAATTTAAAATATGTATAAGACTGTTGTATGTGCTTGTATAATCGATTATATAAATGGTATGATTAAATAAATATATTATGGACGGGACTACATTTAGGAGGAACAATTTTGAGTTTAATAAAAAAGAAAAATGATAAAATTCGTATCATACCACTCGGTGGTGTAGGAGAAATTGCAAAAAACATGTATATCGTTGAAGTGGACGAAGAAATGTTCATGTTAGACGCTGGTTTAATGTTTCCAGAAGACGAAATGTTAGGTGTAGACGTTGTTATACCAGACATACAATATGTTATTGAGAATAAAGATAAACTTAAAGGTATCTTTTTATCACACGGACATGAAGATTCTATCGGTGCTGTAAGTTATATACTTGAAAAACTTGATGCACCAGTATACGGATCAAGATTGACGATTGCATTAGTTAAAGATCACATGAAAGCAAGAAAAATCAATAAAAAAGTACGTTATTATACAGTAAATAAAGATTCAGTCATGAGATTTAAAAACGTTAACGTGACATTTTTTAATACAACGCATTCAATACCAGATAGTTTAGGTGTATGTATCCATACATCATATGGTTCAATCGTTTATACTGGAGAATTTAAATTCGACCAAAGTTTACAAGGTGCCTATGCACCAGATATCGCTAAGATGACTGAAATTGGTCAAAATGGTGTATTTGCTTTGATTAGTGATTCAACAGAAGCAGAAAAACCTGGTTACAACGTTCCAGAAAATGTAATCGAAAGTCACATGGTCGATGAATTTGCAAAAGCAAATGGACGCATTATCGTTTCATGTTATGCATCTAACTTTATTCGTATTCAACAAGTGCTGAATGCGGCTAGTAAATTAAACCGTAAAGTTTCATTCTTAGGACGTTCTTTAGAAAGTTCTTTCAATGTTGCACGTAAATTAGGTTACTTTAATATTCCAGAAAATCTTTTAGTACCCGTGCATGACATTAGTAAATATCCTAAAAATGAATTAATTATTATTGCTACAGGTATGCAAGGTGAACCAATTGAAGCATTAGGTCAAATGGCTCAACAAAGACATCCTATTTTAAATATTTTAGAAGGCGATAATGTTTATATTTCTACAACAGCTTCTGCTAATATGGAAGTGATTATTGGTCAGACTTTAAATGAATTAGTTAAAGCTGGCGCACACATTATGCCTAATAACAAAAAAACACATGCATCTAGTCATGGTTGTATGGAAGAACTTAAAATGATGCTTAATTTAATGAAACCTGAATACTTTATTCCAGTACAAGGTGAATTTAAAATGCAAATCGCACATGCGAAATTAGCAGCTGAAACAGGCGTAGACCCTGAGAAAATTTTCTTACTAGAAAAAGGTGACGTTGTTAATTTTGATGGCGAAAAAATGATTGCTAATGAAAAAGTTACAGCTGGTAACGTATTAATTGACGGTATCGGTGTTGGAGACGTAGGTAATATTGTTTTGAGAGACAGACACTTATTAGCTGAAGATGGTATATTTATAGCTGTTGTAACTTTAGATCCTAAAAATAGAAAAATCGTTGGTGGACCTGAAATTCAATCACGTGGATTCGTTTATGTTAGAGAAAGTGAAGAGTTATTAAACGACGCTTCAGAAAAAGTCCGTGAAATTGTTGAAGAAGGTTTACTTCAAAAGAAAATTGAATGGTCTGAAATGAAACAAAATATGCGTGATAAACTCGGTAAGTATCTATATGAACAAACGAAACGTCGCCCGATGATTATTCCAATTATTTCAGAAATCTAATGAATTGTTTTATGGATGATTTTTAACAGTCAAGAGATGAGATTAAATTCTATATCAATACAATGGGTTTTTCCATCTCGGCAAAGATGAACAAATAATGTGTCATACACGCTATTTGTTCATTAACTGCCTACATACTATATGAGGCTGAGACATCTATTTATGTCCCAGCCTCTTTTTGCATTATAGATAAGGAGGCTATTTCAAAAATGGTACAAAAGAAGAAGCCAGCAACACGTAAAAGAAAAACAACACGTGGCAAGAAAAAGCAAAAAGATAATACATTAAAATATGTCATACAGATGATTGTGTTGTTTTTACTCGTGTTAGGTATTTTTCAATTAGGATTTATAGGTTTAATGATTGATAGCTTCTTTCATTTCTTATTTGGATTCTCAAAATATTTCACCTATATACTGATAGCGATTATTTCACTATTAATAACAGTGAACGGCAAATTAAAATTCACAAGAAGAGTAAACGGATTGCTCGTCTTTCAAGTAGCATTGCTATTCATTATGCAGTTAGTATTATATTTCAAAGATCCATCGTTTAATACGTTTAAGACAACCTTGAGTGAAACATATTCAAGTTTAGAACGAAATGCATTTTACTTTAACGGTGGTGGTTATATTGGTTATTATGCATTTAATGTCATAAGCAAGCTTATTTCCGTCTTTGGATATAGTTTATTAACGATACTCGTTTTACTATCTAGTGTTATTTTAATCATGAAGAAAAGACATCGTGATATTACTAAATCAGCATTTGATATGGCGCAAAGTAAAACTAAATCAAAAATGACAAATCTTGAACAAAAAAGAGAAGAAAAAGCGAAAGCTAAACAACTAGAAAAAGAAAAGCGTCAAAAAGAGCAGCCTAAAGACGTTTCACATTTAGAAGAAGTTGAACCAGTTCAAGAAATTTCTAAAATTGACAAACAACAAACTAATGAAGAAATTCCAATCTTTGAATCGCAAGAAAAGTTAGCATCCAAAAGAACACAACAACCTAAACAACCCGTTCAACAAGATCATGATAATCATGAATCTGAAATGAATGAATCAACTATAGATGAGACTGAGAATTTAAATTATAAATTACCACCGATTACAATTTTAAATGATCCACCTAAATCTCAATCAGTGTCTAAAAAGACAGTTCAAGAAAAAGGAAAACTACTTGAAGCTACATTAAGAAACTTTAATGTCGATGCGAAAGTGACTCAAATTAGGATTGGACCAGCTGTTACTCAATACGAAGTACAGCCAGCTCAAGGTGTGAAAGTAAACAAAATCGTTAATTTAAGTAATGATATTGCACTGAATTTAGCAGCAAAAGATATTAGAATTGAAGCGCCTATTCCAGGTAAGTCGGCAGTTGGAATTGAAGTGCCTAATGAACATATTTCAATGGTAACGCTGAAAGAAGTACTGAATGAGGCAAAACCAACATCAAATAAACTTGAAGTTGCATTAGGAAGAGATATTTCAGGTGAACCAATTACAGCAGAATTAAACAAATTACCTCACTTACTCGTAGCAGGTGCTACAGGGAGTGGTAAATCTGTTTGTATTAATGGTATTATCACAAGTATATTAATGAATTCTAAACCACATGAAGTAAAATTAATGCTTATTGACCCTAAGATGGTTGAATTAAATGTGTATAACGGGATACCACATTTGTTAACACCTGTTGTTACAAATCCTCAAAAGGCAAATCAAGCATTACAAAAAATTGTATCCGAAATGGAAAAAAGATATGACTTGTTCCAACACGTTGGTGCAAGAAATATTGAAGGATATAATCAATTTATTGAACGTACAAATCAAGAAATGGAAGAAAAACAAGCGCAATTACCTTATATTGTCGTCATTGTTGATGAACTTGCTGACTTAATGATGGTTGCTGGTAAAGATGTTGAATCATCCATTATGAGAATCGCACAACTTGCACGTGCAGCAGGTATACACTTAATTATTGCGACACAAAGACCATCCGTTGATGTTATAACAGGTAGTATTAAAGCTAATATACCTTCTAGAATTGCGTTTGCAGTAAGCTCTGCAACTGATTCTAGAACAATTTTAGATAGTGGTGGTGCTGAAAAATTACTAGGTAGAGGTGATATGCTATTCTTATCTAGAGACTCTTCAAAACCAACAAGAATACAAGGTGCATTTCTTTCTGATGGTGAAGTTGAATCAGTTGTTCAACATGTTGTTGGAGAACAAACAGCGAACTATGTTAAAGAGATGGAACCTGACGAACCGACAGAGGCAAATGAAATGGAAAGTGAAGATGCTTTATACAAAGAAGCATATTTATTTGTTTTAGAAGAACAAAAAGCAAGTGCGAGTTTATTACAAAGAAGATTTAGAATAGGTTATAATAGGGCATCTAGGTTAATGGATGATTTGGAAAGTAATGGTGTTATTGGTCCTCAATCAGGTAGTAAACCTAGACAAGTATTGGTTGATATTTATCAAGACGAATAGGGGGATATTATGTCTACAAATGCAAGTACAAATTTCGTTAAAAATTGGATATTAGAAAAAATTCAAACAGCTGAACTTAAACCGGGAGATGCTATTCCGAATGAGTTTGAAATTAAAAAGTTGTTAAATATAAATTATGATGAAATCGAAAAAGCCATACATGAACTTGTCACGGAACAAATTTTATCTCAAAAAACAGGCGACGTAACAGTGGTGAAACCTACACAACCATATTATTATCCATTAGACGAATTAGTAAGTATTACAAAAATGATTGAAAAAAATGGTGAAGTTGCTGGAACAGAATTTATTAGTTTAGATGAAGAAGTTGCAACTTTAAAAGATATAGAAGTATTAAACTTAGAAAAAGATGCATCTATTTCGGTAATAGAAAGAGTACGTACAGCAAATGGTGAACCAGTCGTGTATTGTCTAGATAAAATTGCTACTGATTTATTTGCATGCAGTGACTATAGATCCAATTCATCTATTTTATCCGCAATTGAAAGTAAAGTAGAATTTAAAATTACACATGCTAATACATCTATAGAATCCATTAGTTATGAGCCGTATATTAGTGAAATATTGAACTCTGAGCCAGACGATGCAATGATGTTATTAACACAAGTTCATTATAACGAACATGGCACACCTGTACTTTATTCACTAAATTATTTTAAAAGCAGTCTTGTAAAGTTTCGAATTACAAGAAATAGGATATAATAAATATATTGAGAGAAACAAAGTAACAATTGTTGCTTTGTTTCTCTATATACATACATATAAGAGAGGTATCTATTATGATAACAACAGAACATATACAATTATCTTCAAATGACGTTTATGTGATACCAACTGAAAAATTTAAAATAACGACTATCGTTTTTAAATTTGTAGCACCTTTAAACAGTGAGACGATTACATCTAGGTCAATTTTAAGTAAATTAATTACACGTGTTACAAAACAATACCAAACTGATAAAGAAATGAATAATTTGCTTGCGGACTTATATGGTGCGCATTTATTTAGCTATGTCAATAAACAAGCTAATAATCATATCATGACAATTGGTATTGAAATCGTAAATGAAAAATATTTAAATAGTGAGCTTCCACTATTCGAACAAGCCGTTAAATTATTGCATGAAGTGATTTTTAATCCACTGATTGAAAATGGTAAATTTAACGAAAAATACACGAAGCAAGAAAAATCTTTATTACATAAAAAATTAACTGCAATTGAAGACAACAAATCTCAACGTGCATTTATTCAATTTATGAATCATATGTTTGAAGATGAGCCATATAAATATTTAGCATCTGGTCGACTAGAAGACATTGATAACGTAACACCTGAATCTTTAGTCAATACATACCATGATTTGTTACTCGAGAATGCGATATCTACATATATTATTGGAAATGTTGAATTAGATGAAGTTAAATCATTGTGTCATGAATATTTTAATTTTGATCATAATAGTCAATTAGAAATCGAAACGACATTATTAAAAGATATTAAAGAAGTAAAAGAAATAGTAGATTATACAAAGATTGATCAAGCAAAATTAAATATGGGATATAGATTCCCAATAACATTCCATTCTAAAGAATATTATTCGTTCTTAGTGTTAAATATGTTGCTAGGTGGAGATGCTTCTTCAATTTTATTTAGTGAAGTACGTGAAAAACAAAGTTTAGCCTATTCAATACATTCTCAAATCGATGCAAGAAATGGATTCTTATATATAGTTGGTGGCATCTCTAAAGATAAAGTACATGTCGCTAAAGAAACAATTTTAAATATTTTTAAAGATATTCAACAAGGTGAAATTGAAACAGAGAGACTGACGTTAGCGAAGAAAGTCTTAATTTCACACGCACGAGAAATGTTTGATAAACAACGACAAATGATTGACTTATTGCATACACATGCGAGATATCAATCCGTTTATAACTATGATGATTGGATTAAAGAAATTGAATCTATCACAATTGAAGATATTAAAAAGACCGCACAACTTGGACAATTAGATACAATATATATACTGACTGAAGGTGATAACAATGCGTAATCAATATTATAAACAGATTGATGAAACTGTATTCGAAGATACTTTAGAAAATGGTTTAAAAGTAGTTGTCATTCCAAAAGCAGGATTTTCAAAGACTTTTGTGACATACACAACACATTTCGGTTCTCTTGATCATACATTTAAGCCACATGGCAAAGATGATTTTGTGACTGTTCCGGACGGGGTAGCACATTTCTTAGAACATAAATTGTTCGAAAAAGAAGATGGCGATGTCTTTACAAGTTTTGCTGAAAATGATGCACAAGTTAATGCATTTACGACATTTGATAGAACAAGTTATTTATTTAGTGCGACTGGAAATGTGCACGATAATATTATTCGTTTATTAAAAATGATTGAAAGTCCGTATTTTACTGAGAAAACAGTAGAAAAAGAAAAAGGTATAATCGCTGAAGAAATTAAGATGTACCAAGAACAGCCTAATTATAAATTAATGTTCCAAACTTTAGGCGCACTCTATCATAATCATCCTGTACAAGTGGATATAGCAGGTTCTGTTGAAAGTATTTATGATATTACAGCTGAAGATTTATATTTATCATATGAAACCTTTTACCATCCAGCAAATATGGTGTTAATCATTGTTGGAGACGTCGATCCTGAAGAGACTATACAATTAGTTCGCGAACATGAAGACAAAAGAAATATGCACGAAATGCCACCAATTACGAGAAAAGTAATAGACGAACCGGCATCTGTCCATACACCGTATGTCGAAACGAAAATGGACATTGTTCAAGAAAAATCAATGTTGGCATATAAGTTCAAGCCTAATACTATTTCTGATAAAGTACGCGTAAAAAATGATATGGAAATGATGATTGCTTTAGATTTAATATTCGGTGAACAAACTGAATTTTATCAATCAAATTTAGAAAAAGAAGTGATTGATGATACGTTTGGTTATCAATTTGCTAACGAAATGACATATAGTTATTTAATTCTAGCTGTGACAACTGATTATCATAATGAATTTAAAGAATCGGTTAAAGCAGAACTTAAAAAATATATAGAAAATGGTTTTGTTTTAGAAGAGTTAGAGAGAGTGAGAAAACAAACTTTAGGCGAAATTGTATCAAGCTTAAATTCTCCAGAATATATTGCAAATCAATATACTAAATTCTATTTTGAAGGTGTAGAACTATTTGAACTTGTAAACATTTTAGAATCTATAACAGTAGAAAGTGTACAAGAAACATTGGCTTCATTAATAGACTTCGATCATGTTGTAGAAAGTCGTTTGGTGAAACAAAATGGCTAGAACATTTATTGTTGGTGGTAGTGGTGACATTGGATTATCAATTGTTGATGAATGTTTATCACTAGGGCATGAAGTGATACTGCATTATAATCGATCTAATATTAATGAACTCAAACAAAGATATGCCGGACAACCTGTTACTTTTCTACAATTCGATTTAACAAACAAAGATAATTTACAATTCTTAACATCAATCGGACATATTGATCAATTAATATATGCAGCTGGGCAATCGTCATTTGGTGCGATTCAAGATTTTACAGATGATGAAATTGATGTTCAATATAACTTGAATGTATATGCGCTCATAAAAATTGTTCAATTATTTGTTGATGATATTAGAAAGAGTGAAAATGGCAGAATAATCGTTATATCATCTATTTGGGGAGAGACTGGTGCAAGTTACGAAACAATCTATTCAACAATGAAAGCTGCTCAACTTGGTTTTGTTAAATCTTTAGCAAAAGAACTTGCTTTAACATCTATTACAGTAAATGCTATATGTCCAGGTGTCGTTCATGGTAAAATGACAGATGAACTTGATGAAATTACACAAACACAATTAAAAGATGAAATACCACAAGGTCGGTTTGTTCAAACTAAAGAAGTTGCGGCAACGGTGGGATATTTATTAAATCCGTTATCTCAAAGTGTGACCGGTCAAGTCCTACGTGTAAACGGAGGATGGTATATTTAATATTGGGGTGGATATTATGGAAGAGGTCATTAAAAAAGAATGGTACTTAGAATACGATATACAAGTAAATAGAGCAGGTTTATTAGGGGATATCTCTAGTTTGCTTGGTATTTTAGGTATTAATATCATTACGATAAATGGTGTCGATCAAGGTCGAAGAGGGTTACTCATTAAGACAGATGATATGAATAAAGTTAAACGCTTTGAAAATATTGTTAAAGAAATTGATGATATTACCATTAAAAAGTTACGTACACCAGGCTTAAGAGATCGATTAGCGGTAAGACACGGTAGATATATTAAACGAGATGTTGATGACAAAAAGACCTTTAGATTCGAAAGAAAAGATTTAGGTTTATTAGTTGATTTTATGGCAGAACTTTTTAAAGAGAACCGTCATAAACTGATTGGTGTGAGAGGTATGCCAAGAGTAGGTAAAACAGAATCTGTTGTTGCCGCTAGTGTGTGTGCCCATAAAAAATGGTTGTTTATTAGTTCGACGCTTATTAAGCAAACAGTAAGAAGCTCTTTATTAAAAGGTGAATATAGTGATGAAAATGTTTATATTATTGATGGTGCTGTAACATCTAAGCAAACTGATGAAAAGCATAAACAACTCGTTAGAGAAGTTATGAGTTTACCAACAATTAAAGTAGTAGAACATCCTGATCTATTTGTACAACGCTCTGAATATAGCCTTGAAGATTTTGATTATATTATTGAACTAAGAGAAACAGAAGACCAAGAAATTACATATGAGCAATTAAATAAAAATGATTTATTTACAAATGACAATATGGCATTTGGAGATGGATTTGGATTTTTTGAATAAATTGTTTGAGGTGAATATATTTGAAATATATTGGAGAAACGTTAAGAAGTAAAAGAGAACAATTAGGGATGACTTTAGTTGAACTTGAAGAAAAAACAAAGATACAAAGACCATTTTTAATGATGATTGAAAAGAATGAATTTGAAAATCTACCAAATCCCGATTATACAAGAGGTTTCATAACGAAATATGCTTCTGCAATCAATATGAGTGCACCAGAATTAATTGATAAACATCAAAGTGAGTTGCCTAAAACAGCACCTTCTGCTAAAGAAGCTTTTAGACAGCTTACGCAAGAAAAAAGAAGTCAAACTGAAATATCAGAGAATAAAATGGTAGCTAAACTCATAACACAAATGATTACATTCTTTGGTGTATGCTTAATCGGTTGGATATTATTAATAATTATCATTTAATTATATATAGTATTGATTTATAATAGTATTATTATGCAGTTGTAAGAAAAGAAGGAGAACGAATATGAATATTCCTAATCAATTAACAGTATTACGTGTTATTTTAATACCTGTATTTGTTTTATTTTTACTTGTAGATTTTAATATGGGTGACATGCATTTCTTATTTGGACAAGAAATGAGAATAGAACAATTTATAGCTGGTATTATATTTATTTTAGCTTCTGTTACAGATTGGTTTGATGGCTATTTAGCGAGAAAATGGGAACTTGTTACAAACATGGGGAAATTTTTAGACCCTCTAGCTGATAAATTATTAGTAGCGAGTGCATTAATTGCATTAGTAGAACTTGATAAAGTATCATCAGTTATTGCTATTATCATCATTGCTAGAGAATTTGCTGTAACAGGACTAAGATTAGTTCAAATTGAACAAGGCTTTGTAAGTGCAGCTGGTCAATTAGGTAAAATTAAAACGGCTGTAACGATGGTCGCAATTGTATTTATCCTATTACAAGAACCATTCTCTACTTTATGGCAAATTAATCTTGGGCAATGGCTCATGTATATTGCTACTTTCTTTACAATTCTATCTGGTATAGAGTATTTTTATCATGGTAGAGATGTATTTAAAGGATCAAAATAATAACAACATTTAACCTACAACATTTCGTTTGTAGGTTTTTCTGTAGGAGGCAAAAATATGAAAGTTAGTATTTTAAGCGTAGGTACTGAAATTTTATTAGGACAAATTGCTAACACAAATGCACAGTTTATATCAAAAGTACTCAATGAACTCGGTGCAAGTGTTATGAGACACGTTGCTGTAGGCGATAATCCTGGAAGGTTAGAACGTACTTTTAAAGAAGAATTAGCGCATCATGACGTTGTAATTTTAACAGGTGGTTTAGGACCAACGAAAGATGATTTAACAAAACAAACTGTTGGTAAAGTATTAGGTAAATCACTAGAAACAAATAAACAAGCTATGGATCAGATTGAACAATATTTCAAAAATGAAAACCGTACGATGACGCCTAATAATAGACAACAAGCACTTGTTATTGAAGGTAGTGAAGTACTGAAGAATGACTTTGGTATGGCACCAGGCATGTATTTAGAAGTGGATGATAAAAAAGTCGTATTATTACCTGGTCCCCCGAAAGAACTTCAACCAATGGTCAATCAATATCTTGTACCATTTTTCTTAAATGAAGAACGTGTCATCTTTTCTGAGTCATTGAAATTTATGGGTATTGGTGAATCTAGCTTGGAAACAGAGCTGATTGACTTAATAGATAATCAATCCAATCCTACAATTGCACCACTTGCTGGTCAACATGAAGTATCACTCCGCATTACGGCTAATGCGAATACTAAACAACAAGCGATAGATTTAATCCAGCCTGTTAAAACAGAAATATTAAATAGAATAGGCGAATTTTATTATGGTAGCGATGATTTAACAGTTGAAGATACTGTATTTAATGAATTAGATCAACCATTTGTTATATATGATGAAATTACAGATGGTGTATTAAATGCTCGACTTAAACTATCTAAAGATAGCGAACAATATTTAAAATCATATATTTTACAAAATTCATGGACAGATGAAATGTTGAATATTAGTCAAGATGAATCAGTTGAACAAATTGCTAACAAGTTAAAATCAACATTTAACGTAGAAAGTGTTATTGTTTTAAAACAAGATCATAAAGAATCAACAGTATATATTTCACATATGCAAAAAAACGAAAAATTTATTTCGTCATTAAGTCAATCATATGCTGGAAGACGTGATAGAATAAGCAATATAGCACTTATAAAGTTTTTGAACCTATTAAGATAACTTGCGATAATTTATAAAATCGGTACTTATGTTCGCTTAATTTTAAAAATGCGTACAAAAACACGAACAAATATTCGCTTTATACTTGCATTTTAGAACAAAAGCATTTATAGTAATAATAGCTAATTAAACAAGTAAATTCATTTTATATATATAGGAGGTTATCGCGTGAACGAACGTCAAAAAGCACTCGATACAGTAATTAAGAATATGGAAAAATCCTTTGGTAAAGGGGCAGTAATGAAGCTAGGGGATAATACAAGCAGAGAAGTATCAGCAGTTTCTAGTGGTTCAATCACACTTGATAAAGCATTAGGTGTTGGTGGTTACCCTAAAGGACGTATCATTGAAATATATGGTCCAGAAAGTTCTGGTAAAACAACAGTAGCTTTACACGCTATCGCTGAAGCGCAAAGACAAGGTGGCGTAGCTGCTTTTATTGATGCTGAGCACGCACTAGATCCTGTTTATGCTAAAAACTTAGGCGTAGATATTGATAACCTATATTTATCACAACCTGACCACGGTGAACAAGGTTTAGAGATTGCAGAAGCATTTGTTCGTAGTGGTGCAGTTGATATTGTTATTGTCGACTCAGTAGCTGCATTAACACCTAAAGCTGAAATTGAAGGTGAAATGGGAGATACACACGTTGGTTTACAAGCAAGATTAATGAGTCAAGCTTTACGTAAATTATCAGGTGCTATTTCTAAATCAAATACAACAGCTATCTTTATCAACCAAATTCGTGAAAAAGTTGGCGTTATGTTCGGTAATCCTGAAGTAACACCAGGTGGACGTGCGTTGAAGTTCTATAGTTCTGTTCGTTTAGAAGTACGTCGTGCTGAACAATTGAAACAAGGTCAAGAAGTAGTTGGTAACCGAACTAAAATTAAAGTTGTTAAAAACAAAGTTGCGCCTCCATTCAGAGTAGCTGAAGTTGATATTATGTACGGTGAAGGTATTTCACGTGAAGGTGAATTAATCGACTTAGCAGTTGAATTTGATATTGTAGATAAATCAGGTGCTTGGTATTCATATAACGGAGAACGTATGGGTCAAGGTAAAGAAAACGTTAAGACTTACTTAAAAGAAAATCCAGCTATTATTGAAGAAATTGATGGAATCTTAAGAGATCAATTAGGCTTTAACGGTAAGAAGAAAGAAGAAGCTAAAAAAGAAGATAAACCTAATGAACCTGAACAAGAAACTTTACTAGACTAAATAGTATTTTGTCATTAAATTAAACATTCTATAGATTACGTTTCATTGTGTAATCTATAGAATGTTTTTTTATAAAAATAGAATTAAAAATTAAAGTCCATGTCCTTGACACTTGTACAAATTTAAACGTACAATTGAGTTGTATGATTCCATAGTTTCATTTAATCATATTTTTGTATATATAAGACGTAGAACCTAGATAGAAGGAGGTGTTTATGTGGACTTATTAACCCTCTTACTCATTTTGCTAGGAGTTATTCTAGGTGTTGTTGTAGGATACTTTTTCGCACATAATAGCTTAACGAAAAAGCAAGATCAAGCTCGTCAGTCTGCTCACTATATTATAAGTGAAGCTAACAAAGAAGCTGAGAGTCTTAAGAAAGAAAAGTTGATTGAAGCAAAAGAAGAAAATCAACAAATTAGAGATCATCTTGATAGTGAAATTAGAGAGAGAAGAAGTGACCTACAAAAGCAAGAAGCAAGATTACTTCAAAAAGAAGAAAATTTAGAGCGCAAATCTGATCTTTTAGACAAAAAAGATGAAATTCTAGAAAACAAAGAAGCTAAAATTGAAGAGCGACAACAACAGGTAGATGCAAAAGAGAGTAATGTTCAAGAAATAATAATGAAACATGAACAAGAACTAGAACGCATCTCCGGACTCACACGTGAAGAAGCTCGTAAAGAGCAATTCTCACAAGTAGAAGAAGAACTGTCACATGATATTGCTGTACTTGTAAAAGAAAAAGAAAGAGAACTAAAAACAAATGTCGATAAAAAAGCTAAAGAACTGTTGTCTATTACTGTACAAAGGTTAGCAGCAGATCATACTTCAGAATCGACTGTATCCGTTGTGAATTTACCAAATGATGAGATGAAAGGGCGTATTATCGGTCGTGAAGGTCGTAATATTCGTACTTTAGAAACATTAACAGGTGTAGATTTAATTATAGACGATACACCAGAAGCGGTTATATTATCTGGATTTGATCCAATTCGAAGAGAAATCGCTAAGACAGCCTTAACTAATTTAGTATCTGATGGACGTATACATCCAGGTAGAATTGAAGATATGGTTGAAAAAGCGAGAAGAGAAGTGGATGACCTAATGAGAGAATCAGGTGAACAAGCGACATTTGAATTAGGTATTCATAACTTACACCCAGAATTGGTTAAAATTTTAGGACGTATGAAATATCGTACAAGTTATGGCCAAAGTGTACTGAAACATTCAGTAGAAGTTGCGCAACTTTCAGGAATGTTAGCAGCTGAACTAGGTGAAGATGTTACTTTAGCAAAACGTGCAGGTTTATTACATGATATTGGTAAAGCTATTGATCACGAAGTTGAAGGTAGCCATGTTGAAATAGGGGTAGAACTTGCAAAGAAATATCATGAACATGATACAGTCATAAATGCAATACACTCACATCATGGGGATGTAGAACCAACATCAGTTATTTCTATATTGGTAGCAGCAGCAGATGCGTTAAGTGCTGCAAGACCTGGAGCTAGACGAGAAACTTTAGAAAATTATGTGAAACGTTTAGAAAGATTAGAAGAAATATCAGAAGGTTATCAAGGTGTTGAAAAAGCATTCGCAATACAAGCAGGTAGAGAAATTAGAGTAATTGTTTCTCCTGAAGATATTGACGACTTGAAAGCACATAGAATAGCTAGAGATATTAAAGATCAAATAGAAGGCGAATTACAATATCCAGGGCATATTAAGGTGACAGTTGTCCGGGAAATGAGAGCTACTGAATACGCTAAGTAGAATAGTTCTCAAATTTTAAAACCCTAACCGAAAGCGGTTAGGGTTTTTTATTGTTATCAAAATGACTTTTGTATTATAGCTATTGAACTAATTCTATGATTTTAGCTATTTTGAGTATATAATGAATATATCTAATGAACATATTGGGCATATATGTTAAATAGGAGTGAAGTTAATGAAGTATAAATCACTTAAAACGATTTTTCATATGTTTGGAACAGATGTTATGCAAGAAGAATATGATATGAGAATCAGACATTATTCAAGTTACTTATTAGATATAAACATTAGTCCCATGCAAGATGAAAAACAATTACTCGATATACAATATCCATTATTTTATTCGATAAATAAAAGTCTGTTTAAGCAGTACGAAAGAATTCTATTAAATTCATCTAAAATCAAACAATTATCTGCTAATCTCCCAAGAATAGCAACACATGCATATATTAATAAGTTATTAATTAACGAATTACAAAGTACGAACGAAACTGAAAATATTAAAAGTACTAAAAAAGAAATAGCTGAAGCATTAAATAATACAAGTAAGAAAGATAAAAGGTTTACTGGATTAGTCACTCAGTATTTAATGATGGAATTTGGAGAACTTGATCTAAATTCTATTGTGGATTTTAGAAAAATATACGATGAAATTGTATCTGATGAAATCAAAAAGGATGAATATCCGGATGGTAAAATGTTTAGAGCTAGTAGTATAGGTGTATTTGATCATTCTAAAAATAAATGTGTTCATAGAAATGAATATAGTGAATCGAAAGTAATAGAATTATTAACAAAGCTTATTGATTATATAAAAAGTCATGAATCACCTGAACTTATTAAAATTTTAGCAAGTCATTATATTTTTGAATATATACATCCATTTTATGATGGGAATGGGCGTATTGGTAGATATATAATAGCTAGAAAATTAAACGATTTATTAGACCCATATACAGCACTTTCATTTTCGTATTCTGTAAATAATAACAAGTCTAAATATTATAAAGCTTTTGTTGATACTTCGAATTATTTCAATAAAGGCGAATTAACTAATTTTATTGATGATATGTTGAGTATTTTAATAGAAGGACAAGAAAATATAATCGACAATTTTGAAGAGAATATTAATATTATCAATAAAATACAACTAGCATTACACAACAAACATTATGATAAGTATGAATATAAAATATTATATATTTTGCTACAAGATAAAGTATTTGGCAGTAAATATTCAAGAATTACTTTGAAAGAACTACAAAAAGCTTCAGGTTATTCAAGAGGAAAGATTAATAATGTTATTTCTAGCCATGAAGAAAAATTAATAAAAATTAAAAGTAAACCTGTTATATATGAAATTAGTGATCAATTTATGTATAGTTTATTATCTGAGAATATAAGTAAGTAAAAAAATCCCTTATGATTGATGTTTCAATTAGTCATAAGGGATTTTATTTATGTTGCTCTACAATATGATTACTTGTATTTAAACCAACTTCAGGGACTTGTATTGCAGGTTGGTTATCGTGTTCATATGTTCCTGGTGTTTGGTAAGCTTCTTCACTTGTTTCTATACTAACTTTCGAGTGGGGTGTTCTAATCCAAGTTTGTTGATTTGGCTATGTAAATAAACCGAATAATTGTACGATAAAATCAGTTATCATAAACCATTGTAAAGATAGTACAATTTTGATTGGATTAATATTTCTAAGTTTTGCATATACACTATACATCGGTAAAATGATGAAACTATAAATAATAAGTAATGCATTTAGCCCTGTAATATAGAACATATAATCATTCAATAAATGCAATGCGCCTAATATATTCAAAGCTGCTAAAGTTGATACCAACATGTGATGATGGGTTAATAGTATAATATTAATGATGAGCACTATAAATATTAAGAGTATATGAAATGCTTTACCCATACTCATTAAGAAAAATATTTTGTCTAAGTATTTAATATTTAAAGTCATAATAAATTTCTTAGTTAGAGGTAAAATTTGTTTGAAAGCAACGTACCAATGTCCTTTTATCCATCTATGTCTTTGTATCATACTCACTTTTGTTTCTTCTGGTTTTTCATCATAAATAGACGCATGGTCGTTCCATAATATACGTCCGCCATCATTGATAATCTCAATTTCCATTTCTAAATCTTCTGTAAGTGAATCAAATTTGAATCCGCCTTTATCAATTAGCCAATCTGTTTTCACAAAAAACCCTGTACCACCAATTGAATTAGGTAAGTTTAATTTATATTTTGCTAATTGCATAAACCGATTGTTTGTCCAAAATACAACTGAGTAGGCTAAACTCATAAATTTAGAGTAGTTTTTACTATCAAGATAAGTTTGAATAGCTGTTGGTCTACCTTTAGTAATAAATTGTGAATTGACTTCTTTTAAAATATTTTTACTAACAAAATTATCAGCATCTAAAACCATAATCATGTCATATTGACGTTTAACATTTTCAAAACCTAATTTTCTAAGTGCGTATTGAATACTTGCTGGTTTACCAACACCTTCTCGTTCAAATTCATTTTTAATAGTATCTACAACAAGTACATTTTCATTCAAAGCAATTTGTGTTGTAAGATCAGTAGAGTTATCACTAACGATGCATATATCATATAAATTTTTATCGTAATTAATTTGTTTAAGATTTCTAATCGTTTCCCGAATCACACTTTCTTCATTATGAGCTGCAACTAAAATTAAAAACTTTGTTCTATCTTGTTTAATGAGATAATCTCTTTTTATGTTTTTAAATCCAAAAAATGAAACAATCATATTATATGAATATACAATTGTGAAATAAAATGATAGAAGCATTAATCCTGTAAATATAATAACTAATAAACCTTGCCCTCTACAAAGCACTGGTATAATCACTATTAAAGCTAAAAAGCATAACCAAAATACATAATTTAATTTTTTCATAATTTGTCTCCTTAAAATAATAACTTTAGTAGTATACATTTGGAGATATGAACTGGGCAAGATAAATAAATTAATAAATTGTGGTTTATTGAATATATGCTCACATTAAAATTTTATGAATATTATAAAGTCACTTAATGATGAATAAATAAACATGTATTTATTGTTAATACAAGAGGGTGAGTTTGAAAAATGAATTTATATTCGTTGTGTCTAAAATGTGACAAATTTAAAAAGTAAACTTTTAGAAGTAGGTATTAATTCTTAAGTCATAAAGTTAAAATTGTATGTATGTTAATATAATAATTAAGTTGAAATTATAATTTGTACAAATCAAAACAATGGGGAAGATATGTAATGAATATAAAAAAGGTTTTTAATGAAGTTTGTTTAATAGAAAAAAATACAAATGATTTTTTAAAAATTAAAATGTTTGATAGCAAGGAATTTTTCTATATCACTTCAAAATATTTAGATTTGCGTGAACATGCCATTAAGAAGACTAATTTTGAAGATAATATTTTAATGATATTAGAAATCGATCAAAAGGCTTTGTATGTTCATATTAAGAATGGCATGATTTATATTTCACCTTATTTAAATGGTAACACGGAAAAAAGTTTAGATATTAGCATTGAATCATATTATGACAAATTCAAAATTCAAAAGACAAAATATGCTTATGAAGTATTAGATGAGAATAATAATAAATATGAATTAAATGAATCAATTTTTTTAAAGGGGTATTCAAAAATCGATTCATTAGAAAGAATTCGTTCTAATGAACCTTATATTTATTTAAAGATTAGATATCATCACATTGTGAGTTTATTAGAATATACGATTGCTAGAAAGGAATTTGCGATAAAAACGTCATATGTTCAGATGATAGATTTGGAAGGGCGCTCAGGTTTTAATTTGATATCTAACAACACCTTTGAACTTTCTAATTTATCAAATGAAGTCATAAAGATAAGCGAACTTATTAAAGAAAAACATTTAAAAATAAAATCAAAAACTGCTTTGCAAAATTTTAATCCTGTTATTGTTAAATTAAATAATAGACTATTTACTATTTCGTACAATAGTCCAGATTTAATAAATATAGAACAAGATCTTGTTGAACAACCGACTTTCAATGTTTCACATATTAATTCGAGTAATACAAGGCATGGAATTAAATTTAGAGGACATATAGATTATAAGTATCATTTTAATATTCTTTTTAATAACGTAGTGACAAGTGACGGACTTATCTTAGCCAAAATTCAATGGGAAGATAACGGGGATTTTGAATTTGAAGTTTCCAAATATAAACTAAAGGAATTAAAAGAAGTTCATAATAATTTATACTTTGCTTATAACGAAATCATGATACATTCGCTTATTGTAGATAAACCAGATGATTTAAAGAATACAGTATTATGTACAAAAAATCATAAAAAAACATCATATATTTCGAGAATAAGTGCAGTTGATAAAGCAGTTATTACGGCAATACCTAAATTACCTATTTATAATCAATTCAATCAATTTAAAATTCGCTTATCGAAAATGATTGCTGATTCTGTTTTGAAATTTAAAAAGAAAAATGTAAATTTGTATTTTGAAAAAGATGCCTCAAGTGCTTCTGAATCAGGATTTGTGACATTTGAAGCGATTAAAAAATTAGAGCATTTAAACTCAGTGAATAAATTTGTTATCGATAATAAATCTAGTAGTTATGAAATTTTACGAAAGAAATATAAACATGATATTTTAAAACGTTTCTCATTCAAACATTATTATTATGTGTTTATGGCTGATCATTTTATTTCAAGTGAACTTAGCAATCATGTTATAGCAACCAAAACTTTTGATAATTTACTTTCTAATAAAATAAAAAAGACACCATTGTACTTTTTACAACATGGTATTATGTTTGCCAAACCTGTAGAAAATCCACAAGGTAGGAGTTTTTATAAAGAAAATCAAAATAATAATTTAGTAAAGAGTGTTATTAGTTCTGAACTAGAAGCTTTAGAATTTTATAAAATGGGATATGATAAAGAGGATCTTATGAAAACAGGATTGCCTAAATTAGATCATGCATATCTTAATAAAAATGCAAACAAAATAGCATTTATGCCAACTTGGAGATATTGGGAAGAAATGTATGTTGTAAATAATGAGGTAGAAAAAACTTCATACTATCAGTCAATTATTGAAGTAATCGATGCATTTGAAAAAGCAGGTTTACTCGATAGATTATTGATCGTACCTCATAATAAATTTGCCCAGTACTTTAAAGAAAACTTTAAAAAGTACGCTCATATTATTGATACTAATCCAACAGAAGCATTAAAAAATTCTATTATTTTTATTACTGATTATTCGTCGATTATATATGATGCTATTTATAGAGGTGCATATCCAATATTTTATTGGAAAGAAAAAGATTACTTAATCAAAAATTATAAAGCAACGCCACCCCTAAATGAATCAAATGCACCAGGACCAATTGCATACAATGAAGAGGAATTAATTGACGTTATAAACAAAGCAATTGATGGAAATTATATTCTAAATGAAGAACATAATCATAAGTATGAAGAAATTAACGAATTTAAAGATAATCAAAATACTAAAAGAGTTATTGAAAAGTTGATTGAAGATAAAGTTTTATAAAATTAAACATTGGTTATTAAAAACATCGCATGCCATTCGTTAATGAGTGACATGCGATGTTTTGTGATATTATATATTAATTTTTATAACCACATTTTTGTTAAAGTGTCTGCAAATCCTTCTGGTTTTTGAACATAACCTAAGTGTCCACCAGGTATGTCGACGATTTTTATACCTGTTTGTTCTTCTATATAGAAGTTTACGTCTTGTGGGAATGAACCTACTGAATCTGTACCGTTTAATAATGTGATAATATCTTTATGTTTTGATAAATCTTCTAATGTAATATCAGAATGTGTATATTGTCTGATTTCATAATTTGCCCAGAAAATCATACGTTCGTATTGTGCTTTTTGTGCTTCGTCGTCTTCTGAAACTGGTTTAGACATGTCTTTAGCATCAATTGCTGAGATGTTTAATGTTTCTCCAAATGTTTGCATGCCTTTTTGTAATCCTTCAGATGCAATTTGTTCTACGATTTGATCATTTTTTTCTTTCCAATATTGACTATCTGGAAGGAAAGTATTGATTGGTGGTTCATGGAATGCAATTTGTTTAACAACTTCTGGATAATCTTTTAATACGTGCATTGTAACGATTGAACCTGAACTTGAACCTAAAATATATACTGGCTCATCACTTAAATGTTTCGCAAGTTCTGCGACGTCTTGTGCGTCTCGTTTAACACGATAGTCATCGTCTGGATTTTGTGCACGTTCTGGAAGTGACTCTGTTAATTCACTTTGTCCATAATCTCTTCTATCAACAGCTACAACTGTAAATAAATCTTTTAATTGTTCAGCTAAAGGTAAGAATATATCGCCAGTACCATTAGCACCTGGGACAAGTATTAAGACAGGTCCTTCTCCAACTTTATAGTAATTTAAATTTGCGCCTTGTAATTTTAATTTATTCATTATATTTCCTCCATTTTTAAAGTTTTAATAATTTTTGTGCATTTTTAAAACTAATTTTTTCTTTTTCTTCAGTTGTTAAATCTAATTCATCTAAGAATGTACCTAATTCTTCAGGTTGTATATAAGGATAATCTGCAGAATATAATATATGATCAACACCAACAGCATTTTTAACCATTTCAAATTGAGGTTTAGTTAACATACCACTTGGTGTAATAAAGAAATTATTTTTGAAGTAGTGACTTGGTTTATGTTTTAAGTTTGGTGCATAAATTGTTTCATCCATTCTTTCATAGAAGAATGGTGTCAATTCTCCCCAGTGTCCGATAATCATTTTTAAGTTTGGATATTTGTCCATAATACCACTTAAAATAATACGCATTGCATGGACACCGACATCAACATGCCAACCATAACCAAAACAAGCAAATGATCCAGCAGTAGCGTCTGAATATTGATCACTTTGATAATAAGCTTGATATGCTTCGTCACTTATTGGTGCTGGATGTAAATAAATAGGTACATCTAAAGCTTCTGCAGTTTCAAAGATAGTATGGAATTCAGGACTATCTAAGAACTTACCATTTGGACGACCAAAGATGAGCGCACCTTTAAAGTTGAGTTCATTCACACATCTTTTAAATTCTTCAGTAGCTGCTTGTGGCTCGTTAATAGGTAATGTAGCAAATCCTAGAAAACGATCAGGATATTGATCAATATATTTTTTTAAAGTGTCATTTGTATAACGACATAATTCGATTGCTTTATCACCAGAAAGTAGGGAAGGTGAACCATTACCATAAGACAACACTTGCATTTGAACATTTTGTTCATCCATAAATTTAATGCGTTGTTCATGTTGATTAATTTCATCTTCATTCGTAAAGCCAGTTTGGTGTTCAAGTGCTTCTAACATTGCTTTTAATGGCACACCGTTTTCTGATGGTTGAATAATTTGACTCATTTGTTCTTGAACTTCTTTTAATACAAAATGTTCTTCGAAATTAATACTTTTCATTGTTAGAACTCCTTTTAAAATTGATTGAAATATAATTTGTTTATCTTACCAAGGCATTGTTCCATTAGAATCTATAAATGTACCTGTAGGACCGTTTTGATCAATTGTTGCAAGTTCAATGATTGCTTTAGCGCCTTCAGAAACAGGTTTTGATTGGTTACTTGCATCTCCAACTAAATCTGTATTTGTTGAACCTGGGTCTGCTGCATTTATTTGAATATGTGGTAATCCTTTTGCATATTGTACCGTTAACATTGTGACAGCAGATTTTGAGGAGCAATAAGCGAGTGAGTTAACTTTGGATTCCATCGTTTCTTCATTTGTAACCATTCCAAATGAACCTAAACCACTGCTAACATTCACAATGACAGGTTGCTCAGATTTCTCTAATAATGGAATGAACTGATTTGTCACACGTACAATACCAAATACATTTGTTTGATAAACATTTTCCATATCTTCAGGTTTAATATCTCTAACTTTAGTAAAACCACCAGAGATACCTGCATTATTAATGAGAATATCTAAATGTCCTTCTTGATTAAGAATTGTTTCTGCAGCAGGTTTAACTGATTGATCGTCTGTTACATCTAATTGAACGTAATCAACGCCAATATCCTCTGCTGCTTTTTTACCACGTGATTCAGCGCGAGAACCTATATATACTTTATAACCTTGATCTTTCAATACACGCGCTGTTTCAAATCCTAACCCTTTGTTTCCACCTGTAATAAGTACATTTCTCATTGTTAATCGTCTCCTTGATAATTGTTATAAAATAATTGGACAAGTGCATTACGAAGTTCTTCATTAGACATTTCCCTATTTTCTGTTAAAAATTCATAATTTTTAGTCGTAAGTGCATTTAATAGGATATCTACTTTGAATGTAATGAAGTATTCGTTTTCTTCATAATTAAATAGGTTTGAATAATAATCATGTAACAACTGATAGAATTCAGTTTGTTTGAAATCTTTTTTACTTGTACTATTTTCAACACATTTCAGTAATGCTTGATGTTCTTTAAGCGTTAAATATGGAAGCACCAAATGGATTAATGAGAAATAGATAATGGATTTTATTCATTCATTTTTCATGGATAATTTTCTGCGCATTGCCAAAGTAGAAGCGGATAACATATATATTCCAGAATTTATTTCACCTGATATAAAATTTGCGATGATTCCTTCTGATGATATCGCAAAAATAACAGCTCAAATATTTAAAAATGTAGATGAATACAATCATCAATCTATTGAAATTGCTTCTGATGAATTAACTTTAAATGAAGTTGTAGATACATTTACATCTGTGACTGGCATAAAAACTGAAATAAAAGGTCAATTTTCTAGTCAAACTGCTGAAAAAAGTTGGCTAGAAGAAAAAGGATACGTTGTAGATTTTGAACAAATGGATCATATAAATCCAAATAGATTACGTTTGAATAAATGGATATCAAAAAATTCAAATAATAATATTATGTTAACAAACTCATGTTGTTAAATAATTGTACAGTCGTGTCAGTTATATTCACATAAATTTGTGTCATTGTATTCCTTATGTATACTAAATATAAATGAGGAGGATGGAAAGTTGATTAGATTAGCTAAAGAAGAAGATTTAAAAGAAATCTTATATATTTATAATGATGCAATTAAGAATACAACAGCTGTATACACATATGATGAAACAACATTAGAAGAACGTCATAAATGGTTTAATACTAAAGTGGAAAATAACCAACCTGTTATTGTGTATGAAGTGGATGGCCAAGTTGCTGGTTTTGCAACATACGGATCTTTCAGAGATTGGCCAGCATATCAATATACAATTGAACATTCTATTTATGTAAATCCAGATTTCAGGAGACAAGGTATTGCTTCAAAATTATTATTAGAAATTATTGATTTAGCAAAGAAAAATGGCTATAAAACGATTGTTGCAGGAATTGATGGTGATAATCAAGGTAGTATTGATTTACATAAAAAATTAGGATTTAAATATAGTGGTAAAATTGAAAAAGTAGGATATAAATTTGATAAGTGGTTAGATTTAGATTTTTATCAAATATTCTTATAAATGATATACAACCATACTGAGACATTAAATATTGTTTCAGTATGGTTTTTTAATTTTTAAACTTCAGAAGTATTTCCCTTTTTTAATGATATTGTGAGTATTAATACTAATATTAACAATATCCCTAATATTTGAAATGGTAAAAATGCGACATTTAACCAAATAGCACTGCTTAATATTGCGATTACAGGTTCAATTGTTCCGAAAAATGCGGTTTCTTTAGCACTTAAATAATTCAAACTAGAAATAAAGAAAAAGAATGCGATTGTTGTACCTGCAATAATGCCAAATAAGAGATAAAAAAAAGTTTGGCCATTTAATAGTTGAATATCAATATCCCAAATAGGCGCTTTAAAATTGATAAATATGCCAGATATGAGCATTGACCAACCAACGACGAGAACTGACGGATATTTTTTTAATAAATTACCAACATAAATCGTATAAAAAGCTAATGATAAACCAGATATAATGCCCCAAATAATACTGCTTTTAGCAACCATTAAGTTGTGAATACTCCCATTTGTTAATAATAAAAAAGAACCGGTGATTGTTAGAATAATAGCTATTAAATCAAATGCTTTAAAAGTGTCTTTCTTTCTTAACACATACCAAATGATGATATAGACTGGTGCTTTATATTGTAAAAGTGTTGCTACTGCTGCATTACCATAATTGATGGATGCCATGTATGAGTATTGAACGAGAAACATGCCAAAAATTGAAAATAGTAACAACGAAACATTTGATAAATATCATGTCGCAAATTGAAACAGATGCACATTACTATTTCGATCAACGTATCAAAACATTGATTAACTATATACAAGTTCATTATCAGTCTAAAATAACGTTGAATGATTTAAGTGACAATATCCATATGAGTAAATCTGAGACTGTTCGACTGTTTAGTAAATATGTTCATCAAACGCCATTTCAATATATCTTAAACTATAGATTAGAAAAAAGTGTGAGTTTATTAAATAAACATACAGATAAGTCGATTACAGATATTTCATACGCATGTGGCTTTTCAACAACGAGTTATTTTATACAAAAGTTTAAAGAAAGGTATGGCCAAACACCAAAACAATTTCTTAAACAAATAAAAAAGTAAACGCTTCCTATTGAAAAAACTATAATTATACCGATACAATATGATTAAACAGTTATAAAGTAAAGGGGATAATTAGATGGATATAAAATTAGTCGTCACAGATATGGATGGTACTTTTTTAGATGAAAATAGCGAGTTTGATAGAGAAGCGTTTGGCATATTAAAAGAAAATTTAGATTCACACAATATTAGATTTGTGTTCTGTACGGGGAAACAATGTGAAAGAGTTGAAAATATTGTAGGTGATTTAACGAAAGATACATTTATCATTGGAGATAGTGCAACACGTATAAAATATAACGGTGAATTTCTTTACACAGCAACGATACAAAATGAACTAGGATTAAATATTATTGATGCTTTAACAAAAATAGATCCAGAGCAAACAATTATTGCATGTACGGAAGATGTAGCATATGTTCTAGATACTGTTTCTGAAGAAGAAAGAAAATTTGTACACGGTTCATATCAAAACGTTACATACATTAAAGATTTCACAGAAATTAAAAGTGATTTCTTGAAAATTACGGTTCATGACGCTTCAGGTAAATGTAAACAAACAGCACAACAAATTGATTACTTTAATAACGAAGTGTATATTATTGTATCTGAAGATTACTGGATTGATATTACGAAGTTAGGTGTGAATAAAGGAACGACTATTCATAAAATACAAAGCATATTAAACATTGATCCTGCTGAAACAATTGCTTTTGGAGACGGACTTAATGATATAGATTTATACAAATCAGCTAAATATAAAGTAGCAATGGATAACGCATATCCAGAATTGAAAAAAGAGGCAAACCTCATCGCGATCAATCATAACGATAGTGGCGTTATTAAAACATTAAATTTATTGCTTTCATTCTGATATCATGAGTATGAGGTGATAAGATGAAACCGGAGAATCAATATGATGATCAAGCATTTTTTGATCAATATGCTAAAATGGCGAGAAGTCAGCACGGCTTGGAAGGTGCAGGAGAATGGGAAACATTACAAAGCAATTTACCTGACTTTAAAAATAAAAAAGTATTGGATTTAGGTTGTGGTTATGGTTGGCATTGTAAATATGCTGTTCAGCAAGGCGCTAAAGAAGTGGTAGGCATCGATGCTTCTAAAAAAATGATAGAGAAGGCAGAAGCGGTCAATCACGATTCTAAAATAACCTACTTGGTTGATCTCATTGATGAGTATTCTATGGAACCTAATACTTATGACGTAATATTAAGTTCATTAGTGATTCATTATATAGAAGATATTGAGTCACTGTTTAAAAAAGTATCAAAAGCATTAACACATAATGGCGAATTTATATTTTCAGTAGAGCATCCTATATTTACGGCACATGGTTCTCAAGACTGGATTTATAAAGATGGAGAAATTGAGCATTTTCCTGTTGATCATTATTTTGTTGAAGGGGAAAGAAATACACATTTCTTAGGTAGCGAAATAAAAAAATATCATCATACATTAACTTCATATTTTGCAGCGCTTAAAAATAATCAATTTATGATTGAAAATATTGTTGAGCCAATACCACCTCAACATATGATGAATATAGATGGTATGAAAGATGAATTAAGAAGACCTATGATGATCATATTTAAAGCGAAGAAGATAAACTAAATGTAATATAGTAATAATAAGAGTGGGATAGAAATCTAATTTATTTAAAAAGATTTCTGTCCCGCTTTTTAGTCATGCATCAAAATCCAAATAATAATAAATATCAAATTTACCTTTTTGTTGTGTGAATTGATATGATTTGGTATTTAATCCTCCAATTTCAAAGCCATATTTTAAATAAAAGCGATTAGCATTTAAATTATTGTCTTGAGCAATTGTATAAATCCCTTTCATTCCTTCATCTTTTGCTAATTCTATCGCTGCATTTAACAATGTTGATGCAACATTTTGACCGCGGTAAGAAGAAGAGACTTTTAAATCACTTAAATACAAATATTTATTCCAATACTTTTCAAAAATACCTAAACCAATACATTTGTTATCATCAAACGCACCTATTGCAAAACCTTTCTGATCAATTGAATCAAGCTGATAATCTTCATCAGGAAAAATCATCGTATCAGAATCCGTTAACACTTCATGATATTGCCATACATCAGCAGTTCTCGTAACGACAAGTTTACCGAACAGTTCAAATGCTTCATTAGGTAATTTAAGTGCATGCTCATTATTTTTAGTAATACGTTCAATCGTTATCATAAATGATGCCACCCCCATTTACACATCATAGCATAAGCGAAGAAAATGGTTTTAGACTATTCAATACTAACAATACAATCCATGCTTAATCGTACTTTCTTATCCTCTGCAATGACTTCTAACTTCTTATGTTCACTATCAAATTTATGAATTTCACATGCTATTTCTTTAAAATAACCATCTTCCCAATATTTAATAAGTGCTTGTGGATTATAAAATATTTTCTCTGCTAATACGTTATTCAAATCATTTAATGCAGTTTCTTCTAATATAGGTTTCTCTACTTTTGATTGATCGGCTATAAACTGTTTAATCATTTCATATTGCTCGGGCATTGTTGCAAATGGTGCCCATTTAATCATACCTCTTCCTTTAGGAATATTACGTTGTAGATAATGATTAGGAATTTTGCGATAATCTGTCTCATATTTATAAGGTTCTGGTAAGTCAGGATTAATGATTTTCATATACAAGCTCCTTATTCATTTTATTTAAGCAATGAATCGCGTTATTCAAAGAAACGATCATCGTATTTCGTTGTGTTGAAGATGTATAAACATCACGATAAATGACGCGTAAAATCTTTAAATATCCCGTAAATAAAATGAACTTCTCAGTTCGATAATCAAATGATTGAAGGTAGCGTTCAACTTTGTTTATTTCTTTATAAATGGCTTCACCATTTAAAAATATCGCCGTATCATTAGTTGGTTCAACGCTATCTAACATGTAAATGTAAGTTTCAAATTTATGAATCATTAAGTTAATATACTTATTCATCAAAAACACCTCCCGTAGAATCTTTTCTCATATTATACGAACAAGTGTTCGTGTTTGTAAAGTGAAATGTGAGAGATAAATTTGACTAGATAAATGAAAATCTATTGAAAGCTTGTATTATATTAAGCATACTTAAGAAAAATTCTTAAAATAAAGTAGGTGAATAAAGTGACAATTGTGATTGTTGGTGGATCGGGTATGTTGATGGATGCAACGAAATGGATTAAAGAACATTTTGATGATGATATTTGGTTGCTTTCTAGAAATCAAAATAAATACTCAGAGGACTTACTTCATTCGAAAAATATACATTTTAAACAATATGATTATGAAAATGATAATGCGCTGATTGATGAGAATATACGAGATGTTAATATTATGGTGAATTGGGTGCATAGTAATGGCTATTTTAATCATCTCAAGTTCATTGAGAAATATATAAGTGTGGATAAGCATGCTGAACCAATTTATGTTCACGTCGTCGGTACAAATAAATTTGATGATGCTGAGTTTATTAATAAGCTTAAGAATAAAGGCTTTAATGTATTCACAGTAAAATTGGGTCATCGAATAAATGATGATGGAACTAAACGTTGGCTTAATAATGAAGAAATTTCAAAGGGTGTAATTCAAGCTATACAATTCAAAAAAGATATATTAATAAGTGATTGATGAGTAAAAGAGCGTGAATTTAATATTGTAATATAGAAGATAATCTAAAAATAGATTATCTTCTATTTTTAGATTCAATACAATTAATTATTTCTAATAAATAATTCTGTGTAAAATAATTAAAAATTGTGGAATAAGTATATAAGGAGTGTTAATATAAATGAAAATTTAATTATAAGATAAAAACAATTACAAAGGGGCGAGATTGAATGAAAATTAAAATTTTAGGGTTCAATCTTTTTGCTAAAGGTGGAACATCAAGAAGTAATATCAATTTAATTAAATCGTTTATTAAAGCTAATCATGAAGTTGTTTATTATAATTTTAAAACTTTTGATAAGACAGCGAAATTTAATACTATGATTAATGAACAATTATTTGATAAGCATTTAAGTTTCGAAGAATTTAGAACAAGTGAAGATTTTGTAAATGCAGATCTCGTTATACTAACGAGAGAAACCTTCTTTTATTTAGCAAGAGAAATAAAATCAATCAATCCAAATGCAATGGTCGTAGGGGAGATTCATGGACCATTAGCATATATTGATGATAATCAAGATTTAGCTTTTGATGCGATTGATGCTTATAGAGTGAGTTCTATTGATATTAAGCGTGATTTCATCGAACGTTATGGAAAAGAAAATGTCTTTAATCAATATGTCGATGCGTCACATATTATCGCGAATGAAGAACCTAGTGTGACACGAAGAAATTTATTAATTAAAGCAAGATTTGAAGATAATATAAAGGATATTTCATATGTTATAAAAATGATGAATCGTATCATCAATGTTAAGGGCTATGATGATATACATTTATATATCAAGGGGTATGGACCATCTGAAATTTTATATAAAAATTTAATTCATTATTATCAACTAGAGGAACATGTTCATATGAATGAACGAGAACCTAAAAACTATATTTATATATCATCTTCTCCATATGAAACATTAGGCTATTCTATATTAGAATCTATAGCTGAAGGTAATAAAACGTTTATTTATGCTGGAGAAGATGGCGTACTCAAACGTATATATGAACCGTATCATGCAGTACAATTTTTAGAGAAAGATATCCATGAAGATAGTGATCGTTTAATTGAGTTTATTGATGACAAATATACAAAGGAAGAAAGAGCTGAAGATGTAGCATTATTGAATGCAACATTTATTGATAGAGACTATGCTTCTGATTTTATTGAAGCATCTAAAGGATGTATGGATGGTTTAAAAATAGGATCAGGAAGTAAGGCGAAAGTTACACAAAAAGTCCGCAAAAAATCAAAGCTAGAATATGGCAGAGATTTGTATGAACAATATAAGACTAAACCAGTTATTAGAACAGTGTTAAATAATGAGAGAGTCTTTAATTTTGCAAAAAAGAAATACGAAAAAAGGAAAATGGATAAGCTTAAACAGCAATACGACGCTATTACACCTTCGGAAAATAAAGTGTTCATAGAGTCGTTTCATGGGAACAATTTTAATGGAGATCCGAAATATATCGCACTATATATTAAAGAACACTTTCCTGAAAAAGAAGTGTATGTAAGTTCTAGAAATGCATTAGTAGATATGGAAATTAGAAATCACAATTTAATTCCTGTAAGGTTTGGTAGTAATATTTATAATCAAACATTTAGGTCGTGCAAATATATTGTGGTGAACGGCAATACTTTAGATAGGGTGTTTAAACATAAAGATCAAATATTTGTACAAACATGGCATGGCTTTCCGCTTAAAAGAATGTTGAATGATTTAGAAGACAAAACTGAAAGGAATGCTCAAGTAGCAGCGTTTAAACCAAGAATGAAGAAGTGGGATTACTTATTAACTTCTTCAGCAGTAAATACAATGTTACTAGAGTCATCATTTAATATTCAACCAGAGCAAGACTTACAAATACTTCAACTCGGTGCACCGAGAAATGAATATTTAATGAAGCATGATGAAACAGAGAAAGAACGTGTGCTTACGAAATATTTCTTTACTAAAAGTAATGATAAAAAATATATTTTGTTCTGTCCGACATGGAGAAAAGAAAAAAGAGCACTAATGTCAAAAATCAATTTAAACATCTTATTAGAACAATTACCTGAAGAATATGAAATTATTGTTAAACTACATCCTAATGAATCACATTTGAGAGTAACATATAGTGAATTAAGTGATCGAATTCATTGTTTTTATAATGAACTTGTAGACATTCAAGAACTATATTTAATTTCAGATGCCATGATTACAGATTATTCATCTACGATATTTGATTATGCACATTTAAATAAACCCATTTTCTTATTGCAAGAAGATACAGAAGTTTACTCAGAACAAATAGGCTTTTATTTTGATATATTCGAACTTGTCACGATAGAAATTGCGAGTAATGATGAACGCATACTGGCCAGACAATTACTAGAAAATAAACAACCAGATTATCAAAATATAACAGACCAACTATTACAAGATGATAAAATAGGTACCACTGAAAATATCGTGAATTATATATTTAAGTAAGATTTGTACAAAGTGTTGATTTTTATATAGTTATCTTAGAACTTGTGAGTTAATGAAGACATTAACACACAAGATTGGGTACCTCGTAAATTTTATCTTTAAGTAAGTATTCTACAAATCAAAAACCATCGCTACAATCTATAGCGATGGTTTTTGATATTAGTATTTTATAATAAATTTAACGTGTTAAGTTCAGTTCTAAATCTAATGCTTCTTTTAAAATGTTGGATGTTTCTTGTGAATTTACACCACAACTGCCATATTTTTCAGCGAGTTTGAATGCTGTAACGTATAGTTCTAAACTGTCTTTCGCGATATCTTCTGCATTTTCTTCTACGGATGGATTTGCTCTAACCACTAATTCTGCAAATTTTTCTGGTTGGATTTCAATTCCCATGTTTAAATAAACACTCCTATTAGATTTTGTAACGTTACTAAACTAATGTGTTTGAATAACGCTCGTATTATGTATACCCTAATAAAAAATTAATAATCATCTCTTTTAAAATTTTTTATTTTGAATTAGAATATAGAGTGAATAGAGAGGATGTCAATATTGAGAATTTTATTTATAGGTGATATTGTAGGCAAACTAGGAAGAGAGCAGTTAGAAACATATTTACCAAAAATTAAAGCAAGTTACAAACCAACGTTTACGATTGTGAATGCAGAAAATGCTGCACATGGTAAAGGTTTAACAGAGAAAATTTATAAAGATATTTTAAGAATGGGTGCCGACTTTTTAACGATGGGTAATCACACTTATGGTCAAAGAGAAATATATGATTTTATTGGACAAGCGAATAGAATGGTTCGTCCAGCGAATTTCCCAGAAGAAGCACCAGGTCTTGGTATGAGAATTATTAGAGTTAATGATAAAGATATCGCAATCATTAATTTACAAGGTCGTTCATTTATGCCAGCAATTGACTGCCCATTCAAAAAAGCAGATGAACTTATAGAACAAGCTTCAAAAATAACACCGTATATATTTGTGGATTTTCATGCTGAAACAACTTCAGAGAAAAACGCAATGGGATGGTATTTGAATGGTAGAGTAAGTGCAATGGTTGGTACACATACTCATATTCAAACATCTGATGAGCGTGTGTTAAATGAAGGTACTGCATATATTACTGACGTAGGTATGACGGGTTATTATGACGGCATACTAGGTATTAATAAAGATGAAGTTATTGAAAGATTTATAACAAGTTTACCGCAACGTCATAATTTACCTGATGAAGGTAGAAAAGTATTGTCAGGTGTTATTATTGACCTTGATAGTGCAGGTAAAGCTAAAAAAATACAACGTATATTAATTAATGACGATCATCCATTTGAATAGTATCGTCCATTAGACTGATTTTTATTAAAACCCTTTAATTTCATAGGATTAAAAGGGTTTTTTTGTTATGATATAACATGAGATATTACATGGGGAGGCCATAAAATGAAATCACAAATTTCATGGAAAGTGGGCGGACAGCAAGGCGAAGGAATTGAATCAACAGGTGAAATTTTTGCAACTGCTATGAACCGTCAAGGATATTATTTATACGGATATCGCCATTTTTCAAGTAGAATTAAAGGCGGTCATACAAATAATAAAATTAGAGTATCGTCAAAACCAGTAAGAGCTATTAGTGACGATTTAGATATATTAATTGCATTTGATCAAGAGACGATAGAAGTTAACTATCATGAAATGCTTGAAGGAAGTATTATTATTGCAGATGAAAAAGCGAAACCTCAAAATCCAGAAGATAGTAAAGCACAATTAGTTAGTTTACCATTCACAGGTGTAGCAAAAGAATTGGGCACTGCACTTATGAAAAATATGGTCGCAGTTGGTGCAACTTGTGCCGTAATGGATTTAGATACGAAAGTATTTGAATCATTAATAAAAGATCTATTCGGTAAAAAAGGTGAAAGTGTTGTAGATTTAAACATTCAAGCTTTAAATGAAGGATATCGCTTAATGTCTGAACAAATGGACGATTTACAAAGTGAACATACCATAGAACAAACTGACTCTGAAGGTCATTTATTTATGATAGGAAATGATGCAATTGGTTTAGGTGCTGTTGCAGCAGGTGTTAGATTTATGGCAGCATATCCAATCACACCAGCATCTGAAATTATGGAGTATATGATTGATCGTTTACCAGCATTAGGTGGAACAGTTATTCAAACAGAAGATGAAATTGCAGCATGTACAATGGCTATAGGTTCAAACTATGCTGGTGTACGTTCATTCACATCTTCAGCAGGTCCAGGTTTATCATTAATGATGGAATCAATAGGTTTATCAGGTATGACTGAAACACCACTTGTTATTGTAAATACACAACGTGGGGGCCCTTCTACTGGTCTGCCAACGAAACAAGAACAATCAGATTTAATGCAAATGATTTATGGTACACACGGTGACATTCCTAAAATCGTATTGGCACCAACTAGTGCAAGTGATGCATTCTATTTAACTGTAGAAGCGTTTAACTTAGCTGAAGAATATCAATGTCCAGTTATTCTATTATCAGATTTACAATTATCATTAGGTAAACAAACTGTAGAATCATTAGATTATAGCAAAGTTGAAATTCGTAGAGGTGCATTGGTTGAAGGTGATTTAGAAAAACAAGAAGATAAAGCGTACTTTAAACGTTATGCTTTAACAGATTCAGGTGTATCACCACGTATCTTACCAGGTACAATAGGCGGAATCCATCACGTTACAGGTGTTGAACATGATGAAGAAGGAAAACCTTCTGAAAGTGCTGAAAACAGACAAAAACAAATGGATAAACGTATGCGTAAAACAGCTCAATTATTGATCAATGATCCAGTAGAATCTAATGAAAAATATGAAGAAGCGGATATATTATATGTTGGCTTTATTTCAACAGCTGGTGCAATCGAAGAAGCTATTTCAAGATTGGATCAACAAAATGTGAAAGTCAATCACATTCAAATTAGACAACTTCATCCGTTCCCTTCAGATGTTGTGCAAGAAGCATTTAATAAAGCTAAAAAAGTTGTTGTAGCTGAGCATAACTATCAAGGACAACTATCTAATATTATTAAGATGAATATTAATCATCAAAATAAAATTATTAACCAAACTAAATATGACGGTACGCCGTTCTTACCACATGAAATAGAAGATAAAGCTTTAGAAATCGTAAGTAATATGAAGGAGTTGATTTAATTGGCAACATTTAAAGATTTTAGAAATAATGTTAAACCAAACTGGTGTCCAGGTTGTGGAGATTTCTCAGTACAAGCTGCAATTCAAAAAGCAGCAGCTAATGTTGGACTAGAGCCAGAAGAAGTTGCCATTATTACAGGGATTGGATGTTCAGGACGTTTAAGCGGTTATGTAAATTCATATGGCGTTCATTCTATACATGGACGTTCTTTACCATTAGCACAAGGCGTTAAAATGGCTAATAAAGATTTAACTGTTATCGCTTCAGGTGGTGACGGTGATGGATTTGCGATTGGTATGGGCCATACTGTTCATGCATTAAGAAGAAATATGGATATGACTTATATCGTTATGGATAACCAAATTTATGGTTTAACAAAAGGACAAACATCACCAAGTTCTGCTAAAGGATTTGTAACGAAATCAACTCCAAAAGGTAACATCGAACAAAATATTGCACCTTTAGAATTGGCTATATCATCTGGTGCAACATTTGTTGCTCAAAGTTTCTCTAGTGATATTAAAGAATTAACAAGTATTATTGAAGAAGCGATTAATCATAAAGGATTTTCATTTGTAAATGTATTTTCACCATGTGTAACGTATAATAAAATTAATACGTATGACTGGTTTAAAGAAAATTTAACAAAACTTGCAGATATTGAAGGTTATGATAATACAAACAAATCTCAAGCAATGCAAACTGTATTAGATAATGAATCAATGATTACAGGAATTATTTATCAAGATAAAGATACACCATCATATGAATCACAAATTGAACAGTTTGATGAACAACCACTTGTTAAAAAGTCCCTTAAACTTGAACAAAATCAATTTGATGAACTTGTTTCTCAGTTTAAATAATTATATAATAATACCACTTTAAGCTCATAGATTTATCTATGAGCTTTTATACATAGAAAAGGGGGATTCGAAATGACAAATACATTAATGAGTATTCAAATTATTCCAGAACATCAACAGACAGGTGTTATTCCTCTAGTTGATGAGGCAATTAGTATCATCGATCAATCGGGTCTTAAATATGAAGTACATCCTTTAGAAACAACGATAGAAGGAGATTTAAATGCATGTCTTATTCTTATTGAACAAATAAATGAACGTATGGTTGAACTTGAATGTGACAGCATTATTTCTCAGATTAAGTTCTATCATGTGCCTGAAGGTATAACAATGGATACATTAACGGATAAGTATAAATCATAATTTCAAAATAATAAGATATAAGAAAAGGAGAATGTTATAGAAAAATATATTAAAGGGGATATGTAAATTGAAAACAGTACTTAAATTTATTAGGCCGTATAAATGGTTGTTTATACTCGGTTTAATATTAATGTTAGTAGAATTAGCGGTTGAACTTATTCAGCCCATTTTTATATCAGAAATCATTGATAACGGAATTTTAAAGAATGATTTGAATCACGTATATTTGTACTTAGTTATTATGCTAGTAACAGGATTAGTAGCCCTTTTATCAGGAATATGGAATAGTTTTGTTGCGGGGCATGTATCTCAAGCATTTGCTTATGATTTAAGAACTGAACAATTTAAGAAAATCCAGTCTTTTTCTTTAGCAACATTAGAGAGGTTTAAGACTTCAAGTTTAATTACGAGGTTAACAAGTGATGTAACCAATTGTGATCAAGCAGTATATATGTCAATTAGAATCATGTTACGAGCACCTTTAATGATTATTGGGAGCATTATTTTAAGTTTTGCAGTCGAACCGAAATTAGCGATTTATTTAGTAATAGGTTCTCCGATTATTTTTATTATTATATTTGTAATTGCTCGAAAAGGATCTAAACTATTCACAAAAATTCAAAGAAAATTTGATGAAATGAATAGATTTTTCCAACAGAATTTAGAAGCGGTCAGATTAATCAAAGCGAGCCAAACGAGCAAACAAGAAATCAATCAATTTAATGAAAAAATCAAAGATATTAGAAGCAATTATACATACGCATTACGCCTCATGGAATTTATCAATCCTTCATTATTATTGATTATAAATGGCAGTATATTAGCTGTTGTATGGTTTGGTTCAGATATGGTTGATCATTCTACTTTAGAAGTTGGTAAATTAGTTGCGATATTAAATTATGGTATGAGAATGCAAGGTGGATTTGGGATGCTTGCTTTCTTAATCATGACACTCAGTAGAATGAAAGCATCAAGTGAACGAATTGAAGAAGTATTAATTACGCCATCAGATGAAAAAGTGTTTAATAATGAAATTGAACATAAGCCCAATTATGCATATCCTATTCAATTTAAAGATGTTTCTTTCACGTATCCAAATAGTCATAAGCCTGTTTTAGAACATATATCATTTGAAGTGAAACCGAGAGAAACTTTTGCCATTATGGGGTCAACTGGTTCTGGTAAATCTACATTACTCAGTTTGATACCTAAAATGTATAAAGCGACATCAGGAGAAATATTGCTTAACAATAAAAACGTAAACGATTGGGAAATTGAATCTTTAAGAGATGCGATTGGATACGTACCTCAAAAAGCATTGTTATTTTCAGGAACAATTTATGAGAATTTACAATTTGGAGATCCATCAGCTGAAAGTGAAATGTTAGAATTATCTTCAGAAAAAGCCCAAATACATCAATCTATCGAACGTTTTGATCATCAATATGATACGATGATTGGCCAACAAGGTGTGACGTTATCAGGCGGTCAAAAGCAAAGATTGTCTATTGCTAGAGCACTTGTTAGGAAACCAGGTTTATTAATTTTAGATGATTCAACATCAGCATTAGATATTAAGACAGAATCTGCTTTATGGGATGCATTAGAAGATGAAGAAACGACTAAATTAATTGTGACACAAAAAATTTCAACTGCTCAAACAGCAGATCGAATTATGTTACTAGTCGATGGACGAATTGAAGCGATTGGGACACATGAAACACTATTAGAAACATCACCATTGTATAAAGAAATTGCAAGTAGTCAAGAAAGCGCGGTGAGTTCATCATGAGTCTAAGAAACCCTTATGGTCATAAATCAGTATTTGAAGATAAAAAACGTACTCAACATCCAACTAAAAAGAAAAAAAGAGCAAGAGATACGAAAGGTACATTATTAAATATATGGAAATTAATAGACGAAAAACGAATTCAATTAATTGTCGTGATTCTAATGATTATATGTTCATCCATATTAAGTTTAGTTGGACCGTTTTTAATCGGACATATCATTGATACGAAAATTATACCGAAAGAATTAAATGGACTACCTCAATATATTTTACTGCTTGCTATTGTATATATAATGCTTTCAGTTACATCATATATAGGATCATTTATGATGGTCAGTATTGCCCAGCGCACGGTATATTTATTAAGAAATCAACTTTTTGAACATTTTCAAACTTTGCCTGTCGCTTATTATGATAAAAAGCAACATGGTGAACTGATGAGTCGAATGCAAAATGATATTGAAAATGTATCTCAAGTATTAAATTCATCATTTATACAGTTTACTTCTAGTGTCGTTACACTCATTGGTACACTTTCAATCATGCTTTATTTGAGTCCTTTACTCACACTATTGACGATAATTATTATTCCAATCATGTTTATAAGTTTAAGATGGATTACAGCACGAACAAGTGTGTTATATGCTTTACGCCAAAAGCAGTTTGGTATTATGAATGGATATATCGAGGAAATTGTAAATGGACAAACAGTTGTTAAAGCTTTTTCTCAAGAAAAACATGTTATAGATACATTCAATGAAAAAGCTAAAGACGTGAGAGAATATAGTTTTTGGTCTATCACATTTGGTGGTTTAATACCAAAAGTAATGAACTATTTAAATAATTTAAGCTTTGCAATTGTAGCAGGCATTGGTGGTATATTAGCACTTAATCAAACTGCTGGTGTTACAGTAGGGGTGATTGTGATTTTCGCAGAATATGCGAGACAGTTTACAAGACCGTTATCTGATTTAGCAAACCAATTTAATACAGTATTATCTGCAATTGCAGGTGCTGAACGTGTCTTTGATATTATGGATGAGCCGGGTGAAAAAGATGATAAAGAGGCGCAAGATTATCAAAATATTAACGGTGAAATTGAATTTGAACATGTTGAATTCAAATATGATCCTAACCAAAAAGTACCGACTATAAAAGATTTATCCTTTAAAATTCATAACGGTGAATCTGTTGCATTAGTTGGTGCCACTGGTGCAGGTAAAACGACAATCGTGCAACTTATTCTACATTATTATGAAGTGAATAAAGGACGTATTCTAATAGATGGCATACCAATTAACAAAATAACACGTGAATCTTTAAGAAGTTCTATTGGTGTTGTGTTACAAGACTCCTATTTATTTGATGGAACGATTAAAGACAATATAATGTATGGAACGCCAAATGCTACATATGAAGAAGTTGTAGAAGCTGCTAAAAAAGCAAATGCACATGACTTTATAGAAGCTTTAGAAAATGGTTATGATACAGTGTTGAAAGGTGAATCTGGTTCATTATCTCAAGGTGAAAAACAACTTATTTCTATCGCAAGATGTTTACTTCAAGATCCTAAAATACTTTTATTGGATGAAGCAACAAGTAGTATCGACACAGTAACCGAAATTAAAATTCAAGAAGCGTTGGATACATTAATGCAAGGTAGAACGAGTGTTATTATTGCGCACCGTTTAAATACAGTTAAAAAAGCAGACTTAGTCTTTGTATTATCCCACGGTGAATTGATTGAATCTGGCTCACAAGATGCATTAATTGAACAACAAAGTATTTATTATCACATGTTAAATACAAATGATGATGAACAAATAAAAGAATTAAACTAAAAGGGGATACGTTTATGGAATTTAGAGAATTAGATAAAGATATTGAATCGTTATTCACAGAATATATAAATGAATGGTATGAAAACGAAGAACCGGTTGTTCCATGGGCGACTGATGTCCGTCAACATGGTGGATTTGACAAGATGTTGATCATGTTAGAAGAAGCAAAAGACCCAGTTGACGCAAACTTTGTAAAAGCAAAAACATATGTACTCATTGACGATGACAAAATTGTTGGCGCTGTAAATATTAGGTATGCCTTAAATGACTATTTAAATAAAAAGGGTGGTCATGTTGGTTACGGTGTTAGAAAAAGCGAACGTGGTAAAGGTTACGCGACAAAGTTGTTAAATTATGCAGTTAAGAATTTGAATAATGAGGGTGTAAATTCTGTTCTTGTAACTTGTGATGAATCGAATGATGCAAGTGCGAAAGTCATTATAAATAATAATGGTGTAGAAGATGAACCCTATAAATCAGATGAACAAGAAAATACGAGAAGATTTTGGATTAATCATCTTTAAAATTAAATAATGACTACATGAAATGAAAGTGCAAAAATGTCGGAACATTTTTGCACTTTATGTTGAACTCTAATATAATATATAGGTATAAATATATGGGCAGAAAGGGTTTTGAAATTGAATGAAGAGCAAAGAAAACATGGGGCTACAGCGAAGACAGAACCTAATTTAGAGAAGGATTATAGCAAGTACTTCGAACATGTTTATCAACCTCCAAATTTAAAGGACGCTAAACAAAGAGGGAAATCACAAATTGAATATCATGATGATTTTAAAATAGACGAACGACATAGAGGTATGGGGAAAGGTCGTAAATTCTATATTAGAACATATGGTTGCCAAATGAATGAACATGATACAGAAGTAATGGCTGGTATCTTACAGGCGTTAGGTTTTGGACCGACTAACTCAGTAGAAGATGCAGATGTGATATTACTTAATACATGTGCAATAAGAGAGAATGCTGAAAATAAAGTGTTTAGTGAAATTGGGAATTTAAAGCATCTTAAACAAGCGCGACCAGATTGTTTAATTGGTGTATGTGGATGTATGTCACAAGAGGAATCTGTCGTTAATAAGATTCTTAAATCATACCAGAATGTTGATATGATTTTCGGTACGCATAACATCCATAGATTGCCTGAAATTTTAGAAGAAGCATATATGTCTAAAGCGATGGTTGTTGAAGTATGGTCAAAAGAAGGCGACGTCATCGAAAATCTACCTAAAGTAAGAAATGGTAGAATTAAAGCGTGGGTAAATATTATGTACGGTTGTGACAAATTCTGTACGTATTGTATTGTACCGTTCACACGTGGTAAAGAGAGAAGTCGTATGCCTGAAGAAATTATTGCTGAAGTAAGAGATTTAGCAAGACAAGGCTACCAAGAAATATGTTTATTAGGTCAAAATGTAAATGCATACGGTAAAGATATTGACGGTTTAAATTATGGTTTAGGCGATTTGTTAAATGACATCACTAAAATCGATATACCGCGCGTACGTTTTACGACAAGTCACCCTTGGGACTTTGATGATCGTTTAATTGAAGTGATTGCTAATGGTGGTAATATCGTACCTCATATACATTTACCAGTACAGTCTGGTAATAACCAAGTGTTAAAAATTATGGGTAGAAAATATACACGTGAAAGCTATTTAGAATTAGTTCAAAAAATAAAAGCAGCAATTCCAGATGTAGCATTGACAACGGATATCATTGTTGGCTATCCTAATGAAACAGAAGAACAATTTTTAGAAACAATAAAGTTGTATCATGAAGTTGGTTTCGAACATGCTTACACGTATGTATATTCTCCGAGAGAAGGTACGCCAGCAGCTAAGATGAAAGATAATGTGCCTGATAAAGAGAAAAAAGCAAGACTTCAAAGATTAAATAAAGTAGTTGGCGAATATGCTGCAGAATCATTGAAACCATATGAAGGACAAGAAGTATTTGTTTTATGCGAAGGTTCAAGTAAGAGAGATGAAGCAGTACTAGCAGGCTATACTGAAAAGAATAAATTAGTTAATTTTAAAGCACCAAAAGATGTAATCGGCAAAATCGTAAAAGTAAAAATTACTGAAGCAAAACAATATTCATTAAATGGTGAATTTATAGATGTTGTATCTAAAGAAAAGGTGGTACATTAAATGTATACAAAAGATGATATTTTGGAACAAGCGCGTAAACTCGGAAAAATGATGTCAGAAACAGAAGAAGTAGATTTCTTTAAACGTGCAGAAGCGCAAATTCATGAGAATCAAACAGTCAGAGAAAAAATGGCAAGCTTGAAATCTTTACAAAAACAAGCAGTTAATTTCCAAAACTATGGTAAAGATAAAGCTTTAGCTATGGTTGAAGAAAAAATAAAAAACATTGAAAAAGAATTAGATGAAATGCCAATTGTAAGTGAATTTAAAGAAGCGCAAGTTGAAGTTAATGAACTTTTACAAATGGTATCTCATTCAATTAGCCATACAGTTACAAATGAAATTATTGAATCAACAGGTGGTAATCAACTTACTGGTGAAACAGGTGCAGCAGTTAGAAATGCACCAAATACAAGTAGCTGTTCAAATTAAGATTTAATATATTGCACACACGGTGCCTAAAAAGGCTGAGAAGATACGTGTAGATTTGATCCAGGTAATACTGGCGTAGAGATTGTGCAACTAAAGATTATATATGCTTTTAATCATTAGTCTGCCAATACGTAGACTAATGATTTTTTATTTGGAGGAAATATAATGAAGAAGACAAAATTAATGACTTTAACTGCAATATTAACAACGATAAATGTTGTGTTTAGTACTTTTATTACAATACCTATAGGCCCAATAAAAGCATTACCAATGCAACATTTCATTAATGTCATATCAGCTGTATTTCTTGGACCATGGTATGGCTTAGCACAAGCTTTGTTATCTTCGTTTATTAGAAACTTATTAGGTTTAGGCACGATTTTTGCTTTTCCAGGCAGTATGATAGGCGTATTATTAGCAAGTTTACTCTATAAATATCGTAAACAATTATCAATTGCATCTTTAGGAGAAGTCCTAGGCACTGGTATGATAGGTAGCTTCGTTTGTATTCCGTTAGGTTGGTTACTAGGATTAGGGAAAATTGCATTTTGGCCGTTATTTTTATCATTTTTCTTTAGTAGTCTAATAGGCGCTATCGCGAGTTATATATTATTAAAAGCTTTTGAAAAAAGAGGCATATTAAAGAAATTAAAAAATGATACTTAAAGTTATATCATGAATTAAAGGGCGTGAAGCATATATTGCTATATCACGCTCTTTTCTTAATAAATAAACATACTCGTTTAATAGTAGAAATTTTGATAAAATAGATAAATCGAAAGTTAAAAAAAGGAACGTGAATAAAGATGTCTAAACCAACGCCGATGATGGCTCAATATTTAAAGATAAAATCTCAATATCAAGATACATTATTATTTTTCAGATTAGGTGATTTTTATGAAATGTTCTACGATGATGCAATTGAAGCATCAAGAGTATTAGAAATAACACTGACAAGAAGAGATGCTAAGAAAGATCCAATTCCAATGTGTGGGGTACCGTATCATTCTGCTTCTGGATATATCGAAAAACTTATTTCAAAAGGTTATAAAGTCGCGATTTGTGAACAAATGGAAGATCCGACACAAACTAAAGGAATGGTTCGTAGAGAAGTAGTGCAAGTCATAACGCCAGGTACGGTTATGGATCAAAAAGGTATGGACGAAAAAACAAATAATTATATATTAGGATTTATAAAAGAAGACGGAGAGTTTCATTTAAGTTACTGTGATGTCACAACAGGAGAATTAAAAGTAACATCATTTGTAGATGAAACAACTTTAATTAATGAAATTACAACGATTCACCCTAATGAAATTATTGTTAATAAAGTGTTACCAGATAATTTATATAAACAAATTCAACTCATAACTGAAACCATCACAGTTATTGATAGCTATGAAGAACGAGACTATGAAGTTGTCACAGGCACATCTCACGATCAAAAAAGGTCATTAAATTATTTATTAAATTATATTCATGATAACGGTAAACGCGATATGCCACATTTAGAAGAAGTTGTCGTATATAGAGCTTTAGATTATATGAAAATGGACTTTTATGCGAAACGAAATCTTGAATTAACAGAAAGTATCAGACTTAAATCTAAGAAAGGTACATTATTATGGTTGATGGATGATACGAAGACACCTATGGGCGCAAGAAGATTAAAGCAATGGATAGATAGACCACTTATTAATCAAAGAGATATCGAACAAAGATTAGATGCTGTTGAACAATTAGTGAATGGGTTTATTGAGCGTGATGAACTTCGAAGCTATTTAAATATGGTATATGATATTGAAAGATTAGTCGGAAGAGTTAGCTATGGCAATGTGAATGCTAAAGATTTAGTACAGTTGAATTATTCAATAAAGCAAATTCCATATGTTAAAGAAATTATTGAAAGATTAGACTCAAAGTCTATAGATCGATTTAAAGATTTAGAGCCATTAAATGATTTAGAACGATTATTAGATGAAAGTTTAGTAGAAGATCCACCGATATCTGTTAAAGAAGGTGGCATATTTAAAAAAGGCTATAACGAAACACTAGATCAATATAAAGAAGCTTCAACAAATGGTAAACAATGGATTGCAGAATTACAATTAAAAGAACGTGAACGAACAGGTGTTAAATCATTAAAGGTAAGCTTTAACAAAGTTTTTGGGTATTATATTGAAATTACAAAAGCTAATTTAAATCATATAGACACGGATGCTTTAGGATATCAACGTAAGCAAACATTATCAAATGCTGAACGATTTATTACTGAAGAATTGAAAGAAAAAGAATCTATCATTTTAGGTGCAGAAGATAAAGCAATCGAACTAGAATATCAACTATTCCTGGATTTAAGACAAGAAGTGAAAGCTTATACTGAAAAGTTACAAGCACAAGCTAAATTACTATCAGAAATAGACTGTTTACAAAGCTTTGCCGAAATTGCTCAAAAATATCATTATACACGTCCAATTTTTAGTGAAGATAAAACATTATCACTTAAATCATCGCGACATCCTGTTGTTGAGCGCGTAATGGATCATAATGATTATGTCCCAAATGACTGTTATTTAGATAAAGAGGGCTTTATTTATTTAATAACAGGACCAAATATGTCTGGTAAGAGTACGTATATGCGTCAAATAGCTATTATTAGTATTATGGCTCAAATGGGGGCATACGTGCCTGCAGATTATGCGCAATTGCCAATATTTGATCAAATCTTTACGAGAATTGGTGCTGCAGATGATTTAGTATCAGGTAAAAGTACATTTATGGTCGAAATGTTAGAAGCTGAAAAAGCTATGGTTGGTGCAACTGAAGATAGCTTAATTATATTTGATGAAATCGGAAGAGGAACATCTACATTTGATGGTCTAGCGCTTGCACAGTCTATGATTGAATATGTACATCATTATACAAAAGCAAAAACATTATTCTCTACACATTATCATGAGTTAACACATTTAGATGAAACATTATCTGGACTTAAAAATATTCACGTTGCTGCACAGGAGTACCAAGGAGAATTGATTTTCTTGCATAAAGTAAAAGAAGGCGCGGTTGATCAAAGTTATGGTATTCATGTAGCGAAATTAACAGATTTACCTGATGAAATTATTGAAAGAGCACATACTATTTTGCAAGAACTTGAATCTCATACTAAAGTAGAAAAAGAAGCAGATAAGTATGAACAACCGTCATTCCAATTATTTGAAGAACAAGGGCAATCTGAAATTGAAAAGAAACTGAAATCAATTGATTTAATGAACATAACACCTATTGAAGCATTATCAAAACTGCATGAATTACAAAAACAACTTAAATAGAAAGTGTGAGTGCATTGGGAAAAATTAAAGAGCTCGAATTATCTTTAGCCAACAAAATAGCTGCAGGTGAAGTGGTAGAAAGACCAGCTTCTGTTGTGAAAGAATTGTTGGAAAATGCAATTGATGCTCAAGCTACTCAAATTGATATTACGATTAAAGAATCAGGTATTCAATCTATTAGAGTCGTAGATAATGGAACAGGCATTGAAGCAGACGATATATCCAAAGCTTTTGGTAGACATGCGACAAGTAAAATTAATAACGATTATGATTTGTTTCATATTCGTACGCTTGGTTTTAGAGGAGAAGCTTTGGCGAGTATTTCATCAGTGAGTAGAGTGACGATGAAGACTTGTACAGATGGTATGCTTGGTCATGAAGTACGCGTTGAAAATGGTGAAATTACAAAAAAACAACCTGCTAAAGCTAAAAAAGGTACAGATATTCTTGTTGAAGATTTATTCTATAATACGCCAGCAAGATTAAAATATGTTAAAAGTTTGTATACTGAACTGGGTAAAATAACGGATATAGTGAACAGAATGGCAATGAGTCATCCAAATATCGCATTTAATCTCGTATCAGATGATAAAACAGTTATTTCAACAAATGGTTCAGGTAGAACAAATGAAGTAATGGCTGAAATTTATGGCATGAAAATTGCGAAAGACCTTGTACCAATTAATGGAGAAACAGATGATTACGTCGTAAATGGTTTTATTTGTAAACCTGAGCACACGAGAAGTAATAGACATTATATTTCTATATTTATAAATGGTCGATATATTAAGAATTTTGTACTTAACAAAGCGATTATAGAAGGTTATCATACACTATTACCAATTGGCAGGTATCCAATCGTTTATTTAAATATTGAAATGGATCCGATTTTAGTAGATGTTAACGTTCACCCGACGAAACTAGAAGTAAGACTTTCTAAAGAACAACTACTTTATGATTTGATTAATCAAAAAATTAAAGAAGCATTTAGAGGTATGTCATTAATTCCAGATACATCTTTAGAAAAGCAAAAACCTAAAAAATCACAAAAAGAAATTTTTGAGCAACAAAGAATAGATTTTGAAGCCAAAAGAAATCAAAATACAACTCAATATCAGCACATATCTGATAAAACTGAAAGTGTCGAAGAAACTGAAAAAACAAATGAATCTACTAGTAGAGAACCTTCATCTTCTTGGCAATTTAAAGATAAAACTGAACATCATTCGGTTATTCAAGAAGATACTATCAGTCAAGAAGCTAATAGAGATATAGAAGTTCCACATGATGAACCCGAGCAGGTAGAGAATAATGAAGAAACTTATGAAGTTCAAGATACAGTAGAACATGTTGATACACCATATCAAACACCAATTGAAGAAGAGCAAGTATCTGAAGGGCCACGTGTACCGTATATGGAAGTTGTAGGTCAAGTTCACGGAACATATATTGTGGCACAAAATGATACGGGCATGTTTATGATTGATCAACATGCAGCGCAAGAACGAATTAAATATGAATTTTTCAAAGAAAAAATTGGTGAAGTCACAAATGAAACACAAAGTTTATTGTTGCCATTAACATTTAATTTTTCTAAAGACGAGCACATGATTATTGAAAAGCATTTACAATCACTTGCTGAAGCGGGCGTATTTTTAGAACCAATTGGTCATCATGATTATATGGTCAGTGAATATCCGGTTTGGTTACCTAATGTTGATGCAGAAGAAATTATAAAAGATATGATCGATTACGTGTTAAATCATGAAAAAGTTGATATTAAAAAATTAAGAGAAGATGCAGCAATTATGATGAGTTGTAAGAAATCTATTAAAGCTAATCATTATTTAAGAAACCATGAAATGAGTCATTTGATAGATGAGTTACGAGAAACAACCGACCCATTTACTTGTCCGCACGGAAGACCAATTATTATTGAATTAACGACGTATGAATTAGAGAAATTATTTAAACGCGTTATGTAGGAGGATAAAATGAATAATCATATATTACCAGCTATTCGCTCTATGAAAGATATGGAAAAATTCTTTAAGATGGATTACGAGAGATGCGTTTTATTAGATACACATATCGGACATTTGCAAGGTATTTTAGAGCAAATGAAAAAGCATCAAAAAGAAGTGATGCTTCATATTGATTTAATAAAAGGTTTATCAAATGATGAAGCAGCTGTTGAATATGTTATACAACAATATAAACCACATGGCATCATATCAACGAAATCAAAAATTATTAAGCGTGCAAAAAAATTAAATACGTTAACCATATTACGTGTATTTATTCTTGATAGCACTGCGTTAAGTAGAAGTATTGAACTTATTAAACAATCAGACCCTGATCTAGTAGAGGTTCTGCCAGGTGTTGCTACTAAAGTAATCAAAGAAATCAGTGATAAAACAGGTAAGCGAATTATTGCGGGCGGTTTAATTAATACTAAAGAAGAAATTGATTTAGCAATTGAAAGCGGTGCACAATATGTTACGTCTAGTGATATTACAATTTGGTAAATCTATTTGACAACGTTTTCATAAAGTATTATACTTCTAATTAAGTTAATATATGAGATGAGTAAATGAGACCCTCTACGAAAAGAAACTATGCGTTAAATTTGTATAAATTACTATATAAATATTATGTGTAGTTCAACGTAGGGGGCTTTTTATGTATTAGCATATTTTATTTAGGAGGGTGTTTAATATGAGTGAATTTTTAGGAGAATTAATCGGTACAGCCATCTTAATATTGTTTGGTGGTGGTGTGTGTGCTAACGTCAATCTAAAAGGTACACTTGGTAAAGGTGCAGATTGGATTGTTATATCATTAGGTTGGGGACTAGCTGTTATGCTTGGCGTTTATGCAGTTGGAAATGTATCCGGGGCGCATTTAAACCCAGCTGTTACACTAGGCTTTGCAATTGATGGATCATTCCCATGGTCTAAAGTTGTTCCATTTATTGTGGCACAAATGCTTGGTGCTATGATTGGTGCTGCTTTAGTATGGGCTACTTATTTACCACATTGGAAAAAAACTGAAGATCAAGGTGCTAAATTAGGTGTATTTTCTACTGGTCCATCTTATCCAAACTATGTAGCAAACTTTATGAGTGAGATTATTGGAACTATGATCTTAGTTATGGGATTATTATTTATAGGAACAAATAAATTTACTGATGGCTTAAACCCATTAATTGTTGGTTTATTAATTGTAGCAATTGGTTTAAGTTTAGGTGGTGCGACAGGTTATGCCATTAACCCAGCTCGTGATATCGGGCCACGTATCATGCATATGTTATTACCAATTCCGGGTAAAGGAAGTTCAAATTGGAAATATGCGATTGTACCACTATTAGGGCCTATTTCAGGCGGTATGTTAGGTGCTGCATTATTTAACATTTTCTTTAACGGGGTTGTAAACGGATTCGTTATTTTCTCAATCATCTTTACTGTGATTGTCGTATTGTCTGGTATTTTCTTAAATAAATCAATACTTAAAGACGAAGTTTCAGAAATTCTGTAATATACAAATTTATAGGAGTGTTTAATATGGAAAAATACATTTTATCAATTGACCAGGGTACAACAAGTTCAAGAGCAATACTTTTTGATAAAGAAGGTACTATCAAATTTGTGAGTCAAAGAGAATTTAAACAATACTTCCCTAAAGGCGGTTGGGTTGAGCATGATGCTAATGAAATTTGGACATCAGTATTAGCAGTTATTTCAAGTGTACTTAATGAAAATAACATTAGTCCAAAGCAAATCGAAGGTATTGGTATTACAAACCAAAGGGAAACTGCAGTTGTATGGGATAAAAACACAGGACGTCCAGTTTATCATGCAATTGTTTGGCAATCTCGACAAACTCAAGACATTTGTACAGAATTAAAATCTAAAGATTTAGAACCAATTTTCAAAGAAAAAACAGGTCTATTATTAGATCCATATTTCTCAGGTACAAAAGTAAAATGGATTCTTGATAATGTTGAAGGTGCTAGAGAAAAAGCTGAAAACGGCGATTTATTATTCGGAACAATTGATACATGGTTAATCTGGAAATTTACAGGTGACGTTCATGTTACAGATTACTCAAACGCAAGTAGAACATTAATGTATAACATTTATGACTTAAAATGGGACGAAGAATTATTAGAATATCTTGATGTACCAGCTTCTATGTTGCCAGAAGTTAAACCTTCTAGTGAAGTATATGGTTATACTCAAGAGCATCACTTCTTCGGTGAGAAAATAGCAATCGCTGGTGTAGCAGGTGACCAACAAGCTGCATTATTTGGACAAGCATGCTTTGAAAGTGGAGAAGTTAAGAACACATACGGTACTGGTGGATTTATGTTAATGAACACTGGTGAAAAAGCTGTAAAATCTGAAAGTGGTTTATTAACAACATTAGCTTATGGTCTAGATGGAAAAGTAAACTACGCACTTGAAGGTAGTATTTTCGTATCAGGATCTGCTATTCAATGGTTAAGAGATGGATTAAGAATGATCAAATCAGCACCAGCTTCAGAAGATTATGCTAATCGTGTTAAATCTACAGAAGGCGTATACGTCGTACCAGCGTTTGTTGGTTTAGGTACACCTTATTGGGATGCAGATGCTAGAGGTGCAATCTTCGGCTTAACACGTGGTACTGAAAAAGAACATTTCATTAGAGCAACTTTAGAATCATTATGTTACCAAACTAGAGATGTGTTAGAAGCAATGGAAAAAGATTCTGGTATTAATGTTGAAACATTAAGAGTTGATGGCGGCGCTGTTAAGAATAATTTCTTAATGCAATTCCAAGCTGATATTGTAAATACGCCAGTAGAAAGACCGGAAGTAAATGAAACAACTGCATTAGGTGCAGCATACTTAGCTGGATTAGCAGTAGGTTTCTGGAAATCTAAAGATGAGATAAAACAACGTTGGAAATTAGAAACAGAATTCAAACCTGAACTTGAAGAAGAAGAACGTGAAAAACTTTATAAAGGTTGGAAAACTGCAGTAAAAGCCACTCAAGCTTTTAAATTAGATTAAGTTGTGTTATCATATAGTTAAGTTAATATTTCGTAGAGACATGAGAGGCTTTGTTCGTACATTTTTTGTAGGGATAAGTCTCTCATTTTTTACATTTTATAGGAGGAAATGGTTATGCAACAATTATCAGCATTAAATCGTAATCAAGTTAAAGATCAACTTAAAAATACTGAATATGACGTAGTCGTTATCGGTGGAGGAATCACTGGTGCAGGTATCGCTTTAGATGCAGCGCAACGTGGTATGAAAGTAGCATTAGTTGAAATGCAAGACTTTGCACAAGGTACAAGTTCTAGAAGTACGAAATTAGTTCATGGTGGTTTACGTTACTTAAAACAATTCCAAGTTGGCGTAGTTGCTGAAACTGGTAAAGAAAGAGCAATCGTTTATGAAAATGGTCCTCACGTAACAACACCGGAATGGATGTTATTACCTTTACACAAAGGCGGTAGCATGGGTCCATTTACAACATCAATCGGTTTGAAAGTTTATGATTTCTTAGCAGGTGTCAAAAAAGCTGAACGTCGTACAATGTTAAACAGAGAAGAAACAATTAAGAAAGAACCACTTGTAAAACAAGACGGTTTAAAAGCTGGTGGTTACTATGTTGAGTACCGTACAGATGATGCTCGTTTAACAATTGAAGTTATGAAACGCGCACGTGAGTTTGGTGCAGATATCATTAACTATGCTAAATCAAATAAATTCTTATACAACAAAAAGAAAAAAGTATCAGGTATCGAAGTAACTGATTTATTACAAAATGAAATTTTCGAAATTAAAGGTAAAAGAGTTATCAACGCGGCAGGTCCATGGGTTGATGAAGTACGTGGTAAAGACTATTCAACAAACAATAAACAACTTAGATTAACTAAAGGTGTTCATATTGTTATTGACCAAAGCGTATTCCCATTAGGTCAAGCTGTATACTTTGATACAGAAAACGATGGCAGAATGATCTTCGCGATTCCTAGAGATGGAAAAGCATACGTTGGTACTACTGATACAATTTATGATAATGATAAATCTTCTCCTAAAGTTACAGAAGAAGATCGTCAATATTTATTAGATGCTATTCACTATATGTTCCCAACTGTTAAAGTTGAAGATAAAGATATCGAATCAACATGGGCTGGTGTTAGACCATTAATCTTTGAAAAAGGTAAAGATCCATCAGAAATTTCTCGTAAAGATGAGATTTGGGAAGGCGATTCAGGCTTACTTACAATCGCTGGTGGTAAATTAACAGGTTACCGTCATATGGCTCAAGATATTGTTGATTTATTAAGTAAACGCCTTAAAGAAGAATATAAATTATCATTCAAACCTTGTCGCACAAAAGAAACTTACATTTCTGGCGGTAACGTTGGTGGTAGTAAAAATTATGAATCATTCGTTGAAAGCAAAGTTAAAGAAGCTAAAAACTACAACTTATCAGAAGATGCAGCACGTTATTTAGCTAGAAAATACGGATCTAATGTAGATGAAGTATTTGCTATTGCACATGCTACACAAATTGCAGACGTTAATCTTCCAATCGAAGTATATGCTGAAGTTATATACAGCATTCAAAAAGAAATGGTTCATAAACCAACTGACTTCTTAGTACGTCGTTCTGGACGTTTATACTTTGATATTCAATATGTATTAGATCATAAAGATGCAATTGTTGAAGTAATGGCACAAGTATTAAATTATGATAATGATACTAAACGTGTTTATAAAGATGAATTAGAACAAGCTATTAAAGAAGCGGTTAATCCAAATGATCAACCAGCTATTGTTAAATAATTTATAAATCATTTATTTATACCTACTGACAATTTTTTGTCGGTAGGTTTTTTTATATATTGTATGATTGATTTGTGAATATATTTTTAAGCGCTATAGATTTTGCTATAATGTCTTATAAGGGAGGCGCATGTCTTTGAGACGATTTAATCATAGAATTACATTATCTACAGAACAAACTTTAGAAGTTACAATCGATAAAACGGATGAAAAACCGTTTGGAATTATACATATACTGCATGGTGTGGCTGAACATAAAGATAGATATGATGCAGTAGCAGAATATTTATGTAAAAGAGGTTATCATGTTTTACGTCATAACCACAGAGGTCATGGTATGGACATAGAAGCTTCTTCAAGAGGTCATTTTAATGCATTACAAGATTTAGTCGACGACGTTAAAGAAGTAAGGGATACGTTTAAAAACGAACTGAATCCAGAATTGCCATTTATATTACTTGGACATTCTATGGGTTCGCTAGTAGCGAGGCAATATGTTCATGACTATCCTAATGATGTAGATGCTTTGATACTATTTGGGACGGTTGTTTATCCTAAAATTCAAGGTAATTTAAATTTATATGCATTAAAGTTTGTGAATTTATTTTTAGGAAGTCGCACAAAATCAAAGTTTATTAATAATATTGCTTTTAAGACAATGAATAGACAACATAAAGATTTAAATAAAGATCATAAATGGTTAAGTCAAAGTGATGAAAATCGTGAGCAATATGAAAAAGATATGTATTCAGGATTTCCAATTTCTCATAAAGTACTACTAGAAACAGTTAAAGCAGCTGTACAAACTAAGAAAATCAGTTATATAAAAAAACAAAATATAAATATGCCTATCCTATTAGTGTCAGGTAAAGAAGATCACTTTGGTGGATTTGGTAACGGCATTAAACAATTAGCTTCTATTTATAAACGTTCTGGAGTCAAACATGTCACAGTACAATTATATAAGAATAAACGTCACGAAGTGTTATTTGAGACAAACCGTTATGTAGTGTATGAACATTTATATAATTGGTTGACGATACAAATTAAACAATTAGAAAAAGAGGAAATATCCAATGAATGAAAAACCATTAATTGCAATAGTAGGTCCTACTGCAGTAGGTAAAACAGAATTAAGCATTAAATTAGCCAAATCTTTAAACGGTGAAGTTATTAATGGTGATGCCTTTCAAATTTATAGAGGTTTAGATATTGGAACAGCAAAAGTAACTGAAGAAGAAAAAGAGGGCGTTGTTCATCATTTAATAGATGTTTATGAACCAGATGAACCTTATTCAGTATATCAATTTAAACAAGACTTCGAAAGAATTGTTAAAGATATTCATGATAGAGGAAAATTGCCAATACTTGTCGGTGGTACAGGTTTATATGTACAGTCGGTTTTATATGATTATAACCTTGAAGAAGAGATAATTAGTTCTGAAAAAATGGAAATAACAAAAAATAAATTAAATAAATTATCTAAATTATCAAATATTGAATTGCACAATTATTTACATGAAATTGACCCGAAAACCGCGTCATCAGTGCATCCAAACAACCGAAAAAGAGTGGAACGAGCAATTGAATATTACTTAAATACGAAAAAAACTTTAAGTGAAAGAAAGAAAAGCCAGACATTTACTGGAAAATATAGTACAATATTAATTGGGATAGAAATGTCGCGCGAAACATTATATCAAAGAATTAATATGCGCGTTGACATGATGTTGGAGCGAGGATTATTAAGAGAAGTGTCTAATCTTGTTGAGAAAGGATATCAAAATTCTCAAAGTATGCAAGCAATTGGATATAAAGAATTGGTACCAGTAGTAAAAGGAGAAATAGACATAGAAACCTCTACAGAACAAATCAAGCAAAATTCAAGAAGATATGCCAAACGTCAAATGACTTGGTTTAAAAATAAAATGAATGTGACTTGGTTTCAACGGGATAAACAGTCTTTAACAGAAATCGCAGACAACGTAATCCAATTATCCAAGTGAAGGGGAAAGTCATATGGCAGAGAAAGAAAATATTCAAGAAGTTTTACTTAAGAAATTCAAGTCAGAAGGAACTGAACTTACAGTATTCTTACTAAATGGATTTCAAATGAAAGGGAAAATTGTCGACTTTGACGACAAAGTTGTATTATTAGATATTCTCGGGAAAGAACATCTAATTTACAAACATGCTATCTCAACTTTCGTAGACGCTCAAGATGATGTAAATCAAGATAGCGAACAATAATTATATTTGAAATAATAAGCGGCTAGGACATTATTATGTCTTAGCCGTTTATTTATGTGAATCTCACTATAATACTGCTTCTATTGAACTTCTTAATTGTTCAGGATTTTTTTGTGGAGAAAATCGATTCACAACTTCTCCGTCTTTATTCACTAAGAACTTAGTAAAGTTCCATTTAATTGATCCGTTTAAAATACCTTTTTTAGCAGAAGTAAGATATTCATATAAAGGATGTTGTTCAGAACCTTTAACTTTTATTTTTTCATGCATTGGGAAAGTTACACCATAATTTAATTTACAATTTTGGTATGCTTCATAAGAGTCACCGGGTTCTTGATTACCAAATTGATTACATGGAAATCCTAATACCACGAAATCTTGATCTTTATAATCTTGGTATAAAGCCTCTAAACCTTCAAATTGAGGTGTGAATCCACATTCACTTGCTGTATTAACTATTAAAATTGCTTTTCCTTTATACTCAGATAATGAATATTCTTCACCGTTCGTTTTTGCAACAACGAAGTCATAAATTGACATTGCCATCACTCCTTTTCTTAATTCTATTATAATCAAAAATTTATCAAAGTCATATCAATTTGCATGCATGTTTATATGTTAAAATATATTTAAAGTGAGCGTGATAAAATGAAAAACGATATGAAGTCAACAAAACATGAAATAGAAAAAGTAATCCTGTTAGCAATTCATGATAAAAAAGATGATGAAGCAACATTCAAATCAACAGTTCAAGAATTGGAATCTCTTGCTGTCACAAGTCAACTAGAAGTAATGGAAGTCTTTAATCAAAAAAGAGAACGACCTGATCAACAATATTATTTTGGTAAAGGTAAAATAGAAGAAGTCATTGAATATATCGAATTGAATGATATTAAAGTGAATGCAGTTATCGCAAATGATGAATTGACAACTGCGCAATCAAAACATTTAGATGAATTATTTAATACAAAAATTATAGACCGCACGCAATTGATTTTAGAGATTTTTGCTCAAAGAGCTTCAAGTAGAGAAGGTCAATTGCAAGTTGAATTAGCACAGTTAGATTATTTATTGCCGAGATTATCTGGACACGGCAAAAGCTTATCTCGTTTAGGTGGCGGTATTGGTACGAGAGGTCCAGGTGAAACGAAATTAGAAACAGATAGAAGACATATTCGTACTAGAATGAATGAAATAAAACATCAATTAGAGACAATTGTTTCTCATCGATCACGATATAGAGAACGACGTCAACATAATCAAGCTTACCAAGTTGCATTAATTGGCTATACAAATGCCGGTAAATCTTCATGGTTTAATCAGTTATCAAATGATGAAACATTTGAACAAGATTTGTTATTTGCGACTTTAGATCCTAAATCTCGTGCAATTACGATAAATAACGGGTTTAACGTTATACTTTCTGATACAGTTGGGTTTATTCAGAAGTTGCCTACAACATTGATTGCAGCATTTAAATCGACTTTAGAAGAAGCGAAATATGCGCAACTACTCGTTCATGTTGTAGATGCAAGTCATCCACACTATATGGAACAGTATGAAACGGTTATGACTTTAGTCAATCAATTAGATATGGGCCATATTCCGATGTTAGTCGTATTTAATAAAAAAGATTTAGCACCTTCTAATCATTCGGCAATATCAGGACAATCTATATTTGTTTCAGCAAAAAATTCTAATGATAAAGCTATATTTAAAGAAAAATTAGTCGATATGATTAAAGAGACAATGGATTATTATGAAATGGATATATCATCAAGTGATGCTGACAAATTATATTGGCAAAAAACACATACTTTAGTTGAAAAAATGGATTTTGATGAAGAAACAGAAACATATCACATAAAAGGTTATAAACAGAAATAAGAGGTAAATAAATGGCACAGAAATTAAAAGAATTAATTATTGATGTAGAAAAAGAATTAAGACCATACTTTGATCAAATCGAACAAAATGCTTTAATCGCTCAAGAACATGTACTTGATGCATTTCACGAAGTGAAAATCACTGAATCAGACTTAATCGGTACAACAGGTTATGGATACGATGATATAGGTCGAGATCATTTAGAAGATGTTTATAGTAAAGTATTTAAAGCTGAAGACAGTTTAGTAAGACCACAAATTATTTCAGGAACGCATGCAATAACATTAGCGCTTAACAGCCAACTGAAATATGGGGAAGAATTATTATATATTACAGGAACACCTTATGATACGTTATTAGAAGTAATCGGTATAAATGGTAATGGTATTGGAAGTTTTATTGAACAAGGTATCGCTTATCGAGAAGTACCATTGAAACAAAATAAAATAGATATTCATTCAGTGTTAGAAAATATTAATGAAAATACTAAAGTTATTGCGATACAAAGATCAAAAGGTTATAGTTCACGACCTTCATTAACAATTGAACAAATTGAACAAGCAATCAAAGCGATTAAAGAAGTATACCCAGATAAAATTATATTTGTGGATAATTGTTACGGAGAATTTGTTGAAGATAAAGAACCAATTGAAATAGGTGCAGATTTAATAGCAGGTTCTTTAATTAAAAATCCAGGAGGTGGTTTAGCTAAAATTGGCGGGTATATATCAGGAAAAGCTGACCTGATAGAACGTTGTGCATACAGATTAACGGCACCAGGAATTGGTAAAGAAGCGGGCGCATCTTTAGGGAGTTTGCCAGAAATGTACCAAGGGTTCTTCTTAGCACCGCATGTTGTCAGTCAAAGTTTGAAAGGTGCTTTATTTACTTCTCGCTTGTTAGAAAAATTAAATATGACAACGATACCACATTACCAAGATAAACGCACAGATATTATTCAATCTGTTACTTTTGAAACAAAAGAACAAATGATTGCATTTTGTCAGTCGATACAACACGCATCTCCAATTAATGCTCATTTTAGTCCGATGCCTAGCTATATGCCAGGTTATGAAGATGATGTCATCATGGCTGCAGGTACATTTATTCAAGGATCTTCAATAGAGTTAACAGCAGATGGTCCAATAAGACCACCATATGAAGCATACATTCAAGGTGGCTTAACTTATGAGCATGTTAAAATTGCGATAACGCGTGCTGTACAGCATTTAATCAAGCAAAATCTTGTTGAATTATAAAAGATGTAAGGTTTCCTGACATTCATTTGTTTTCTGAAAATTTATGTGCTAAATTTATAACAAGTTCTTACTAAAGGAGGCGGTCGTGCTGTCAAGAGACATAATCAGAAGAAACATGGCCGTGTTCCCGATTGGTGTCGTAATCAAGTTAACAGAGCTAACAGCTAGACAAATCAGATACTATGAAAGCAATGAGCTCGTTTCGCCCAAAAGGACTGAAGGTAATCAACGGTTATTTTCTTTAAATGACCTTGAACGATTACTGGAAATTAAAAATCTTATCGAAAAGGGATTTAATATGAAAGGCATTAAACAAATTCTTTTGGAAGAAGAAAATGACCTTTCTGATGAAGAACTGAAGATGAGAGAGCGGGTAATTAGAGGAACTTCTAAAACAGAGGGACCACTTAACCGTGGAGATTTATCAAGATTTTTTAATTAAAAACTGGAGGATAATCACATGGCTAAACAAACTTTTACAAAAGAAGATATTTTTCGTTTTGCTGACGAAGAGAACGTACGTTATTTGAGATTACAATTTACTGACATTTTAGGTACAATTAAAAACGTTGAAGTACCAATTGCACAATTAGAAAAAGTATTAAACAATGAAATGATGTTTGACGGTTCTTCAATTGAAGGATTCGTGCGAATTGAAGAATCGGATATGTATTTATGTCCTGACTTAGATACTTGGGTAATTTTCCCTTGGACAGCAGGAAAAGGTAAAGTAGCACGATTAATTTGTGATATTTACAATCCGGATGGCAAACCATTCCCTGGTGATCCACGTACAAACTTAAAACGTGTATTAAAAGAGATGGAAGAGTTAGGATTTACAGATTTCAACTTAGGACCTGAACCAGAATTCTTCTTATTCAAATTAGATGAAAAAGGAGAACCAACATTAGAATTAAATGATAATGGTGGATACTTCGACTTAGCTCCTACAGATTTAGGTGAAAACTGTCGTCGTGATATCGTTCTAGAATTAGAAGATATGGGCTTTGACATTGAAGCAAGTCACCATGAAGTAGCACCTGGTCAACATGAAATCGACTTTAAATATGCTGATGCTATAACAGCATGTGATAACATTCAAACATTCAAACTAGTTGTAAAAACAATTGCACGTAAACATAACTTGCATGCGACATTCATGCCAAAACCATTATTTGGTGTAAACGGAAGCGGAATGCACTTTAACGTTTCATTATTCAAAGGTAAAGAAAATGCGTTCTTCGACCCAAATGGAGAAATGCAATTAACGGATGATGCCTATCACTTTATTGCTGGTATCTTGAAAAATGCACGTGGATTTACAGCAGTATGTAACCCATTAGTAAATTCATACAAACGTTTAGTGCCTGGTTACGAAGCACCATGTTATATTGCATGGAGTGGTCAAAACCGTTCACCATTAGTAAGAATACCTGTATCTCGCGGTTTATCAACTCGTGTTGAAATTCGTTCAGTAGACCCAGCAGCTAACCCTTACTTAGCATTAGCTACTATCCTTGAAGCTGGATTAGATGGTATTAAAAATAAATTAACGCCACCAGAATCAGTAGATCAAAATATCTATGAAATGGATAGAGAAGAACGTGAAGCGGTAGGTGTACAAGACTTACCATCAACACTTTACACAGCTGTTAAAGCAATGAGAGAAAATACAGTTGTCAAAAAAGCATTAGGTAATCATATCTATCGCCAATTTATTCAATCTAAATCATTAGAGTGGGATTATTACCGTACACAAGTATCAGAATGGGAAAGAGATCAATATATGAAGCAATACTAATTGCTATTAACCCTCAAAGCATACGCTTTGAGGGGTTTTTTTGTGTAATTAAAACCATACGCTATGCGTATGGTACAGTATGGTTTAACCGTTGTATTAAAAAATGCATCTCTACATGCTAGAATAATATTTGGTCAGCCAACCAAAATTAACAACACGAGGAGATGCATTAAATGTCATCAGACACAAACAGTTTAGCACATACAAAATGGA